>CAYMHU010000033.1:0-13033 GCA_964390335.1 uncultured Granulosicoccaceae bacterium | reverse complement strand
TAATGGTGATGGTTATCGTCAATGAATAAGTTGCGGTTTCAGCAAAAAACCACAAATAGACTTAACGCTTATCGGACCACTATATGCAGTTAAAACAACATCCACTGCGGTACAACTCCAGGAAAATAACTGCCTCTGTTTAAAACGATAGCAAACTATTTTTAAAATGAGTCGCTTTGGCAGTAAGAATAGCCTTACGTACTAATTGAATTATAGTAGAAGCGCCAATGGTCTAGTAGAAAGGAATGAGGCCTGTATGGTTTGCTTGGGTGATGTTAATTTTGTGATCTGTAATACCCAAAGCTTGATAACACTTATTTTTTCATAGCGCCCATAGAGTGTGAGTAATAGTTGGCAAAGAAAATTATAGCTAGGCTAATTCAGTAGTAATATTTATTACACTCTCTAGCGTTTTGTGCACTGGGCACTTGTCGGCAATAACAAGTAGTTTTTGACGATCTTCATCGCTTAAATTCCCTGTTAAAGTAATGCTTCGTTTGAATTGATCCACTTTGCCCTCTGATTGCTCGCACGTTTCACAGTCTTCGGCGTGAATTTTGTCGTGACTCACATCCACTTGAACATGTTCTAGCGGCATTTTTTTCCTTCTAGCATACATTCTGATGGTCATAGAGGTACATGCACCAAGGCCTGCGCTAATCAATTGATACGGTGTAGGCCCCAGAAAATTACCGCCATAACTCTGAGGTTCATCAGCGATAAGGTGATGCCCGGCCGCGCTGATGTCTTGAAGAAAGTTGCTTGGATCTGCTTCGCTAACTCGCACGATCCCTTCCGGTGCATGCATTAACTTAGGTAGCAACTTCACATTGATATATCGCTGCACCCACGCTGCAATAATATCGGAGGCATACTCCGCATCTTCTGGTTTGCTTAGCAAGTGATCGGCATCGTCGAGAGTAATAAAGCTTTTCGGGTGTTTAGCTTGCTGAAAAATTTTAGCAGCATTGTCGATTTCTACTGTTTTATCAAACGGTGCGTGTAAAACGAGTAGTGCTTTATGAAGCGAGCCAATTTTGGTAGCAAGATTAACTGCTGAAATATCCTCTAGGAATTGTTGTTTTATCGTAAAGGTTCTTCCACCCAACTGAACCTCAGCCTGTCCGTCTTTTTGTATAGACTCTACTTTCTGTTGGAAGTTATGCATAACATGGACAGGGTCGGCAGGTGCGCCAATTGATATAACCGCTTTTGCTTCTGTAACCTGGTCGGCTGCTGCAAGTATTGCTGCCCCACCCAATGAGTGTCCGATGAGTACTTGCGGTGCTTGGTAGTGTTCGCGCAAAAAGTCTGCCGCCAACACCAGATCTTTAATATTGGAACTGAAGTTTGTGTTGGCGAATTCGCCGCTAGAATGTCCCAAGCCGGTAAAATCGAACCGAAGCACAGCAATACCCAACGAAGCCAAGCGCTGCGCGATTCTTCGGGCTGCTGGAATATCTTTGGAGCAAGTAAAGCAATGAGCGAATAAAGCGTAGGCCGCTGGTGTTCCCGTCGGTAAGTCCAGTCGGGCCGCGAGGGTTGCGCCGTCGTGTCCAGTAAACTCCAGGCGTTCAGTTTTCATTTTTGACTCCAAATCTCGAAACACGAATTAGTCCCAGCTGGACTTTTCACTACAAATGACTCTGTCACACGGGAAGTTCACACGTGAACACCGCATAGCGTGTTGCATTTGAAATGTTAGGACCGTGTTGAGCCTGATTTGGTTCCTTCTCTACATTGTTGTTTAGATTGGAATGAAATTGAGGGTAGGTCGCAAATGATGCAGGCAATTCAGTTCTGTGTATTGTTGATCTAGTGGCCCATATGAGCTGCATGATCCATATGCCCCATATAGGCTGAAAATACACCAAACGCGCCCACAATAATGAGACTAATTGCCCACACAATATCCAAATTGAACCAGGTTTTTGAGATGAACTTTAATCCTAGCCAGAAGTAAATTACCGTGGCGAAAACGCCACCGGCAAAAGCCATTGCCAAGGTGTGAACGATAGCGACTTTGAGCACATTAAAAATATTGCCTACCATTAACGCGCCTGCGGCCTGATGACCCATGTCGGTGTCATGCATGCCCGCTATTCCCAGATAGATTGGAACCAACATTAAACCTGCGCCATGTGCCATAGCTGCCAGGAAAGACCATAGACCGAGTCGAGCCGGATGTACGCGTGCTAAAAATTTTGGATGCCTACGATTAATTAACAAGTAGATTCCCATTGCAATGACTAATAATCCGGCACCAACGCGAATCTGTTTTTCCCAAGTCACCAATGCAGTCATCACTGAGAACGGTAGCAAGATGGCCAACATCGCCAGTAAATGCCCAACAGCAAGCATAATGAGAGCGATGGGTAACGCGCTGTGTCGCTTTTCCATTAACGCGGCCGAAACCGCCAGCGGCCAACCCATGCCTGGGTTGATCCCATGATAGAAGCCCGAAATAATGACGGCCCACCAAAGGGCCGTCAATGAAACTGTATCCACAATGCCGATTTAGACGTTTGGATAACAGAAACTATCGGTCGAACAATCGCCACCTTCAAGTCTGATTTGATGGCTTCGGTATCCCTCTGGAAAGTCGATATAGAAATCTTTGTCGAGCGTTAGTCCGCCATTCTTCCCAACCTTCGCCATAACCATCTGACCGCCCGAGTCGTTCGGGTAGAACTGATCGTCCCAGGTTGAATAAAGCGAATTGGTCCAGTAGACACGTTCACCGTCGCGACTTATTTCTACCATTTGCGGACCGTAAGCGAAGTCTTTGCCGTTAGGGTGTTTATGATGCGCGACTATGCCGCCCAATTCGACCTTACCTGCCAACACAGGATTCATTGGGTCGGTAACATCATACTGATGCATTTCTCCTAATCCCCAGCAGGCCACATACAAGTATTTATCGTCAAGACTCAGATCAATGTCGGTGACTAAGGGCGGGACTGCCGAGAATCCTTTTAGTAATTCTGGTAAGTCGTCCGGGTCTGCAGGCACAGGATCGATAGTGATGGTTTTTTTCGATTGCCATTTACCATCATCATCACGCCACCAAGTAAAAATAGCGCCTTGCAGATTAGTGGTATCAACCACAACCCCGCAGAAGCCATAGGCCTTTGCTGGATCGTGGGCCGGGCGAATTTCCAATGCCATTTGATAGTTTTCACCAAAATCAATCGTTTGGATGTTTTTACGTTTTCTTAAATCCCAGAAGTGGATTGAATGACCGTACTTGTTAGAGAGTAGATCTTCAGGCACGACGCCATTTTCAAACTGTGGTGGCAAGCCCCACTCGGAGCTGACCATGTAATCCTGCGGTAGGTTCCACCAGAAGTCGTAGTGTTTGTCCTGCTTACCGCGATCCATTTCGTAACGGCCAATCACTTCAAACGTTTCGCAGTCCATGATGAAGATTCCCGGCGGTCCATCGGTACCATCAGGACCGGCTCCACCTAGCGTAGAAACGTAAATGCCTTCGGGTCCGCAGTGAATGGTATGCGGGCGCGAATAGCCGGTTTTTTCAAACACTTCTTCGGGTTCGATGATCTTGTGGACCTTGGCTTTTAACGGCTCTTTAACATCAATAATGTAAATACGTGAGGAGCGAATACCGGGAACCACTAAGTAGCGGCGTTCCAGAAACGCGTGCCCAGTGAGCGGGGACAGTGATGATGAACATGCATTCCAACCAAAGTGGTGAAATTCATCGCCTTTGGAGGGCACGATAACCTGATGAACTATCTCGCCATAGGTTTTTGACTTTGGATTTAAATCAACGACAGCGATTCCGTCCGATTGCGAACCATCGGGACTTAACATCACGGTAAAGCCATAGTTTTCGGGCGCTGCTTGCATAGCCAATTGCGGTGTTGCGTGGAACGTTGGATCTGGTGTCATGTTCATTGTTTTTTCCCCTGTGGATAGTTGTTATCGATTACTGCTTTTTTGCTTCCTCATTTGAATTCTTGGACAAGCACATAGGTGGTGTTACGATATGTTTCGCGATAAAGCACCTTTCAGTGATGGTATCATCTTATGAGAAGCATTCCCATATATAGATACTTGGATTCATCGATGAGGTCCCCCACGGTTTGATTAGCTAGGCAAAAATCTGTGCAAGAGCGTCAAATACAACTACTTGAGATTATCGCAACTTGTGGTCCGGTCAAAGTATCGGAATTGGCGCTGCGGATAAAGCTGCCTCGTGCCACGTTGTATCGAAGTATTGCCTCACTTGTAGCTTGCGGGTTTATCGAAGAAGTACCAGATGGGTCGAGCTATGTTTTGGGTCCACGATTCATGCGCATTGCGATGTTGGGATTATCGTCCGCAAATCTAATGCAGGTCATTTCGATTGTGGTCTCTCGAATACTTGATACCTACGAAGAAACCGTTTTCTTTGCACGACTACGAGAAAATCGTATTGAGATTGCGGGTGTTCAAACACCGACTGATCAATCGCAGTCCTACATTTATCCTGGCTTGGGCGAGCGGCCAGTGCATGCCTGTTCATCGGCAAAGGCGATAACAGCTTTTATGGACGCTGAAGCAAGAGATGATATTTATAAGGACCCCTTTAACCAATTCACGACAAAAACAATCATAGATCGCAAGCGGCTTGAGCGTGAACTTAAAGCTGTGCGCAAAAACGGTTTTGCGGTATGCAATGGCGAGATAGAGGATGGTGTGCTGAGTATGGCAGTGCCAATTCATCTCGACGGTATTGGGGTGCGATTTTGCATTGGCGTGGTTGGGCCAGATGCGAGATTGAGTGCAAAGCTCGATAACGGAGCACACGATTTTCTGATTCAACAGGCAGCTAAGGCCTCGCCGTTAATTGTGTCCAATTGGTTGGATAATGCCGCTTCGGCGCGGTCGTCTGCACGGTAACCAAATAATTGCAAGTGAACTTGTCGCTTCGAACAACAGATTTACATTGGAATCCGTCGTGTGCAAAGGCATAAACTTATCCGATGGTGACAAATATCAAGTTAATCAAGCAGCGGATTCCGGTACCAGCAAGGTAGTGGCAGATCCGGTGCCTGCGAGATAAAAGTTCAGAATGCATGAAAAATATAATATCAATCGCATTATTACTTTATATTGGGGTGGGACTGTTTTTATATCTTAAGCAGCGCAGCTTCATCTACTTTCCAGTCGGCGATAAGTCATCAACGCTAAGTAGCAGAATGTTAGACAATGACGGGCACAGCATCAACATTTACGTATTAAATGAGACTGCTGTAAACGCCATTATTTACTTTGGTGGTAATGCAGAGAACGTAGCCTATAACGCCGACAGTTTCTCTACAAAGTTCTCTGATTACGCGGTGTATCTGATTAATTATCGGGGCTATGGCGGTAGTACTGGCACGCCAAGTGAAAGCGCAATCTATTCGGATGCGCTTAAAGTTTTCGATAGTATCAAGTTAGATCACCCATCGACTGTGGTGATGGGGCGCAGTCTGGGTAGTGCGGTAGCAACCTATGTCGCCGCTCAGCGTGCAGTACATAAACTGATTTTGGTTACACCCTTTGACAGCGTTCAACGCATTGCGCAGTCGCAATTTCCCATCTACCCGATGAGTTTGCTATTAAAAGATAAGCATGATTCGTTCGCTCGAGCAAAACATATTCAAGCGAGAACATTGGTTATTGCGGCAACGCAGGACAGAGTTATAAAAATGCCGCGAACCCAGCGCTTATTGACTGGGTTTGAAACCGATGTGGAATTTCATGCATTAGAAGGTGTGGGCCACAATGATATTTCAAGCCACCCAAATTACTATCGCTTGATAGAGCAATTTTTGTTTACTTCAGCGGATGCGAAATAAGTACGAAATCCTTGCTTGGCGTATGAAAATCGAAACAAAGTGAAACCCCATGACCATCGCCTACGACGCGAATCTGCTTTTGTATCCAGAATTTCATACCAATACCAACCGTTGCCGGCAGCACAATCTTCTTGAGTTTTAATTGCTACTGCCCAACCACTGAGTTCGCCGCTGGTATTAAAAAGTTCTGTCACGTCAGCTGAGCCCACAGGATGTGCCACTGCAGCTGATCAGGTTTTCAAATTGCAGCCTGCTTCGGTTGGATTATTTTTTTACCCACTGGTCAACTTGAGCGTTGGCTATTTGCACGACGGAGCGTTCCGAACCGTCAATGTCGATGATGCAGTGTGCGCAATTGGGTAACGATGGTCTTGAGTGAAGTTCCGTCAAGGGTATGTCCAGATAATAAGCCAGTATGTCTTTCATTATTGCTCCGTGACTTACTATTAAAATTTCATTGGAACCATTGGTTGGTGACGTGTTGCGTTGTTGAGAGATTATCGACTCAATGGCTTTGATACCGCGTTCTTGTGTTTGGTACATGGACTCAGCACCTTCAACGTCAAAAGCGTTATCCGCTTTTTTGTGTGCCTCGACCATAGCCGGGTATGCCGCGGCAATGTCGCTCCATAGCTTACCTTCCCATACACCGAGGCAGACCTCTTTCAGTTCATCCATGTAGATCACTGGAAATTTACTGTCGACCAAACCGTTAACGAGTCGATTGCCCAGTAATTCGGTGGTGGTTTGTCTTGTGCGTAGACTGCTGCTTGAATACACAGCTGAAAACGGAATATCGATTAGATCATTACCGCGCTCACGCGCTTGCTTGAAACCCAGTTCATTTAGTTCGGAATCCAAATGCCCTTGAATCCGGCGTTCAACGTTCCAATCGGTTTCTCCGTGGCGAATAATGTGTAAACGCATGTTGGAAGAGCCTGCTAATTGATGGGTGAATGGATGGTTTAGAATACCCGATCAGTGCGCAATGTAATTTGTTTCGCCAGCAGGGATGTTTGGCTTGAAGCGGATATTTAAAAGCATGCTGAAGAGGACACTTCTACAAGTTGTTTTCTCCAGACTCCGGTGTAAATGCTCTCGATCCAAATTGGACATCGGATTGGTGCCACGGCAGCTAAAACGGATTCATGCAGGAATGGATGTCTGATCGACTAATTACTCGACAATTTGTGTCCCCGTCGCACCAAAAAACCGTCTACGGAGTCAGTCAGAAACATTAATGATTACCACGCCATTTCAGTATTTAGTGAACAGCGGATATTGACACTCTGCCGCAATAATGAGATTCTTGGTCTCGCTATAATAAGATTCTACTTTGAATTACTGACTGTAGCTAACTGTTCTATCTTTGTCGCAAGACTGTTTGGATTGTCGGCACTAAGAGCTTACCGTTGGTGATTAAAGCTTGCGCAAATGCGAAGCAAAAATGTTGACCCCAACGTATTAATGAAAAATCTTTTGGAGGAATTATGAAAGTAACACATCTTCTTGGCGCTACCGCGCTGAGTGTGGCAATGGCAGTTGGTACTGCATACGCCGAAACTACTATCCGCATTCAATCAGTCTTGGGTGATTCGTCAGACGAAGTCGTTATGCTGAAAGAGTTCGCTAAAGACGTTGGCGAATTGACTGGTGGTTCACTGACCATCGAAGTGTTGCCTGCTGGCGCTGTTGTAGCTCCTAGCGACATTATCGACGCGGTTGATGCGGGTCTTGTTGAAGCTGGTTTCGCATGGACTCACTACTGGGGTGGTAAGCACGTTGCCGCTAACCTGTTTGGTGCTCCGGTTGCGGGCGCTGGCGTTGGTATGGACAACATCGCGTTCCTTAGCTGGTTCCAATATGGTGGTGGTAAAGAGCTATATGACCGCTTGTGGGATGAAATGGGCGTGAACGTAAAAGGTTTCATGTTGCAGCCTGTAGGTCCTGAAGCGCTGGGTTGGTTCCCTAAGCCAATCGAGTCTATGGACGATTTTCGTAAGATGCGTTTCCGTGCACCTCCTGGCATGGTAGGCGCAGCTTATGCTGACATTGGTGTTCCTGCGGTTGCTATGGGTGGTGGTGACATTCTGCCTGCACTTGAAAAAGGCACAATCGACGCGGCTGAATGGTGCTGCCCTAAGCCTGATTCAGTATTCGGTTTCCAGAAAGTTCTGAAGCACTACTATCTGCAAGGCTTACACCAGGTTGTAGTAAACGCCGACTTATACATCAACGGCGATATTTACGAAGGTCTGTCTGATGTTGAGAAGAAAGCCTTGGAAGTTGCTTCAAACGCATCTTTGTCTAAGTCTATGTCATACCGCATCTATGAAAACGGTAAGGCACTGAAAGATTTGACTGACAATCACGGTGTTATTTTAGAAGACACTCCCGCTGAGTACTTCACCGAGTACATGTCCGCTGCACAAAACGCGTTGCAAAAAGCTGCTGACGAGAATGAGTTTTTCGCGGAAGTTTGGCAGTCTCAAAAAGACTTCGCTGACATCGCGGTTCCATTCTGGGCGGGTGCACAAGCATCAAACGCTGGTTTGGGTAAAGCACACGCTGACACTCTGAAGTAAGTTTCAACTCACGGTTCAACAGAGAGGGGCTCTCTCCGAGCCCTTACTCTTTATTGATATCCGATTGTTGTCTCACAGAAGTATTAGTGGATTCGGGCTCTTAATGAGCCCGTACTGCTTTTTAATTACCCCCTTTAATGTAGGAAGACTTCCACATGGCCGAAGATCCAAATCCTGACGATCTGGAAATCGCAGACGAGCTGATAGCAGAGCGACGCGCCGAAGCCCCTGGTGAAACACCAGAGGACATGACCCGTTGGCAGCGTCCGATAACGGCTATTATCGATGTGATGAACTACCGCGCTGGTCAGCTCTTCGCGCTCTTGTTAGTGCCGCTGATTGCCGTGGTTGTGTTCGAAGTCTTCTCACGCAACTCCTTTTCTATTTTGCAAAATGCAGGGTTTGAAGATCTCGCGCGTTCGTTAAACCTTGGGCCTACACTTTGGGTATACGATGTTAGTCGCATGATCGCCGGAGTGCTGTTCATGGGGGCTGCCGGTTACGGTCTTATGCGCGGTGTTCATATTCGCGCTGATTTTCTTTATCGATACTGGTCGGACAAAACGCAGGCAACAGTTGATGCAACGCTGTACCTACTGTTCTTTATTCCGTCCATGCTGTTCTTTACCATCATTTCTTCGCAGTACTGGTGGACCTCATTTGCTGGGTCAAACGTATCCACTGGACAGTGGTGGGAAGCTTTGAAAGTGGCGGCAACCGCTGGTGAAAATCCTGTAGGCATGTGGGAAGCCTTTAAGGCGTCGTTGACCTCAGGGGAAACCAGACAAGCTGATAGTGCATGGGGACCATTAGTGTGGCCAGCACGATTAGCTATGCCGGTGGGTGCTGCATTGCTCATGTTACAGGGTATTCCTGAAATCTTCCGTGCCTTTCATAAAATGGGTAAAGAACGCGAACGAGTGTTTCTGCGCCTCATGCCAATTTACCTGATTGTGTTGATTTGGTTGGTACTGGCCGTGTTTGCCCCTGGCATCGTACCTGGCGGTGAATGGTTCACCGACGTAATGAAAGCTCGCCCGAATCTGCCCAAACCGATTATTGGTTTGATCATGCTCGGGGTTATGTTGTTCGTTATTTTTATTGGTTTCCCAATTGCGTTCACATTGATATTCCTAGCGTTTGTATTTGGTATTTGGGGTGCGAACTTTAAACTCACCACGCTACTGATGACGCTGAACACCAACGCCACCATGTGGAACGATCAACTTATGGCGGTGCCGTTATTCGTGTTGATGGGCATTATTATGGAAGCAGCTGGTTTGATGGAACGCCTGTTCGCTTCAATTCAAATGATGATGGCCCGTGTACGCGGATCGTTGTTTATAGCAGTACTCATTGTCTCAACCATCTTTGCTGCGGCAACCGGCATCGTTGGCGCCTCAGTCACGTTGCTTGGCATCATGGCCGGTGCGACTATGAGTCGTGCCGGATACAACGTGAAGCTGTCCGCTGGAACAATAACGGCAGGTGGTACGTTGGGTATCCTTATTCCGCCGTCAATCATGCTTATCGTCATGGGACCAGTTTTAGAAGTCTCCACGTTGGACTTGTTCCGTGGTGCGTTTATACCCGGTGCGCTATTGGCTTCGCTTTACCTCATCTACACACTCGGACGCTGCTGGATTAATCCTTCATTAGGACCAATCCTGTCCGATGAAGATCAACCGGAAACCTCCCGCTTTTATGGGGCAGAAGTTGTGTTGGTTTGCCTTGGTGTGCTGACGTTGTGCCGGGTTTTTGGGCTCGCTATTGGTGGCGCGTTTGCCGGCTTAATGCCATTTGGTGGTCTGGTTGTCTTTTTAGCTGTAACCGCATTTGCCGTGGCTGCGTATCGAAACCCAAGTGTTCTACGCGTAGCCGTGCCTATTGCGGTGCTGTTCCACGTTTATATGATTTTTGCAAACATGGGCGAGGGTGGTTTACCAATCTTTTCTGTTGTGTTTGCAGCATTCACTGCGCTGTTGGCTTTTCTGGGTCGTCCGATCTACGACGCAGAAAACCGTAAAGACTTTTACTTCTCTGATCTTTGGGATGAGTTTTTCGCAGGACTTATGCCGCCGACTATTTTAATTTCCTTTGCGTTGGGTTCAATCCTGCTTGGGCTCGCAACCCCTGCAGAAGCTGCGGCTATGGGTGCGTTCGGTGCCATACTGCTGTCAATAGGTTATCGCAAATTCTCGATACCCAACTTTTTTGACAGCTTGGTCAAAGCGTTAGAAATTACCGTGCTAATCATGTTCTTGGTTGCGGCCTCCAACTTCTTTGGCGCTGAATTCAGTGCGCTGGGTACGCCAAAGATGATGACCGAGATGCTGCTGGGCCTTGAAATGTCACCGTACATTATTCTGCTGTTGGTGATGGCGCTGATCTTTCTACTGGGCTGGCCGTTGGAGTGGGTGCCTATTGTGTTAATTGTTGTGCCAATCTTATTACCCACGGTCGAAGCCTTGGATGTGCACGGACTAGAACGCTATGACTTAATGGTCTGGTTCGGTATTCTTGTAGCAGTGAATTTGCAAACCGCCTGGCTGTCACCACCGGTGGCATTGTCAGCTTATTTCTTGAAAGGCGTAGTGCCAAATTGGGATTTGAAAGATATCTATCTTGGCATGATGCAATTCATGCTGGTTCAGCTTGTGGGCCTCATTCTGATCTTCGTGTTTCCGCAGTTGGTGTTGTGGTTACCGAAAGTTATGGGCGGTTAAGTAAAGAGTAGGGGTCAGGTCTTTGTTTTTGAATGGCTGAGTTCTTGGAGAGGTACGTTATGAAGACCCGAGGACTACAAAACAAAGACTTGACCCCAATACCCCTACTTTGACCTGATTCAATTCGGAGTATAAACTGGTCGTGACTGGCAACGGATTGCTAAACACAATGACTAGACCCCTACGACTCGAATTTAAGGGAGCGCTTTACCACATCACTTCACGCGGTGATCGTCGCGAAGCCATATTTGAATCAGATGTTGATCGAATCGGTTTTTTGCGTCGACTCGGGGAGGTATGTGATTCCTATAATTGGGCTTGCCATGCCTATTGCCTCATGGGTAACCATTACCATTTGATGGTCGAAACACCGGATGCAAATTTGTCGAAAGGCATGCGCCAACTTAACGGTGTATATACACAGGACTTTAATCGTAGACACGGCCGATGTGGACATGTGTTTCAGGGTCGATTCAAATCAATACTGGTTGATAAGCAAGCCTACCTGCTTGAGCTATCACGCTATATTGTACTGAATCCAGTCAGAGCTGGTATGGTTAAGAATCCAGAAGATTGGCATTGGAGCAGTTACCGCGCGATGATCGGATTATCCATTGGACCAACCTGGTTTAATAGTGATTGGTTGTTGTCGGTATTCGGGAAGCGTAGTGTCTCTGCTAAAAAACGTTACTCGAAGTTTGTGCTTGCAGGTGTCGGTCGCGAATCAATCTGGTCGGCGCTCAAGCATCAGGTCTATCTCGGTGATGATCAATTTGTTGAACGTATGCAGTCTTTGATCCACGAGGATAGGGATTTAAGCGAAATGCCGAAGGTCCAATCTCGACCTCCAGCAAAGCCCATTGCCGAGTATCTTGATCAGGAAAAAGATCGTAATCGGGCTATAGCCAGCGCTTATCGAAGTGGTGGATACACACTCGCGGAAATCGCAGCTTTTTTCAATCTTCACTACTCGACGGTTAGTATCATAGTACGGAATTCAAAATCAAAGACCTGACCCTCATGTCGAAAAAAATTGAATTAACAAGAGAGGCACTACTTAACGGCGACGTAGAACGCCTAATACATGAAAGGCATAGCGATCTGCAGCGAATGTCCGATGAGCAGCGCATAGAACTTATTGACCTTACTATAAGTGCTCTTGACAGCGCAGACTTGTGGGTATTTGGCTATGGGTCCTTAATCTGGAATCCGGCGATAGATTACGTGGAGCAACGTCGATGCAGTATTACAGGTTATGAAAAAAAGTTTTGCTTCTGGACCACTTTGAGTCGGGGCTGCGTTGAAAACCCGGGGCTAATGATGGGTTTAATGAATGGGGGTAAATGCAACGGCGTGGCGTTCCGCATTGATGCTAACAAGATCACCACGGAACTCGATATTTTATTTCGCCGAGAAATGTCTCATTACATCTATAAACCAACTTGGGTGGACGCACGTTGTGTTGAAACAGATAAAACTTTTAAAGCTCTGGCGTTCGTTGTTGATAAAACCAATCACCGGTTTGTTGATAATCTAACACTTGAAGAAACTGTACGCATCATCGCTACTGCAGAGGGGCCACTTGGACGAAACTGCGATTATCTATTTCAGTTATCGGAAAAGTTGCATGAACTGGGGTTTGCTGAGCCGGAGCTTGAAGCTTTGGCTAAGGATGTAAGGGAGTACCAAGAGGAGGGCGCTAATTCCGCATGAGGCTACTTTATAACTCCACACGGTTAGCGCGCCGAGCGAGCAAAATCAAAGACCTGACCCTAGCCACGCTAGCCACGCCAAACAAGCAAAATCAAAGACCTGACCCCCCTGTGTGTCAACCTGCTGTTAGACAGACCTAGTCTGAGTTAATATAGATTTC
>CAYMHU010000032.1:19051-41159 GCA_964390335.1 uncultured Granulosicoccaceae bacterium | reverse complement strand
ACGGCATGCTCGGGTAAGTTTGCAGCGTGCAGACCTTGCTTAATACAGGCTGCAATGGCCATATTGGATTCAATGGCTTCTGAACCACCACGCAACACAACAGCATTACCCGACTTAATGCACAACGCCGCAGCATCAGCCGTCACATTTGGTCGAGACTCATAAATTACGCCAATGACACCCAACGGCACGCGCATTTTGGCAATCTCTAATCCCGATGGTTGTCGCTCGCTGGCAGACATGGCGCCCACCGGATCGAACTGGCCGGCGATATCGCGTAAGCCTTTCGACATAGACGCAATGCGTGCCGGGTTTAATTCTAGGCGGTCGAACAAGGCATCGCTGATACCGGACTCTTTAGCACGCGCCAGATCCGCTGCATTGGCGGCCAGCAGTTTGTCGCTTTGCGCATCAATTGCATCGGCTATGGCGATCAAGGCCTTATTCTTTGCATCGGTGGATGCGGTCGACAGCTGGGCGGCGCAGGCTCGCGCTTGCTGACCAATCTTCGACACGAGATTCTCAGCATTCAAATTTTTAGCATCCAACATTTCGGCACTCATATTTACTACTCCTGCTGTCGAACAGCGTAAACTGTTCCTTTTTCAACGGCAATACCCATATGCAGCTCGTCGATTCTCACTGCCACATCAATTTCCCGGACTTTGACGGCCGTATTCCCGATATTCTACAGAATGCAGCCAATAACGAGATCGAACATCTGTTGTGCATCTCGACCAGCTGGGAAAACCAGCCTGATGTACTGGCCCTGGCAGAAGCTCACAGTCAAATTTATGCATCGGTAGGCAAACACCCCACAACCGAAGGGGGCTACGAGCCTACAGCAGACGACATCATTGAGGCCGCCAAACATCCGCGTGTGATAGCGCTGGGCGAAACGGGCTTGGATTATTTCCGCTCTGACGACGATGCCGATATGAGCTGGCAGCACGAGCGCTTTCACGCACACATTGAAGCTGGCCGACAAACCAAAAAGCCGTTAGTTATTCATACACGTGCTGCCGCAGACGATACGATGAACACCCTGCGTGATCATAACGCTCGTGATGCAGGCGGAGTTATGCATTGCTTTGCCGAAGACTGGGATGTGGCTAAGCAAGCATTGGATATTGGTTTTTATATCTCGTTTTCCGGCATTGTGACGTTTAACAGTGCGAAACCCGTGCAGGAAGTGGCGTTAAAAGCGCCGCTCGATCGTATCCTCGTTGAAACCGACGCACCCTACTTGGCACCGGTTCCACACAGAGGCAAAACAAACGAACCAGCATTCGTTCGGCACACGGCGGAGTTTGTTGCAAACCTTCGCGGAATTGAATTAGAAGAATTGGCTGAAGCAACAACGAATAATTTCTTCAGTTTGTTTTCGGCAGCAGATCGCTAAGCTCTGGCTTTATAGCATTAATCTGTTTTAACTCTTCATCTGTTAAAGGCCCATAGGGCTTTGGGTATGGCCAGCCATAACCCCAGCGATAGCTGGTTGGTAGTAATGGAGTGCCGCCCACTCTAACACCCGCCAGCATCAGCAATGCGATTTCCGGTTCGCCCACTTCCGCTACACACATACGCAGACGTTGATCGGCCTCCAGTCGCTCATTGTATGTACCACCTTCCCAATAGGCTAGATCGTGCTCGATACAACAACCCAGCCACAATTGGTTTTGTTGCAGTGTGCCATCGGGGAACGAGCTGCAGCCATCGCTTGCAAAAGGTTTTAATGTTCCC
This sequence comes from uncultured Granulosicoccaceae bacterium, assembly GCA_964390335.1. GTDB lineage: Bacteria > Pseudomonadota > Gammaproteobacteria > Granulosicoccales > Granulosicoccaceae > Granulosicoccus. The sequence continues at coordinate 39,416 of CAYMHU010000032.1, read as the reverse complement.
GAACACGAGCTCAACACTATGCAAAAGATGACTATACAAAGATTTGCTTTTAACAATGATGTGTTAATCATGGCATGTCCATTCTAATCACGACAACTCACAACCGTGCAATTGTCTGGCAAACATAGATACTCGGCATACGCACCAAATAAAAACTGCGTTGCACCGAACACCTCATCTCCTGGCTTGAATTTCACTACACCCTCGCCAATAGCTTCAACTTCGCCAGCGAAGTACGCACCTAACACGGATTTCCTGGGCTTTGTAATGCCCATTGCTAAACGCAAAGGTATCCAAAACCACTTCACCGGAAAATTGAAACTGCGTAACTCACAGTCTGCCTTAGTCGCTTCGACTGCTCGTACTTTAATGAGAATCTCGTTCGGCTTAGGCAGCGGCTTCTGCAATTCCCTAATATGCAGCACACCGGGGTCACCATATTCTTTGTACACAATGGCTTTCATAAGCGTTACGTTACCTTCCAGAGTATGCGCGTCGCAGACCGAGTTGCCAGACCAGCAGATTAAGCGTGGCATTCAGTATAGCCATAGAATCACATGCCTCGCCGATCTTTTTTACCCCTGACCACTCGGTTTACTGATTTGCTGAATTGCTTTTGTCGTTTACGGGCTTCAGCAATCGATTGTGTGTTATGCAAGTCTTCTCTTTGCAGCTTACGCCAACGCTTTAGTCGTTCGGGATCGAGCTTGCCATTGTCTATGGCTAGCTGTACAGCGCATCCGGGTTCACCTTCGTGTTGACAATCCGCATACCGACATTCTGTGGCCGCATCGCATATTTCATCAAACACGGCGGTTATTCCTTCGGCGGTATCGTGAAGCCTAAGTGCACGCATACCGGGTGTATCGATGACCCAGCCACCTGCTTTCATCGAACGCATGGAGCGATAAGTCGTTGTATGCTTACCCTTGGCATCGTCTTCGCGTATACCCTGCGTGGCGGCAGTCTCCCCGGTAAGCAGATTCATCAGCGTGGTTTTGCCAACCCCGGATGAACCGAGCAAAGCAATAGTTTGCCCTGTGCTGCACCACGGATCCAGTTCAGCCCGACTTTTTTCATCGGTAGCATTTAAAGCCAAAACCACTACATTATCCATCAGTTGCTCGGCTTTACTTTTAAACTGCGCTACGTCTTTGCACATATCGGCTTTTGTCAACAAGATCACCGCATCAACGTTTGCTTCTTTCGAGAGCGCCAAGTATCGCTCTATACGGGCTTCATTGAAGTCCGCATTACACGAACTAACAATAAACAAGGTATCTATATTGTTAGCGATATGCTGAACAGCGGCATCAGTACCCGCCGCCCGGCGCTTAAGCGAACTCACCGGCTGCAAAACCCTGACAATACGATGCTGATCATCTGCCAGCACCCAATCGCCTACGGCGAAGTCCCCAGTTGAGTTTGCTCCACTAACGATGAGCTCGGCGACAGCATGATCACCATAGGCATGCAATCGATCACGCTGCACTTCCACAATGCGCATGGGTTGCAGTTGTTCAAGCTCTGCAAGGCTTAGCTGCGAACGAAAGTGTGGCGAGAAACCAAGTTCAATAAGTGAGTAAGAATTAGACGTTACGTTTTTTGAAGTCATTATTAAAGATCCACAAGCAAAGTATTACGACGCTTTAGTTTGGAAACTAAAACGCACCTTCGAAAGGCAGATCTTTAATTAGTAGTGAAGCGCTGGATGCGGGTAACACAACCGGCACATAACAGCCTGAAACAAGGAGTGACTAGATAAGAGCTGCCGTTATAGTGTTTGCAACAATCATAAATATCTCCTTCTGTAGTGACCTTTACACGGTCTTCTATGAAAGCATAAGCCCCGCTGGAATGCAATACAGTTTGCTACTTTAACGTCTGGGTTGAATAGAACGCCTATTCATCAAATGCCGCGTTAAAAATCAGCGCACCGGATGGTACTTGCTCCCCAAAGCTCAGCCATTGAACAATGTGGCTTGGAACATCGCCATAGCTGACTTTTCCGTTCGACACGAAACCAAAACGAGAGTAGTATTTTGGGTCACCTATCAGAGCGCAGCCTGCAGCGCTTTTGGCCTGCAGTATTTTTAAGCCTTCGTCTATTAATGCCGAACCAATGCCTTTAAGCTGGTGATCCGGGTGCACAGACACGGGACCCAGACCATACCAATCGTCATTGAACTCGCCTATGGTAACTGGAGAAAACGCAACATGACCCACTATCTCAGTGTTGACCTGTGCAACCAGTGACAGTGTTAGATCGCCAGAGGCGCGAAGTTTGTCAATAACATCGGCTTCTGTACCATCGCTATACGCCTTGGGTTCGAAGGCCATCTGAGTTAAGCGGTAAATTATTTTCGAGTCGGCGGGTTTTTCTGCCCGAATAGTTATGGAAGTCATGCCCTATAGTATTACTGCAGTTTGTGTATTACAACAACGCATTCACACCTGCTAATTTTAAGTGACAAGCAATGCTTAGGAAATTGCTGACCTTTTTGTGACTTATCTATAGTGCCTATGGCAAATGGTTCGCTTTTAATAACCAGTATATTAGTTCACTACGCGATGCCCAGATGATGTGATCGTCGAATGTACGCTCATTGTTTATTGAAAACGGCTGCAGCGTAAACTGCCTATCATTGTCTAGATTTTCTTTTTCTGCGGCGCTTGGGCTGGCGTGCGTTCCTGTTGAATATACAACCCAGACAATATCAGAAGCTATTAAATGTTTATTAGGGCAGTTACCAACTGAGTTTTCACTACACAACTCAATGTCAGCAACGAGTCGCCCGGCGCCAATATCGACGAGCTCGCGAGCGTTAGTCCAATCGGCCAAGCCACTTTTACCGTATAACGCATGATCTGTATCGCTAAGCGAGTAATAGATGGGGTTACCCCACGGGTCTACCAGCAGACCGTGTGCGGAACGCTCGCCTAGCACACCTAACTCTACCGCTGGGTACCCACCATGAAAAACCTCACAATCTGTGCTTTCTGATTTTTGCATTTCGCGGCTTATGTTATTCGTATCGAGGCTTACCGGACATGGTAAACGGCCATGAGCTATCAAATAGCCATGCAGTGCTTCACGCAACACAATCAGTTGCTGCGTAGCGCTGCGGCGCTTTGCCTGCATAATGGAGTCGCGCATCGGTGTTACTAATGAACCCGCTAGTGCGCCAACGATGATGAGCACTATGCTCATTTCAATTAATGAAAAACCTGCCTGTTCGCGCAGCTTCATCTATTTGGCGAGCCAGCAACTGGGATACGTTGAATAGAAGCTCGATCAAAGCTTGGCGAATACTGAATGTGCCATTCACACTGCGCTGTTGAAAAGCCTAAACATTCCGGCAACACCTCTATACCGATGTGGTAGTACCACTGATTACGAAAGAACCAGTGCGATAGATACGGCACGCCTGCTAATAAAACGGTGTTTTCGGGCTCGGTCCGCGTCTGGGATACACAATGATCAACGCGCTCGGACTCTTTGCTTATCCAATGCAGAATAGCCAAATCTGCATTTCGCTGGCAGTCGTGTGCAAGCGCCCTGGGGAAGTGCTCCGGCTTTGCAGGCAGCTGCGATACAACCCATTCTGTGGCCCGGCGCAACATAACCGGATGAATATCGCTACGATTAATCACAACCGACAGGCCTGCGCCATCGGCGGTACGTGGAAAAGTGACGCGAGCTACCACATACTGATTCATGAAAGCTTGAACTTCGCTCTTTGTAATAGGATTTACAATTCGATTACTTGGATTATTGATGTATCGGGTAGAAACCGAGTACAACAACTGCTGCGCCGGTTGTTGATGGAAGCTGTATCGCCCGGTAAGCGCAGTAAGATGTCGTGGCAACCTGCCATTAGCGACGACTCCATTACCACAAGGTGGATTTGGCCCATCGTAGCGCCACGATGCGTCAACAGAAGCTGGCTGGTTACTTTTATTAGCACTTGTATCGTTAATATCTGTATCGGGACAAGGAAGGTGCCCTAAACCTGCGCCTCGAGGTCCATACAAATCAATATAATTAACGGCGTAACTAAGCAGGGCTGTCTTTGCGTTTCCCAACACTTCACGTTTATGCTGAGCATCGCCCAAATGCCAGAATATAGGAGCGCCGCCTAGCAGCGCAGCACTGATACCCAGCATACTGAGCATTAACACAATCAGCATATAGCCACGTTGAGTCATAATTTGCTGTTATCGGCGGATGTTTGACCCAGGTGCAAATTGATACGTCCACGTGTGTTGTGTTGCAACACCAATGAACGCCCGGCATTCAACACTGACACAAGCTTTAATTCGGCAATTTGCGACAATGGCTTAGCATTAACAACGAACCGCCTGCTATCGTCTACTGTTACAAACCCATTATATTGATACGACTGTATTGGCCTACGACTCGGATGCGTTTTAGCGTTTATCTTGGTAGCCGCTTTACCCAAACTGCCGTTGGGCTTTTCAGACATATCCGAACTTGGGTTCGTAAACACAGGGTACTGTTGCGTTGAAAAACCAGCACTGACCAACCCCAACTGCAACATCACTGCACACCCAAGTTTACGAATACTCACCCATGACATCATTCATTTACTCCTAAGCGATTATTTGGAAAATAGTAGATATCCACCATGCACGACAGCGCCACCGGATAAATGGCATCTTTTTTTCGAAACAAACAGCTTCGCAGTTCCAATGGGCGCCATTGCGCAGCCAGTTGTAGCTGTTGCAACACCACCAGTACTGCATCCGCCTCTACTGCATCTGCACTAATGGTCACAGACAACGAATGCAAGGCCTGCTCTGTGCCGTTGTCTTGCCAACTGTCTCGGTCTGTGTCAACCACGGCGCTCGATTTGATACTCAGTAATTCGCTAATCACATCTGATGACAATACTTCAATGATGGCTAGCTTTAGGCTTTCTATCGTGTCAACGGTATCCGCCTGCACAGAATCCAATTGACCTGACTCTTGCAATACCGACAACAAGACGGCCGTTCTGGTTTTTTTGATGCGAAGCTCCCTGATGGAATCAGTTAACTCTGCCCCAATCTGTTTTTCCTGATTCAGTGCTAACACTGACACTGACAGCAGCAACAGAATTATCACGATTAACAGCATAAATCGGTCGCTAATCAACCTGTCTGTTTTCATGAACGGCTTAAAGTAAACGACATGTCGAACCGGGCTATAGAATCAGATTGCGTACTACCGCTCGGTTGTGATGCGGCTGAATCAAGCGGCGAGCGCATTACTTCGACTGAATCAATCTGCTCAGAGCTTCCAAGACGTTTCACAAACTGCCTGAATGTATCTTGCTTAATACGTAGTGTGTCATCGCCTTGCACTCTACCGCTCAGGCTCACCAACAGGGCACTGGGTTTTGAATTCTCTACAGGAAAAGGTACTCGTGAAGCGGTCTGTGAGATACCATCTTCAGTGACCCAGCTGAGCTCCTGTATTTTAATGTGTACAGAGCCTTGCAAAGCCGCAGATAAAGGTTTTAGAAGCTGCTCTAAAGCCGGTGCTTGCACAACACGAAGGCTATTAGCACTCAATAGCACATTCGCCATTTCCTCATATCTGCTTGAGATTTGTTTTGCGGCTTGCTGCATTGCCTGCAACTCAGTTGACAAGGAGTCTCGCGTTATTTGCAGCTGTTGTGTTTCGCGCTGTGTGTGACTATTGCGCTGTTGAGTGAAAACTATGGACCCAATAAACACCACCACACTGACCATCGCTGCAGCGCGAACCTGCTTACTCTTGATTTGGCCACGGCGTTTGAGCAACCAATGACCGCATTTTCTCGATTGGCTATGCTTGTGCTTTTTATAAAAATTCAAGGTCTGCTTAACAAAGAATTCCCGAACATCATCAAGCGATGGCTGGACAACGTCAAACTGCAGAGGCTGAGCTAAAGATTTGGCATGTGTTGTCAGTTGATCCGCTTGTTCCGGAGAAAATCCGATAGCTGATATTGAATCAGCCTGCTGCAACAGCGCTTTACCGATTAAATGTTCGATCGTATCGTTCAAGGACGCCACAATTTTATCAATAGAGTCTGGTTTTATCGGATTCACAGATACAGTGCGGCAAAATAATACGCAGCCAGATTGCCCCACAACATGCTTTACACCGGATTCAGTGCGAATTAACAGCAAACGCGCTTGAGCTGATTGGGCGTATGCGCTCACATACAATTCGCTAACACTTTGTACAGAAACAATAACGCTGCTTGCGCGTTTGGACTCAAGCAACTGCAAGTACTGCTGCATGCTTGCAACAAGGTTCATCTGATGTACGAGAAAACAGTCCACACCTGCTTTTCGCCTGGGAGAGCGCACGATGCTGAACGGATACTGCTGCGCAAATCGTGCATGCATTGCGCGTATATTGGAACGATGCGTTATGACAGAAGCAGCTCTGACCACCGGAAAAGCATCAACCTGCTCGAAATCAGAATCCAGCAATAAATGCAGTCGTACAGCGTCTGGAGTAAAAGTTTCATCGTTCGAATTCGATAAGCTTGCCTCATGCCAATGCGTTTGCCTTGTGGACGTATCGGTCCACTTAACGCTCGTGGCGCTTAACAGCAATACCGAGGTCAAAGCACAGCCCCATTACGAACAACCGACTGGTAAATAGGACCAAGCACGGATAACACAACCCACAACAAAATCGATCCCATAACCAGTAACAACGCAGGCCCCAATAATCGTTGAATTCTGTCGATGGTAAACCGCGCACTGGACTGCAACTGATCTGCTGCCTGCCGAAATGCAACATCGATAACACCAGCTCGTTCGCCCGCTGACATCATGGTGGTAAATAAAGCCGGCAATAACGACTGATCGCTTAATGCTTGCGCCAACGAACTGCCTGCCAATAACTGTTCACGTGCAGTGATTAACTGCTCTCGCAACCTTGGGCTTTTAACCAACTGCTGACTAATCTGCAATGCATCGCTTAGATCGACTCCGGCTTCATACAGCAATCCGCAAGTGCGGGCGTAACGTGCGAGTGATAATTGGATTGTGACACGGCCGTATACAGTACGATGCAACGCCGCTTTCCCAATACCCAGTAGCAGCGCTACTGGTACCGTTAAAATAAGCAGCCAATGCGCAATTAATGTATCGGATAACCACAGTAAAACGCGGGTATGCCCAGGCAACGTGGTTGCCTCCGTGACTAACAACGGCATCATCGCAGGAACCAGATACAGCAGCACAAATGCAACGCTACCCAACAAACACAGGCACGCAAAAAGCGGGTATGCAAGCACGGTTTTAAACTGTTCAATGGTAGCTTGCTGCCAACGAATGTTTTCTGAAAGCTGAGCCAGACACGAAACCAGCTTCCCACTGGCCTCACCTGCCTTTACTGTGGCAATGTACTCTTCACCGAACAACTCTGGACTGGCCGCCATAGCCGCTGACAAGCAATCACCTTGTTCGACTCTGCGGTTCATCGCTTGCAGTGCAGCCCGAACCGATTTTGTGCGTTCCAACAGGGCTAGCTCTTTAAGCGCATAAATAAGCGGTACATCTGCTTGTAGTAATTGCGACAAATGCAGCGTATATAAATAAGCATCCGACGCGCTCCAGCGAGGCCCGGGTTTTGAAAACCCGCAGACATTGGCTACGCGCTGATACCACGAACTTCGCAGTAAGCTCCAGCCACGATCGCGAACATACGATTCTAATTGTGAATGATTGGCGGCTCGGTAGAATCCACTGTGAATTCTGCCTTGCTGATCCACTGCCCTGAAATGCAATCCTTGCATAACGCTCCCTTTATTGTTCCGTGTTTGGTTCTAATTTCCCAGAACACGCACCAACTCATCATGAGTGGTTTTTCCACATGTTACCAATGCTTGCGCAGACTGTTGCAGCAGCACTGTTCCATCAACTACAGCTTGCTCTGCTAAACTCGATTCCGAGGCTCCTGAGATTAATTTGGTTGATAGCGCATCAGTCATCAACAAACATTCATAAATAGCAGCCCTGCCGTGATAGCGTGTTCCTCTGCATGCTGTGCATGCACTATTGGCAGCAGTTGGTGTTTGTGCTCCCGCACAGGCGGTACACCGCAATCGCAACAAGCGTTGCGCGACAACTCCGCTGACAACATTCGCAAGTTGGCGCTGACTGGCACCCAACTCTATAAGCCGCGATAACGCACCAAGCGAGTTATCCGCATGCACTGAGGTTAAAACCAAATGACCTGTCATAGCGGCTCTGCATGCCATAGCACAAGAATCACTATCTCGTATTTCGCCAACCAACAGCACATCAGGGTCTTGCCTTAGCAGACCACGAATGCCCTGAGCGTAGCTAAACGCCGTATCGCTGCGCACACGCGATTGCTGGATATTGCGCAATGCAAACTCTATGGGGTCTTCCAATGTCATGATATTTAACGCACTGCTGTCCATTGATTGCATTAACGAATATAAGGTTGTGGTTTTTCCCGACCCTGTCGGGCCACAAACAACCACCAACCCACTCGGGCTACTAATTAAGTTGCGCATGATTTTGCGCTGCACGGAGTTGGTACAAATTTCGTTGATACGCAAATGGCTACGCCGATGCTCAAGCACTCGCATAACAATATTTTCGCCAGTATTAACGGGAAAACTGGCAACGCGGAAATCGGTTTGAACTCCACAAACCAGACGACTGACCTGCCCGTCCTGAGGCAGACGGGTTTCAGCGATATCCATCCCGCTTTGTACTTTCAGGTGCACAAGCATGGCGGGCCAGTACATTTTATCGATGCAGGCGGAATCAACTAACACGCCGTCGATGCGGTACCGAACGCGCACGTGTTGCAGCCCGGGCGACAAATGAATATCAGACGCACGCTGAACGACAGCATCCTGAATAATCGCATCGACCAATCGGATAATGGGTGAATTGGGATCTCGGGGATTATCCGTATCCCCATCGGACAGTTCGACGAGGATGGCGTCCAAACTCAAATTGATGCCATAACTTTTGTTTAGCGCTTGATTGATGTCGACCGAGTTTAACGATACATAGTTTATAGCGATACTTTGCGGAACTAAGCGACGAACTTCATCCCGCAATAAAACGTTCGTCGGTTCTGATGTCGCAACGCGCAGTTGCGATCCACAGCTACTTAAACTTAGCGGCATTATTGTAAGCCGCCTGGCGTCATGCTCACTTAGTACGTGTAAGGCCTTTTGATCGGGTATGAATTCATCGGGATTAAATTGCATGGCCTGCATCGATCACCCTTCCGCATTTGTGTTGGCATCGCCCAGCAGCACGGTTGGTTTTAACACTATTAACAGCTCAGTCTGCTTACGCTGTTTTGAGGACTGCCGGAACGCCCACCCTAAACCCGGCACTGATGCTAACCCTGGTAGAGTGTTGTTGTTTTGCTCCAGGGTATCCTGCATTAAGCCACCGATAATAGCCATTTGACCACTTTGAACTCTCAGCATTGATTCCATCTCTCGTACCTGAATCTCCGGCACGCTATTGCGCACATTTGCCAAAGCCAGTTCGGGATTCGGGTCGTCAACAAAACCTAAAATGCGCGACAAGGTAGGACGCACATTGAGCATGACATCGCCATGCTTATCAATAAAAGGCGTAACGTTCATAACCAGCCCGACTGGAACGGTATGAATTTGAGATTCAGTGATAATTTCGTCTTTTGTTTCAGATCGTTGCCGCTCAACATTAACCGTAAAGTACACTCGGTTATCCACGACTTTTAGTACCGACGACTGATTGTTTAGCGCGATGATTCTGGGTTTAGACAAAATATGTACATCGCCGAACTGTTGCAGCAAATTCAGCGTAGCGCTGATGGCACCTGCACTGCTTTTTTGAACAATGGACAACAATCCATTGGCAGGTGGGATTCGATCTACCGTATCGGCGGTGACGGTGGGTGAACCCGAGAACACTTGCGCTGCACTCACACCATTTAGCTTGCTGCTGAGTAGCTGCCAATCAATTCCTGCATTATAGGAATCTGATAATGCCACCTCGACCACGGTGGCTTCGATGAGCACTTGACGCTTCGCACTTTCGTTGAGCTTTTGCAAATAATCTTGCAACACACTGTGCATATGCGCTGACGCATGCAACGTGATTAGCCCAACATCACGGTTCAAGGTATAACTGGCATTATCGAGCAGCCGGTTTCGATTCATTAAGCCGTCAAGGTCTATGGCAACTGATTGCCAGAAATGATGATCGGCGGCGTTCTCCAGCAAAGTCTCTGAGCTGTTAGCAATGGAGCTTCCACTGTTTTCAGTACTGGCATTGATTGTGCCGACTTGCGTTGCCAAACCAACGCGACTTCGTGTTGAACGGTCAAGGTTTAAATAATCGATCGCATAGCTTTGCGTATAGGGTTGATCTCCCCATACATGTAAAACGCCGTCTTCAATGCGCCAATACATAGAGACTTGCAATGCAATTTGTGTTAACACATTCGACAACGTTAATTCACGTGCAGAAACACTCACATTGCCTGGTATTGCCTGATTCAATTGCAAGATCAGCGCAGCATCATTCGCCAATAACTGCAACACAGCCTCTACAGGCATATCGATCAATTGAATAGTAAAACGTGCTTCGTGCAATACAGGTGATTTTTCAGTAAACGGTGAAGGTGGATTGCCTTGCTGAGCCATCGGTGCGGGCATCGGTGTAATTGACTGCCAGTCAGCAATTTCTTGCAACAACTGCTTGTTGCCAAGTGATGGCGACGGCGACGGCGACGGCGACGGCAAGATCTTACAGGCGCACAAGCCAGTCAAAAACACTAACAAAATTAAACGGGGAAACTGCATCAACAAATCCATTTGTTGTAAAAGCAGGAACAGTTTACAGGGGCAAATTATGAAAAAGCAACAACCCTAAACCAATGACTAGCGGATTGAATAGCGATGGTTAATCGCTTGATGTATACAAATCAGCCCAGTCGAATAGCGATAACCAGAGCTATCGTTGCAAGAATACTGGTCCCCAACAAACCCATCATGGCAGCGCGGTGGCGCCACATAAAGCCATGGGTTTTAATTGGTGGTTCAGGTTCTGGCAAACCTGCTGCCAGTAAATGCGACATAGACACTTTTTCAGCATCTTCTAATGATGCCAACATAAATCCATTGCGAGCCAACGTATTGATGGGACGGAAAATACCTTCCGAGCGATCCGCTACAAAATACGCCATTTCACGTGTGAACATATCGCGCTGATTAAAATCGAACAGCATCATATGATGACGTAAGTATTCGTTAATCTCGTTAAGTGTTAACCGTCGCAACCAGTAATGATCTTCAGCCATATTGGCCGCATTAAAACCTGCTAAGGTGTTCACTTCCTGGCTCACCCGCTTACCCGATAACGTTCTACGAAATAAAATTATCTGTAATCCCTGCCCGACACCACTGGCACCAGCAACAAGGTCTTGCATAATCTGCAGTGTTTGCTGATCAACATCCGCGTGTGAATCCACCGTGAGTAAATACGGTTTGTTACCCGGTGAATCAGCGGCCAGTGCGCCGGACAAGGTAACGAACGCAGCGTTGATATCCAAACCGGAGGCATTCACATCCAGATCTAACGCAGCCGCTTTCTGTGGACAAATTTCAATCAACAGGTGACGCAGCAATAATGCCGGAGTAAGTTGTGGTAAGTCGTAACGAATTATATTGTGGCGGTGTTTTAAACGATCAGCCAACACCAGACTCATCATGGTTTTGCCGCTACCTCGCTCGCCGCCCACGGTAATAAGGCGATCACCCAAGCGCAAAGAACGCATGATAGTTTCCACTATCAAACCCCTATCCCCGCCACCAAAAAACATTAAGATGTTATTGGCGTTGTGGAAAGGGCCATGCGATGAAGAGTAGTACTGCCGCTTCTCGGCACTAATACTCGGTTCGTTGATGCCCATACTCAACCATTCCACTTGCTACTGCTGTCATTTAAAGATAGTTTGCACTCTGCGTTCCAGCAAGTTGCTTATTCCGTGCCAGAGTCACTTGGATAGGCTTAGCTCAACTCACTTAGCGACAATTTATCGCCATCATGTTCAAAATCGTTTTATATGAACCCGAGATACCGCCCAACACCGGTAACTTGATTCGGCTGTGTGCCAACACCGGATTTACGCTTCATCTTATTGAACCGCTTGGGTTTTCGGTGACTGAGAAAGCCTTTCGAAGAGCCGGCTTGGACTACCATGAAGCGGCATCGATGCAGGTGCATGCCAATCTTGAGGATTACTTAATAACCCATTGGACAAGCGGCGAAGGTTTGTACGCGTGCACCACAAAAGGCTCAAAAAATTATACTGATAACGTGTTTCAAGCTGGCGACACCTTATTGTTCGGCCCAGAAACCCGGGGCTTACCTGATAACGTTTTGAGCGATTCACGGGTCAGCGAACGCATAAAAATTCCGATGCGCGGTGGCAGTCGAAGTTTGAACTTGTCTAATTCTGTAGCAATTATTGCGTTTGAGGCGTGGCGTCAGCTGGGTTTTGCCGAATCAACACTTTAATCCCTGAACCGTTTTGAGCAATTTCCAATCCTGCGTCAAAATCATGCAAAGCTAATTCATGCGACACGATAGCCGACGGGTCAACTTTGCCCGATTCAACTAACGCGATGACATCCGGCCAGATATTCGGACTGGCAAGCGCACCCATGACGGTTAAATCGTTAATCACAAGTTGATCAAGATCGAAACCTTCCAACTTTTGCCCTGCAAATAAACCCTGAAACACAATTCGCCCACCGGGTTTAATGCTGTGCAATGCGGTATAAGCCGCATCCGGCCGACCCGTTGCTTCAATGGCCACTTCAGGCAAAACACCACGGCCCCAGTCCAACAATTGAGCAGTAACGTCATCAGTGCGTGCGTCAAGTACTATATCTGCGCCGAGCTCCGCTGCCTTTTGCAATCGATGATCACTGGCTCCTACCATGGCAACCTTTTTTGCACCAAATGCCCGAGCAACCTGCAACACCAGCAAACCGATAGGCCCATCGCCAAACACAACCACAGTATCTTGTGGAGACACTTTGGCTTTAAGCACACCATTGAATGCAACCGCAGTGGGTTCAACTAAAGCCGCAGAGGCAATGGGCACATCCTGACTAATGCGGTGCAAATAATGCGCAGGATGATGAATGATTTCCGCGAAAGCGCCATCACGATTCAAGATGCCGGTTTCAGCCCGGCTTTCACAACGATGATACTGCCCCGATTTACAGCGCTCGCATTGCGTACAACCCAAGCTGACTTCACCAACAACGTGGTCACCAACGGCAAATCCACTAACGTTAGTACCCAACTCCAGAATCCGACCTACCCATTCGTGGCCCGGTATGATCGGGAACGATGCCATCCCGCGCGTAAAATACACCATGTTGCCTTCATAAATCTCAACATCGGTAGCGCAGAGACCAGTTCCCAGTACTTGGATTCGCACATCGTTACGACCCAACGCGGGCTCATCGACTGTGGTTAGAACTGTTTCTAGTGGTTTTGTTATTTGAATGGCTTGCATAGTCGCTTAACCTTAAACCGACTGACAATATTGTTCAACGAATAACTAACAACTATTCCCCGAATCGGGGCATGATCAATTAAGGCAACGAGCTGCCATACTCAAATTCGAATCCAGCATCCTACGCATGGATTCGCGCGCAAGCTCGGCATCACCATTGGCAATAGCTTCCGCAGTCGCCAGATGATCGATTTTGCTCTGTGCAAAGCTTGAACTCTCCGTATACCGTTTTTCATAGGCGAGCACCAGAATGGCATGCACTAACCCGCGAAATTGTTTGAGCACCAAGCTTTGTGTTGCGTCAAGAATGCCGCAATGGAAATGATAATCTGCGCCAACCACACATAAATTGTATTCACCATGATTGTGGATAGCTTTGCTGGCTTGAACTATGAGCTCGCGTTGCGAATCGCTGGCATTAACCGCAGCCAGCGCAGCTGCCTCTGGTTCAATCACGTAGCGAAACTGCGACACATCAACAAACAAGCGATCTGCGGCTTGAGATGCAGGGTCGTGCCAGTTGATAACGTCCGGGTCGAGTAAGTTCCAATCTTCGTATGGACAAACCCGCGTGCCGTATCGTCTGGCGGTTTTAACCAGGCCTTTGCCTGATAACACCTTGACTGCCTCTCTGACGACCGTGCGAGACACATCAAATTGGGCGACCAACTCCGGCTCCATGGGAATGTTTTCACCGACCGGGTATTCTCCGGTGGCAATACTTTTACCCATTTTATTAACCAGATCCTTCACAGCGCCTGTAGGCAACGAGATTAGATGACGGTCGGGTAGTTCAAAAGAAAATTTGCTGGACAATTTACACGTAAAAAAAGTGATTGTTAAACAGAAACATCAGAACCCCTTTCTGCGATGTAACCCGTAGTTACACGGTGCAAATTAACACAGCTTTTTCGTCGAAATGTAAAAGCGACAAACTATTTTTTCTACGTGCGACGTGTGCCTGCTATGTGTCGCATTTCACGTTTTCTACGCACTATTTAGGAGCAATACAACGCAGAGCTTTGTTCAAAACCATACAAAATGTGTAGGTACTGAAATATTTCTGGACTGAATTTGAATCGTGCTGCGCCCGATAAAAGGATGAGCCTATTCAATACTTATGTTCGTGGTCATTAATCAATTCAAACGTTCGGCGTACAGTGTCATGGCCTTGTTCTTGGCCACATCCAGCACCCTAGCGGCGACACTCACACCATCCGATAAATTGCCGGTTCAGTACGAGGTCATCACCTTGGATGTCGCAGGGCCCAATGCAAGCGAAACCGACCTCACGCCTAATCCGTTTTTAGACTTTAGGTATGACGTCACGTTTACGTCTCCGGCTGGCACCGAATTTCAGGTTCCGGGTTTTTTTGCCGGTGACGGCAACGGCTTAGGCACGGGCAATGTGTGGCGAGTTCGATTTACCCCCAACGAACCCGGTGAGTGGCAATACAACATACGGTTTTTATCAGGCAACGGCGTAGCCGTTGCGGACAACCTTGATTCGTTTACAGCAGTGGTTTTCGATAGCAATACAGGCACGTTCTCGGTTGCCCAGGCTGATGCAAACAGTAAGGGTCGCTTGAACTATGCTGACGCCCATTATTTACAACACGAGAATGGTGAATACTGGATTAAAGGCGGCGTCGATAGTCCGGAGAATTTTTTTGGCTATGCAGGCTTTGACAATACAGTGAATCAACCCGGTGGCGTTGGCGAGGGCACGATGGTGAATGGCGTGCACCACTATGCAGAACATATTGCGGACTGGAATAGCGGCGACCCCTTATTTGTATCTGACACCAGTGGTGTCAACAGCAAAGGCATTATTGGCGCAATAAATTATTTGGCATCTGAAGGCGTTAACTCAATGTACTTCCTGCTGATGAATCTAGGCGGCGATGGACGCGAGACTTATCCGTTTGTTGGCGCGAGTGGCAGCAACTTTGATAACACGCACTACGATGTGTCTAAACTGCATCAATGGAATATTGTGTTGCAGCATATGCAACAAAAAGGTGTAGCTGCGCATTTGGTACTGGGTGAGCAGGAAGAAGGTAACCGACATTGGTTGGATAACGGCACGCTTGGCACTCAACGTAAACTCTATTACCGCGAAATGGTGGCGCGGTTTACTTACCTTAACGCGCTTAAATGGAACATCAGCGAAGAAAGCCGCTTTGGCGATGCGCTTAACACAAGCTTTGCGAATGTAATCAGTCAACTGGATTGGGCAAAGCACCCTATTGCAGTGCACTCCTTCGTTGATAATCCTGCAAAAGCCTACGATGGACTCATCGGTAATCCCATATTCAGTGCCAGCTCTATTCAATTTAGCGCTGAGCATGCAGATGAATTTACCGAACAGTGGCGCGCTAAAACCAGCGCAAGCGGCCGGCCTTGGGTAATTGATATGGACGAAGTGGGCCCCGGCAATGTTGGATTAACCGATGCCAACACCGATGAACTCAGGCGAACCGTTTTGTATCCCGTGTATTTCAGTGGCGGCAATATCGAATGGTACTTTGGTCAATCCGGTGCCGACATACGTACCGAGGATTTTCGCAGCCGGCAAAAAATGTATCGCTATATGCGCTATGCACGCGAGTTCATGCAAACGCACTTACCGTTCTGGGACATGCAAGCAAATGATGACGCACTGCAAGGCGGTCATGCAAACAATCAAGTATTCGAAAAACCCGGAGATACGTACGCAGTGTATTTGCATCGCGCAAACGATATTACGCAGTTAAGCGTTGTTAACGGCAGCTACACACTGCAATGGTTTAATCCACGCAGCGGTTTATTCGATTCAACCCAGCAACAGGTTAACGGCCCCGTTATTGATATTGGACCTGCACCCACGCAACCGGAGCAGGACTGGGTGGTATTAGTCAAAAACACGGAGAATCCAACCCCGGAAACGCAAACCGGCAACGGACAAGTTGCAAATGAGCAACCAAACGGTGCACAAACAAACAATGCTCAAACAAACAATGAGCAAGCACAAAACGAAACATCGGCAACTGATCAGCCACCAGAGGTAGCGGCCGCTCAGCCTGATGTGGTCGGCGGCAGCTTCGGGATTATATTTGTATTACTGCTTGGTTTCTGGCGCTGGTGCGTTTTGCTTCGCGGCTTCTACGTGTTGCGCATACAACGCATCGAAGTTAACCGGGTCCAGTAACAGTTGAGGAAAACCACCTTTCTGCACCAGCGATGCTATTGCTTCACGCGCAAAGGGAAATAACAAATTAGGGCAAAAACTGCCAAGCATGGGCCCCATTCGTTCTTCTTCAAAGCCTTTTATTAGGAATAGACCTGCTTGCTTTACTTCTATTAAATACGCGGTTTGTTCTTCAAGCGTAACCGTTGCCGTTACAGCCAGCACCGATTCAAACAAGTCATTTTCAAGCTTGGTGGTTTCTGTATTTAAATGCAGTTGAACCTGTGGCTGCCAGTTAACGCTACCAGCGAACACACCTGGCGATTGGGGAGATTCATACGAGACATCTTTTAAATACACGCGCTGAATTTTAAATACGGGTTCGCCATTTCCTTCTGTGGCGGCACCGGTGGGGTTTACGTCATTATCGGCCATTAAGTTGTATCCGGTTATTAATTGTTGTTAACTGCTTCGTTGTATAAGGCGTCGAGTTCGCCGTCTTGTTCCAGTTCTGCTAAATCATCAAAACCGCCGACGTGCGTTTCGCCTATATAAATTTGTGGCACAGACGTTCTGCCGGTGCGTGCTTGCATTTCAGATCGTAATTCCATGTTGCCATCCACATTCAGAGAATGATACTGCCAACCTTTTTTATCGATTAAGCGACGCGCCGCCATGCAGAACCCACATAGATTGGATTCATACATAACGATGGTGTGTTCTGGTTTAGCTGTGTTGTCATCAGACATATTGTTACCCGTCATTCGGTTGCTGGTATTCGGTTACAGTGATTTGGTCACTTAATTATTTTGTGACCAGTGGTAGGTTTGATTTTTCCCAACTGGCTAAACCGCCTGCCAATGTATTGAGCTTCGTAAAACCTGACTTCTTCAATTTGCCGGTAATACGTGACGTTCGCATTCCGTTATCGCAATAAACAACCACATCTTTGTCTTTGAATTTTTCGAGTTCATGCATTTGTTTTTGAAGATCGTTTACCGGCACACTGCGCGCGCCTTTGATATGCCCGGTTTTGTATTCTTTTTCGTCTCGCACGTCCATGAACAAGGCGCTGCCATCATTAAGTATTTGAGTAGCTGCATACGGAGTCAGGCTGGGAATACCGGAAAAAAAGCGCTGGTACTCGGTGTAAATGAGCATGCCCAGTACCGCCAGAAACGCTAGAACCAACAGTAAGTGGTTCCCGATAAATTCAATTAGTTGTTGCATGTGGCTCTACGACTGTTTGATTAAGATGATGGTGTTTCACACCAACCCCGAATTGTAACTGTTGTGGAGTAAACTGTGGCCTTCACAGGCAAATAACAACATGCACGAAACGTCCATCGTTTTCTCATTATTTCTGGTATTCACCGGAGCTGCCGTTATTGCAACTGCTACGCTCTACGCGCGGCAGGCACTGCTGATCGCCTATATCGCACTGGGTGTCATGATCGGCCCCTGGGGCCTGAATCTGATCGACAACCCTGCGCTGATTGCCGATATCGCCAACGTCGGCATTCTGTTTTTGTTATTTCTATTGGGTTTGAACCTCGAACCCGCCGATTTACATAAATTATTCAAAGAAGCGGTCGTGGTGACCACCATTAGCTCTGCGGTGTTCGGCGCCATTGGGCTTGTTGTCGGACTCAGTTTCGGGTTCAGTACAGCCGACAGTGTGCTCATCGGTGCCGGCATGATGTTCTCAAGCACGATTATCGCGTTAAAACTGTTGCCAACCAGCGCGCTGCATCATCAGCGCATGGGCGAACTCATCGTGAGTGTGTTACTGCTGCAGGACATGCTCGCCATCGTGGTGCTGTTGGGCTTGCAAGCCATGGGCAAAAACCAGAGCGTGGTATCTGAAACCGTTATCTTGGTGGTGGGCCTGCCCGCGCTGGCCGCTGGAGCGTGGTTTATCTCAACTCGCGTTCTGTCCAAATTATGTGCACGTTTTGATCAAATCCCGGAATATTTGTTTTTGCTGGCGATAGGCTGGTGTCTTGGAGTGGCAGAAATAGCCACTTTGATCGGGTTGTCGCATGAAGTGGGGGCTTTTATCGCAGGCGTTACGCTTGCCACCAGTCCCATTGCCCGCTATATCGCGGAAAGCCTGAAACCCTTACGGGACTTCTTTCTGGTGCTGTTTTTTGTTGCGCTGGGTGCCGGCTATGATCTTGGCGGGCTACCATCGGTTGTGTTTCCGGCCCTGTTGCTCGCGTTCATCGCGGTGTGGTTGAAGCCGCGCATTTTCCAATGGTTATTAAGACGCGAGCAGGAAAAAGCCAGCATGGCTGCCGAAACCGGGAGCCGTCTGGGTCAGATCAGCGAATTCTCGTTATTGATTGTGCTAGTGGCAACGGACGTTGCGGTGATGTCAGATCGGGCCGCCCTGCTGATGCAGAGCGCCACGATCTTGAGTTTTATTGCCAGTTCTTTCTGGATAGTGCGTCGTTATCCGACGCCTATTGCTACCGATAAGAATCTGCGTCGCGATTAAAGACCCGTTAAGTACTTAACCACCTCTGCGATTTCATCATCTGACAGTGTACTGGCGCCACGAGCTGGCATGGCACCTTTACCGTTGATAACGCTTGCGACCAGCGCCTCCAATCCAGCACCGTTACGAGCTGCCCAAGCATCAGCATCGCCCAATTTGGGAGCGCCTGCCACACCAGCGGTATGACACGCCGCACACCCGTTGTTGTAGAGGTCTTCCGGGGTTTTAGGCGCTGCAGCCACAGCCATAGGTGCCGCACTTGAGTCTTCGGCCACAGTGCGAACTTGCCCAACTGGAGAAATACGCTCAACCAGCGCATTTTGCATCAAAGTATCCGTAGGGTCGGGCTCGTGACTGCCCAAGATACGCGCCATGATCATCACGGTTAGCGTAAATATGACCAAAGCACCCATTACTATTGTCATCATTCTGTACATTCCCGCATCGCCGGAATTGCTCGAACTCATACTTATCTCCTGCTGGTGTTACCACCTAAGAATATTCAAATCTGTGCTAGTGACGCTGCGCGCCAAATCAATCCCCAATTGTATCAGTGTGGCGCTCTTTTTTACGCCACATTTGGCTCATCACTTGATCTTTTTTCCAATAGTGATGATAAAGCCCTGCTGCCACATGCAGCAAAATCATGGCCATTAGCAGCATCTTCCCGTAATGGTGAAGCTGAGCAGATATCGGCAACCGGAAGTAGTAACTGATCACTCCTGTGCAAACCATTGCAAGAAGCACTACGTAAAACCCGTTATGTAACACGATAGCCGCCATCCGCGCTGCGCCGGTAGCGTCACCCGCACCAACTGCGACGGGTCGCTTTTTCCGCAACCATAAACGATAGACCATTAGAGCGCCAATGGCAGCACCGCCCCAGGTATGCAGTGTGGTTGCAAGAAAACCAGAGAAAGAGATAGGCTGGCCGTTATCCAGTTGATCCATCGCGTGCAATACGGCATCGTGTAAAACAAACTGCAGCACAACCATTGCCGCCACTAACCAGTGCAAGCGGCGTTGAATTTGAGTGTAATGAGAACAAGTATTCACGGCCTTAACTACCCAATGACTGACTACTCAACGAATGACTACTCAACGAATGACT
>CAYMHU010000032.1:9395-18951 GCA_964390335.1 uncultured Granulosicoccaceae bacterium | reverse complement strand
GGCCTTAACTACCCAATGACTGACTACTCAACGAATGACTACTCAACGAATGACTGCCCAATGATTGACTGCCCAATGATTCAGTACCCAGCAATTAATTATCCAATAAACTTCATTGGTAACAAACAACGTTGTATCTAACAATAACATGACGAACGCTTCACCAGACCCGATTCGAAGAACCGCCGAACTAATAAACGCGGATTCCGCTGACCAGCTTGAAACAAGATTAAAGCGCGACATCGTCAACAGCATTGGACGCATAAAACCTGACCTGACAGCCAACGTCGATTTCGAAGCTGATGTGATGTCAGGGCAATTTTTCGAAGACTTGTCGCCCCCATTGCAAGGTATCGCGATTGCCCGATGCGAAGGCGCGCTGGCTTTTTATAACCGCGTAGGCTGGCATGAACAATTCCTGACGGCTGATATCTCTGCTTGCGTACCGGCAGATGGTATTAACACGTTAAAAGATCGCTACCACGCGCAAACCATGCACGATCTGGCTTACGTGCACCCAAAGCATTTTGAAAAAATGCTAGGCAAACCCGGTGCAGCCACATTGTGGGAAAGCTTGAAACGATTCAGTCAAGCCGCAAGCAACAACAGCTCGGATTCACCTGAATAACACTAACCGTGGAAAAGCAACAACAAACTGTCGTCAGTGTTCAAGGGCTCCAACACTGTTACAAATTAAATCAATCAAACGCCCGTTCTGATTCCGAACAGCAACG
This sequence comes from uncultured Granulosicoccaceae bacterium, assembly GCA_964390335.1. GTDB lineage: Bacteria > Pseudomonadota > Gammaproteobacteria > Granulosicoccales > Granulosicoccaceae > Granulosicoccus. Next base: position 18,217 of record CAYMHU010000032.1, on the reverse strand, counting down.
ATTCATTATTAAAAATCTGAATCTTGAGTTAAACGCCGGCGACATCACTGCCATAGTGGGTCGAAGCGGTTCGGGCAAATCGACATTGCTTAATTTAATTGGCGGATTGGAACCGATACAACAAGGTACCATCAGTTTATTAGGCAGCTCGCTAAATTTGCTGAATGATAATGAGCGAACGCTTATGCGCAGGCAACACATTGGCTTTGTGTATCAGTCGTTTAATTTAATACCCACATTAAGCGTAGGCGACAACATCACACTACCACTTGCCCTAAACGGTTCATCCGCCGCTGATCGAGCTCAAGCATTACACCCCATGCTAAAGGCCATAGATTTACAAGACCGGGAGTCTGAATTTCCCGATGTATTATCCGGAGGTGAGCAACAACGTGTTGCATTGGCGCGAGCACTGATTCACAAACCATCGCTGATACTCGCTGACGAACCAACCGGGAATCTAGATGCCGCCACTGGACGCAAAACGTTGTCCTTGCTAACAGGCATGGTACGCGAACATAACTCAGCCATGGTATTGGTTACGCATAGCCAGGAAGTGGCCAGCATTGCCAAGCAAGTGTTACTCATGCGAAACGGCACCCTGCACTCCCAAGACACACAGGCAACCGGCAGCGCTGCGTGGTAAGTCCTTATCTTCTGCGCTCAAGCTTGCGTTTCTACAAACAACACCCCTTGCAGCTACTGCTATCCGTGTTGGGCATTGTACTGGGCGTTGGGATTGTCACCTCGGTACTCATCACCAACAGTAGCTCCCTGCGCGCCTTCGATTTATCAACCAAAGCACTTTACGGACAAACCACGCATCATATCGTTGGCGCGCTTGGTGTTGAGCAACGTGAATACGTGGACTTCAAAAAACAATGGCCAGCTGTGAAGTCTGCACCGGTAATTGAAGGTTATGTGTCGATCAACCAAGAAGTGTTCTCATTGATAGGGCTGGATCCATTTGCGGAGTGGCCATTCGGTCGAGTTAATAATGATCAAACCACTAATGGCCAATTCGATCTTAGCCAACTGGACACAAATGGGCTATTCATTAATCAACAAACCTTTGAACGCCTGCAAATCAAGGTTAACGATACTGTTCAGCTGACAACTGCAACAGATATCACACCAACCACAGTGTTGGGCGTATTCCGTTCCGACAATCCACTGGCCAGTGAAGGCTTACTGATTGGCGATATAGGGTTTGTGCAAACCTTATTACAACGCGGCAGTTTGATCGATCGCATTGATCTGATTATTAGGGATGATCAAATTCAAGCGGTACGTGACAGCTTGCCACCTACATTAAAACTACGTGACGCGGCATCCAGAAACCAGACCATGCGCGCGATGACTCGCGGATTCCAGATTAATTTGATGGCCATGAGTTTGTTATCACTGGTGGTGGGTGCATTTCTCATCCATAACACCATGAGCTTTACCGTATTACAGCGGCGCGAGCTATTCGCGATAAAACGCATTACTGGTATTACTGCACCAACCTTATTTGCATCGCTTATTGGTGAAGCCATCATCATTAGTTTTGTGGGATCACTACTTGGCATTTTATTAGGGTTAGCGCTATCAGAAAAATTGATCGCACTGACCACGCAAACAATCAATGATTTGTATTTCGTGCTGCACCTGCAGCAGGTTTGGTTTTCACCGGGTGTTATCGCTATTGGCGTGCTACTCGGTGTGGGTGGCAGTGTACTTGCGGCCACTGCCAGCGCTGTCGAGGCAGCTAATACCAACCCTATTCAGTCGCGACAACGCTCACTGATCGAACAGCGCACCCAGTCATTGCTACCGCTACTATCCAAGATTGGTTTGGTCGTTGTGTTATTCGGTATTGCTATTGCCACAAGCCCATCCAATTCACTGGTATTTGGGTTCGTTGCTTTAATGTTAGTTATTGTTGGCTACGCCTTAATACTGCCGAACATCAGTTATCGTGTATCCGGATGGCTTATGCACAAGGCATCCAACGTTAGCCCGACACTATCCATGGCTTTGGGGGGAATACAACGAAACATCAGCCGTACTGGCTTAGCCATGGCTGCACTAACCGTTGCAGTATCGGCCACATTCGGTGTGGATGTCATGATCGGTAGTTTTAGGCAAAGTGTTGATGACTGGCTTGGTAGCACTTTAGTCAGTGATGTTTATATTGCCGCTCCTGCCAGTGTGTCGAGCGACACAGATGGCAATCTTAACCCGGACACCATCGCTCTGATTAGCCAGGCTGCTCATATAGAGTCTATAAGCACCGGACTAGATTTACCTGTGAGTTCGTCAATCGGCAACATCGATATGCTAGCGCTGGAACCTCATAACAATGAACCCATCGGAATTACCATATTAAGTGAAAGCCCAGAAACCGCTTGGCAACAATTTGTAGAAAACAACGCCGTACTCATTAGCGAACCTTCCGCAAATAAACACGGACTGAGTGTTAACGATCAAATAACGATATTCACACCAACACAAGGTGATCAACGTTTTACAGTGGGTGGCATAGTGCAGGACTTTGCCAGTAGTCACGGTAAAATCACTATGCACAAGACAACATTCAATCAATATTGGCACAACGACGCCATTGGCACAGTTGGTATTATTTTTGAATCATCTGCCAACAAAACAGATGCTATCAACCTGCTTCGAGATCAACTCAAGCGACGCAAGCAAAATCTGCAAATAACCGCCAACACCGACATCCACGAAAACTCCTTGGCCATTTTCGATCGAACATTTGAAGTCACACGTGTACTACGTTGGCTCACCGTCGGCGTAGCGTTTGTTGGTATATTCAGTGCACTGCTTGCGTTAAACTTGGAACGCGCACGAGAATATTCCGTGTTACGCGCAACCGGTGCTACGCGTCTACAGCTGGCCGTCATTATATTAACTCAAACGTTTTGGATGGGTGTTTTATCCGGCCTACTTGCTCTGCCACTAGGTTGGGCAATGTCAGAGATACTTATTCATGTTATCAATCTGCGCTCTTTTGGCTGGAGTATGAATAGCTTTATTCCCCAAGGCACCATTAGCTCAACATTAGTGTTGTCGTGTACCGCGGCTTTTCTGGCAGCCTTGTATCCGGTTTGGAGGTTGAACCGAATGGCAATAGCCGGACAACTACGCGATGAATAGCTGTCATTTTTCTCACCAATCCGCAAGCTAATTATTGCTTTTGTGACGTGTGCAACAAGCAAGCTGTGGCATTGAATACGGCATCATGCTGAGATTACGACATGATGCAAACACCTCCAGATTACCCAGTTGAAAAACCGGATACCGAACTAACGGACAACACGGCAGCGGACGCACAGATCACGTACGGAGCGTTGCGCAATCGCGTGCTGGCTAATGAGCCTGTAACCGATGACATGATCAATGCAGCTCGATTAAAACTTGAATGTGCCTATGAATCACACGATGAAGCCGCAACAACAGAATCGAAAATTGCGACACTGACAAAACGTTTACGTATACGTGGTAAAGCGGGCAAACTTTAAATTTACTGATTAATAGCGCCTGACTCTCGCAACAACTCAGCTATCGCTTCGGCCAGTGCATGGTAGCCATCTGCATTAAAGTGAACACTATCTGATTTCATTGACGGTTGGCGCAATAGTTTTGCGACAATATTTCCTTGCAATGGAATATCGTGCTGATCTGCCAACTCTTCATAAAATTCAGCTGTACTGGATAACAACGATTTTCTTGGCAATCCGACCAACACGGGCTGTGCGCCCGAACTCTTTATTTTCTCAATCATTTGATTGAGGTTGGCTTTGGTTTTCGATAAATCCTGATTGCGCAATATATCGTTCCCACCTTCAAACAAAATCACTAAAGCCGGAGTATGTTTATCCAATACTGAATCGATGCGTTGTAATCCTTGCTGCGTTGTTTCTCCGGAGACACCCGCATTGACAACGGCCATATCAATAATTTGTGCAAGCTTTGCCGGATATGCATTCTCTTTAGGCACCCCATAACCTGCCGTCAGACTATCCCCGAACGCAACAATCACATCATCCTGGTTTAGCGGTTCCAGCTCATCTTTTGCACACGCGCTCAAGACAATGCTAAGGATGAGTATCAATTGTCCGGCAAACACTTTCATATTCAAATTACTCCAACTTGCTATACTTCAGGCATCCAGTCTCTAGCGTTCCAGTTCACTACCTCTATGCAAAAAACAATCGGATTTCTGCTGCTGTTCAGTGCTTATGCAATGCTGATTCCAGGATTAACGCAACCCATGTTAACGGTTGCAGGGACAGTTGAAAAAACCAAATTGGTACAAGTCGGCAAGGAAATATTAAAAGACAGCAATGATGTACCCCGGTTTGTTCGAGATTTAGCCGATCGTGTCATGGATAACATGAACGTGTCAGGCAATATCGATGCCTTTACCAAAACTAACAGCATTCTTGGCACCGCCAAGGAGCTGTACAACAACAATCATCTGCTGGTGGCCGCACTCATTTTACTGTTCAGCGTTGGTGTACCACTGCTCAAGGCAATCTTACTAATCGGTGCTCACTTGCCATTCAAGAGGATACCCCAACAACGGTTGCTATGGATAAGCGGCATTAGCAGCAAATGGTCAATGGCCGATGTTTTTGTTGTGGCTATTTTCGTTTCTTTTTTGGCGGCTAATGGCTTGCAAGAAAGTAAGGGATTGGTGGATTTTAGATCTGAATTAGGCGTTGGTTTTTACTACTTCTTGGCGTATTGTCTGGTATCTATAATAGGCACGCAGTTACTCACCCACTCCGCTCGCTGGAATGCACAGCCAGTCACAAAACCAACATAACAATGACCCTTGTGTACGTTATTTAATCCATTTGAATTGTTCAATCAGCTCAGGTCAGCCGATAGCTCTTTATCGGGACAGATTTAACAACCTTATGCTAAGTAAACTTTCAATTCTAATTTGCGTGCTTATTAGTGCATCGGTGGTCGGTTGCGGTGGCGGCATTGGTGAGAAAATTTCAATCGATCTTAATACGCCCAATAGCGCAAGCGGTTCCAATACAAATGGTTCTATCGAATCAAACACTGGACAATCTACTACTGAACAATCAAACACCAGTCAATCTGGTAACAGCAATAATAGCCAATCTAATACTGCAAGCAACAATTCGGCAGATTCTGAACCTGCTGAATCTAAAGCTTTTACTGGCGCGGTTGCCTGTACTGACTCGAAAGAAGATATCCAGAACAGAATGCTTTTATTAGTTAATGCGGCAAGAGCGCAAGCCAGAATGTGCGGCACCACGTTGTATCCCGCTGCACCAGCATTAGTCTGGAACAATACGCTTGAAACAACCGCGCTCAATCACTCGACCGATATGGCCACCAACAACTTCTTCTCGCATACTGGTAGTAACGGCCTGTCAGTCTCTGATAGAGCCGATATTGCTCAATATAACTGGCGAGCAATCGGAGAAAATATAGCGGCGGGTCAACCCACCGCAGATATTGCCGTTCAAGAATGGCTTGAAAGTGCTGGGCATTGCGAAAATATTATGTCCGCTAATTTCCGTGATCTGGGAGTGGCGTGCGTGTCAGATACGGGAGCGCAATACACTCACTATTGGACTCAAGTGTTTGGTACACGTTTTTAGTCAAAGCTGAGTTACACTTGGGAGAACTAAGTTCGCTCTCCCGGTCATGCTTCCATTTTTAGGCGCAGTATTTTTTCTGCTTATCACACCCGGCCCCGGTGTTTTATCCACTGCAGGGGTTAGCGCAGCTTTTGGGCCGCAACCCGCCTATCGATATCTGTTCGGCCTGTTTATTGGTACCAATTTAGTTGCGCTTGCAGTAGTGACTGGGGTTGCCAGCCTGATGCTTGCACACCCGATAGTACGACCCGTATTACTGTACGCATCAACCGCTTATTTGTTGTATCTGGCTGCAAAAATCGCGCTTGCCGGTTCAAAGCTCGCGTTTATCGAAAAACAAAGTGCGCCTGGTGTGCTTAATGGCATTGCATTGCAAGCCATCAACCCAAAGGCCTACGTCGTTAACACCACATTATTTGCCGGATTCCCGTTCAACGGATTCAGTGCCACCCAAGAAATACTGTGGAAGTTTGTGTTGATTAACGCGATCTGGATCCCAATTCATTTGCTTTGGTTAGCCATGGGTATTGCGCTGAAGAAAATGGCGCTACCTTATAAAACGCAGCGATTAATCAATATATTCATGGGATTGTCGCTGCTTGCCGTAGTCGCTCTGGCCATGATCTACCGACCCCAATGAGCAATTAAGTCTCATCAGTAAAACAACCAATTGTGTTTAGATGGTCAGATTCTTTTACATAGAATCACACTAGATTGTACGATTAAGTTGCACAAACGTGGACACAGCTCACCATGCACCAGTATCATAGCGATTAAACCATTTTATAAAGGAATGACCATGCGAGCCGCACTCACTATTGCGCTGATTACAGCCAGCTTAATTGCCTGTACAAATACCGACAATCCTCAATTGGCTATGTGTCAGGCAGTTGCCAAACAACTCACTTCAAATGGTGTGTCTAGCTGGGATAGCGATAGCAACCAAGACAACAACCGCAATGTCACGGTAAAAGTTGCATTCACCACATCAAGCGGCCAACCGGGCTCCATAGACTGCAATTACCCAAAGCATGAAAACGGTGATATCGATACAGCGCCAAATAAAGTCGTATTCAACAACCAAGCGGTTGATGCAAAAACCTTGATTTCCGCGGGTACAAAAGCATCCAAGGAATTACTAGCTGGTACCTATAAAAACACGGTTGAAAGAACCAACGAACTTGCCGGTGAAGCAGCAGTAAAAGGTAAAGAGCTTGCTGATAAGGCTAAAGTGGTGGCTAAAGAAGGCGCCAAAGCGCTTCAAGATTTACAAAATCAGTAAGAAAAGCCAGATGGTCAATGTGATTGCGTAAAAGCGCAATACATTGGCCATCCGCAAATATACCCCTGTGACAAAAACTACAAAGAATCCTTGGCAGACACATTCAATTCAAGAGGTTTACGATAATCCTTGGATTACCGTATCGCACCGCGAAGTTACCGCACCTACCGGTAAAGACGGCATTTACGGAATGGTGCATTTCAAAAACACCGCAGTAGGAGTGGTACCGATCGACAGCGAGGGTAATACCTGGCTTGTTGGCCAACATCGCTACACCATCAACGCTTACACCTGGGAAATTCCCGAAGGTGGTAGCGCCTCAGGTGAAAATACGTTAACCACAGCAAAGCGTGAACTAAAAGAAGAGACTGGCATTAGCGCCAGCAGCTGGACTCAGCTTTTTGAAATGCACACATCCAACTCGGTTACTGACGAATACGCTATTGGCTATGTAGCTCAAGGCCTATCATTCGGCTCGGCTGAACCAGACGATACTGAAATTTTACAACTTAAAAAAATGCCGCTTAGCGATGCGGTAGATATGGCCATGCAAGGTCTGATAACAGATTCATTGGCCATGGTAAGCCTATTAAAAGTACAACTGCTAATAGATCGTGGTGACTTAACTGTATGAGCCGTGCAGCAAGAATGCTGCTGTTCAGCACGAGTGCTGTTTTTATCGCTTTATTGGCCCCGCTTGCAACTCTGCTTGCGTGGCTCTTCACTCTTCCTGTTCACTATTGCTTGCTCGTTGCGTGGTTAGCATCACTACCTGTTGTCATGTTGATGTGGCGCTCTATCGAGCATAGCCATAATGCAAAGCAAAAATGGTTTTGGATGCAGGCATTGGGTCTGGGCGCTGTATTGTTGCCTTTGGTATTACTGGGTACTGTATTAACGTTCTTTTTCAGCAGCAGAGCAATCGGGATAGCCATTTTATGTACTTGGCCGTTACTGGCGTTGTTTTCAGTTCGGCAAGCACACAATATCAAGAATCGCCGCATTCGATTTCATGCACCTCAGTTAACAAGCAATATGCGCGTGGTACAAATCAGTGATGTGCACATAGGATCACGTTCTGCCGACTTCTTACATAAAGTGATCGATCAAGTCACCGCCCACGACCCCGACTTACTACTGGTTACAGGCGATCTGTTGGACTCGTCATCGGTAAAAGCAGAAGACCTAACCGCCTTTAATAAACTGACTTGCCCAAGCTACATGTGCATTGGTAATCACGAGCGGTATGTCGATTTAAAGCAAGCCATTGCTGCTATTGAATCGAACGGTGTTGTGGTGCTGCGCGAAGAAGCAGTTCAACTAGATCAACTGCAAATAATTGGGCTAGACGATAGAGATATACCCGACGATTTACCCAAAGCACTGAACACAATACCAGCTGACCCAACACACTTCAGAATATTAATGTATCACCGGCCAGATGGTTGGCATGCGGCAATAGATCAACAAATCGATTTAACATTGTCAGGTCACACCCATGCAGGTCAAATGTGGCCGTTTGGGTATTTGGTAAAAAAACAATACCCGAATATGGCCGGACTGTTTAAGCGTGGCAAGTACGCGATGTTTGTGTCTACCGGTGCTGGAACCTGGGGACCCATTTTCCGTTTAGGAACACAAAGCGAGATTACTGTTATTGAACTGGATGCCGCTACAGCTAATCGATAATATCATCTAAGGTGATGTCCAGATTGTCTTCATCGTCATCACCCTGGTCACTACTGCCTAAATGCTTATCGTAGCGATCGCCATGCACATCCGTATCGTTTAGCGTCATGCTTTCAGCCGTATCAGCCGTATTCTCCTCAGCGATCATGTCTGCACTGGGGTCTGCATCCGTTTCGGCACGACGAGAAGTATCGTGAATAGCT
>CAYMHU010000032.1:4474-9295 GCA_964390335.1 uncultured Granulosicoccaceae bacterium | reverse complement strand
GTCTGCACTGGGGTCTGCATCCGTTTCGGCACGACGAGAAGTATCGTGAATAGCTCCGTCATGCTGTTCATTTTCGCCAGCTTGCATGGCACCTGCGGATGCGATCTCGCTAGCAGACTGGGTATTGTCTAACGTATGATCACCACTCTCCGTTAAGTTTACCGAACCCAAATCATAGCTATCTTCGTAGTCTATTATTGAACCCACATCTATATCTGTGCTGTCGTTCAGTGTGAGCCGAGGATAAGCCGTCGCACTAGCTGCGGCTGCACCCAACCCATACTGATAGGCACCAGCACCCCGCGGTGGGTTCGGATTTAACCATGGTTTGTCAACTGGAACAGCGCCGTTGTTGCCACCCGGACTAAATGCGTTGGGTGAATCGGTTACCGCATCATCGAGCGATACCAAATTAATCTGGCGCAACATACTGATGGGCAATGCGAGAAAGAAAATCCAGTACAACTCTCGATTAACTAAAAATCGCGCTTCGGAAAAATTACTGATGAGATAAGCCACAACAAACGCCAGCGCAAACAATACCCCCACCTGTTGGCGTTCGTACTGACAATATAAAATCTCGATGAGTTGTTGCGCGACCATCAATAACGCGATAACCGCCAGCGGTAATCCAATTTCCGATGCCACTTGCAAAAAACCGTTGTGCGCGTGATAAACCACCCACGTAAAGTCCGTCAGGCTTTGCTGAATCCACAAGGTGGCATCCGTAGGGAACCAGATTGCCCCATATCCATAACCGGTTAGTGGCTTCTCCATAATAAGTTTCCAGGTCTGACGCCACACCTCGCCGCGGCCAGTCAGATCCCCTGAACGTCCAACAATCTCGGCTGTATCGATGAACGACACTGCAAACCCGAGTAGCCCTCCCAAAAGCAAAGCCAACACCGCCATACGCACAAAGCCGAGCTGAAATCGGAACGCAAGAAAGATGTACAGCGATAAGGCTCCGGCAACCAACATTGCCAGCAATGAGGTAGCCGACTCGCTTTTGATTAAAACATAGAGCGAAATAAGCGCCATCGCGTAGCACACCAGCTTCATAAACGCAGTAGAGCAGGAATTACTTAACGCGATATACAGCAAAACGGCGATAGAAGCCCAGAACCCCAAATGGTTTTTTGAATTCAGAATACCGCTCCACACCACCTTACCCTCGTATTCCTGCATCCCAACACTGGGCATACCCATAGCAGCTGCAATGCTTGCCACCATGATCACTGCGAGTACGATTGCTGTGGCCCTAAGCGTGGTTAACAGCGGGACCATAAATCCCAGATAGATTGCCAGTATGGAACAGCCCATCAAATGGACAACCCGTTCAGCGGATGCAGCCGCGTCTAAGGACCACGCAACAGACAAAGTAGTGCCAAGTAAGAGCACAACCAATAAAATCCGATAGCGCGCCATCCACGATATCCAGTTAATGCCGTGGTTAAACATCAGCCCCAAGAAGGCGGCCACGTACATCAGCAACCACATCAGCACGACAAGCTGGTTCAACCCGGGCGCAAAATGCGTCATTAATGTGTGCAGCGCACTGGTTCCTAGTGCGACTGTCAGCACAAGGATGATCATGGCGGCCAACGAACCCCGAACTGGGAGAGTTGGCTGGGTGTAGGTAGCTACTCGCACAGACTGAAACTGATCGAGTTAAATTGGACCTTAAAATTCATGCGCGTATGATATCGAAAGCGGCCGCATGATGTTGGTGATTAATCTGCGAATTGCGACTTTATCATCACGAATTAACCGATAATTATTTGACATAAAATACTGTTTTTAAAGGATAATCCGGAAATACTCTCAAACCTACTCCTCAGGATTAGATCTTGTCCCCAATAATCGAAAAAAACATGGGCCTGAATAGTTGGCTAATGCTGATTTCCTTGGGCATTATTTGGGGCGGCTCGTTTTACTTTGTGGGTGTCGCGGTCCAACAATTACCACCACTGACTATTGTATGGAGTCGTGTTGGGCTAGCGGCGTTAACCCTTTGGGCCGTGCTTTTCGCGTTTAATATTCCATTTCCAAGAACATCTGAAGCTTTGTTGGCCTTAGTGGGCATGGGGCTACTAAACAATGCTATTCCATTTTCACTGATTGTATGGGGTCAGACGCAATTAGAATCGGGCCTGGCTTCGATTTTAAATGCAACCACACCCGTTTTTACCGTGATCATTGCAGGCCTACTCCTGAGTGATGAGAAGTTCAACTCAACAAAATTAGTTGGAGTGCTATTGGGATTAGTCGGCACCATTATTTTAATTGGTCCCGATATGCTGTCCAATAATGAAGGCAACCTGCTGCCAAAATTGGCTGTACTTGGTGCAGCAATTAGTTATGGCTTTGCAGCGGTATATGGACGCAGGTTCAAATCGCTGGGCATACACCCAATTGCCACAGCAGCCGGTCAGGTCAGCGCTTCCACGATTATGCTAGCGCCTTTGGTCATCGCTTTTGAACAACCGTTCAATTTACCCATGCCAGATACGCAAGTTTGGTTTTCATTGATTTCATTGGCCCTGGTTTGCACTGCGTTCGCCTATATTTTGTACTTCAAAATATTATCGTCATCCGGTGCGACCAATTTAAGTTTGGTCACTTTGATCGTACCTGTATCCGCTGTGTTGCTTGGATACTTTTTTCTCAGTGAGCGCCTTAGCGGAACGCAATTTCTGGGTATGGCCGTTATAGGGTTGGGCCTGATTGTAATGGATGGCAGATTACTGAAACGCATGAAACTAGGTTGATTGATATACAACAGCCAACCCCAAACTGACAGCACATTGACGCGTTTTTAGCCGTAGAATAGTCCGGTAACCTGGAAAACCTATGACGCGCATTTCAAGCCATATCTTTTTGTGTTTTATTCTGAGTTTTGCCGCTTTTGGCAACACTCTGTCAGCAGCATCTGAACGGTCAGCTGATGCCGCCTCCTCTCAGGTGCTTGCGCAGTCATCTACAACACGTGTTGGGCAAGCAAACGGCACCACAGAAAAAAATCGGATAGCCATTTTAGGCGGGCAGGCCTTGTTTAAATCTGCTGCGGCGGAATTACAGCCGGAAGGTTACGCAGCACTGAATAAACTGGTAGCGGATTTAGAACGATTCGACTCAATTATGTCTATTAGAGTTATTGGCCATACAGACAGTATTGGTTCAGCTGAATCAAACTTACGACTTTCGTATAAACGTGCATTAACCATCAAGCGACATCTCGCGAACTATTTTCCTAACGTCAATTTAGTTGCTACCGGCGCTGGAGAAACGCAACCCATTGCTTTGAACAGTACGGTGGAAGGTCGCCAACGAAACAGGCGCGTAGAAATACAGATAATTGCCCGGTAATTTTATTTTACACATCACGTCGTGTTGGTTAAAAAAATAAAATTCTTGCTTGGCAAGCCGCAGCTATTAACAGGTAGCAGACCGGTAATCGCTGTGGCATTGTCTTCTGGCTTGTACTACCCAGAACAAGGCGTTGCACAAGAACTATTACCTAGCGGCAACACCGATTCCACTGCATTGCAACAGCCTGGACACATCGATAACACTGCAGCATTTGAACATGCCGAGCATTTAAGCGTGTCCGGCGGCATAGGTATAGAGAACAGCACAGAATTTTTTCGCAAACTGTTACTAAGCCATGGTGTTGCGGTTGATGTTGGTGAAAACGATACGATCGACATCCGTCGGTTTACTCATATTCTTGAATCAATAAAACACAATTTAAGCGAGAGCCAAGCAACAGACATTGATCTTGATTCCTCATTAGAATTTACGCTGCTTGTTGATGAAAATGATTTACTGTCGACGCCTATTGAGCTGGATGAAACCAGGTTTCTGGGGACTGAAGAACGCTGGCATACAGTATGGATTCAAGAAGAAATACCTTCCGGTTCAGAACCGCATGTAGCGCAAATCCGAAACAATGATGGCATTCCGGACTACATTGAGCCGCGCACCGAACAAACAACGTTTTCAGGCATTACATTAGTACCTGACGAACCAGTCGATGCGCCATCAACTCAATCCTTAAGCCAATCATCTCGCGCCGCCAGTGATTATGAGTATCGTGAAGATGATTTTCCAATATTAAGAAAATGGATTGTGTCACTTGGTTTGGATATCGATTTTGATAGCGAATGTCAGATAGCCGTAGCCGTGGCCTTGGAAATGCACGGAGACATCGTTGCCAGCAAACGCATTCTGGAATCACAAACTCCAATCAACGCCAACACCCCACCACCGTTTGCCGACAATGTTAGTGACGAATGGGAAATTAAAGAACTTGATTGCGATTTAAGTGCGGTTTCAGCCACCGATATAGATGAGTTAATACAACTTAATCAATCACTGTTAATGAGTGAACCAGAACCAGGTTCGTTCAGCTCATCATCCAATCAGCATAAACAATCTGAATCGATATCGGCCGCAACTGGCACTTCTGGCACCCCTAGCTCGACTGATGCCGCCGGGACTTCGAACTCCTCCAGCTTAACTACACCAAATGATTCGAAAGAGCTCGCTACAACAAACCAAAGCACATTTTTACCCGCGCCACAGACCAACCCTCTCGCCACCAATCCGCGTGCACCTGACGCGCCGACAAACCTAGCGCCAACTGAAATTCCAGACACTGATGCCGAGCAAACCGATCAACAAAGCAATGCCTTTACCGGAAAATCAAACCAGAACAGCGGGGCTGCAGCGACCGATAACGATATTCCAAAAGATATCTTTGACAACGCAAATGAACTACCTAACAACCTCCCAAGCAATCCAGCAAGCAATCCAGCA
>CAYMHU010000032.1:0-4374 GCA_964390335.1 uncultured Granulosicoccaceae bacterium | reverse complement strand
GCAATCCAGCAGGCAGAGCGGAAAGCAAGAAATCGGGTGAAACACAACAAGGCATTTTTGCCGTTAGTGACGATGTGCCAGCAGGATTTGAAGATTTAGCCGGACCACAGTCTCGTTTTGTTGATGTTTACTTTAACAATAGAAAAGTCGGTGATACCAGTATCACTGTTATCGATACTGAGTTCTTGTTTGATGTGGCAGATGAAGTTGCTGCTATGCTGTCAGGCATTAAGGACGAAGTCGATGTAATCGGCTTACTATCTCAAACCTTGCCCACTAACGGCCATTTAGTCTGCTATGCACTTAACGACCCACCAGGATGTGGCATCGTTAACCCCGACCCACTATCCGCGATCTATGACGACAATCAACTACGGGTTGACTTGTTTTTTGCTGCAGGGGTTCAATCTATACAGTCATTGCATACAGATCAGTTTCTGCCGGGCCCCACAAATAAGAATTCCAGCATCCTCACTTTAAGTGCAGTTGCAAGCGACATTAAAGATCAGGACTCGGGTTTAGATCTTGGTGCTCGATCGATCTTTGGGTATGGCCGCGGAAATTTTAAAGCCTCTGCAGACTACAACTCCAGAACCGAGCAATACAACATTCGAGAGTTGAACCTTACGCACTACTTAGACAACTACGCATTGGTTGCAGGAACCGCAGCATCGCCCGAGGGCGGCGCGTTACCAAGCATCGATATTATCGGCTTAGGTCTATCAACTTCCTACGAGACAAGAATTGATCTTGAACAGGTATTTGGCACCGAGTTAGTGGTTTTTCTGCAGCGACGTTCACTTGTGCAGTTGGATATTGATGGCCGAGTGTATTCCGGTGCAAGCTACGAAGCGGGCAATCAAGCACTAGACACCAGCGCACTGCCCGACGGTACGTACGATGTCAATATACTGATTATTGATCCGGTTACCGGCAACCGAACCGAAACCAGAACCTTTACTAAATCGGCTCAGATTCCGCCCAAGTCGGAAACGGTATGGGCCTTTGCCGCAGGTGAAATAGTTGATACCAATGCATCAGGCTCACTCCCCAAATCCGAATCAGCAACGCTGTTATCGGCGTCGATGGCTCGTAGAGTAAACGACCAATCGGCCGTTAGACTTGGCATTCTGAACCACGATAAATACCCTTTATTTCAGGCCGAGTATTTTTACTTGGGCAAACAGTTTTTATTGCAATTTGGCAGCAGCGTTGGCAACGAGAACACCTTAGCAACATCAAGCAATGTCTCGTTAAACTACAAAGGATTGCAATTATCGTTAAACCACAAGCGATTCTCATCTGATGTTATTCGTCCCGAAGACAGCTACTTAGAATCCTTTTACCCGTCTAATTTCGAGCAATGGGGACTTGCTGCCAATAAATCGTTTGGTAAGTTCAGTTTTGGTGCCAATGGCAACTTCCGTCGAAATTTGAATGATTCAGATGATGCGTTTGATCGACAATTCGTTTTATATTTACGTCGTCAATTTAAACATCGGCATCAACTTCGTAGCTACATTGATATCAATTTGGAAGAAGCACAAAACAAAACACAACTGAACTTTAAATGGAACGTGTACTTTAAACGCAATAGATGGAAAAGCAGTGTTAGCACCGAGCTACAAACTGACAGCGATCGAGCAGTACGAGAAGCGTTCGGGCTTGATATCAATCTAGACTCAGACCCAGACAACGCAACGAAATGGAGCCTCGGTGGACATACTCACTACGCTGACGACACCAAAACATTAGGGGCTGATCTGGATATTAAAACCTCAAAGCTCAAGGCCCATGTTTCTACGGAATGGTCTGAGTCCGCCTTAACCAACGACAAACACAACACCATTGCATCCGCCATTACGCATATAGGCTTTGACAAACTCGGCGCATCGTTAGGTGGTGCTGATTACACGCAAGCTGGCGTCATTGTTGATGTTCAAGGCGAACCGCAAGGTGCCCTTTTTGACATACACGTTAATAAAACAAAAATGGGCACAGGGTCAATAGGCCAATCAAGTTTTATTGGCCTTCGCCCGTTTGAGCAATATGAACTAAAATTAATTCCTAAATCTGTGTTGTCCAATGGACTGGCAGAACAGATCTATGACTTCACGCTATTCCCAGGTTCAATCGAACGTATCCAAATCGTTGCAGTGCGAAAAATCTTACTGCTGGCAACGTTAGTCACTGAAACCGGCGACCTGGTACAGAATGCCATTATCAAAACTGACGACAATCAGCTGCTTGTAAAAGAAGATGGCTTTATACAAGCCGAGCTGACTGTCGGCGATAGCGTTTCCGTGCGGCTTCAGAATGGCTCATCATGCAGCTTCGTGGTGCCGGAAACCGACGAAACCGAAATACTTATTGTGGACGACCCACTGGTATGTAAGCCAGAGGCTTAGTAATCTGACACGTCGTTATCAAGACCAACAGAGCGCCACACACGCACCGGAAAGTCTTTGGCATCGCCTTTTTTAGGCAGATCTATTTCGTAAATCTCACCAGCATACAAACGATTAGCCTGAAGCTCTTCGCAATTATTCATTGACTTATCACATTGCACAATTTTACGAAGCAACACATTGGTATTGCCGGTGTTCTCGAATTCGATTTTGCTGCCATGACGCTTAACCACAAGATTTGGATTCGCCGCTTTTGGACGTGACAATATCAGTAAGTCGTAACCTACCAAAACCTTAATAGCAGATGCCTTATCTTGAGATCCAGCACCACTGTTTAGTTTGACGCCACCCGTATAGGGCTTTACCGCCATTCGGAACACTCTGTCTCTGTCCCCTGCCGACTCTCTTAGAATGACACGTACTCGCTTACGCTCTCCCGGCTGCACCAACAACTGCTTAGGACTGGCCAGCACTGGCGCCGACCTGGGGTCGGTTAACGCGACCCGGGTGGGGTTGTCAGATTCAGGATTAATAATTTCATCAACCTGAATATCCAAGTAAATTTTATGTTTGCCCGAGTTACGCACTTCTACATCTTGTACTTTAGATGAGCCGGTAAACTCTAATACTGATCTATCAACTATGATCTGAGCCTGAGCAGCACTTGCAGCAAACAGCCCGATCAGCAACCCGATTAAAGAACGGTTTAACATTTTCATTGGCATTTATTAACAGATATATTTATGTACAAATAGCTTGTGGATAAAAGTATTAGGGGTACACTTTCATACTAATACTGCATAACGGCAGCATGTAACACTGCATTACCCTCACGGTATACAGATTGCCGAATCATCCACATAATGGTGGCGATTCCACTCAAAAGACTTGAATTTGTGACTCAACCACGGATTTGCCAGCACGGTAAAACTAAAGTTGCGGTTTCGAGGGAATACTAATGAAGCTGCTTGTTCTGTTTAGTCTACTGTTTTCAGGAGTCGTCTACGACTCAGCACTGGCTGCGCAACCAGATAACAAACACTCAGTTACGTCCAGCGAAACTATTAGGGTCTCGATAACAAAAACCGACTCAGTTGAATTTGTGGGGCAAAGCGATGTACTACTTCGTCAACTGGATACTGGTTCGAACCGGGTTACAGGATCAACTTCGATTTGCATTACCAGCTTCAGCAACATCACAAATATCACGTTGGCTGCAGACAATGATAACGGGTTTATGTTGACCGAAGCCGACAGCGGCAATCGCATTCCATACCAAGCAAATTTGCTGAGCGCGCCATTGAACAATAGCGCTGCATGCCAGCATGGACAATATTTCCAATTAAACTTGACCGTACCTGAATCAATCTACAACACTGCTTTATCTGGAAACTACACTGCTACTTTAAGTATTATCTTAGCCACAGAATAAAGCACACTGTTTAGGTGCTTCGACCCAAGCAAAAAAAGCAACAAAACTGATCGTAGAATCACACTTCTAAATCACCACTGATTGGCTCTGAACTTAAACAGAGCAACACATCACATAACATCTTACGAAAGCATTACCTGCTATTAAGACGGCTACCCAAATTGGTCGATATAACATGTTACATGCAGGGACTATGTATAAATATTTGAACTGACTTACGCAAAAGGAGTTGCCGATCGTGAGTCTGATTCAAAGAAGATGAAAATTAGAAAAATACATTACAAGCAAACTAAATAATAATAAAAGGCAACTATAAATGACTAAATTGAAATTAACGATTATCGCATCTGCTCTTGTTGTTTCTGGTTCGGCTTTAGCAGCCTCTGACGGTACTTTGGGAACTTCGTCAGCTGGTGAGTCTATCGTCACCATCATAAAAGACAATGCGGTTTTAATTTCAGATGTAAATGATATTGATCTCGGTGCGCACGCGGCTTTAGCTGCTGACGCGGTGGAATCTGACGATGTTTGTAT
>CAYMHU010000031.1:0-41658 GCA_964390335.1 uncultured Granulosicoccaceae bacterium | reverse complement strand
TCAGCACCCAAAATATAAGGCGGTAATTCCTGATCATTGTCGGTGGTAATCGGCTCTGGATTGTTGGTTTGCACTGTATTGGTTTCAACATTGGTCTCAACTACGCTGGAGACAGTCGTGTCAGGCGCATCAACCACGTTGATCGAGAAGTCCCTGGAAACCTGCATTGTGCTATCGGCTACATCAATCGCTTTAATGCTAAACGTAACAGTGCTGTTTGCATTGTCAGGCACTGTCCAATCGATCGTTGCCACACCATTAGTAACATCACTGAACCGCATTCCCTGAGGTAGCGTGTCCGCAGTCAACACAGGTGCAGCGCCATCAGAATCTGTGGCCGTAATTTTAAATTGGTAGTTAGTGCCTCTAACTGCATCGGGCAGATTTTCTGCGGCCTGTAGCTGCGGCTCTGCGTTGTTAGTCGACTCATTGTTTTCGGTTGTTACTACGGCTGGCTCTTCGGCAATGTCGACCACGATTGGCACGACGATATTGTTCGCGGGTGCCGACGCGTAGGTATTGGGAAGCTGAGCTTGCAGCTCATCTTGTAAACGTTCCTGCGCAGTGGGTGATTGAACCAGCACTACCCAGTCGTCGTTAGTGCGCGACGGCGGGTTGCCAATACTGACTTGTGCACCAGCGCTAACCGTGCGTGTGCTGCCTTCGAATTGACCGTTTGCAGGATTGAACCAACGCAGTGAAAATTTCCCGTTGGCATTGCGTAAGTCTAGCTTGGGCGACCCAGACGCGTTGGGCAGGTATATCGCATACACTTCGTTTGTTGCAGCAAAAACTTCAGCTCCGCCATTTGCGCTCGATTCTGAGCTGACTAAATTATCTGCAGGTTCCATGCGCCAGAACGGCAGATGTTGTTCGACAAATTCTCTGGCATAGCGGGTCATGTCCCACACTGCTGAACGTTGGCGAAAATCGCCAGCGGTGATATCGCCGCCAATCGGTTGAGCATGGTAACCAAAATACCATTCTATGTTGCCACCGCTGAAAAACACGTCATAAAGAATTTGTTTACGTCGGATGCTGGCGTTTGAGTTTTTAATGCCGCCGGTATTCTCATCCATATCAATAATCCAGGGCTTACCGGCGTTGGCTGAACGATTACGCCATCGCTCAACGAAGTCACTGGCGAATTCATGATCATATTGAATGGATGATGCTGTGAATAATGAATCGCCCATCAATTGTTCGTAATCACGAAAATCGTTTATTTGGGTGTGAACAGCGATGGGTTTTTGCGACCAATCGAGTGCTTTTATATACGCGGCATGTTTGCGAAGTTCAGCAACAGAGAAATCGTTTTCTTCACCTAAGTTCCATTTTGCTGCGAGTAAATAGCCGAACCGTGCAATCAACTCTCTGAAAAACAGTTTACGTTCGGTGCCCATAGCGCCGTTATCTAGCCAACGTTCGTTGTTGCGTTCAGTTTCACTGAGCACAATATTCAACGCGATGCCACGGCGCTGCGCATGAGACAACACTTGATTCCACTGATACAACTTACTGATGTCGTAATGGGTTTTATTAAATGTGGTTTTAGTACCACCGACAAACGGATAAGTTTCCTGACCATCGCCACCTAAATTCATGGGCAGAAAGTAAATTGAATTCACGCCTTGATCGGACAGGTAATTCAGCGCACCGGTGATCCCAAGACTGTCGGCACCGGTCTGGCTATTACGAAAAACAGGATCGTCTGCTCGGGCATCGCCTCGGTGCAGTTCGTAGTAATGGATGTGATTCTCGTTACCGTGATCGACCGTGCCATCGAACCCCGCGTAGCCCAAAAAGTTTTCCGGACTGTCGGTCCCGCCTTTCAGCCAATACGGACCGTCATTAAATTTCAGATAGTGTCCGCCGATGTAGTCAAGCCGACCGTACTTCAAAAACCCTGGCGCATCAGGGCTGTGTTGTTGGATATAAAATTCGCCGTTGCTGGCTTGTAATGGCACTGATGAACCAGCTGACAAATCGGTGTTCACGGCAATGTCATTGCCGCTACTGAGTGAAGCTTCGTATCGCCATAGACCCACTTCATCGGCCGAGAACCGAGCCTGCCAGCGATCTCCACTGCCTGAGCCATTGCCATTGCCAGCGAAAAAGCCGGGCAGGGTATAGGTGTTCCCAGACGGAGCTATGAGCTTCACACTGAGCCGGTAATCTAAGAAAGGGTTCGGATTCTGGTCAACTTCGTTGGCCTCGGGGCCGATAAATTCGAGGGTCAGGGGTGCCCATTTCTCTAATGAGCCCTGAATCTGTGCTGCTTGTGTGGTGCAGGTGATAGAAAGGCACCCCAAAACCAGCAAAATGGTGCCGAATTTACGGATGGCAGACGTGTTAACGCGTGTTGTGGTTAGCATGCGCGTATTATGCATTAGACGTCATTAAAATGGCACCCGAAAAACACGGATAACTAACCAAATCCCGTAACGTTTTTTAACTTCGGCTAGGGTGTCTCAAGTTCACAATAGGGCGGGGAACGCCAACACGCTAGTTGCTGGTTAAGAACGTGACACCGGAGCCCGATGTGGCTTGTATATTGCTCCAAATTAATCAGCAACCTTAGCGGTAATTATAACGTCGGTGCATACTGGGTTTGCAGTGAACTGACTGTACTATCATATAAGTATTGGTCGAGTGCCTCGACTCCCGTTAATTAACGAATTGGAATTTAAACAGCAAATGAACGATGTATCGTCAACTCTGGGCAGCCTTGTCAGCAAGCGAATTTTAGTAACCGGTGGAGCAGGTTTTCTTGGCTCGCATCTTTGTGAGCGATTACTGGCGGAAGGTAATGATGTTATCTGCATGGATAATTACTTTACCGGTAACAAGCAAAATGTTGCACATCTGATGGACCATTCGGCGTTCGAATTATTGCGCCACGACGTGACCTTCCCGATTTATCTAGAGGTCGACGAAATCTACAATTTGGCCTGTCCTGCATCGCCCGTGCACTACCAGCACGATCCGGTACAGACCACTAAAACCAGTGTGCATGGCGCAATAAACATGTTGGGTCTGGCAAAGCGCACCGGTGCAAAGATTTTTCAGGCATCAACCAGTGAAGTCTACGGTGATCCTAAAGTGCACCCACAAACGGAAGATTATTGGGGTCACGTTAACCCAATTGGTTTTCGTTCTTGCTATGACGAAGGCAAGCGTTGCGCAGAAACTTTGTTTTTTGATTATCACCGCCAGCACAACTTACGCATCAAAATTGGCCGTATTTTTAATACGTACGGTCCTCGCATGCACCCAAGTGATGGTCGTGTTGTGTCTAACTTTATCGTTCAGGCGCTAACCGGTGACGACATCACTATTTATGGTGAAGGTGAACAGACTCGTTCCTTTTGCTACGCGCTCGATTTGATCGAAGCATTCCATCGCATCATGGCAACGGATGATTCATTCACTGGTCCTGTCAACATCGGTAATCCTGATGAGTTCACGATTCGTCAATTGGCAGAGAAAGTGCTGGAAATGACTAACTCAAAATCAAAACTCGTATTCAAAGACTTGCCAAGCGACGACCCAACGCAACGCCGCCCCGATATTACTCTTGCGAAGAAAGAGCTGGGATGGGAGCCAAAGGTTAAGCTGGAGCAGGGCCTTGAAAAAACTATTGAATACTTTGACACGTTGTTGAAAGGCGGAAAGCCATCAACCGAGAGCAGAGTTATCGGAGCTGTTTAAAACATGAAGGGAATAATACTGGCTGGTGGATCGGGAACGCGTTTACACCCAATCACACAAGTTGTATCGAAGCAACTGTTACCGGTTTTCGATAAGCCAATGGTGTACTACCCGCTTAGCACATTAATGCTGGCGGGCATTACCGAAATCTTGATTATTTCAACCCCACGCGACGTACCGCTGTTTCAACAACTGTTGGGCGATGGCAGCAAGTGGGGGCTAAACCTGACATACACCGTGCAACCATCACCAGATGGACTTGCGCAAGCATTCTTGTTGGGTGAAGAGTTTATCGGTGATGATTCCGTTGCATTGGTCTTGGGTGATAATATCTTCCACGGCCACGATATGACCAGCTTGTTGAAAAGCGCTGCTGCCAACGACACAGGTGCCAGTGTGTTTGCCTATCGCGTCAGCGACCCAGAACGATACGGTGTGGTCGATTTCGATCAGAACGGCAAAGCCCTTAATATTGAAGAAAAGCCTACAAAACCTAAATCTAATTTTGCTGTTACCGGGTTGTATTTTTATGACAACCAGGTGGTCGATATTGCAAAAGCAATCAAGCCATCGCCACGCGGTGAATTGGAAATTACCGATGTCAACAAAGTGTATTTAGAGCAAGATCAGCTGATGGTTGAAGTCATGAGCCGTGGGTATGCTTGGCTAGATACCGGCACTGGCAATTCATTGCTGGAAGCGGGTCAATTTGTTGAAACGCTGGAACGTCGTCAAGGTTTGAAGGTCGCATGCCCTGAAGAAATTTCATGGCGTAACGGCTGGATAGATGATGGACAATTGATGTCGCTTGCAGCACCTTTGTCCAAGAACAATTACGGACAATATTTACAGAATCTGTTGTTAGAGAAAGACGACAACGTTATTCCACTGAGACGCGCTTCCTAAGCGCGTTTTCCGTGGAGCAGTATTGATTATCGTATGCGGGTGAAAGCCTGTCGGCTTAATTGCTTGTTAGCTCTAATGAAGTAAGGTTCGTGATCTTCAGCAAGCTTACGCAACTTATTCCGAGTACTCCAGATTGAGCGTGGAAAAAAACCTCTGTCTGTGGGTTGCTCAGATAATCTAGGTTCAGGAATAACTTTAAGTGACTGGGCTTTGTTCTTATAACTTCCATTTAAAAAGTCTGCGGTCGGGTTCGCTGTAGGCAAAGCGTGCCAAATCAGTTCGCTGAGTACTGCATTAAAACAATCAAGCTGATTCGGGATAGTTGCATCCTGATACTGCGACTCAATCAATAAATCTAATTGTTCGCGTTGTTTGCGCAGTAGTACGTTTCGATCACCGTGATCAATATAGTCTGTATAAGCTTCTGCAATTCTGTGACTTCCGGGTTGGCGTGATCGCCATGGATATACCGGAAAGCCGCGCAGAATGGCATCGGCGTACAAGGAGTTTCCACCAAACAAAATCACATCCGATTTTGACATCACCGAAAACATATCGTGATACTCGCCTTTGCGTAAACCCCATACCCGTGGTTCTATACCAAGCGCTGTTTTCAACGAGCGCGCAACCTCTTCTACAATAGGTCCGTCCGCCAGAGTTTCTACAACAAACGTAATGGATTTTAGATCTGCATTGGCATGCAGCATCTCGCAAAGTACTTTTTTATCCTGCTCAACGATTAATTCTGTTTTCTCGTGTTCGGAATAGGATAAAAACACCAGCGCGTGTTCTTGCGCGCTACGATAAAACGCATGGCCGACTCGCGTCGGTAGCGGTGTGAAGGTTGCGTAATGCATGCGCGGATCAAGATCATGCGTCTTTGGCTGCGCGTTCATAAATGCTGTTCGACTTTCATCGATGCATGCTTGCACATTACCAAGCAACAATTTGCCACCGGGTTGAATTGCAATATCATTGCACGCAAACGATCCACCAAATGCTGGAGACAAGTTAATAACTGGCCCTGTGTAATTTTCTCGGTCTGCGTTAAGCCCAGCGGTCATAGCAACATCGATGAGTAAATCGCATTTACTCATAACCATGCTCAGGCTCTCGTTGTTATCTTGCAACACGTCTGTCGTGCCGTCTACAGTATTGTACTCATGGACGAATTCATAGATATTGAAATCTGATTCGCCGGAAATTGTGTCCAGCACGCCTTTCACAGAATCGGCGATACCCGCTAATTGAATTTCCGCCCGGCTAAGCCGTTTTTTCGGATTTTCAACAGGCTTCGGATATAGGAGCAGTAAGTTCATCAATTTTGAATTCTTTAAAAGGGTTGTACCAGTTTGCAACTAAGTCATTAACGTAGTTACCAGCCATGCAGCAATCACGAGCATACTCGCGTAAAGCCTGACTACACTGTGCGTAATAATCCAGGTCGGATAAAGCGTTGAGCGCATCTAACCACTCGCGTTCATCGTTAACTAAAAATAGCCCGGGTACATCATGTTGTTGTAGATCAACGGTTGGCGTGCTGATTAACGGTACGCCGAATGCGGCTGACTCTATAAAACGCGTATGCGGTTTTGCCCGGTTGTAGTCATTGGTAACTAATGGATCCACGCTAATCCATGTGTTTTGCAGGAGTGCGGGTAAATCCATGAAGTCTATCCATGCGGCTCTTATCAATCGACTTTCAGGTAGGCCGATTTTCTCCATTTGCAATGCGCCAACAACTAACAGTTCCGCGTCATTGTGCGATCTCATTAATTTTTTTAAGGCTTCTGCGGCAATCGTGAAATTGCTTTGCGGGCTGCGCATACCTGAGAGGTAGTTCATGCGTAAATTACCCGGTTTCGTTGACTTAATATGTGCATTGCGTGATAGCCAGAACTCGGATAACCCGTTGCGTACCACGTGAACTGGTTGCGAGGGGTCTTTCACTCGGCGTTGCCGAGCGAGCTCTTCGGTGGCAACCGTAAGCTCATCAAACTGTTTCAAAGCCATCGCCTGACGCATAAATGCGGTGCGTATATCTTCCAGCGAATTGGTCTGGTCCATAGCCATCGGCGTTTTATCGGCGATAGCGGGGTCGAATGCGAGTTCGTCGAGATCAGCCACTGTTCGGACATTCTGTGCGGCACACCGATCCAGCAGGGCAGTGAGTTTTTTACTGGCCCGTGGATTGCGTACGCTAATAACATCGTAGCGGCTTACACATTTGAGATCGAACGCGTCGAGCGTCGACACATCCGTCAAATGGCCAATCTGCTGCATGGCCTCCGCGACGTGATAGCAACGGTATCTCGTGGCCCCGTCGCGATATGGCGCATGGGTGAAACGAGCGTCTGATAGAAAAAGCACATTCACTGTATTTATGGCTTCCTGAAATGGGCGCGATATAGTGCTTGTATCGGCTGGAAGCCAATAAAACAAAGGCGTATAGCCGTGATATAGGGCGGCTTAGTGGCTCATTTTGTGCATCACTTATCACTAGTTAAACAGGAGCTGTGCATTGTCGGCTGCCCAATTAAAAATAGAAGAGCCGGCGGTATCGGACGCGGCCAATGAATCGTCCAACGATTCGGCCAATAGTCCCATTAAGCGCATTGTCGACGAGATTCTCGTGCTAATGGAGGGTATTCATGACGGCAAGCAGGAGTTGCTGGCCCGCGCCGTGCCGTTTCATGTGGTCAACGCTATGGTGGCGTTGGGCTCACACGGCAAGCTGGAGCAGCAGGCCGATATGAAGAAGGCCGCACTTCAGGCGTCGAGAGCCCAATACGGTGCTAATGGCCTGACACCTGAGCAACTCGATGAACACGTTAACGCGCTTGTTGTTCTTGAAAAAGATTTGGGTCATGTACGTCACCTCGCTAAAGGGCAGGGTCTGGACGTGGATGCGATTAATCAGCTAACCATGACCATTCGCCAAAACCCGGGCGACTCGGGTGAAAAAGCGCTGAACAATTTACTGGCTTATGCCGTGGTTTGCGACATCCCGTTACACCGTATTTCAGAAATTGCTGAAGAGGCTACGGCCGGTCCAAAATCTGTGCTCCCGGATATCTCGCGTGAAGCCCTTAACCCGAACGCAAATCGCAACAAGTTGATTGCAGATATTTGTGTTGGCTGTTTGCTTGCGTTTCTCGCATTGTCACTATTAACCTGATTTCTTCAGTGGTTAACGCAGCTCAAACATTACCTGATGCGCGGTGGCTAACAGCCATTGCCGATCTTGAGAGTGTGCGAAATGTAAAAAATCTGCATCGCTTTTTAGATGTGAATGACATTGTTAGCATAGACCAGGCACGTACATCATCTGTTGAAGCTGAACTTGCGGTCGTCTGGGGGCATGCAAGTGATGCACATCAAACCGTTGAAGCAGTGCGAAAAAACGCTATTTCAGTGTTATTTTTAGAAGATGGCTGGATCAGCGGATGTGCCAATAATACTGCGTCGAGTGTACGGTATTCCATACAAGCGGATACGGTTGGATTGCATAGCGACAGTAGCAAGCCTAACGATTTAGAAAACCTGTTAAATTTGCCGGAAAAAGCGTTCTCGCAGCAGGTGAGCGCCGATAACCTTGCTTACGCAAGGCACTGTCGCAAACTGCTTGTACACAACAATATCACCAAGCACAATTTTGTCAGCCAATCAGAACCGTTAAGTGAATTCAAAGATGTTGTATTGGTTATCGATCAGGCTCATGGCAGTGCGTCAGCAAAGCACGGCGGCATGGACCAAACTGCGTTTGAAAAAATGTTGTTATGCGCCATCGACGAGAATCCTGATGCAACAATTGTGGTGCGATCTCATCCGGATGTCTTACGGGGTCGTGATAAAGGTTTCTTGGCCGACTTGGCGCACTCGCTCGGGATATCCGTCTCCGGTGAAAATACACATCCGATAAAAGCACTTAAACAGGCGAGCAGGGTTTACGCGGGCACGTCGCAGCTTGGCTACGAAGCGTTGCTATGCGAAAAGCCTGTTACTGTTTTCGGACAACCGTTTTATGCTGGTTGGGGACTCACGGATGATCGATCGCCTGTATCGCGCAGGCAACAGCATCGATCAATAGACGAACTCTTTTACGCCAGCCACATAGCGCATGCCGTGTATCGCAACCCCGTTACGGGCAATCAATGGGATTTGCACGAGTGTCTGGCGCATGTGCAGTTGCAGCTAAACATGTTTGCAAAAAACGCGCGACACTATGAATGTGTGGGAATAACCCCGTGGAAGCGAAAGTACATAAAGCAGTATCTGCGTTCGCCTGATGGTACCGTTAGATTCAAACCCCCGCTCAAGCGATCAAATTCAAGCCCTGATTGTTACGTCACCTGGGGGTTTCGCCGGTTTGAGGATATTCAGTCCGATGCAGCGCAGCAAGTGAATGGCGTGCCGTTGATGCGTCTAGAGGATGGTTATATTCGCTCTACCGGTTTGGGCTCTGACTTCAATGCGCCAGCCTCACTCATTGCCGATGAACTTGGCATGTACTTTGACCCGCAACGTGAAAGTGAGCTTGAGGTCCTGTTAAACCATCGTGATTGCACGCCTGATGAAATATTTCGAGCAATTAAGCTAAAAAAACTCATATTATCCTCGCGCCTGTCGAAATATAACGTAGGGACACAGGGTGAATTATTGTTTCCTGACGATAACCGGTTAAAAGTATTGGTAATTGGTCAGGTTGAAGATGATCAGTCCATACGACGTGGATGTGATTCAGTTAACAGAAACAGCGCGTTGCTTGAAGCTGTTCGCGCAGCCAGGCCTGATGCATGGATACGCTATAAACCACATCCGGATGTGGTTGCAGGCAACCGGCAAGGTGCTGTTTCAACACGTGTTCTAAACGCATGTGCAGATGTTGTAGATGCTGAAGCGTCAATCATTGATTGTATTGATGCTTGCGATGAGTTGCATACGATGACATCGCTATCAGGCTTTGAAGCATTGCTTCGGGGCAGGAAAGTGGTGACCTATGGCGCTCCTTTTTATGCAGGTTGGGGGCTCACAGAAGAGTACCAAACTGTAGCGCGACGAAGACGTCGCAGAACGTTGGATGAGCTGGTGTTTTTAGCGATGATTGAATATCCAAGATATGTTGATCTGAGCACAGGCGAATTCACGACACCAGAGGATCTGGTGCTTACTATAGAAAAGCAAAAACAAGCAATGAATAAAAATAGCTCAAACGGATGGACCAAACGGAAATTGAATAAAGTGGTAAACATCGTAAAAGGACTTCGATATGCGCCGTGATATTTTATTGCTGCAAGGACCGATAGGCCCTTTTTTCTTCCGACTCGCAACAGAGTTGACCGATCGTGGGTTTCGCGTCCACAAGGTTAATCTCAATGGTGGTGATAAGCTCTTCTACAAGCACCCTGGTGCAATAGACTATGCCGGAGAGTTACAACACTGGGATGCATTCTTAGAGCGTCTTATTATCAATAAGAAAATCGGTCGCATCTATTTGTACGGTGATTGTCGCGTGTACCACCGAATTGCGCGCGAGGTAGCTAAGCGACTGGATGTGCGGGTATTTGTGTTCGAAGAAGGGTATATCCGTCCAAACTTTATTACGCTGGAAGAAAACGGTGTCAATGGCCATTCATCCATGGTCAATAAAGGGTTTACCTTACCGCGTGTCACTGACACGCCACCACCAGAATCTGAATTTACCGCCAACACATTCTTCAGAATAGCGTGTTATTCGATGATGTATTACATGTCCAGTTATCACAGACGTAGTCTGTTTCCGGGCTATCAGCATCATAGAGATTTTCGGTGTATATCCGAAGGCTTACGCTGGATAAACTCCGGTATCCGGAAACTACGTTTCAAGCGAAAAGAGAAACATATTCTGAGTAATTTGTTACCTGAATTTGAAGGTAACTACTTTGTGTGCCCGTTACAGGTCCACTGCGATATGCAAGTGGTTGTACACTCAGGCTACAACTCGATTGAGCACTTTATTGGCGAGGTCATGACATCGTTTGCCGAGCATGCACCTAAAAATAAAGCAATAGTTTTCAAGCACCATCCACTGGATCGTGGTTATACCGATTACACCAATCTATTCGCCAACTTTGTTAGCGAACTTGGTTTGCAAGGTCGCGTGTTTTACGTGCATGATGTTTGTTTGCCAACGTTATTACAACACGCTCAGGGCACGGTTGTGATTAACAGTACGGTTGGTATGTCATCCTTGTTGTACGGCACGCCAGTGAAAACGCTCGGCAAAGCCATCTACAATCTAGCCGGCATTACCTCTAAACTCTCGCTGGATGCGTTTTGGCATAAGCCCGGCAAAGTGGATGAAGACGCCTTTGCTCACTTGCGTAATTACTTGGTTACACAAAATCAATTGAACGGCAATCTGTACAAACCAATGGTTAAAGGTTCGGCGTCTGGATTACAATGGCCTGAAAAATTAATTGCTGAGCACACCTACGTAGCTGATGCGCTCGATATCCCAACCACCACACCGAATCTTCGGATTGTTGCTGGACTGGATGTTAAAACGGGTACCGAGTCTGATCGTACGGACGATTCAAAAGCAGCCTAATCAGCCGACCAAACAAATTCGCACAAACTATTCGGGGTTTGCGCGAATTAAGCTGCTTTACGTAAAGCCCGCATCACTTCCTGCACCGGAATTTGTCCGGATTTCGCTAAGGCCATCAGTTGTTTAGTCAGCGGCGTTACGTTTTGGGCTGTAGGGAATTGATGGGATTGTTGGTTGCGCTGCAGTTGATCGTACAGCGTAATGGGGTCGGAGAATCCCGTATCTCCACACGCAGGACAACCATGCCCTGTTTGGAAATTTTCGGTGTTACCGTCGGTTAACCAATCAATCACATTTTCCGTAACAGGGGTTCTGACTGATTCCAGCCATGCCACTTCAGCAGAATTCAGCGTTGCTGTTGTACCGCAGTCCTGGCAAATCGCGCAGGCATGATACTGGTTGATCATCGTGTCCACGTTCCGGAGCGCGGGGTTCCGATTTAAAACGCTTCCATTCAATTGGTTTAACGAGCTACTTGCATTGACGCTATGAATAGCTTGTATAACCATGGTTCCGTGGTTAACGGAGTTCGACACCAGCTCGTGCGCAATTTCCGGGATAAACCCATTAAGCAACAACACATCGTGTTGAGTTTGCAACGCAGCTTGCCAGGTTTCGCGGGAATCGTGCATGTTCAGTTGCACTTGCGTAGTGCGCGGTAATCTGAACCGGTGCCTGGCAGCTATTGATAAGATTGTCTTATCTGGACTTATCAGCTCTTGATTAATGGCCAGCAGTAAGTCATCCAATAACACAGGCTCAGCCCCGGTTAGCAGTATCATCCCTTCGTCTTTTTGTAGACGTTGGCGGATGCTCGGAGCCATGTCTGGTTGGTGCACAGTAAGTTGATCCAGCAATTTTGGAAAGTCCGTTGGGGCTTCACAATCAAAGATAATTTGATCGCCCTTGACTGTATGCACAACCTGCATATCCACGATTTGGTGGGTACTGTTTGTCTGAACCTGAAATACAACGCCGCGGGTTTGCATAGTGTGAAACTGATCACTCCATAAATGGGTTTGCAAGATGTCTAATCCTCGGATTAGCTCCTCCGGCTCGTTTTCCAATTGTTCCATGATACTACCGGCGCAACGATACCGCAGTCGCCATGCGGGCGCATCCGGTTCAATGCTAAGCTGATGACAATGCCGCAGTGCCGCATGATCAAAGAGATTTTCAAGCGCGCGCCATGCACCGCGCTGTGCTTTCGGAGCTGCAGCAGCCAGTGAACTGATATTCAACAAATTATCAGGATGCAAGCGATATAAAGCAGGCTCGTTTGCGATTCTGGGTTGGGGTTGCGCCATGGTTCAGATTGTAGTTTTACTACTAGCGTTAGCGGCTTGTGCTTGATTTTGTTTGGTCTCCGATGTGATCAACAACACGCAATCACACATCGGAGTTCAAAAACGGGTACAGTGATAGGTTGATATATCAATTGTGTTACAGAGCCATGCAAGCAGCTGTTTTAGCACCATCAATCCTATCTGCAGACTTTGCTCGGCTGGGTGAAGAGGTTAATAATGTATTAGCCGCAGGCGCCGATTGGGTTCATTTTGATGTTATGGATAATCACTACGTGCCCAATTTAACGTTTGGCCCCCAGGTGTGTGAAGCACTGCGTGCTTACGGGATAAGCGCACCGATCGATGTGCACTTAATGGTATCGCCGGTGGATCGGCTCATAACAGACTTTATAAAGGCTGGGGCCAGCTCCATCACGTTCCATCCGGAAGCAAGTAATCATATCGATCGCTCTTTACAATTGGTGCGCGATGCTGGTTTGCAAAGCGGGTTAGTCTTTAATCCGGCAACCCCATTGCACGTGTTGGATCACGTGATGGATAAAGTCGATATCATATTGATGATGAGCGTAAATCCGGGTTTTGGTGGTCAATCGTTTATCCCAAATACCTTGGATAAAATCAAGGACGCGCGACAACGGATCGACGCTAGCGGTTTCAATATCCGCTTGCAAGTCGATGGCGGTGTGAAGGTTGAAAACATTGCGCAAATTGCACAAGCGGGCGCAGATACATTTGTTGCTGGTTCTGCCATATTTGGCGCTGCGCAACCGTCAGATGAACACAACTACAATTCAGTGATTAATGCATTTAGAGCGCAACTGGCTACGTAAACCTTGGTTGCAGCATGAATAGTCATGCCTTTTCTACACAGGCTGATTGCATATGACTTGAGCAGATTGATTAACTAGTTAATTCGACACGTCAAACTTTCACTGAATCGAATACACCGACTTCCGACTGGGCATGCAACACCAAGGGCTAGTTCTGTTGAACCAGCGGGGCATACATTGCCGCGCGGGCCGGTGCACCATTGGCCATTGCTGATTTGATAACACGCTGCATCGTCCTGAATACATTGGTTTGATGATGCCACCATTTCATCGCCTGCTTTGCAGATTTGAATTTTGCTAAGCGGATTGGCCCTGTTTGACAGGGTTTGCGATGCAGTGCCAGTGTCGCTGCTACTGGCACAGCCCAATTGAATGACTAACAAGCCAATCATTAAACCGTATGTAGCAACCCGGCCAAAATGACGCATAGCGGTGTTCACGAAATTGTGCATGGTAGTCCTTTCTTCTTACTCTATTTAAAGTACACGGGTTTAACTTCACCGTTGGCAATTTTTCCTTGCCAAATAGCCGGGCCAGTTTTATGCACGGACTCACCGGTTGCATCGACAGCTACTGTTACCGGCATATCTTCAACCACGAACTCATGAATGGCTTCCATACCCAGTTCTTCAAACGCTACAATGCGCGATTGTTTAATGGCTTTAGAAACTAGGTAAGCCGAGCCACCCACTGCCATTAAGTACACGGCCTTGTGTTTTTTAATTGCATCTATGCCGGCAGGGCCGCGCTCAGCCTTGCCGATCATGCCAAGTAAACCAGTTTCTGCCAGCATCATTTCGGTGAATTTATCCATGCGTGTAGATGTTGTTGGACCTGCAGGACCAACGACTTCATCTTTGACCGCGTCAACGGGTCCAACGTAATAAATAAACTTGTTTTTAAAATCTACACCGTCAGGTAAACCTTCTCCGCTTTCCAAGAGTGATTGAATGCGCTTATGCGCGGCGTCTCTGCCGGTTAGCATTTTGCCGTTCAGTAATAGTGTTTCGCCTGGTTTCCAGCTGGCAACTTCTTCTGGTGTTACCGTATCAAGATTAACGCGCTTTGAATCGGCGCCCGCATCCCAAGTGATCGACGGCCAGTCATCAAGTGATGGCGGGGTTTGTGAGTACGGGCCACTGCCATCGAGCACGATGTGTGCATGACGTGTGGCCGCGCAGTTTGGAATCATGGCAACGGGCAGTGACGCTGCATGTGTTGGATAGTCTTTTATCTTTACATCCACAACAGTGGTTAAACCACCTAAGCCTTGCGCGCCAATACCCAAGGCATTGACTTTTTCAAAGATCTCTAACCGCAACTCTTCAACGCGATTACTGGGGCCTCGATCTTTCAGTTCTTGAATATCGATTGAGTCCATTAAGGATTCTTTTGCCAGTACCGCCGCTTTTTCTGCGGTTCCGCCAATACCGATACCCAGCATACCGGGTGGACACCAGCCTGCCCCCATAGTGGGCACTGTTTTAACAACCCAATCTACAATGCTGTCGCTGGGATTCAACATAACCAGTTTGGACTTATTCTCTGAGCCGCCGCCTTTTGCGGCAATATCTATTTCAACTTTATCGCCGGCCACCATATCGATATGGATAACCGCGGGTGTGTTGTCGCCAGTGTTCTTACGCGCACCAGCGGGGTCATTAAGAATGGAGGCGCGCAATTTGTTATCGGGCAGGTTATAGGCGCGTCGCACACCTTCGTTCACCATGGCGTGCAAATCCATTTGTGCATCCCATTGCACATTCATGCCGATGCGCATAAAGACGGTCACAATGCCGGTGTCTTGACAGATCGGGCGTTTGCCTTCAGCGCACATCCGCGAATTCACCAAAATCTGGCTCATCGCGTCTTTTGCGGCTTTGGATTCCTCGCGCTCCCATGCAGCGTAAACCGCATCGATGTAGTCTTTGGGGTGGTAGTACGACATAAACTGCAGCGCATCCGTAACGCTGGCGATAAGATCGTCTTGCTTTATGACACTCATATTAACTCGCTCATTAGTGCGCTTAGGGCCAAAACTCACACAATTTTAACCGAATCACGCTCAAAGATTATGGAATAGGCAAAAATGACGTTATGTTGCGGATTCGGCGTTTTGGTGCTTGACGCGCCGCTGCGTTATTGGGATAGTGTGGCCCTCAAGTATGAACCTGAAGATTAATTCGATGAAACAGAACCGTTGGCGTTGGCGACTCTAGCTCTATACCTACTTCGCCGGGATACCGGCCTGTTTTTTCGACATTAGTACTATCAGGACCCCAACATGAACCCCAACGATTTTGAGCGCTATCGCGCCGCCGGTTACACACGGCTACCCTTGCATTGCGAAGTCATTGCCGATTTCGATAATCCCTTGTCCATCTTTTCAAAGCTGGCTAATCAGCCGTATTCATTTTTGTTTGAATCGGTGCAGGGCGGTGAGAAATGGGGCAGGTATTCCATTATTGGATTACCTTGTTCGTCGATTATACGGGTACGCGAGAACAGCATTACGATAGAACACGATGGCAAGGAAATTCATTCGGAAACGCATCCGGATCCATTGAGCTGGATTGATGAGTATCAGCAGCAATTTAAAGTGCCGGACATCGAAGGTTTGCCGGTGGTGACTGGCGGCTTGGTTGGGTACTTTGGGTACGACACGGTGCGTATGGTAGAACCCAAGCTCGGGCCTAACCCTCATCCCGACCCATTAGGTAATCCCGATATCATCTTAATGGAAGCCAATGAGTTGGTTGTGTTTGACAACTTAAGCGGCAAGCTGACCATTCTGGTGCTGGTTGATCCGGCGCTTGTCGATGCATACGACAAAGGTGTCGAGCGATTAACAGCGCTTCACGATCAAATTAAACTACCCTTGGCACCACAAACCCAACAGCACGTATCCAAGTCGGTTGATGAGTCTGATTTTGCTAGTGGTTTTACTGAAGCAGGTTATAAAGCAGCCGTTCGTAAAATCAAGCAGTACATAAAAGACGGCGAGTGTATGCAAGTAGTATTGTCACAACGCTTAAGCATTCCTTATGAAGCGCCGCCACTGGATTTGTATCGTGCATTACGCATTTTAAATCCATCGCCATACATGTTTTATTTAAACTTGGAAGACCACTACGTGGTTGGCGCGTCGCCGGAAATACTGGTCAGGCTGGCCGATGGCGAAGTCACCGTGCGTCCATTAGCTGGTACCCGACCGCGTGGCAAGACCGATGCTGAAGATCAAGAACACGAGAAAAATTTGTTGGCAGATCCAAAAGAGTTGGCAGAGCATTTAATGCTAATTGATTTGGGTCGTAACGATATTGGGCGTATCGCGCAAACCGGCAGTGTTGAAGTCACGGATAAATTCAGTATCGAGCGTTATTCTCACGTTATGCATATTGTGTCGAACGTGGTTGGCAAATTAAAAGCAGGCATGAGCCCGATTGATGTGCTGCGTGCAACCTTTCCTGCCGGTACGTTATCAGGCGCACCAAAGGTACGAGCTCTGGAAATTTTGCAAGAGCTTGAAGTGGTAAAGCGCGGTGTTTACTCAGGTGCGGTGGGCTATTTATCGTGGAACGGTAATATGGACACGGCTATCGCTATTCGAACCGCTGTCGTTCAGGATAAAACCCTGCATGTGCAAGCTGGCGCCGGCATTGTGTACGACTCAGACCCGGATGCCGAATGGGCCGAAACCATGAGTAAGGCGCGCGCTATTTTCAGGGCCGTCGCCATGGCCGAAGATGGACTGAACAGCACGCCGAAAACCTTGACTAATATCAAGGAGCAAAACGCATGAGCCAGCTAGCCGTCATTGATAACTACGATTCGTTTACGTACAACCTGGTGCAATATCTACAAGAACTCGACGTTGATGTAACGGTGTACCGTAATGATCAAATCGAGGTGGATGACATTATAAAGTCTAAGCCCGATGCGATTTTACTTTCACCCGGGCCAGGCACGCCCGATACAGCAGGCATTACGTTACAAGCCATCAGCCAACTTGCCGGAGTGCTACCTATATTCGGCGTGTGTTTGGGCCATCAAAGTATTGGGCAGCATTTCGGGGGAACCATCACGCACGCACAAGAAATCATGCACGGTAAGCTATCGCCGGTGCATCACAAAGGCGACGGTGTGTTTGCGGGGTTGCCCAGTCCATTCACTGCTACGCGATACCATTCACTGGTGATTGCGCCAGAATCAGTACCGGACGATCTAGCCATAACCGCATGGACGGTG
This sequence comes from uncultured Granulosicoccaceae bacterium, assembly GCA_964390335.1. Taxonomy (GTDB): domain Bacteria; phylum Pseudomonadota; class Gammaproteobacteria; order Granulosicoccales; family Granulosicoccaceae; genus Granulosicoccus. The sequence goes on along the minus strand of CAYMHU010000031.1, from coordinate 24,067 downwards.
GATGAATCTGGCAATATGCAAGAAGTCATGGGCGTGCGTCATAAAAGCCTGATGGTGGAGGGCGTGCAGTTTCATCCTGAGTCCATCAGCAGTGAGCATGGCCACGACCTATTGAATAACTTTTTACGATCAGCGGGGCTCAAATCATGAATATTCAACAGGCCTTGGCGCACTTGTTTGATAAACAAGACTTGTCGATGGATGACATGACTGCGGTTATGAAGCAAGTGATGACAGGTGAAGCAACGCCTGCACAAATTGGTGCACTGTTGGCGGCACTTCGCATGAAAGGAGAATCCGTTGATGAAGTCGCAGCGGCCGCATCGGTGATGCGCGCTCTGGCCGATCATGTAAAAGTAGATGAGTCTGCGATTGATATTGTTGGCACAGGTGGCGACTCCACCAGTACGTTTAATATCTCAACTTGTTGTGCGTTGGTTGCCGCGGCCGCAGGTGCTAAAGTTGCCAAGCACGGCAACCGATCGGTGTCGAGTAAGTCAGGTGCAGCCGATTTTCTGGAAACCGCGGGCGTTAATATCGAATTAGATGCAGCCGATGTGGCAAAGTGCGTAGAGCAAGCTGGCATTGGGTTTATGTTTGCACCGCGTCATCACAGTGCGATGAAACACGCTATCGGACCACGACGTGAGTTAGGTGCACGCACCATATTTAATTTGCTGGGACCTTTAACCAATCCGGCTGGTACTAAGCGTCAGTTGCTGGGTGTGTTCGATGCGGCTTGGGTAAAACCCATTGCCGACGTACTGAATAAACTTGGCAGCCATCACGTTATGGTGGTGCATGGTCATGGTGGCATGGATGAGATTAGTCTTAGCGGTAACACGAAGGTGGCCGAGCTCAACAATGGCTCCGTCACTGAGTATGAAATCGATCCAACGCAATTGGGTTTTGAACTGAGCCCGATTGAATCAATTGTGGTCGATGGCCCTGAGCAGAGTTTGCAAATGATCAATGATGTGCTGGATAACAAAGACGGTGCTGCCAAAGACATCGTGCTGCTGAATGCGGGTGCTGCTTTGTACGTTGCCGGCGTCGCGGATTCTCATCAAGCCGGTGTCGATAAGGCGCGCGAAGCGATAAGCAGTGGTGCTGTAAAAAGTAAATTAGCGCAGCTGGTTACCGTTAGCCAGTCACTGACAACAAGCGAATAACACCGGTAGCGAATTAAGCAGTAAAAGAGTACACCGTATGAACAGTCCAGTGGATGTGCCGGATATCCTGGTTAAAATCCTGCAACGCAAACAGCAGGAGGTAGCTGAACGCTCGCAGACCGCGAAGCTGCAGGATTTACAGCACGCAGCATCGCAAGCTGATACTCCGCGCGGGTTTTGTGCCGCTATGCAAGCGGTTATGCAACACAACAAGCCAGCGGTTATTGCCGAAATAAAAAAAGCCTCGCCAAGTAAAGGCGTGTTGCGCGAGCGCTTTAATCCTGCACAAATCGCACAGAGTTACGCTGCTGGTGGAGCTGCGTGTTTATCGGTATTAACGGATGTCGACTTTTTTCAAGGCAGTGAATCTGCGTTGCGTGAAGCACGCGCGGCTTGTGCGTTACCGGTTATCCGCAAAGATTTTATTATCGATCCTTATCAAGTACTCGAAGCACGTGCAATGGGTGCCGATTGTATTCTGCTGATTGTGGCAGCCTTGGATGATCGATCGCTGCGTGAGTTATACGATCAAGCAACCGGCCTGGGTATGGATGTGTTAGTCGAAGTGCACGATAGGGCAGAGCTGCATCGCGCACTGGCCATGTCGCCCATGTTGCTTGGCATCAATAACAGGGATTTACGTACGTTCGATGTATCGCTTAAAACCACTATCGATTTGCTTGCCGAGATTCCCGACGATGTAGTAGTGGTGACGGAAAGCGGTATTTTGGAAAAAGCGCATGTTGAGCTGATGCAACAGCATAGTGTCAATGCGTTTCTGGTTGGGGAGGCGTTTATGCGCGCCGAAGAACCGGGCACGGCATTATCGTCGCTGTTTTTCACATAAAAAAGGCCATCCTGCAAAGCAGGGCGGCCTTTTTTTGGTGAGACTATTGTCTCGGGCTAAGCTGTAATGGCTTAGCGAGTTCCGTAGATAACCATGGTTTTACCACGTGCGTGGATCAAACCGCGATCTTCCAATTCTTTTAACACTCGACCGACCATCTCGCGAGAACAACCCACGATTCTGGCAATCTCCTGGCGCGTAATACGAATTTGCATACCGTCAGGGTGTGTAATGGCGTCAGGCATTTTAGCCAGATCAAGTAATGTAGAAGCTACTCGTCCGGTGACATCCAAGAATGCTAAATCACGAACCTTCACGCTGGTTTTGCGTAAACGCGCTGCCATTTGTGTTGTCAGTGAATATAGAAGTTCTGGTTGTTCAGAAGCCAGTCGGCGAAATTGATCGTAGTTCATTTCAGCGAGTTCGCACTTGACTCGGGCAACAACCCAAGCGCTGCGTTGGCTGTCTTCTTCAAACAAGCCCATTTCGCCGAAGAAGTCACCTGCGCTTAAATAAGCGAGTACGATCTCTCGACCGTCGTCGTCTTCTATGACTACACTGACAGAGCCGTCTACGATGTAATACAGCGTTTCTGGCACATCACCATGATGAATAATCGTGGTTTTGGCCGGATACTGTCTTCGATGACTGCTCCGCAGAAAAATGTCCATCCACTCTACCGGTGGTGGTGCTATTCGAGGCGCTAGCATATCCAGTCTCTCTCCGTACTCAATGTTTGAGCTGGGCCACTTGTGATGACACAGCTGTTACGTATACCGTCAAACATTGATCGGCCGCCTTTTTGATTTCTTCAGTAAATTAGGTACCATTCCGTTTGCATCGCTGCTAACGAAGGTAAAAATACTGTGCAATCTCGTGTTAAATGGTTGGATCATATGACCTTTGTCGCTGAATCCGGCAGTGGCCACTCAGTCGTCATGGATGGCTCCCCGGAACATGGGGGGCGCAACCTTGGCGCGCGACCCATGGAAATGTTGCTCATGGGCCTGGGCGGCTGTTCTGCGTTCGATGTGATTTTGATGTTGCAAAAGTCTCGCCAGTCTGTCACTGATTGCGAAATTGAACTCGGTGCAGAGCGTGCAGACGCTATACCTGCGGTGTTTACAGACATAAACATGCATTTCAAAGTCTATGGGCACGACCTCAGCGAAAAGCAGGTGGCCCGCGCCGTCAGTTTGTCGGCGGAGAAATATTGCTCTGCCAGCGCCATGCTGGAAAAGACGGCCAAAATAACGGTTACACACGAAATCCTGCCAGCACGCTAATAACAAGGCGCTGCTAACCTGGTTGTTTTTGAAGTTCGTCACAATCTGGGAAATTGACTGTGAAAAATGGCAATACTGTCCACAGCTGACGCCCAATCGCCGCTTTTTTGATGGGCCAGATCAGCGCCGCGAGTGTCCAAAAATGGATTTTTATCCGGAAACTTCCGCGAGCGGTGACAGCCGAATTCACAGTGTCGATACACAATGTGGGTTAGTTGGCCCAGCTTGGCCCGTCGATTGCAAGTAGGAGGGTGCGAAAGCATAGTTTTTCTCCTCCCTCCTTATAGGTGGTTTGCAGCGAGGCTCCACAGCCTCGCTGCCTCTTTTAAGATCAAATCCTTTTCCGTAATAAGTGGTCCCGGATGCTTGAGTCAGACGGAATTGTCCACTACAATGGCGGGCTAGGCTCAATTTTGAGTATTTGCCCGAGGCACAGAAGTGAAACAGTCCACCATTAGCGCTAAACCTGCAGAAGTGAAAAGACAGTGGTTTGTCATTGATGCAGAAGGTAAAACGCTTGGCAAAGTCGCCACAGAAGCTGCACACCGTTTGCGTGGAAAGCACAAACCAACTTACACACCTCATGTTGACACAGGCGACTACATCGTCGTGATCAATGCTGAGAAAGTCGAAGTCACCGGTAACAAGTTCAAGAATAAGATGTATTACCGGCACACTGGCTACATCGGTAACTTGAAGGAAACCAACTTCGAGAAGCTGCAACAGAATCACCCGGAAAGAATTATTGAATTGGCTGTGAAAGGTATGCTGCCAAAGAATATTCTTGGCCGTGAAATGTACAGAAAGCTACGCGTCTTCGCTGGTAAAGACCACGATCACACCGCTCAGCAACCAACGCTTTTGGAGATCTAGCCGGATGGCAGCTCAACAGTATTACGGCACAGGCCGACGTAAATCATCGACTGCACGGGTTTTCATGACCAATGGCAGTGGCAATGTGAAAATCAACGACAAACCGTTGGAAGAATACTTTGGCCGGAAAACGGCTCACATGATCATTCGTCAGCCATTAGAACGCGCCGACATGCTAACCAACTTTGACTTCAACATCACGGTCAAAGGCGGTGGTGGTAGTGGTCAGGCGGGTGCAATTCGCTTAGGTATTTCACGCGCATTGCTATCGTACGATGAAGCGCTTCGTCCCGCACTGCGTCAAGCCGGATTCCTAACACGTGACTCGCGTGAAGTTGAGCGTAAGAAAGTCGGTTTACGCAAAGCACGTAAAGCAACGCAGTACTCTAAGCGTTAATCACGAAGTAGCAACGAATAAAAAAAGCCCCGTTGATCGGGGCTTTTTTATGTGCGATCAAAAATCGAACCCGACGTTGGGCTCAGCAGTTTGTGGTACAACTTGCCCGCAGACACATCTGTCATGTTAGACAGGTAATCGGCAATGGCTCGATAACCTTCGCGCTCAAATCCCGCATACACCTCGTGCGGCAGCAAACGTTTTGGGTTAGCTTCAAAAATCTCAAACAGCTTCACCATGACCTGTTGACCTTTGTATTGCAGCATTTGCAGCTCAGGGCGCAGAATCACGTGTTGCATAACGAACGATTTAATCAGCAACAACATCTCATAGGCCGTCTCCTGCATGCGTACCTGCAACGACAACATTGGATGACTGAACTCGGATAATTCATCCATGTATATATTTTGAATAAAGTACCCCACAAACCGACTGATCGCGTGTTTGCGATCATTCGCTGATTCACTGAACAGCAGAGCATTGCAGGTATCCAGATCGTTTTTAATCGGGTTGTCTGGCATGGAACCGATTAGCGCAGACACTTGCTCCATCCAGGCGTTTCTATCAACCAGGCCTAAGGCTAGCGCATCTTCCAAGTCATGTACGCCGTAAGCAATGTCATCAGCCAGTTCCATAATGCTGGTGTCGAAAGGCTTGTATACGGTTCGTAAATGCCCGCCATTGGTTGGTGTCTTTAAGCTCAGAAATCGTTTTTTATCATTGGCAGTAAATGGATCTAACAACCAGTCCAGCACATCCCGCTCAGCATCGTAAATGCATTTGGGCGGTGCCCAATGATCAATATTCAGATAGGGGTTTGATGTAGACGGTGGTTCGGGAATTGATTTGTAGTTGACGGTTTCAGAATAAAACGCGGGGTATTTGATTGTGCCCAACATGGTGCGACGCGTAAGATCAAGTCCGTTTTGCAGCGAAAATTCACCGAGCCGCGATAAAATTCGCAAGGTTTGTCCATTGGCCTCGAAACCGCCATGATCACGCATCATGGTATTCAGGGCGACCTCGCCGCCGTGACCGAATGGCGAATGACCGATATCGTGCGCAAGGCATATGGCTTCAATTAAACTGAACGATGGAATTAGCTCGTAGCGTTCCTTGTTCTCGGGTTGATCGCGGAGCCATTCACAAATACCTGAACCAACCTGAGCAACCTCCAAAGAGTGCGTTAGGCGGGTGCGATAGAAATCACTTTCGCCCAAACCCAGCACTTGCGTTTTAGATTGCAGGCTGCGAAAAGATGCGCTGTGAATTATGCGTGCGCGATCACGCTGATATTGGCTGTCCGGACGGGTACTGTTAAACCCGCGGGTTTTATCGCTATTGCTGCTTGAGCGTCGTTCGAGCCACGCGTCCACGTTTTGGCATCCAAGTGTTCTGTGATAGGCAAGATTGTAGTCGGAAAAGACGTCAGTCGACCATCATTAAGCCTTGAAGTGCGTTAATCTTGGTCATGGTTGAAATAATCGATATTGTGAATGAGCACGATGTGGTCATTGATCAAGCACCGCGTGACACCGTTCACGAGCGAAACCTCATGCATCGTGCTGCGCATGTACTGCTGATGCATCCTGAACACGGGGTGTTTTTGCAATTGCGCTCCAAAACAAAAGACACGAACCCGGGCTTATGGGACAGCAGCGCGGCAGGTCATGTTGATGCCGGTGAAACTTATCTCGATTGCGCGAGCCGCGAACTGTTTGAAGAACTGGGCGTCTCGATGAGCCCCGAACATCTGCAAGAAGTAGGTCGAATGTCACCGGCTGCCGATAATGGATATGAGTTCATCAGAATCTATAAGGCAGTATCGCGAGAACCCATTACGTTACAAGCCAGTGAAATCGAGGATGGCAAGTGGTTGCAAGCGGCTGAGCTGAATGATGTGCTGGCCGAGCAGGCAGATCAATTTACGCATACTTTCTGTGATATCTGGCGTATGTGCAATGCGCACTTTGAATCATAAGGTTTTGCATACTCTTAATATCATTGCCGTAAGCGCCGGTTCGGGCGGTCATGCTGGTACCATGAATCCTGTTGCTCTGACAGATAAAATTAGACAGTTTTTTGATAAAACCATGCTTAAGGCATCCATTCAACACCGAGTGTGTCGGAACTGGTTGAACAATTACAACAACAAGAATACGCTACTTCGAAAAATCGTCTGTAGCCATCGGAGTTAATCTATGTCGCAAGATCTGCCTACCAAAGCCAGTGCCGTCATTATCGGTGGTGGTGTAACCGGTGCAAGCGTTGCTTATCATTTGGCGAAGCTAGGATGGCAGGATGTCGTGTTGTTAGAGCGTAAACAATTTGCATGCGGCACCACTTGGCATGCAGCAGGCTTAATCGGTACCGTGCGTGCAAACGAAAGCCATGCGCGACTAACCGAGTATTCAATGAATCTATTGCACGAGCTGGAACAGGAGACTGGCCAGTCCACAGGTTTTCGGCAAGTCGGTAGTTTAAGCATTGCGCACACGGACGCACGTTGGGAAGAGCTGCGTCGCGTTGCTTCAATGAATAACGCGTTCGGTGTAACCAAAGTTGATTTGGTCACACCTGACGAAATTAAAAACTTGTTTCCACTGGTGGATGTCAGCGATTTAATTGGCGGCACGTTTGTCGAGCACGATGGTAAAGGCAACCCCATTGAAATCACGACCGCATTTGTCAAAGGCGCAAGACAACGCGGTGCACAGTGTATAGAGAATGTGTTGGTTAACGATGTATTGATCGACGGTGGCAAGGTGCGTGGTGTGGTGACCGATCAAGGCACTATCCAAACCGATTTTGTTGTTAACTGTGGCGGCATGTGGGCGCGCGAGCTAGGTGCTCGTAACAGCATTAATATCCCGCTACACGCCTGCGAGCACTACTACGCCATCACGGAAAAACACGACGATATCTCCGCAGATTTACCCGTGCTGCGCGACCACGATAAATGCGTGTACATTAAAGAGGACGCAGGCGGTCTATTGGTTGGAGCATTTGAAAAGAACGCGCGCCGATGGGGACAAGACGGCATTCCGGCAGACTTTTGCTTTGATGAACTGCCCGGCCATATGGAAGAGCAATTAATGCCGGTGTTGGAAGATGCCATGGAGCGCGTGCCCATGTTGGCTGATATGGGTTGGCGTCAGTTCTTTTGTGGACCGGAGTCGTTTACACCAGATGATCAGTTTCATGTGGGACAGGTGCCCAATGTGCAAGGCTATTTCGTTGCTGCAGGACTCAACTCAGTTGGCATTCAAAGTTCGGGTGGATTAGGCAAGGTGTGCGCTGAATGGATGAATGATGGTTTACCACCATTGGATATGTGGGGTAATGATATACGTCGCATGTATCCGTTTATGGGCACACAAAAATTTATTGAAGAGCGCGTGGAAGAATCCCTGGGCTTACTTTATGCCAATCATTATCCGTATCGTCAATTTGAAACCGCACGACAGGTTCGTTTGTCACCGATTCATCAACGATTAGTTGAGCACAACGCCTGCTTTGGGCAGGTAGCCGGTTGGGAGCGGCCAAATTGGTTTGCACCGGAAGGCGTGGAGCCAAAGTACGAATACAGTTTCGGTCGGCAAAACTGGTTTGACTATTCGGCTGCTGAGCATATGGCTGCACGCGAATCGGTGGCGGTGTTTGATCAGTCTTCATTTTCCAAATTTATGGTGCAGGGAAAAGATGCAATAAGTGCATTACAAACCATATGTTCTGCGAATGTCGATATCCCGGTTGATCGTATGGTGTACACCACGTGGCTCAATGAACGCGGTGGTATAGAAGCCGACTTAACGGTCACTCGCCTGGGCGAGCATTCGTTCATGGTGGTAGGCGCTGCGGCCACGACTCACAAGGATTTTGATTGGCTACAACGCCACATTGATCCGAACTCGCATTGCTTTGTTTCCGATGTAACGAATCAGTGGGCATTACTTGGCATCATGGGTCCGAACAGCCGGGCAGTGCTTGAATCTATCGTTAATACCGATTTATCTGATGCTGCGTTTCCGTTTGGCTGCAGTATCAACGCTGAGATAGGCTATGCACCTATTCGGATTTCAAGGGTCTCGTTTGTTGGTGAGTTGGGCTGGGAAGTGTATGCACCTGTCGATATGGCTGTAGGTGTGTTCGACACCATTTGGCAGGCCGGTTTAGTACACAATATTAAACTGGCAGGCTTGCATGCCTTGGATAGCTGTCGCATTGAGAAAAAATTTCTGCACTACGGACATGACATCGGAGATGAAGATACGCCGTTAGAAGCAGGCATCGGATTCACGTGCGCCATGGATAAAGGACACAGCTTTATTGGTATGGACGCTATTGCCAAACAAAAAGAGTCGCGATCCCATATGCACAAGCGCCTTGTACAGTTTGTGTTGGATGATCCCGAACCGTTGTTTTATCACCACGAACCTATTTTGAATAATGGTGAATGCGTAGGTTATTTAACCTCAGGTAATTACGGACATGCTCTGGGGGCATCAGTTGGTCTTGGTTATATTAAGAATGACGACGTTGTTAATCAGGATTGGTTGGACGCGGGATCCTGGAGTATTGATGTAGCCGGTAAATCGTTTTCGGCTCGAGCCAGCATACGATCGTTGTATGACCCTACCGGGGCTCGGATGCGCGGAACCAGTTAGCCAGAGTCACCAAACTCCGCCCCATGTGATGCGCTGTTTGCGCATCGCTATATTGGTGTTGCTGACCCACAGGACATGCATAGCGCGCGTGGCAAGTATCGCCACAACCTGAGTTGCGTTGTAATCGGTAACCAGCGCAGTGCTCTATATTAAATGTACTGGATTGACTGACTGCATTGGCAGGACACGCCGTAACGCAAGGTGCTGCGCAGTTTATGCAATCGCTACCAAACAACGCGTCTTGTTTAGTGTTATCAGTAATCGGTGTCAATTCAGTTTGCAGCGGCTGCGCAGACATAATAACCGCGCGATATGCGAACCAAGGCCCGTAGCTTGGGTGCAAACCCAAACCCAGTGGCGACGGCAAACTCCAACCAACCAGTTTTCCTAGTTGCATTAGTGGTACCGGTTGTGTCGACGGATATAAAATTGAGCATTGTTCTGCAGTGTTTGATGTTGCAATCAATTGCTCAGCCAGCGCATGGCTAAACTCATCTACCGGATTAGGTTTTTTTTTGAATTCACTTAAATCCAGTTGAGTCCAAAAGCTTGAACCGCCGTTAGCAATCAAGTTTATAAACTGATCTGTGCAATCTAAATGGGTGCATTGCTGTAACTTTTGCTGCACATCGGGTGGTAAATCGTTGAAATTGACACTTGCGGCTATTAGCCCGTGACTGTGCAATATAGTTATAAAATTTGAATTAGTCATGCAATGTGTGTCAGAACCCAGTCGCGGTTTTTACAATAGATTATAAGTAGCAGGCAATTAACCTTCTTTAACGCTCGAGTCCCTTTGATATTGCCGCAAAAGGTGGCATTGTAGTGCCATGAGTTAGGGACATTATCGTCTTGCAATTTTTGCATATTTCAGCGGACAAGAACTCGGTATTTACTCTAAGACGTCCCCGCTTGTCATGGTATGCGTATACAGGAGTTAATTAAATGTTGGGTACAATTATTTCAGCAGTGCTTGGTGGCGGCGGCGGTTTTTTAGGCGGCGAGCTGGTACAGAACATGGGCGGACTATCAGCAGGTGGTCTTGATGGTATCGCGGGTGCTGTTGGCGGTCTTTTAGGTGGTGGCGCAATCGGTGGCTTGTTAGGACGCGGTGGTGATGCGGCTGCAGCAGGTGAAGCAGCAGCAAGCGGAAAATTGAATATCGGTCAAATCGTCGGTGGTTTGGCAGGTGGTGCTGGCGCTGGTGCGATTGTCCAAGCCATACTCGGCATGGTTATGTAATTAAGTGTTTGAGCCTAACGCTCAGCATAAGTTGTAAAAAAAGGGTGCTTTGCACCCTTTTTTTTGTACGAAGGTTTTACTCCGATTGCTATGATTCAGTTATTGTGACTCTTTTACCATTTCCACTTAAGCAATGCGGAATCCGCTATGAATTATTGGCTTTTTAAATCTGAACCAGATGCGTTCAGCATTGATGATCTTCGCGCCATGCCTGGAAAAAAAGACCATTGGGATGGCATCAGGAATTATCAGGCGCGTAATATGATGCGCGACGATATGAAAAAGGGCGATCTCGGTTTTTTCTACCATTCCAGCTGCGCTGTTCCGGGTATTGTTGGCATCGTAGAAATCGTCAAAGAAGCCTATGATGATCACACTGCCTTGGATAAAAAATCTCGGTATTTCGATCCCAAAGCCACACCAGAGAATCCTCGATGGTGCATGGTGGATGTCAAGTTCAAGAAAAAATTCAAGTCGGTTTTATCGCTTGAAGAACTCAAGAAACAGAAAAAGTTGGCCAGCATGACGCTGTTGAAAAAAGGCAATCGGCTATCAATCATGCCGGTGGATGCTAAGCACTGGAACACAATTTTATCGTTGATAGAGTAAAGCCTGTCTGAATGGAACGGCTTGTGCTTCATGGCGGTATTCCGCTCTATTTATGCACTTATAAATTATGCAAGTAATTGACACTCCATTAAACGACGTCAAAATTATTGCACCGGCTGTGTTTGGCGATGATCGTGGTTTTTTTATGGAAACCTGGAGCGCTGCCACGTTCGAGAAAAACGAATTACCAATCACTTTTGTGCAGGATAACCACAGTCGCTCTGCACAAGGTGTGTTGCGTGGATTGCATTATCAGATTAAACATCCCCAAGGCAAACTGGTTCGCTGCACTTCGGGCGAAGTTTTCGATGTTGCAGTCGACATGCGCAAGTCTTCAAAGCAGTATGGGCGGTGGTTCGGGCTGGTTTTATCCGCTGAAAACAAAAAACAACTCTGGGTGCCACCTGGGTTTGCGCACGGTTTTTATGTCATGTCTGAAACAGCCGATTTTCAGTATAAGTGCTCGGATATTTATGCGCCACAGTATGAGCGCAGTCTGCTTTGGAACGATGCTGATATCGGCATTGACTGGCCATTGGTCGACGGTGTAGAAACACAGTTAGCGGAAAAAGACCGCGATGCCAGTCCGTTCAGCAGTGCGGATGCGTTCGACTGAGCGTCAATAGTTCGGCTGCAAAATAACCTTAAATGGCGCGTTTCATGCAACTTTTCGTTGTCATGATGTATCGCTCAACACACTTATACCTAAAACACATAAGATCGTCATGCGCGTAGTAATTACCGGCAGTGAACGCGGACAGCTCTACTGGGAGTTGCAGCGAACTCAACCAACAGATGCAACGGTTATCAACATTGAAAACCGTTTGGATATCACTGATGCCGTCGCCGTTCTCGCGTGTGTTGATGAGCTTAAACCTGACGTCATTATTAATGCGGCCGCCTATACCGCAGTCGATAAAGCTGAATCAGACAGTGATAACGCTTACGCTGTAAATGAGACGGGTGTGGTTAATCTTGCCAATGCAGCCAACCGTTGTGGTGCACACCTTATCCATGTATCCACAGACTTTGTGTTTGGCAAAAGCAATGCCTCACCATTTCCAACCAACGCAGCCGTTGACCCCATCAGCGTGTATGGTAAAAGTAAATTAGCCGGTGAGCAGCAGCTACGCGCGTTGATGCCGGATAACAGCTTATTGGTCCGCACGGCGTGGGTGTATTCATCGCATGGAAATAATTTTGTTAAGACCATGCTGCGCGTGATGCGTGAACGCGGCGAGGTGGGCGTTATTGCCGATCAGGTTGGTTCTCCGACCTGGGCAAACTCCTTAGCACGCGCGTTATGGCAAGGAGCGAAACTGCGTTCAAGCGGTGTCATGCACTGGACGGATGCAGGCGTTGCGAGCTGGTATGACTTTGCGCAGGCCATTATGGAAGAGGGGCTGGCATTGGGATTGCTGGATTCACCGGCAACCGTGAACCCTTTACGAACCGATCAATATCCTACACCAGCCGCGCGGCCAAGTTATAGCGTACTGGAGCTCACGAGTACGTGGGATGCATTGCAAATGAACGCGGCACACTGGCGCGTGGAGCTTCGGAACATGATGAGAGAATTAACATGAGAAACATGCTTGTAACTGGTGCTGCCGGTTTCATCGGTGCGAACTTTGTTCGTTATATCCGCGAATCGTCACCTGAAGATAACATCGTTATTGTTGATGCATTAACCTATGCGGGCAACGTACAGAATTTAGACGGGTTGCTTGACGAAAAATGCCAGTTGGTTAAATCGGATATTAACGATACCGACTTAATGATACGTTTGCTTCGTGATAACAATATCAATACCATTGTGCATTTCGCTGCGGAGAGTCATGTTGATCGTTCCATTACTGGTCCGGATGCGTTTATCGAGGCTAACATTCTGGGCACTTACAGTCTGTTAAAAGCAGCACGACAAGTTTGGCAGATTGAAGAACAAGCGCCTGAAGATCATCGCTTTCATCATGTTTCAACCGACGAAGTGTACGGTCAGTTACACCTTGATGATCCTGCATTTACAGAGCAAACTGCTTATGCACCAAATTCGCCGTACTCTGCAAGTAAGGCATCATCGGATTTTCTGGTGCGCTCGTATCATCACACTTTCGGAATGAAAGTGACGACCAGTAATTGTTCTAACAACTATGGCCCGTACCATTTCCCTGAAAAGCTTATCCCGCTGGTTATATTAAATATCCTTCACGGAAAGGCATTGCCCATTTATGGTGATGGCAAAAACATTCGCGATTGGTTGTATGTTGAAGATCATGCACAAGGTATCGACTTAGTGCTGCAAAATGGTCGTGTCGGTGAAACCTATAACATTGGTGGCTGTAACGAGTGGACCAATATCGACATCGTTAAGCTTATCTGTAAACTGGTTGACGAGCGATTCGAAAATAGCAAAGAACTACGAGACGCATATCCGGATTGCCCGGCCACACAGGGCGAATCATCCGATTCATTGATTACTTATGTTAAAGATCGCGCAGGTCACGACTTCCGGTATGCCATTGACACGAAGAAAATTCAGGACGAGTTGGGTTACGAACCGAAAGTGACTTTTGAAACTGGTATCGAGAAAACACTGACATGGTATCTGGATAACCCACATTGGTGGAATGCTGTGTTGGATGGAAGCTATCGTGATATCGACGGTAATCCTGTTGATTTCAAACAGGCAGCTTAGTATGAGAAGGGTTTGATCAAGTTAGCGGCGGTGATAGGCCGCTAACTTTTTCTACTTTTAAACGCCCGTTAAATGCCAACAAATGGCTGGACCATTTTTCCCAGTAACCCTTCGAATTTCAGCGGTGCATCGGTCGCAATTAAGCAAATGCAGGGTTCATCTGAAATCACCTGTGGTGTGTGGTTGAAGCTAGCGTCGAGATCGGCCACATCACCAGCCTGATATTGCCCAATTTCATCTTGATACGACCCACTAACGATAAACGTGAGTTCGCGTTTCGAATGAGTGTGTTTACTCATGCGTGATCCTGGTGCCAAACTCAGTAGTTTGAAGGAGCCGTCTTTGCGCGACTGCGAACTCAAATTAAATTGTTTCATACCTGGCGCAAACGCTTTCCATTGTAATTCGTCAATGGGTGCCGGTAGCAATCTTGCCAGAGGACGCGGCACACCTTTGATATCGGCATTGAGCTCGAGCGAATGCTTTTCGTTGTGCTGATCCTGACTGTTGGCAGCCAATGACAGCACGTCCTGAGCAGATCCCCGAACCTCAACGGCGGGTTGTTGATTAAATACTTCACCGGCGACCGAGTCAGCTATTTGCGCCCGTTTGCGACAATGCGGGCAGACCGTCAGATGGCACGCTATCAGCGTTTCCATTGACGATGACAAAACCCCTGCTGCGTAATCTTGCAGGGTTTCGTCTGTAAAGTGGTGAGCGATAGTCATTCTATTGTCTCCAGATCATTCCTGATCGATTTCATCGCTAAGCGAATACGCGATTTAACTGTACCAATGGGTAAGCCAAGCCACTCGGCGATAGCGCCATGCGATTGACCCCTAAAGTACGACAAATGCATCACTTGCTGTTGTTCCTGTGGTAAACGCTCCAGGGCGTCTAGTAAAATTTCTGATCGCTGTGCAAGGTCGACACGTTGTTCCTGTGTCACTTCGTCATCGTCCAGCTCCAGCATCTCATCTTCAAATTCAACGTCAATGCGTGAATTCCCGCGCAGGTAATCGATACGTCGATTCCGAGCGATGGTGTAAATCCACGTGCTGGCTGCGGCCTTTTTAGGGTCGAAACTCTCGGCCCGCCGCCAGACCAGCAGCATAATTTCTTGTACCAATTCTTCCGCGATGGAATCTTCCATCGACCGACTCATCAAAAAAGACTTTATTCGGCCGGCGAAATGCCCGTAAACTTCCGAAAAGGCGGTTTCGTCACGCTGTGTGCCTATGGCCACCAGATTGGCGTTCATACGCTGGTTTACAGCAGATGTCTCGGTCTTTTCGGTCATTCGCAACTTGGGAGAATTGTCTTCCATTACTTGTTGTTGTAGTCGTTACGTTCTGGTTGGGGGTTTGGATCAGGTGATCTGCATAAGTGTTAACCGCGTAATTATCGCATTGAACCGGTCAATCTGTAACATTGGAACATGAATTCGCGAAACAATCTTCGTATTGCCGTTATCGGCAGCGGGGCGGCCGGTCTGGCTGCCGCGTGGCTCCTGTCACAGCGCCATCAAGTCACGCTTCTGGAGAAAGATGAGCGGCTTGGTGGTCATGCCAACACGGTCGCCACAGGCGACCTACTGAGCCCTCAAATTGATACCGGCTTCATAGTTTACAACGAGCCCAGCTACCCGAATTTACTGAACTGGTTCAACGCGCTGGGCGTCCAGACTGAAGCGAGCAACATGTCGTTCGCCGTATCACGCGATGACGGCAATTTCGAGTACGCCGGTGGGCCGAAATTGGGCTTGCTCGCTCAACCAAGCCTGCTGCTCCGGGCGCGCTATTGGCGCATGCTGAAAGACCTGCTGCGCTTTTACCGCGAAGCGCCCAAACAGATTCCTCATGATTCAACCCTGACGCTGGGTCAGTTCCTGGTTCAGGGGCAGTACAGCTCGGAATTCCTGGACGATCATTTACTGCCATTTGCGTCTGCCATCTGGTCGGCACCAACACAAACCATGCTGGAATACCCGGCTGCCGCTTTTATTCGGTTCTGCGACAACCATGGTTTGCTGCAAATTATGAATCGACCACGTTGGCGTACGGTGACTGGCGGCAGCAAAAACTATGTTGATGCAGTCAAAAGCGCCTTGGGCGAACAGAATATTAAAGTGAAATTTGATACCCAGCGAATCGAGCGCCAGGCCGAGCAGGTCGTTGTGCACACTGGTTCAGGTGAGCAATTGCCCTTTGATCAGGTAGTGCTCGCAACCCATGCTGACACTGCACTTCGGTTGCTTGACACACCAAGCGACGCTGAGAGTGAGCTGCTTGGGGCGTTCGAATATGAGCCCAACACGGCTGTATTGCACACCGATACCCGTTACATGCCCGTGCGAAAACAGGCATGGTGTAGCTGGAACTATGTCGAGTCCCACGCCAATGACAACAAAGTGTGTGTAAGCTATTGGATGAATTTGCTACAAAACCTTAAATCCGAAAAAGATTACATGGTTACGTTAAATCCAGCTTCCATGCCGCACGATGATCACTGTCTGTACACAGCGTCGTACGAGCATCCGGTCTTTAATGCATCGGCAATCAGTGCTCAAACTCGGCTGTGGAGCTTGCAAGGCCAGAATCGAACCTGGTTTTGCGGCAGCTATTTTGGATCAGGATTCCATGAAGATGCTGTGCAAGCAGGTTTGGCGGTGGCTGAACATTTAGGTGGTGTACAGCGGCCGTGGCAGTTGGACAATCCGTCGTATCGGATTCACGCCAATCCCACTTTTTCGGTAACACCTGCATGAAATCGCAATTGTATGCTGGCCAGGTACGTCACAAACGATTCAGGCCAGCGGTGCATGAACTGAACTACTCTGTATTCTCAATGTTAGTTGCGCTGGATGAGCGAGAATCGTTGGCGTCAAGGTTTTGGTTGTTCTCGTACAATCGCTGGAATCTAATCAGTTTTTATGACAAAGATTTTGGCGAAGTCGAAAACGAACCGCTAGACGCGTATGTGCACCGCAAACTACAAGAAGCGGGTATTACGCAGGTACCACACACCATCTTACTCAGCTGTTACCCGCGTATCTTCGGATATACATTCAACCCGTTGAGTTTATTTTATTGCCTCGATGAAGCAGGACACCCGATAGCGATTTTGCACGAAGTACACAATACCTTCCGTGAACGATACACCTATGTATTGCCGGTGAATGAACTCTGTGAGCAATCCAATTACATAAATCAGAGTGCAAAAAAGCAACTGTTTGTATCTCCGTTTGCACACATGGATATGAACTATGAATTCAGACTCAATGTGCCTGATGATAAACAGGTGCTGGTGATAAAAACCCACGACAAGCAAGGCTTGGTCATTACTGCAAGCTATATTGCGCAGCAGCAAGTCTTGAGCGCGAGTTCACTGCTAAAACATTTTTGCCTTATGCCCTTGTTGTCGTTAAAAGTGGTCGCAGGCATTCATTGGGAAGCAGCCCGGCTCTGGTTTAAACGTGTGCCAGTGGTTCGGCATCAACCTCTAAAAAACAAATAACAAGTACGATTCGATCATGTCAAATGCAGATAATCAAACCGCTAATTCTCCACACCCGGGTTCAGGTGCGGGCGGTCTTTTTAAGTCATATGTGTTTGGACGCTTTGCACGTGTGTTAAACGGGTTTCGTGACGGACAACTCACTATCGTATGGCCAAACGGACAGTCTAATGATTACGGTACCCCCAGTGAAAAAGCCAATTCAAATGCCACGATCGAGCTGCATAATTACAAGCCAATAAGAAGCGTTATTTCTGAAGGACAGCTCGGTTTCGCTGAAAGCTACCTAAATGGCGACTGGAGCACAGATAGCCTGGAAAATCTGTTTTCGCTGTTTATGCGTAATGAAATACATGTGCAACCGAAAATGCCCGGCGGGCGATTATCACAATACGTTAACGCATTGCGACATCGCTTGCGAAAAAACTCCGAAGCAGGCAGTAAGAAGAATATTGCCTACCACTACGACCTGGGCAACGATTTCTACAAGCGCTGGCTGGATGAAACCATGAGCTACTCCAGCGGTTTGTATTTAAACGACTCTGACACGCTGCATCAAGCACAACTCAATAAACAACAGCGCGTTATTGATTTACTGGATGCTCAACAAAATTCCCGCATGCTGGAAATTGGATGTGGCTGGGGCTCGTTAGCTGCAAAGGTTGCGTCTGAAACCAGTAGTCATGTCACCGCCATTTCATTATCAAATGAACAGCTTTCCTTCGCCAAAGATAAATACAAGAACAACGCAAACTCAATCGACTTTAAGTTTATTGATTACCGAAATGTTACTGGCAAGTTCGATCATATTTTCTCAATAGAGATGTTTGAGGCCGTGGGGCAGCAATACTGGTCAACCTATTTTAATAAGCTTGCAGAATTACTTGACGCCGGTGGTACCGCCGTACTGCAAGTGATCACGTTATTAGAAGATCGCTTCGATGCGTATCGCGCGCGTCCGGATTACATCCAAAAATACATATTTCCGGGTGGCATGTTGCCGACCAAAACACACTTGCGCGAGTATGCCGAGAAAGCCGGTTTCGATTTAGAACACGATCAGTGGTTCGGCAGTAGCTATGCAAAAACATTGTCAGAGTGGCACGCTCGATTTGAAGCGGCTGCCGACGATATTCGATCCCTGAATTTTGATGAGCGTTTTATGCGCATGTGGCGATACTACTTAGTGTATTGCGAAACAGGTTTTGGCATCGGGCACACTGATGTCGGTCTAGTTAAATTAAAGAAGCGTTAAGCCAATGAATCTTTCAAAGTTACGAACCAACACCCCAGAATTTAATTTTATCGAATTCTTTACTGGACATCTAAAGGCCTCCGGGTGGGTAACCGACCGGTTTGGCAATGTCAGGCGCCACTTTCATGGTGACTTCATTGGAACTTTGAAAGATGACACGCTAGAACTGGACGAAACGCTTTACTACTCCGACGGCGTTGAAGAGCACCGTGTATGGCATGTCAATATTTCCGAGAACGGCGCATTTACCGCTGAATCACCGGCATTAATCAATGGCGCTAAAGGTCTGCAAAAGGGTAACACCTTGGAAATGTATTACACCATGCGGGTTGATCTGGCGAATGGCAAACAATGGACGCTTGATATGGATGACTATATGTTTTTGCAACCGGACGGAAGCCTACACAACTTTGCCAATGTTAAACGCTGGGGAATCAGAATAGCGTCAGTATCAACGCAATATCAGCGCGTTGTAGATTCGTCACTTAATGAGTCCTTTGGTGGCAAGGAAGTACAGTCTATACGGCAGAATTCGCAGCATCTTCAAGCCGTAGGTAAAGCGCTTGGGAAATGACAATTCAAATGAATTGCTTTCTAATCCTTTAATGATGCGCGTTGCCGCATCGTCTGTTTCCAGAATGAATGGCATAGTGAATTCGTTTTGATCGGTTAACTTCGATTTAACAAAACCCGGATTCACCAGTGTAATCTTAATTCCATTTGCATTGCATTCGGGCTTAAGTGATTCAGCCATATTAATCAGTGCTGCCTTAGACGAACCATATGCAGCAGCTTTGGGTAAACCGCGATACCCGGAAACCGAAGATACAATGGCAAGATGGCCAGCCTGTTGTTGCCTGAAATGCTCAAGCACGGGCAGCATGCAACGCACCACCCCCATGAGATTGACATCAAAGGTTTTTTCAAAATGATCAAGCGTGAGTTGTTCAAATTCTATTGGTTCATAGAATCCGGCATTCAAGATGGCTAAATCTATGGGTTTGCCGTTCGCAAGTATTTGCATCAGAGCTTGGTTAATGCTGTCAACATCGGTGACATCCAGCGGGCACGCTTCGATGCTGCCGCTAAAGCTAGCAGCTGCGCTACTCAGCTGTTGCAGTTTATCGTTGTTACGAGCACTGGCAAAAACGGTATGACCATTCTGGGCGTATTGTATGGCTAGCGCTTCACCTATGCCGCTACTAGCTCCGGTAATCCATATATTCATTTAAACGATTACGTGATCAGGGTCTGCATGGATCATAGAGTAAAGTCTCGGATTGGCACAGCTTCATAGTGTTTTCTGTCGATATAATCGATATCGCTGATAAACAAATGGCGGCTTATCGAGCTATTAATAGCGTGTTTAAACGCTTCGCGGCAGGTTTGCTGCCAGTGTTCAGTACTAACACCTGTTGGCACTGCGTTCGCACTACTGACTAATGGTAACCCCGGTGTATACGGTGTGTGGTCAATAACTTTAAGCAGTTTTGCGGCTGGCTCATGCTCTTGGGCCAATCGCCACGATACCGGGTCGATAGCGCAGATGTCAGCTTTGCCGCTGGCCACCATGCGAACAGAGTTACGGTGCGAACCACTAATACAAAGCGCTTTAAAAAAAGGGGCATTGCCAGCACTTAGCAATCCTTGATCGCTTAACAAATTCTTAACCGAGTTATAACCCGACTGAGAATCCATGCTGTTGACTGCAAGGCTTGCAGCGCGGAATTCGAGTGTCTTATCGCGGTTGTCGGTTGAGCGCACTGCGACAACGCTGGCGTAATAGCCGGAATCACACCAGTCAACCGCGTAACAAGGCGTACCGAGTACGACTGTGTCGCTACTAAGTTGTGTAACTAAAGGTAATCCACATGTTTGTGTTATCAAAAAGTCTGCAGAATCGTCTACACCACGTGTCAAGTGTTCAGGCGCGTCGTTGCAAATGGGCAGCAGGTAAGCGCGAATTCGGTTCCACATTTGATCGTTGTATGACTGTACCTCGGGCCAGTCATACATAGGTAGACTGGCGATCATGAACGATGTAAAAACGGATGATCTACCGGAAACGCTGGTGGAAATTGTTATTCAAATACAGCAGCTGCATAAACGCATTCGATTTAACAATGGCCGAACGGTGACTGATGTTTTGTACTGGTAAATGCTCCGTGAAAGAGCGCAGCAACAGTAAAGCCAATGCCGGATAGACCACGCCTATAAAGTATAGCCATAACGGAAACTGAATCCAAACCAACCATGCGATGACCAGTGCAACGCCGAGCACATGCAACACCCAAGCTCGCACCACATCCGGGCTTTTGGTCAGCAGTGGCCATTCACTTTGGATTAGTCGCACAATGGAGACGGGTGGTCCGATCAGCAGTCTGCCGATTAATGTGTTGTGGAAAATAAGCAGACCACGTTGAGCGCGAGTACACTGCTGCCATTGTGCGTGGGCCAGAAAAAAGCTTTCTGAGTCGTTGTACGGGTCGGTCAGTAGTTCGTTGCGATGATGTTGCAGGTGTAAGACTTCAAATCGCTCGTACGGAATCAACCAGCCGAGCGCAGGAAACGCTAACGCCAAATTGAGACTATCGATGGTGGTCGGGTGGCCGTGGATCACCTCGTGTTGTAACGACGAGTGCAAGGTGGTTAGCAGCAACAGCGGAATCAACAATAACGCGGCATGGATGTGCGCATGAAAGTAGGTTAGCAATAACCAGCCGCTATAAACAATCGCAAATAAAAGCAGTGTTGGCCATTCGGTACGTCGTTTCTGCATGAACGGATGTTACCGGTTTAACGACGATTTAACCAGATTGCGAAGGGAGTTTTCGAGTGTTTTGCGAAGTTGTGCGCTTGCATTTGGATAGTCAGATAGTGTCGCCAAATGCTCCTTATCGATAAAACCGATGGTATCCATAAATTGGCGTTGTCCGTTGCCGAACCGCTGAACCAAGGCGAGCTGTTTATGATCGGGTATGGCTGTGTTGTATTGTTCAAGATGCGCTAATAGTTGTTGGCAAAGTTGAGCCTCACCTACATCCCATGATTGACTCGTAATAAGGTTGCTTCGCAAAATAGCGGCAGCTGATTCGATAACAGATAACAACGCTGATTGCTTGTGGATAACGCAAACCGATCGCATGCCGCTACGTGGGTTTGCCTTATAACCATAGTGCACAGGCACATACCCAAGCTTTAACCAAAATGCGAGTGTTGCCATATCGGCTCCGAAACTAGCCGCCAGTGTGTGCAAGGCTAATACTGGCGAGGCGCGCAATTGATTCAAAAAGGCGGTACCAAAACCCTGGCGTTGTATGTTCGGGTGGATGGCAATCCTGACAATGCGCGCGAATGGATGAGCCAGTACAGCTGTTTCGTCAGCCGCTTGCGCCAGTAGCTGCGGTATTAATTGATCAGGTAGTCTTCGAGTATTGTCAACAATAGGGGTGTGCAGATCATCCGGAATACTGCCTTCTGTCGCAACCAGTGCAGCACCGGTTAATGTGGTGCCGCAGTACTGTGCAAACACGTGTAACTGTGGTGCATCGAGGATATTGCGCAAATCATTCGGTGTTGTTTGATAATGAGCTTGTACCAGCAATCCGTACACAGCGCCAAGCTGCGCTTCGTTGTTCGCTAAAGTATCTTTATCCAGCAGCCGAATAGTGGTTTGTGATGCGTTAACGTCATTAACGTTGATTTCTTCTAACTCTGTTTTAAGTAACAGTGCATCATTTACAAACTGTTCTAAGGGATCGCCTGCCGACCATCGAATCGCCTGCGTAGGGCTCAGTTGTTGCCAATCAGGTTTTAGTCTGTTTAACACTCGTTTAAAGCGCAATGCAAAACCACGACCTGCACCTTCATAGCCTTGAACAGTGGTGGCAAACACGATGCGCTCAGATGTCTGCATTAGTTTTTGTAAGACCGGAATTGGAATACTGCCGGCTTCTTCAACGATTAATAGCGAATGTATTGAGCCTACGGCTTGATCAACCGGTACATAGCTGATGGGTGAGCTACCCGCATGCTGCAGTAATACTTTGCATGCCGAACGTTGTGGAGCCGTGAGCGTCACTGCCGTATTAAGCTCCGCAAGCGCACGACCAATCAGCGCTGATTTACCCCGACCCCTATCGGCTTGAATCACCGTTGTGCTGTTATCGATGCTTAATTGTTGTAGCAATTGCTGCACAAGTTGGTCCTGCTCGTCCTGCCATGCTGTGTTTGTGTTGTGTTCGCTCGTTGGAGCATACCCAGTTGGGTTGTCATCACTGCCGATCAATGCTGTGCGATGGTTGTGCAGAATCCGATTGAACCGTGTGGAAAATCGGCTATTGGATGGCGGTGGCACCAACGCAAAAACACCTCCGCGAACGAGTGTACCGGCAGCGGCGGCAAGCAGATTTGGGTGAAAGGTATTCGATGCATCGAACACGATGCAGGTTTGATCAGTACCTAATAAAGCGTTTATTTGATCTGAAACATCACTATTGTGTTGAATATCAGGGATCCGGAGTGGTGTTAATTGTTTGACGTTGTCATGCAAATTCGCTGAAAGTGTTGGAATATCATGCCGGTGTAACACCAAGCAACACCTAAAACCGCACTTTTCGGCGAATCGTAGTCTACTTTCTAGATTGATCTGATCAAAATTAAGCATTGACGTTTTGGATTGCTGACGCTAGGGAGTGAATTTATTGCATTCAATTCATACCCTAATCATGGTGAAAATGGCTATACTATGTTCATCAGCGACATAATCAGTTCGTACTCAAGGGAAATCCTTCAGTTCTCTGGTTGAAGTTGCTAACCAAACCTCCTCCAAGTGGTATTGAAGCATGGAGCTACCCGAAGCCAAGGAAGGCTTACTTTTTTTGTCATACTATATACCGCTATTAACTTTTCTTTCCGGTTTTGCTCGCAACTAATTATCGTAGCTGTTTTAACAATGTGCGAATCTGGTTTGGCATATGTTTTGTGAGCTGGTTTGAAGCTTTGTAACTGAACGTCACTTTGCAACGTTTCGCAATTGCAATAGGAAAATCCACTGCTACAATTGTTTATGGAAACAAGGCGTTAGTTCAAGGAATTGGCGAAATTTCTAAGTGTTAATAGAGTTTTGCATATCGGTTCATTGAATTTATTTCGCTGTGAAGTAACATCCGCAGCAGTCCGTGGGTATTCTCGTTGGTTTCGCTGCCGATAAGGAGCGCATCCGCACGGTTTTAGAGCCCGGATTGATAGGCCTAACGGCTAAGTGAGTAACGAGTTTAAGTCGTGGAAGTGTGTAGCTTGCTACTTGCTAACCAGGCTTTTTTTGGCTAGAGCAAATAGATAATTTACTGAGAGGATATCTAAAATGATGATGAAGAAGTACATTGGAATTACGCTGATTACAGCAAGCATGCTAGTAATGGGCTGTTCAAGTGATGATGATGCCAGCCCAATGGGTGAAACCGATATGGGTGAAACCGATATGGGTGAAACTGATATGGGTGAAAC
>CAYMHU010000030.1:0-45129 GCA_964390335.1 uncultured Granulosicoccaceae bacterium | reverse complement strand
TGTAGAATCATGGCGCGTGCGATGGCTATACGTTGTCGTTGTCCTCCGGAGAATTCGTGCGGATACAAGTGCCGCGCATCGGCCTCCAGACCCACTTGTTCAAGCACATCGACAACACGTTGATCATCGGCGTCTGCTCCTTGCGATAAACCATGTGCGTGCAGCCCTTCTAAAATGATAGAACCCACTGACATGCGCGGACTTAAACTACCGTAGGGGTCTTGAAACACCACTTGCATGTGTTGCCGCAACGGTTTCAACTGCGAACCACTCCACTGACTGATGTCTTGTCCGTCAAACACAATTTTTCCTTGCGACGGCACCATACGTAATAACGCCTGTGCAAGTGTGGACTTACCCGACCCGCTCTCGCCAACCACACCCAGTGTTTCTCCGACATTCAGTGTTAAGGAAATATCGTCGACTGCTTTAACGTGACCTACCGTTCGCCTAAAGAACCCGCGCTTAATAGGAAACCAGACCCTGACGTTCTCGGCAATAATAATGGGCGGCTCATCGGTCGCCACTTCCGGTGCCAGCCCCTCTGGTTCCGCGTTAATCAGTTCTTTGGTGTATGCATGCTGTGGCGAGTTAAATACCACTTCAGTTGCACCGGTTTCATGAATTACACCGTGGCGCATAACACAAACTCTAGTTGCCACATTGCGCACTACCGTTAAATCGTGCGTGATTAGCAGCACCGCCAAACCCAGTCTTGCTTGTAAGTCGCCTAACAGTTCGAGGATTTGCGCTTGTACAGTTACATCTAATGCGGTGGTTGGTTCATCTGCAATTAAAATATCAGGTTCGTTCGCCAAAGCCATGGCAATCATCACTCGTTGACGTTGACCACCACTGAGCTGATGTGGATACGCTTGCAAGCGTGTCGCCACTTGATCAAGACCCACCAGTTCCAATAACTCTAGCGTGCGCTGCCGGGCTTGCACTTTATCCATACCTTTATGGATTAACAACACTTCGTTGATTTGCTTTTCAACAGTATGCAGCGGATTCAGAGATGTCATTGGCTCCTGGAAAATCATGCCAATGCGGTCGCCGCGAATACGCTTGAGCGTTGCAGCAGATGCACCAATAATTTCTTCGCCCTTGTACCGAATGCTACCCGATGGATAGGTGGCTTGGGTTGGATTAAGCAGTTGCAGAATTGATAAAGCGGTAACCGATTTACCGGACCCGCTTTCGCCCACCAGCGCTAAGGTTTCGCCAGCATGCAGTTCAAATGATACATTGTGGACAACGGTGTTAACCGACTGCTGCATCCGAAACGCAACACTTAAATCGTCGACTATCAGCAGCGGCTCGTTATTTACTTTGGTATTCATAAATGCGCCTTGCGTGGATCGAACGCATCTCTGACTGCTTCGCCAATGAAAATTAACAAGCTCAGCATGATAGCCAACACTAAAAACGCACTGATACCTAACCAAGGTGCTTGAATATTCTGCTTACCCTGTGCTAGAAGCTCCCCAAGAGAGGCAGAACCCGGCGGCAAACCAAACCCCAAAAAGTCTAATGAGGTTAACGTTGTAATCGAACCGTTTAATATAAACGGTAGAAAGGTCAGTGTTGCCACCATAGTGTTGGGCAATACATGACGCAGCAATATTCGCCAACGATTAACACCGAGTGCTTTAGCTGCCTTCACGTAATCCAGATTACGAGCGCGCAGTACTTCTGCACGAACAACGCCCACCAAGGCCATCCAGCTAAATAACAGCATAATGCCCAGCAGCCACCAGAAATTTGGGGTAACAATACTGGCCATAATGATGAGTAAGTATAATGTGGGTAAACCCGACCAGATTTCTATAAAGCGTTGTCCAAGCAAATCCACCCAGCCACCTAAGTAGCCTTGCACTGCACCCACTGCAACCCCGATGATGGAGCTAAACAACGTGAGCGTTAGACCAAACAACACGGATATTCTAAATCCGTAAATAATTCGCGCCAGCACATCGCGACCTTGATCGTCTGTACCTAACAGGTTCTCGCGCGAGGGTGGAGCCGGCGCTGGTACGGGTAAGTTGTAATTAACCGTATCGTAGCTATAGCGGATGAGCGGCCATAGCATCCAACCTTCTGCTTGAATTAATTCTGCAACAAACTCATCGCGATAATCAGCCGCGGTTTCAAAGTCACCACCAAATTGGGTTTCGGGATAATCAACAAATACCGGGAAATACAGCTGCTCTTTGTAACTGACAACCAACGGCTTATCGTTGGCTATGAATTCAGCAAACAACGACAACACAAAGATTGCGAGAAAAATCCACAGCGACCACCAACCCCGCCGGTTGGCTCTAAAGCTTTGCCATCGTCTTTGCGCTATAGGCGACATTATCGTGTTATCCAACGCATGCTTATACCGCTTGGCGCTCGAAGTCGATACGCGGATCAATAATCATGTACATAACATCGCCAATGATGTTCATGATTAATCCTAACAACGTAAAGAAAAACAAGGTGCCAAACATGACGGGATAGTCTCGATTCAGCGCAGATTCAAAACCAAGCAAGCCCAAGCCATCCAGTGAGAAGATAACTTCTATAAGCATTGATCCTGTAAACAAGATACCGACAAACGCGGCCGGGAAACCCGCTACTACTATAAGCATGGCGTTACGGAATACATGACCATACAGCACTTGATTCTCTGCCAATCCCTTTGCTTTTGCCGTTAGTACGTATTGCTTATTAATTTCATCCAGAAAGGAATTCTTGGTTAACATAGTGAGACTGGCAAACCCGCCCACAACCATTGCGGTTACAGGTAAAACCAAGTGCCACAGATAGTCTAGAATTTTTTGCCACCATGACAGTTCGCTAAAATTAGAAGACACCAACCCACGCAGTGGAAACCAGTCGACAAAGCTTCCACCGGCAAACAGCACTACCAATAAAATAGCAAACAGAAACCCGGGAATGGCATACCCGATAATGACCACAGCGCTGGTCCAAACATCAAAGCTACTGCCATCCCGGACAGCTTTTTTAACACCTAATGGAATAGAGATGAGATAAACCAGTAACGTAGTCCATAAACCTAAGGATATGGACACCGGCATCTTTTCCTTAACCAGATTAAAGACCGACTCATCTCGGAAAAAACTATCACCAAAATCAAAGCGAACATAATCACTCATCATTTTCAGAAATCGTTCTAACGGTGGTTTATCAAAGCCATAGAGTTTTTCTATGTCTGCAACCAGTGATGGATCAAGTCCTCGTGAGCCTCGATATTTGCTGTCGCCACCCGAACCACCGGACGATTGTTCAGTTGCCAGGCCATCACCACCACTGCCGGAAATACGTGCGGTAGCATCAACTGCGTTGCCTTTAACCTGCGCAAGCATCTGCTCCACAGGCCCACCGGGAGCGGCTTGCACGATAACAAAGTTTATGACCATGATGCCGAATAAGGTTGGAATAATCAGCAACAGTCTGCGCGCGATATACGCAAGCACGATATTAGCCCCAAAAGCCGCGAGTTATTACTGCTTCAGCGCTGCCTCTTTATCGGGGTCGATCCACCATGTGCTGGTGGTTAAACCTTTGTACGGAATAATTTCGGGTCGATCGAACTTGTTCCAATACGCGATTCGATAGGTAGATCCATAGTATTGTGGGATTACATAATGATTATGCAGTAGCACCCGGTCCAAGGCTTTGGTACTGGCCACCAAGGCTTCGCGTGTGGGTGCCTCTATGATGAGTTTAATTAATTCATCGATGACTGGATTCTTTATACCCGCATAGTTCGATGAACCTTCCTGATCGGCAGTTTCCGAATGCCAATAGTCGCGTTGCTCATTACCTGGTGATAACGACTGACGCCAACCCAACACCAACATATCAAAGTCAAACGTTTCAACACGCTTTGAGTATTGGGCGGAATCCACTATGCGAACTTCAAGATTAATACCGAGCCGTTCCAGCGTTTTTTTGTAGGCCAAGCCCAATCGCTCAAGCACGGGGCTAACCAGCAACAATTCAATATCCATGACTTCGCCGCTGGCAACGTGAGTCATTTTCTGATCCTTAACTTCCCACCCAGCTTCTTTAAACAACTTTAACGCGGTACGGTATTGCTTACGCAGATTGCCAGAGCCATCTGTGACTGGCAGTGTGTATTCTTCTGTGAACACACTTTCGGGTAACTGGTCGCGAAATTTTTCGAGTATTGCCAGTTCATCACCCGTTGGTAGTCCGCTTGCCATAAATTCAGAGTTTTGAAAATAGCTCTTGGTACGGCTGTAAGCGCCGTAAAACATGTTTTTGTTTAGCCATTCGAAATCGAATGCATAAGCCATGGCTCTGCGCACCCTCGCATCTGAAAATTTATCAAGGCGGTTATTCAGAATGAATGCTTGCATGGGCTTGGTTCGAAGATCTTCTATTTCTTCTTTAATGACCCGACCGTCCTCAACCGCAGGAAAGTCATATCCGGTTTTCCAGTTTTTCGAAATGTTTTCACTGCGGTAGTCAATGTCTCCGGCTTTTAATGCCTCTAACTGCACCGTTGCATCGCGGTAGTAGTCGTATCGCAATACACCAAAGTTATCATGCCCAACTTTTACCGGTAGATCCCTCGCCCAGTAATCTTCTACGCGCTCATAACTGATAGAACGGCCTGGCTCAATTTTACCAAACTTATATGGACCACTACCCAGCAGGGGTTCCAATGTTGTCTTTTCAAAGTCACGACCTTCCCAAAAATGCTTCGGTAAAACCGATAACTGACCAATGATCAACGGCAACTCACTGTTGTTGCCTTCAGCGAACGAGAATTTAACCGTATGAGAATCCAGGGCTTCGGCTTTTGCAACGGCTGCGTAGTAATTTTTATAAGCTGGGTGGCCTTTCTCCATTAAGGTATCAAATGTCCAAACAACATCGTCTGCTGTTAACGCAACTCCATCATGCCAACGCGCCGATTGACGTATGCGAAAAATTACCCAACGCTTGTCATCTGCAACCTCTACGCTCTCGGCTAGCAATCCGTACTCAGCAAACGGCTCGTCCAGTGCAGGTACGGTGAGCGTGTCGTAGATAAGGCTGGCACCCGCTGCCGAGACACCTTTTAGTACGAAGGGATTCAGATTATCAAAGGTACCCCGTGCAGCCTGAACCATCGTGCCGCCTTTGATGGCATCGGGGCTCGCGTATTCAAAATGGGTAAAATCAGGACCGTATTTAAGGTCACCATATTTTGAATGACCATGAGCAGGGTCACCGGCATATGCACCACCACTACTCAACACTGCGGGAACTGCCAACAACATGACGCCACAAACTTGGCGAACAAGCTGTCGCGGATGTTTACTAATGACCTGATTAGTACCTGATTGACTCATCATTCACACCTTTAGAAATTTTTTACAGGCAATTACACCAAAATACCTGTCTGACTATAGAGAAGGATCAAGGTCTGTGCCTAAGCAGCCGTTTAGAATCGGAAGTTTGGCGGAAGTTCAGGAAACTGCATTCGATCGTTGCCAAACGGGACCTCTGGCCACCTGGATGGCGCTGGCTCACTACTCCAATCTATACGAATACCGTCACTGAATGGACTACCAAACCCACTGCTAAGCCCGCTTTGTGAACTGTACATTGCGCTGACACCACCAATCAACATTGCACCCCCTGCCACGACCGCTAACGCGATTTTAACAACACTGTAGGGTCGCTCTCCACGCACCTTACCAGTGCGTCCATTAACAACAAACCGATAAGTCTTACCACGAAAATCAAACGCAGCACTCCACAGCGGTAGCAACACGTGTTTGAATGTGGTTTCGCTATGCGTGGTTTGTAGACGACGAATGCGCTGCTGATCCCCACCAATAGAACGTTTGACATCGCCTTTGATTATGCGATCCATATTAGTTTGCGCATGATTAAACCCTTGATCAAGCTCAACTTGATACACCTCGCTGCTAAAACCACTCAGATATTCTTCTGTATACGGCAGTAAGTTTTCCAGGTCCCATGGCTCAAGCCAGTCAGTGATTTTTCGTGGTAGCGTTCGCGTTGCACCAACCAATACATCATCGAAATGTCGGTTGGTGCGTCCACTAACAGGTGTCCAACGAATTTTGGGTACCTGCCGACGACGACGAACTCGTCGACCGTCTACAACGACTGTTACCATCTGAGTCACGTAATACACATCGCCACGCTCACCACTGTATGCGGTAACCGTATCGCTGTCGTAAGTCCAGTATGGAATATACACACCGTTTAACGAAGTATCACTGCGAGAGAATTTTTTAAGTTCGTTAGGTGCAAACCATAACTTCGATAGCCACCGCTCATAAGATGCCTTCGCTTGATCAGCAGTGATTTTAAACGGCAACAGCGCCTTAGGTTTAATTGGCTTTGCATGGCTGGTTGAGGTCACGACATTGGTGCTACAAAACGGACATTCGCCAGCGTGTATATGCGCATCCATGGCAAATTGGGCCGCGCAATTCGGGCACTGTATAATGTTAGTTTCAGGCCGAATTTTTTTGGATGTTTGTAGCTTTAACAGCGCTTCATGATAATCGAGCTCATCTATCTGAACGCGCTTATCAACAATGCGATTGAAATGCCCACAGTACCTGCATTCAAGAGAGTTGGTACCTATTGCATAGTGCAGCATAGCGCCGCACTGCTGACATGGAAACCGAGTTTCAGTCAGTGCGGCAGTCTTTGCTTCACCGACCGAAAACAACGAGTCGTCGAACGCTGGTTTCATGTGAGTATGTTAGCGCTTATGTGCTCGTAGGCAGCGGTGGTGGCGTAGCTTCCTGAGAACTGAACAGCGATTGCAGCGCTGATACATTACTCGCTGCGGTCCAATTGGTTAAAGCTGGCGACCAAACCAATGTGGCTGGTGTTAACTGTTGATCGGCAATAAGCGTCTTAATTTCATTCATGCTGTACGGCCCCATAGCGTTACCGTCACGCTCAACATGAAACTCATTTGCAGCAGGAATAGGTGGCGGAGTTGATGCACGCATACTGTTATCCATGCGATTAGCCATTGCAAGCCCAACACCCATACCAATACCATCAGATGCACCACCACTTGGGTTTTTAGCCGACTCTTCCATAGCTACACCCGTTTGGTACTGTAAGTATTGATCCAGATTACCCGTCATGCCCATGCTGGTTCTTTTGTCCAAGGCTTCAGCAACGGCTTGCGGCAGGGAAATATTTTCAACCAACACGCGTGTAAGCTCCAGACCGTACTCTCCAAATTCTGGCGCAATGCGGCGAGTAATAAATTCACCGAGTTGGTCGTAGTTGGATGCCATATCCAACACCGGAATGCCGGATGAGCCAATAATGGTTGCAAACCGAGATGTAATCAGATTTCTGAGTTGGTCACTGATTTCATCGGTAGTGAACACGCCCTCGGTTCCCACGATCTCACGCATGAATTTAAGCGCATCAGTAATGCGAACGCCGTAAGTACCGAATGCGCGAATGCGTAAACCACCGAATTCCGAGTCGCGCAGCATTAATGGTTGCTTGGTACCCCATTTTAAATCGGTGAAGCGTCGCGCATTGCAAAAATACACCTCTGCCTTGAATGGGCTTTCAAAACCATGATGCCAATGTTGAAGCGTGGTAAGAATGGGCAAGTTTTTTGTTTCCAGTGCATAAGTACCTGGGCCAAGCACATCGGCAACTTCGCCTTCATTTACAAATACAGCTATTTGTGATTCGCGAACAACGAGCTTTGCACCGTACTTTATTTCATTGCCATAGCGCTCAAAGCGATACACCATAGTGTCACTTGAGTCATCTGTCCATTCGATGACATCGATAAACTCGTGAAATAGTCGACTAAACCAGCCCATCTTACGCTCCTACCGATTCAGTATTTTCAGATGCTTTATGCGCTGCGGCTTTTAACGTGGCTTTCAGTTCGGATTCCATTTCAATCAGTGCTTTTTCAGCTTCGGCGCGACGACGCTTGCCTTCATCGGCAATCTGCAAACTCTCTTCTACGGTGGCAATTAAATTTTCATTAGCCTTACGTACCGCATTCACATCAAACACACCTCGTTCCAACTCTTCACGCACAGTGCGATTAGCCGATCGCAAATTCTCGGCATTTTTTTCAAGCAACTCGTTGGTTAAATCGCTGGCTGCCTGCACACTTTTTGCCGCTTCTGCAGAACGGAAAATGGTAACTGCCTGAGCTAATTGCTGACGCCATAGCGGAACAGTGTTAACCAAGGTTGAGTTAATTTTATTAACCAACCCTTTGTCATTTTCCTGGATAAGCCGAATGCTTGGTAAGCCCTGCATTGCTACCTGACGGGTTAGTTTGAGATCGTGTATGCGGCGCTCCAGATCGTCCCGACCAGAACGAATGTCACGCAGTTGCTGCGCTCCTAAAACATCATCGCTTGCATTAGCCGTGGCTTCAGCTTGAGGAATCATGGTTTCATTGATGTATTGCAGCTTACGCTCACCAGCCAGTATGTAGTACTCAAGGTTATGAAAATAAGCAAGGTTTGCATCATACAGTTTATCTAGGGAGGTGATATCTCGAAGCAATATCGTTTTATGACCTTCCAGATCATCGGTCACGGTATCGACCTGCCGACGAACACCCTCGTATTGCTGAATAAACTTTGCTACCGGCGTTACGCCACCGAATAGCTTGCGAAACAATCTAGCAAAAAAGCCTGGGCGTTTGTGCGGATCGTAATCTGCAACTTCAAAGCCTCGTAGCACGGTGACCATTTGATTCAGTGCCGCACCTGCAGAACCCACGTCTTTATTGCGTACGCCTTCCAACATGTTGTCGGAAATAGTGGTGAGTTCTTGTTGAGCCGAGCTACCAAAGAAGATAATGGAGTTGCTATCGCTTAAATCGATTTCATCCATGAGCCGGTCTATACGAGCCTGTTCATCTGGCTTGGCTTCTTCGTATGTCACCATTTCGTATTTAATATCAGGCAGCATCTCTGTACCTGGCAGTAAATCAACTGCTTCTGCTAAATCTACGCGTGTATCTGTCATGTTCCTCTCCTGAAAGTCTTCAATTCGCAGAACGATACGCTGCGACTCTGTGTTCCAAACCGTACGGATTATCGACTAGCTAATACCTTCTTTCTCTAACTGCATTTGTAGCACTTCAATGTTCACATCAAGATCGTGCGTATTGTTCTCGCGCAGTTTTTCCTGCTGCTCGGCAATAACGGTTTCGATTGTTATTAGCACGCGACGAAAGTTATCCTCCAACACTGGATTGGCCTCATTGCGATGCACTCGAACATAGCCTTCGGTGACTTGCTTGGCGCCATCTAAATAAACCTTTAGAAATTTTCTGGCACGACGCGCGTCGACCGGGTCTTCTTCAATGGTATCCAGTATGGCACGCGCTTCTCGCACGATGCGCTTCAAGCGATCACGAAATTCCACGTTGTTGATATCTTTGCT
The DNA here is from genome assembly GCA_964390335.1 of uncultured Granulosicoccaceae bacterium. Lineage (GTDB taxonomy): Bacteria > Pseudomonadota > Gammaproteobacteria > Granulosicoccales > Granulosicoccaceae > Granulosicoccus. Next base: position 35,664 of record CAYMHU010000030.1, on the reverse strand, counting down.
GGCCTGTTCAATTGCACCGATACGTTCTTCAGCTTCATCCAGTAGCTCTATCAGTTCTTCAGTGGTAATACCAACAGCAGCGATTTTGGGATCTTTTTGCGCCGGATCGAATTCATAGTACAAATAACAACCCAATAGCACCGCTAAAGCGAACAGCAGGCTATCGAACATCGAATAGTTTTGATTAAAAATACCCCAGTTGGCAACGACAAACATGGCAAACGCTAAAACAGCCGCACCGATCATTCTATAAGGCAATGTGCTGGCTCGTCGTTTAAAGCGTCGCTGTTGACCTTCTATTTGTAACTGGATTCCTTTGCGTATAAGCGTAGCGGCAAACATCGCCAATGCGAATCCAATGGCACGCGCAATGGCCGCCATCGTGTGATCAGTCATTAGCGCGATGATGGCTGCGGGCAACAATGGCAACGGTAATATATACAATAACCAACCACGCCATTGAAATCGGGGCGCTTTCACATCGTTAATTCTTTTTACAGCAGACATATTAGCTAACGTTCATCAGTGCCTGACACGACAGTAAACCGACTGTAGCCAGTAAGAGAATTAATCCGATAATGCGTTGCAAAGACTTTGGCATAGTTAGTGTCGAGAGCCGCTGTTAAGCAAGGGACTCATTACGCTCCAGTTGATAAACTCGTTCTTCCATTGTGTCCAAACCGCGCTGTGCAAGACTGCCCAAGCGCTCATGCCCACTATAATTTTCCAGCTCTGTAATATTAAAGCGAGCACTAAATAATTCGACTACTTCTTCGTGTGGTACCGAAAACGGCGGCCCATTCATTTTAGATGGGTCGTAGGTCAGGCTTATCAAGAGCCCGCTTGCACCTGCCGGCACCAATTCGGCCATTTTAACAGCGTATTGGCGTCGCATTTCAGGTGGCAGCGCAATTAACGATGCACGGTCGTAAAAAGCGCTGATAGCACCGATTTCAGCGGTTTCCACGTCGAAAAAGTCGCCTACCAATAACCGTATCCCGATTGCGTTCCCCGTGCCTGTAAATTCCTGAAAATTCCCGTTTTTTGACACTTCGTAGGATAACTGGTTCTCGTTGAAGAACGCCTTTGCCGCCACGTCACTCAATTCAACCCCAACTACGTTGAACCCTTGCTCCTGCAACATCAACATATCCAACGATTTTCCGCACAGCGGCACTAACACCGTATCGCCACGGGTCAGGGTGAATTGCGGCCAATATTTCTTTAATCGCGAGTTAATTCGGGTTTGATGAAATTGCGTTCTGCCATCACCCCAACGCACAAGCCAAAAGTCTGCATCCATAAATCGTGTTCCAAGTTATTAAAATCAAAACTGAGAGAGCGCTTAAAATTTAAGCTCTGTTTGTTCAGGCGTTATCGCAGGTTCAGTAGCACCATTGGATGAGCCTGTTGATACAACGTTATCAGCGGATGGTGTTTCTGGATCAAACTCACGCCATGCTTGCAACAACGGGAAATACAAACCGCATTTTACTTCTCGATTTTCAATACGTTTTATTACACTGGCATACCGACTTAGCTGTTCACTGTATCGCTCTTGTTCGGTATCCAGAAAGTGTTCAACATCACCACCTTGATGATCGCCCGTTTTGTAATCCACTATCCAGCGCACATCGTTATCGTCGATAAAGGTGCGATCAATCACCATGCGTTTCACAATACCATTAACGGGTGCCGATAACGCCCATTCGGAACGTGCCTCGGTATGCTCAAGACTTAGTATCCACTGTCCCCGTTCATCGGTCAGTGTTTTACTCAATGCTGTTTGCACTTTCTCAGCAGCCTGCTCCAATCGGTCTGATGACACACCCAAATTCAGCAACTGCAATTCGATTCGATTACGCATATTGTTGATAGAGGCTTGGCGTTGTGTCTGAGGCATGTGAGACAACACTTGTAGTTGGTCATGCACCACAGTACCAATGTCCCGCGCTAATGTACCGGCCCAGGCATAATCAATCTTAGGCACTTGTGTTTGTTCACGCACGCTGTCTTCTGGCCATTCAAATGCGGTGAATGGCGGCATGGTCCAGTCAGCTGGTAATCGTTGTAATTTGGGCACAATCACGGATTCACCAGAGCTGCCATCATCAAGAGCTGCATTTTGATCACCTTCGTCGGTGGGGTTCTGATTACTCGGCGGCGACAGCGCGTTACGCGCTGCTTCGGGTTCAAACAAGAACCACAACGGGTGCAACAATGATGCAGCTACAGGCTTGGCTAGCTCGCCATCTTTCGCATTCGTTTTGACATCGGCCAGCAAGTGCAACTGTTGTTTCGCACGTGTGCAGGCAACATACAGTAAACGCAATTTCTCTTGTTGTTCACAACGCTTATTGGCTTGACGAACCAGCAGGTTAATTTTATCAGCAGCGTTGGAAGCCAAACCTCGCTCCGTAATCGGCGCTAACAGTAATCTTGTATTGGCATTGCTACCCGCTTCAAACCAATTGATTAATTTTTGTTGATCGATGCGTGGGCGTTTTTCAAGGCACGGCAGAATAACCGTGTCAAATTCCAGGCCCTTGGATTTATGCAAGGTCATCACTTGTACTTGCGCGTTGTTATCGTCACCGGCAGATGCGTACAGCGATTCCATTGCCGAGCGCAACACGCTCGGTTGCCATAACATGCCAGACTGTTCCAGTTGCTGCAAGCGAGCGATGCAACGTTCAGCGGCATCAAGATCGATTTTATCCCTACAAACGCAGGGACCACCCAATTGCAGCCAAGCAGACTCAACCCACGGCATTAACGCTGATCGGCTTACACTCTTTACTGCTGGCTGCAACACTTGCAAGACTCTATCAACACGTGATTTTCCGTCCTCGCTCAAAGCCTGATAACGATCTGCATTTCGTAACAAATCAAACACAGTGTGTTGTGCGCTGTCATCCATTAAGGCGTGCAAATCTATAAGGCTTAAACCACACAACGGCGATCTTAATACCGACAACCAATTTAATCGATCGTGTGGATAGCGAAGCGCCAGACTCAAAGCCACGATATCGCGTACCACCTGACGATTGCCTAACAGTTCCAACTCTACGGATTGATACGCAATGTTTCTTGATTGTAGCGCAGTAAAAATATCGATGGCTTGCGCCCGGGAGCGGATTAGGATTGCCACAGAACGTTTTTTAGCATTGGTGTCGCTCGAGTCGGATACCTGCAAAGCCTGCTCGGTTAACAGTGCAACCTGATTTGCTTGTTGCATTGCTTGCGGATCGACCAAAGCATGCAGCTTAACCTCACCACTACTGGATAAATGAGCAACCGATTCAGCGTAAGGCACAGCACCTGTCATTTCATCCGACGCACTCGGAAAAATCGGTTTAAACGTTGTATTAACCCAATCGACTACCGCAGGTGCGGCACGAAAGTTAACAGTCAGTGTTAACGGTTGTAGTTCAACCTGACCAATTCCTTGCTGCTGCGCCTGAGCAAACAAGGTGACATCGCCTTCACGGAATCGATATATCGATTGCATAGGATCGCCTACCGCAAAAAACGTACGGCCATCATCCGGTTGCCAGCCAGCAACAAGCAGTTTGTAAAATTCAAATTGGGTACGCGAGGTATCCTGAAACTCATCGACCAAAATGTGCTTAATGCGCATATCTAGTGCCAACGCTAAATCGGTCGGGTTATCGTCACTACCCAACGCACGCTGCGCACGCAAAGCCATTTCAACAAAGTCCACAGCACCCTTCTCAGCAAACACCAATTGCAATTCTTCAAGCAGCACTGGCAGCATGCCCAACAACTGTTCTAGCAAAGCCCAATCGCTATCGGTGTAACCGCCAGCAGGTAAGCGACGTGCATCATCAAGTAGTTCGACTAACGCTGGATCTGCACTGAGTTGTGCCAGTACTTCCAGCATTTGTGCTTTACGTTCTTTTAGAAACTCAACCGATTGACCGACCAGCTTTGCATCAGCCGCTGCAACCGGATAACCCACTTTCTTGGTTAAAGACTTTCTAAAGCCTGCAGGCTTTGTGTTAATACCCGTTAACAAGGTGTTCGCTATAGCTTCCCAAACCACAACCTGATCAGCACTGGTATCGGGCATATGGTTTATTCTCGCTAGATTCTCGGCGGTGCTGCGTTCTGCGGGACTGGATGGCTCAAGCGCTAACCAGATCTGACCGGTTTCGCGCAAGAGTCTTGGCAGTACATCTTTCGCGCTGTGGGGCAATCGTTGCTCCAGCTCCTTTAATTTGCTTTCAATTAACGCAAACAACATATATTCAAGCGCCGCACGTAATTCTTCAGAGCTCATTCCCGAATACGCATACCCTCGCCATTGATCCCGATTGCCCAGCAACTCAGCGAGCATGGTTTGAGCAAGCTCCTGCCTGTTACCCAATTGCAACAACAGTAAATCCAGCTTATTAGCATGCTGATCGAGCAATCGCTCTGCAGCCAGTCGATACATTGGATAGGGATCATCGGCAGTTGCGGTAGGTGCGCCCAACTCAGAGACAACAGGTAGCCGGTGGGCCAGCGTAGTCGATAACGCATCGATGGTTTTCAGGTTCAAGCGTTGCGCGTTTTGCAGTAACTGCCAATCAAGTTGTTTATCACGCTCTAACACCGCATTGGCTAGCGCAAAGCCTTCCTTTTCGTAGTCGTTACCGGGTTCAACGCCACTGGCTGCGGCTTGCAGGGTATTTAACACGCGCAACCGCATCTCACTTGCAGCCTTACGCGTGAATGTGATGGCCAATACATCTTCAGGCTCATCAACGGTTGCTAACAAGGTCAGTACGCGCCGGGTCAGTAATTCTGTTTTACCCGAACCTGCCGGCGCCTGAACAATATAAGACTGCTGCGGATTTAATGCCTGTTCGCGCACATCAGCATCAGCAGGCTTTGCGGCAACGGATACCGACACGGTTGACTCGCTCATGATTGCGCGCCTCCGTTTATAGCCGATTGCTGATCTTCCAGTTCGGCATACTCAGCGGCATCAATCACGGATGAATCTATGCGACACAGCGACGGTAATTCGCAATGCATACACGCTTTCTTTGTTGGGGTGATGGTGGCTACACCTTGTTGAATCTCAGTGGCCACAGTATTTAACGCAGACTGCCAGTGTTCGAGCCAATCGTCCCAACTATCAATCGGCTCTGCCGTGTTACTGCGCGTTCGTGCTTGCTTCGTTCCAACACCCGGTACAAGATCGGCTTCAGCAGCTATGCCAATGTATTTATATTTGTGCGTAAACACTTGCGCAAAACACACTCCGTCTATGTGTTCTTCGGTATTGGCGTACAAAGGCAATTGCGGACTTTCGATTCGGGGCTCTGCCCAGCTAGCCACTGAATTGTTCTGACCGGTTTTGTAGTCCACCACAATGGTATGACCTGTTTCTAGCTTATCGATACGATCAACAAACAATTTAACCTGCACGCCTGCAATTTCAACTTCACGTTCTTCTTCGGTTGATACCACCTCAAACGGCGCACGCGGTATTTCGCACTGATGAATCCAATCGTGCAATAAGCGGTTCAAATATCGGCTTTGTAAATCGACCAGCGCAGCTGGTGTCTCATACTTTTTAATGGATTCTGCAATGACATCCGCGATGGTGGCATTCAATGTAGGCTCGTCCATCGCAGTCAAAGCAGTATGCGTTTTTACGCGCTGCCAGAACAGTTCAATAGCGCCATGCAATAGTGTTCCATGCTGCCGGGGGTCCAAACCAATCCCAGCTTCTTCCAACGGCTTTATGTGTAAACGATGCAAACTGAATGCTTTAAACGGGCACCGGGCTTGGTTTTCGAGTAAGCGTGCGCCGCCGCGAACTTGCGTTCCCGGTGCCAGTTCAGGCCCGTGGGTATCGTTTATGTGCTCAAGCTCAGCACTGATCATAATTTTTTCATAATTGGCCAGTAGCGCTGGAGCTACAGTGGTTTCTTGTCTCACTGGCACATCGGCCACTATGGATGCTGGTTCAATTTCTAGTCCGTCACGACTCATTACATGACACACTAATAAAGACTTAGCGCTTCGTTGCCATAGCGCATATTCACTTTCCGCGACCGCAAGCCGAATGCTCGCCGAAGATTCTGGCACACCCACAGCAACCTGCTGTTGTATAGGAATGAACGACGTCGGAGTTGATATCGGCGGCCACTGCTCTGAATCCATGCCGGTAACCCACAAGGTATCGAACTCCAACCCATGACTTTCTAAGCGCCCCATTATTTGTATTGGCGTAGACGGCGTCTCGAGTTGAAATAGGCGTTTAGCGCATAATCGATTCAGTAACGTGAGTGCAGCTGATGCTGTTAGCAGCTCACCATCATCCAGTATCTGTAAGTCATCCATGCAAGCGCGCCAAGCTTCGACGGTTTGGTATTCCTCGCTATTTAAGGACTCACCCGGCCAATTAGCCGCATTGAGCATAGCGCCAAATTGCTCCGCTCGAACCGAACTTGCGGCCTTCTTTTTCCATTTTAACTTGCTAACGCGTTGTAAAGCACTGCGTAAGGGATCAGGTTTGGGTAGTAATGTTATGAGCTCAAACAACGTTAATTTGCGACGCCGCTGCTCACGGAATTTTCGATCAAGGCTCTCACGGTTACGCAAATCCACCGCATCACCCGGTAGGTAGGAACTCAACAGAAACGCCGATAGCTCGGTGTCGTTTAATTCGTTTACACATAACTTCAACAACAGCAAACCGGTACGTACAACGCTTTGTTCGTTCAATGGTAAACCCAGCGATAAATCATACGGCCGTCCAATCGCACCGATGGCCTCCGGACTGTGCGCTGGAAAAAAAACTGCATCAAATGCCCTTAGAATTTCGGACCGACGTTGATGTAGATCATGTACTACTATGCCAAGCTTTACGCTGGCATCATTACCCAGTACCTGATGAGCCTCGGCCGCTATGGCCTGCAAGGCATGTGCATCATCGCTGTGCACAACTCGTTGCACGTTCGCTTGTACCGACGATGCTTGTTGCGATTGTAGTTGTGGGGTAACGATATCAATCTGAACGCCGAGCTCGGTCAACACATCGAGCATGCGCTGCATTTGTTTCGGTACAACAAGAAAGCCTGCCAGCAATAAACGTTTGGGTAAATGAATAAGTGCTGGCTGGTCACGCAAGATATCAATAAGGTGATCGGTAAGAGTCGCGCGATCAATTATCGCGTTATCCTGGCAAAACGATTGATACTGCGTACACCAACGGGCAAAGGCCGCATGATCTTCAGCCGCCGTTTTGTCACTGACGTTAACGCCGGTGCAATCCCACGTGTTTAACACCCGCCAAGCTTGCCTCGCACTGAGCGCGGTCGCATCAATATCAAGTAATAAGGATGTCCGTTTATCTTTGAGTAATGCCGAGCGCCACACGCGCTCTTCAGCAATCTCCGGCAATAAGGTTTTTTGGGACAAGCCGAATTTGACGCAGTCACGGTGCAGCGTTTCCAACCAACTACTCCACGGTAAAATCTGCGGCGTCTCCCACCATTGCTGACCCTGTGCCAGCTGTTCGTTCTGATAGCGTTGCATGTGGTGTCTGGACAGGCGTTGATTCACGCTAACAAGCACCGCTCCCTGCAGAACTTCTTTGATCCAGCTATCACTCATGTTTATACCTTAGGTTCGAATAGAATCAATGCAGATGTTACACGTACAGGCGATAGGTACGCGTTTCGAATGCTGTATTATTGCTGGATTAGAGCTCTAGCACCGTTGGAATGGTCTACAAGGGGCCGAATGTCGTTGTCCTGACGGGTTGATGGCCGCTGTCATGTTAATTGCATTGAAAATCGTTGCAAACTTTATGGACAACAACCTACCCAACATTGCTGTATAGAACCTGAGAATCATATGACTCAAAAAAGCATTCTAGTGACTGGTGGCGCAGGCTACATTGGCAGCCACGTGGTAAAACTGCTGGGCGAGCGCGATGAAAAAATTATCGTGCTGGACGACCTCTCAACCGGCAACGAAGATGCTGTGTTGTATGGCACGCTGGTAAAAGGCAAAACCGGTGATATCGAATTGGTATCTAAACTCATCCAGGAGCACGATATTGATACGGTTATCCACTTTGCCGCGCACACCATTGTGCCGGAAAGTGTTGAAAACCCACTCAAGTACTATGCAAATAATACCTGCAGTACTCGCAATTTATTGCAAGCGTGTCAGGACAACAATATAGAGCACTTTATTTTTTCATCTACCGCTGCAACCTATGGCATCCCGGAAAATGATGGCAAGGCCTGTGATGAGAACTTACCTACAGCGCCTATCAATGCTTACGGTATGTCGAAACTGATGTCCGAAGCCATGCTACGTGATCTGAGCTTTGCATCTTCTTTAAAACACGTGATTTTGCGTTACTTTAACGTAGCTGGCTCCGATCCGGATGGTCGCATAGGCCAATCCACCAAGGAAGCCACACTGCTTATAAAAGTTGCAGCCGAAGTTGCTTTAGAGAAACGCGAACAACTTTATGTATTCGGCACCGACTACCCCACACCGGATGGCACTGGCGTGCGCGATTATATTCATGTTACCGATTTAGCCGCAGCACATTTATCAGCACTGGACTACCTACGCAACGGTGGTGACTCCACGCTAATGAACTGTGGCTACGGACATGGCTTCAGCGTTAAAGAAGTCATCGATGCAGTTAATCGCGTGCACGGCAAACCGATTAAAGTCATCGAAAAGCCACGACGCGCCGGCGACCCACCGTCGCTGATTGCGGCAGTCGATAAAATTCACAACACGCTGGATTGGAAACCGCAGTACGACAACCTAGACACGATTGTTGAAACGTCGTTGAACTGGGAAAAAGAGTTGATTAAGCGATCGCATAATCAGCCTACCGACGAATAGCACGCTACTATATCAATACGTCTGGCTTGTACTGATCTTCGCGAGCCAGACGCTCCACCAACACATCTGAAATGACGCGGTAGTAGTGCAAATGCACTTTGGGCGGTAGCTCGCTGAGCAAGTCTGCCGATACTTCCATCACATTCACATCGGTTAAGGCCTGCATTTTTTTGGTTTCGGGTGTGCCGTGAATAAAACCCAACTCACCAATACAATCGCCTTCCGAGCATAAGCGCACCAGCTTGTTGTCTTGGGTAACCTTTACCGTACCCCGCGTTATGATAAGAAGATTTCGATCTGCATCACCGGTATCAATAAGCACATCACCCGGCGCGTACAAGCGGATTTTTACTAACTCCAATAGTTGCGCAATTTCAACCTCTGAAAACGTGTTGAAAAATAATTGACTATTAAGTTGCTTAATAAAACGTTGTTGAGCTGCCGGCCGTTCTTCAACAATCTTAAAACGCTCAATAAACGGCGTGAGCGCTCGTGCCATTTCGGCACCCGATTGAAAGCGATCGGCAGGTTTTTTCTCCAACGCTTTAGCGAGCACATCTGCAAGTTCAAACGGTATTTCAGGTTTAACTTCATCAATACGCGGCGCACGCTGGTGTACGACCGTTTTAAATAGATCTTTTACTTTTTTGGCTTTAAATAATTGCTTGCCCGCCAACAACTCGAACAACACAGTAGCCAAAGAATAGAAGTCACTGCTTGGGCCAATCTCTTTGCCCATGATTTGCTCTGGCGACATATAGTTTGGTGTGCCAAGCGTGGGCCCCTGCTTACTTAAACCGCCCGAACCCGTTAATCCAACAGCAATGCCAAAGTCTAAAATTTTAACTGCGCCATCGTTATCCACCATGATATTGGCTGGCTTGATGTCTCTGTGAATAACATCTTGTTGATGAGAGTAATCGAGTGCTTCGCAGCAAATAACAATGATTTCCAGAACCCGATGCACTGGCAGTTGTTGCTGCCCCTTGCCATACGATTTAAGCGACGTGCCATGAACGGCCTCCATCACCAAATAGTTGAGCTCTGCGAATTGACCCGTGTCGTAGACAGTAACGATGTTTGGATGGCTGAGCCGACCGGCTGCGATCAGTTCTGTTTGATACGCGCGCTGGGCTCCTGGCACTTTGCCCGTGGATACATGGGCTTCACCAATGGGTGACAATTTGATCGCGACTTCTCTGCGCAACACGTTGTCGAGACCCAAATGCACAACACCACAGGTACCGGAACCAATTTTTTTACCGATGGTGTAGCGTCCGATTTCATCGGGAACCAAAATATCGAGCGGTTTTACACTGGGCTTTGCACTGGCGTTGGATTGTTCTGCAGCAGAACTTGGAGCCAGCTCGTCTTTCACGCGTTCAGATACCGGGCGCGACGCAGCCTGCGTATCCTTGTCACGGGCAGAATTGTTGGCCGTTGTCCGGCGTTTGAATGTCGGTAATTCCACGCAATTAGCATCAGGGTGAATGTACTGGATATACTGCGAATCATAACATTCTCATGTGCTTCCCAACTAACTTGATGACACTATTTGAACTAAATCCATGTCGCGCACAACCAGAGCATCGGTGGAAATACTGTCCATGGAATTGGAGGCAGCCGGTTCAAATTCTGTAGGCGATATAAAACTGAGCAGCTGCAGAATGAACAGATAATACACAAGCGCCGCCATAACGCTATTAAACAGGCGTAAATTGAACGTATGCCGCAGCACATGAGCCAGCAAGGATAAAGTCCAAACCATCAGCACAAAAAAGATCAGTTGCGCCATTTGCGGACTGGTTGCGACGTCTTTGTCGAAGGTCAGCGAAAAAAGCAGCAATCCGACCAGATTCAGGATGGCATTCGCGCCACAAATCGCACCAAACGCCTGATTAAAACGTGCCAATTGTTTTGTAACAGACAATCCCACATAAAATAGTGCAGCAATACAGGCGATATCGATGGCTGCATGCAGTGACGCTTTTCCGACACTATCGAACCGCAACAATGCGAGCACATACGTGACGAAATTGAGCACAATGGCAATTTGCAGCTGATTCTGGCCAGCTGGCAAATCCTGTGGCTTGCCCATCAGGAACGCAATATCGAAGTATTTTTTTAGTAGCTGGACCACACTAAATTGGCGATTCATGGCGGAATCCTGATGGTATCAAAGTTCGCGACGTGTATGATTCACGCATCAGCAATACCCAACGCAACACTGGAAACAAATGTATCAACCCGGGCAACCCGTATTAATGAAAGACCGCTTTCGCGGCTACCTCCCTGTTGTGGTAGATGTCGAAACAGGCGGGTTTAACGAACACACCGATGCGCTGCTGGAGATTGCAGCGGTGCTGGTCGATTTCGATGCCAACGGCAAGCTGGTGTGCACCGACAGCTTCAGCACGCACGTGACCCCGTTTGAAGGCGCCAATCTTGAACCACGTTCGATGGAAGTCAATGGCATTGACCCAGACAACCCGCTGCGCGCAGCGCGTGCCGAGCCCGAAGCGTTACGCTACATTTTTACGCCTATTCGGCAAGCGGTACAAGACGCAGGTTGTAATCGCGCTATTTTGGTTGGTCACAATGCCACGTTCGATCTGAAGTTTGTTAACACCGCCGCTGAGCGCGCGTTAGTCAAGCGCAACCCGTTTCATCCGTTTAGTTGTCTGGATACGGTAACGCTGTGTGGTTTGGCTTATGGGCAAACCGTATTAGCGCGCGCGGCGGAAGTAGCTGGTATGGGCTGGGATACAAGTGAGGCACATTCCGCTGTTTACGATACCCGTAAAACAGCGGAATTATTTTGCGAAGTGATTAACCGCTGGGAAGATCTACACAGAAAGTAAAACCACTTTCCGATCAGCTAAGGTTGGGTTTAAGCAGTGGCCTGGTCTACCATTTTTTGTAGCTCGCCGGACTCAGCCAGCTCACACGTGATATCGCAACCGCCAACCAATTCACCCTTAATAAACAACTGTGGGAACGTGGGCCAGTCGGATACTTTAGGTAGATTCTCGTGTACCGCCGCATCAGCAATAATGTTCACGTACGCAAATTCTTTGTTGCATTGCTTTAGCACTTCTACCGTACGCGCTGAAAAGCCGCACATGGGCATTTGTGGTGTCCCTTTCATATAAAGGATTACCGGGTTAGACGCGATTTGATCGTTGATGCGATCAATCGCTTCACTTTGAGGGTCGGTCATGCGTATCTCCACGAGAGAACCAATGCTGCAAACACCAGCATAATAAAACTGAAACTATAAAGACAAATCTATAAGAACAAATTTGAGAATAACAAGATTACGCCAGACAGCCGGGAGTAAACCCGACTGCCATCACAAACTATGGTTCAGGCGTTTAACTTAAGCTGTTAGTGCAGCAAATCGCTCTGAGGTTTTCGCCCAGTCAACCACTTCCAACCAGCCATCGATGTAATCAGGGCGTTTGTTCTGATACTTCAGGTAGTAAGCGTGTTCCCAAACATCCAACGCCAGAATAGGTGTGCCTTGCATATCAGCAACCGGCATTAATGGGTTGTCTTGGTTTGGAGTTGACGTAACAGCAAGCTTGCCGTCTTTCACGATTAACCAAGCGAATCCAGAACCAAAGCGCGTGATACCTGCTTGCTTGAGCTGTTCTTTTAATTTATCCATAGAACCGAACTCTGCATCGATTGCAGATGTCAGTGCGCTGCTCGGCGCGCTGCCGCCATCACACATGGAATTCCAATACAGGATGTGGTTGTAGTAACCACCGCCATTGTTGCGAATAGCTGGAGACGCACTGGCATCAACACCCGCCATGACTTCTTCAAGCGACTTATCGGCGTTGGGCGTGTCTGCTACTGCACCAGTGAAGTTATTAAAGTAAGTGCGGTGGTGCCGATCGTAGTGGATTTCCATTGTCTGGGCGTCCACATGTGGCTCCAGGGCCGTGAAATCATAGGGCAGATCGGGAAATTCGAAAGCCATGTTTACTCCATTTATTTGAGGTTAAGTTGCACGGAACCATACACGGATGGGCTGTGCTTGTGTGTATGTTCTCACTCCACTCAGCGTGTTTGCAAGCCATCCGGTATGAATATATGGATTTTTTACGTAGATTTAGCGCTTTCGGTTGGCCTTCGTTACGCCATGTAATACCATCGAACCAGTATTCCGTATTTACAGGCCCCAGAATGGAACATTTAATGACTGCATACGGCCGTTTGCCGGTCCTGATGCAGCGTGGAAGTGGCGCAAAACTCTTTGACGATCAAGGGCGTGAGTACCTTGATGCGTTGTCGGGTATCGCCGTATGCAGCCTTGGTCATGCCAACAAAGCGCTGGCCGATGCCCTGTCCGATCAGGTATCCAAGTTAATGCATATCTCGAATCTGTATCGCGAACCGCTGCAAGAAGAGCTAGGTAGCCGTTTGTGCGTTATTGCCGAAATGGACAAAGCCTTTTTCTGCAACTCGGGGGCGGAAGCCAACGAAGCTTGTATCAAAATCGCGCGGCTACACGGACACAAGAAGAACATCTCAAAACCCATGATCCTGGTTACCGAGACCGCGTTCCATGGACGCACTCTGGCAACGATTGCAGCCACCGGCAACACAAAACTGCAAACCGGGTTTGGCCAGGTGACTCCAGGCTTTCTGATTGTGCCGTATGACGACATCGACGCGATCAAAAAAATGGCCGCCGAACGGGACGACATTGTTGCCATGCTCATTGAACCCATTCAGGGCGAGGGCGGCATTCATGTGCCGAACGAAAGTTACTTAGCCGATGTCCGCGCTATCTGTGATAGCAACGACTGGCTGATGATCCTTGATGAAATTCAATCGGGTATGGGTCGCACAGGTAAGTGGTTCGCACACCAACATTGCAATATTAAACCGGACGTTATGTCGGTGGCTAAAGCTTTGGGTAACGGTATGCCTATTGGTGCGTGTTTGGCTCGCGGTGATGCAGCAGAACTTATTCAACCCGGCAGCCATGGCACGACCTTCGGTGGCAATCCTTTAGCGTGCCGTGCTGGCCTGACTGTTATTAATGAGATGGAAAGTCAACACATGCTGGCACGAGCAACAGAACTGGGTGAACGCATTCAAGAAGGGTTGCGTCATCGTTTACACAATCGCGAGGGTGTAAAAGAAGTCCGCGGCAAAGGCTTGATGATTGGTATTGAACTCAATGAGCCATGCGCCGAGCTAGTTCAACAGGCACTCGATGCTGGCTTATTGATTAATGTGGCTGCGGGCAACGTAGTTCGGTTGTTACCACCCATGATTTTAAGCGATGAACAAGCCGATCAAATCGTAGACACGGTCAGCGACCTGATTATTCGTTTTACTGAAAAACAAGCTGCACACACATAACACAATGCGTCACTTTCTTGGTGTAAAAGACCTGACTCGCGACGAGTTTAAAACCATTATTAAACGTGGCAGCGAATTCCGCGCTCAATGGGAACAAGGCGTACACGATGCGCTATTGCCACGTAAAACCCTGGGTATGATTTTCGAAAAATCATCCACGCGCACGCGCGTATCATTCGAGGCTGGCATGGCGCAACTCGGTGGTCATGCAATTTATCTGGCACCGAACGATACTCAATTGGGTCGTGGCGAACCCCTGGAAGACACCGCACGTGTGCTATCGCAAATGGTCGATATCGTTATGATTCGCACCTTCTCACACGAAGGCCTCGAACGGTTTGCGCAAGCCGCAACGATCCCGGTTATCAATGGTTTAACCGACTTACTGCACCCGTGTCAGCTATTGGCCGACATGCAAACCTACTTTGATCATCGCGGCGACATTGAAGGCAAAACGGTTGCCTGGATTGGCGATGGTAACAACGTGTGTAATTCGTTTATGAATACGGCCGCACTGCTTGGATTCACATTAAAAATTGCGTGCCCAGAAGACTATCAACCCAATAAAGCGATTATGGAAGAGGTTCAATCCTCCATAGAAATCAGCCAATCTCCCGAAGCGGCTTGTGAAGGCGCGGATTTAGTGGTCACGGATGTGTGGTCCAGTATGGGACAAGAAGCCGAGACCAAAAAACGCGAGGCGGCGTTTGCTCAATACAAGGTCACGCCCGAACTCATGACTTTAGCTAATGACGACGCTCTGTTTATGCACTGCTTGCCAGCCCACCGAGGCGAGGAAGTGGATGCCGAGGTCATTGACGGCCCTCAGAGTGTGGTTTGGCATGAAGCCGGCAATCGTTTGCATGCGCAAAAGGCATTAATAGAGTTTTTGCTGACCGCACAGAATCAGTAATCCCCCAGATACCGACCCAGTTAGCAAAAAATGGCATAAATCGCCCATCTTATGGGCTTTCAGACCCTAAATTTAACTCCATATGGCCTGAGCTTTGCTTCGATAAAGACTCGTTTTTTTGTCGGAGCATTCTGGTGTCTGAAGCAACATCCACACGCTGGCCTGTGCTGTCAAAAGGGCAAGCCTTCAGCATTCATCTGGCACTGAGTATCTTGATATTCAGCTCGCTGGTTGCCGTTATGTGGTTTCTGTGGTTCCCAGGCGAACTGTTTTTTCTAGACGGTGGCTGGCAGGGACTCAAAATTGTTGGTCTGATTGATCTCGTGCTTGGCCCTGCACTAACCCTGTTGTTATACAAACCCGGCAAACCGAAACTGGTTTTGGATATGTCGCTTATTGCGATGATTCAAATTAGCGCATTAGCATATGGGTTCTATGCAACCCATCAACAACGCACCGTTGCTGTTGTTTATGCAGATCGCAACTTCAATACATTATCAGCGGACGCGGTGTCCTACGCAAATGCAGAGCTCATAGAACGCGAACTCACACCACGCAGTATTGCTGAACTTAAAACCATGGACAGATCGTACCCATCCATGCTGCGAACGCCAGACCCAGCGCCGGAAGATTTCGGTAAATTTGTTAGCCAGCTGCTCAATGGATACCCTGAGTACCATGAGCGTACCGATTTATTTGAACCTTTATCATCTGAACATGCAAACATGCTTGCCGAACAATCCGTCAGCATCGAGAAACTCGAAACTACCGGCGCAGATAAACTGGTTGCAGCCGCCATGCAAAAACAGGGGTTTAAAAACGACGACGTAATCTTTCACCATTTCAAAGCGCGCTACGCCAAGGGGATTGTTATTGTCAGAAAGGAGACGCAGGAAATTTTGGATTACGTGCCTATTAAGTGGGACGAGCTAATCGCTGCGAAAACGGCTGAGCTTAAGGACGAACAGTCTGATAAAGGTCAGATGGCAGAATCAGTCGAGTAATGACCAGTTCTTATCTTTCTCTGACAACTGCACATCATCTTTAATTGGCCAGACGATGCCCACCGCGGCATCGTCCCATCGAACACCCGCCTCCGACTGCGGCGCATAAAAGGCCGATGTCATATAACTGAACTCGCTGTCATCTTCCAACACCTGATAACCATGTGCGAATCCAGTAGGCACATACAGTTGATGTCGATTTTCCGCTGACAATATAGTGCCGTACCATTGTTTGAATGTAGGCGACTGCGGACGCATATCGACAATGGCATCAAATACACTGCCCGCCGTGCAGCGAACTAATTTAACTTCCGCATCCGGTTCTTTTTGATAATGCAATCCACGTGTAATACCACGCGTTTTGTTAAACGCAATATTGGCTTGCTTGAAATCGGTGCATAATTCGAGTTCAGCGAATTCCTGTGCGCAATAGGCACGTGCGTAAAAGCCGCGATCGTCTTCTTTCACTTCAGGCTGTACTAAATACGCACCGTTCAAAGGTGTTGGTACAAAATGCATTTACCAAACCTTCCAAGGTGCATCACCCGCAAGCCAGTATTCTTCCAATACTTGTTTGTCGCGCAAGGTATCCATCGCGTACCAGAAACCCAAGTGGCGGTAGGCAGATAGTTGTCGGTCCTTAGCCAGGTTTTCCAACGGCGTTTGCTCCCAGAACAACGCATCATCCGTAACATAATCTATTGCAGCAGGTTCTAGCAAAAAGTAGCCACCGTTTATCCATGCACCATCACCACGTGGTTTCTCACGAAAACTACTGATTAAACCCGAGGATTCGCTGAGTTTAAAAGAACCAAATCGACCCGGCGGCTGTACAGCCGTGAGCGTAGCAAGCGTTTGTTGGGAACGATGAAATTCCAGTGACGCAGTGATATCGATATTGGCCACACCATCGCCGTAGGTAAACGCAAACGTATCGTTATCAATGTAATCTTTAACACGGCGCAGCCTGCCACCTGTGCCAGTATCCGGACCGGTATCGATTAACGTAACGCGCCAGTCTTCTGTGGTGCTGTGATGCACATCAATTTCATTCTTACGTAAATCGATAGTCACATCGGCTGTGCGCAGCAGATAATTTGCAAAGTATTCTTTGATGACATCACCGCGATAACCACAGCAAATGATGAAGTCTGTGACTCCATGCGCCGCGTAGGTTTTCATGATATGCCAAAGGATGGGGCGACCACCAATTTCCACCATGGGTTTTGGCCGTACGGTGGTCTCTTCAGACAACCGGGTCCCCAAACCGCCAGCAAGAATAACGGCTTGCATTTAATTCCTCACAATCAGTTGGCGAGCGAGTGTTATCGGGCGCCTGCAGCGTCTCTTATTGCCGACGGCGGAGTAAATTTTATAGAAAAGAGAATGGCGTTACTCTCACCCGACTGCGTTGCACCCTGACTTTTCTGGCGTCGATAACGATACGATCCAGCCAAAGTCCATGCACGTTTGAATCGCCATATTAACTTTGGTTCAAAACTCAAAAAGCGACGCGAAAATTCATCTTCGCCAGCTGCATTTAATGCATCGGGCTCATAGGCTCTGACCTTAAAATTAAAGTCGAGTAACGGACCTAGCGCCCGTGCATACTCTCCAATGGCCTCAAGCGACTCCACCTGCGAACCAACTGCGCTAGGCAACACATCAACGCCAAACCGTGCCCGATACTGAGTTAAGCCTGCATCCTTACTGGCAGTCACATTCGCTAACCAACCTTCCTGGGTTCGCAAGCGGTTCGCCAGTTCACTTTCGCGACGATCAGCAGACCAATCCGGAGTGTCGTCAGTATCTCTTAGTACATCGGTTTCATCGATATTCGTTGTGTACACACCGACTTGTACGCCAACTTTGACAGCCGGCGTTAAAGAACGATCTAAACCAACGCGCAATGTGGTGGTATTGGAAAGCGACTCTCGTTTTGGGTCGCGAATAATACTCGAGTCTCTTGAATCAACAATCTGGTCGACGAAGTCAAATCGCACGCCCGCATTAGGTTCGGTGGACGCAGTGTAATCACTGTAACTAGCAAAAAACGACAATGACGTTATCGGATTAAGTAAATAGCGAAAGCCCAGATTAAAGGCAATTTCAGTGAAATCATCTAATTCATCCGGCGCTTCAAACACACCTAAATCATCATCCGGTGATGCATTGATTTGCTCTGCATAAGCAGCACGAATATCGGCGGGCGACGGTAAATCGTGTTTTACCTTCGTATAATTCAAACCCGTTTCAAATGTCGCGCGACGCGTTAAGTTGTATTTCCAGTTGGGTGACACGACCAAACGCTGTCTGGCCACGTCTTGTCCCTGCGTAACACTGGCTCCCGTGTCCAATGCAACCAAACCAAGGTCGGTAATGTCGGATGCAATATCGCGACTTGGCGTGTCTTCTTTAAAGTTGACACCCAATCCCCATGCAGAGCGTGCACTGTTAATGTCAGTATTTAATACAAAGACCTTGTTTGAAGATAGCTCGGTTGAATCTTCCGAACTTTGTGTCAACAAACCATCTATGCGCGCTAATCCGGAATACGACGCAGCTTGAGATTCACGGCTAAGCTCCAGATTTCCCACAACACGACTTGCATTGACGGGATCGGGATCGGTTGCATCGATGGTGTAGTTATCATCAATGCGCTGATCGAATCCGATAGAGGGCTCAAATACCCATACATCGGCCTGGGCCGATGAGGATAAAGATAATACCGCGCCACCCACCAACGCCGAAGCTAAGCAAGTGCTGTATCGATTTAATTGCATGTGGACGTGTTTACTTATCTAAGTAATAAAGTCATCAACTAGCTAAGTAATTAAGGCACTACAACTACATCACCACTTTGCAGAATGATATTTTGTTCCAGCTGCTTACCACGCTTGATATCTCGAAAGTCGAAGCTGAACGTGACCTCGCGACCATCCTGACGACGCAGAATCTGCATGTTGCGTTCGCTGGCATAGGGCGTTAGACCGCCTGCCAATGTCAGTGCCTGAACAACATCGACATACCGGCCCAAGGTAAATTGGCCTGGTTTGTTAACCTCACCAAGCACGAACACGGTGTATCCGGAAATTTTATCTACGGATACAGTGACCTCGGCATCGGGTACATAGCGCTGCAAGCGAGAACGAATTTCATCCTGCACTTCCAATGGCGTTCTACCCGAAACCTGAATATCGCCCACTAAGGGAAACGAAATCCCGCCATCTGGTCTAACCAGTACCTTGCGCTCCAGATCCTTTTCTTTCCACACAGAAATAAACAGCACATCTTCAGGCCCGATCCGGTATTCCAGACCGGCTGCTTGCTGTGCTGAGGCCAGCCCAGAAGTCAGTAGCGCCATGATCAGCACGAAAATGCGTCTGGTGGAAGCCAGACCGGCGAAAAAATGGTGTACTTTGGACATACTGCTACGCTCCTGTTTGTTCAGGTTTTCCGCGCACGGCGGCACCCAACGATATTCTGCTATCGCAGAAGTATAGCGGACAATAGGGATTTGTAAGCATACTCAACTGCAACATATTACAACTATGTCGCAGCGCAGAACTGAGGCAGTTCTTACTGAACGGAGATGATGTCAGTGGCTATGACCTCATCACGCAGCGTCGTGGCATCGTAGATCGTACGAAACATATCCACTTGGTCCAGCTTGTCGGACTCAGCGAATAAGGTTTGCAGCGCACCAAAAGACATCGGCTGGTAACGCAATTCAACCAATACCGAGTATGGCGCGGTGCCGGTTGCCGGTATTTGGTAGGTCACGGTATCTTTACCGTTATTGAAATCCTGATCATAGCGTGCATCGCCGTACACACCGATATCATCCGACACGGCATTTTTATCAAAACCCAGAGGCGTCAATCGGTTGTCTTTCAGAAACTGGGTTGCTGTGAGCAGCGAGTGAGTTTGATTACCTTCCGCGTCTCCGGTGATCGCCTGATAAACCTGAACCTGAGTTGAAGACGTAATCACATCATAATGTGTTTCGTAGCTGTCTTGTGAGCTATCCTCCAGCACACCTTGAATACTGCCATCAGCGTTTATCAATCCGTTTTCATACACCAACATGCCAGTTGCATCCACAACCAACACATGCAGATAAGCTCGTCGAGTATGGTAGCCCGTTGGAAATTTGTGCCCTGATAAATTCGTAAGCGTAACGTCTACCGACATCACATCATCAACAATGCCCTGTTCTGTCAGCTCGATGCTTGCTGATGTTTTCAGGAATTCACGGTTGAGCGCAATTGACTTGTCGAAGTCTTCATCCGTAATATCAGCATCAACACCCAGTTCGGTTTTAAAGTTCTTCAGCATGTCTTGCATAACGGTGTTTGCACCAAGAAAAGAATGCTCTGCAAAATCATTTCTTGGTTCCGCACCACCAGCGGTTGCGAAAGTAATGGGTTCGTTTACTTTTGGCATATGACAGCTCTGGCATGAACGCGGTTCGCTACCGGCATCGTCAAAGATGCTGTTCTGCCACTCCGTGTAAACCATTTGTTCGGCGAAATGAGATACGCCAGGCACGGGGTTGCCGTCTTTATCAACCGGATTGGTTTGCAGGTTATGACAACTGCCGCAAGTTTCAGAGGAGCTAATGTGTGCACCGTATTGAGCCAGGTATCCGCTTTGCTCTTGCATATACGCAAAGCTCGGGTCCGCATATTGTCCGTAAGCGGGTCGATCACTTTTGTTCTCTATTGGAAATTCGTTAACAACCCAACCACCCGACATGCCGATATCGGTACCCAGGTTTCCATCATCAGCCATCTGATGACACAAGGTACAACTTACACCATCCATCGCATGGTTATACATCTCGTTAGTGCTGTCCATCGAGTAAATGCCTTGCACGAAATCACCGGTTTCAACTGAACCCGAATCAAAAACCTGCAATGGCAAATTTTCTTTCCTGGCAAAGTCATTGGCCATGGGTGCGTGGCAGCGAGTACACGTATCGTTGATTTCATCCGCCAGCATCGGGAAGCGACGCAACTCGGACGCAACCACGGCATGCCAGTACGGATCGCGAGTCGAATTCGCCATAATGCTGGTGCGCCACGCTCGATTTATAGACACATCACGTGGGCCTGCATCTTCATTGACAACCATTAGCGGGTCAACGGCGTTTTCATCATCATCATGGCATTCGGCACAAACGCCGCTGCCAGAATAATGCTGACCATCGAAAGTTGCATCAGCTTGGGGAAGATTAGGCGTTAAGCCGCGTAATACCGGCAGTACAATCACTTCAGTTTCTTCCGGCGTGCTGCCTCCTGAGCAGCCACCGACTAACGCAACTACAACCAACAACAGTGCTATGGGCAAACGATGAGAACGCTTGCTCGCATCTGTTGCTGCAAACAGGTCAGGTCTGGAAATAATATTCTTCACAATTAGCGTTATCGGCCTGCTTACCAAATATTTTTAACCCCAAACGGGTAGTTTTGCTTGCAGGTACACCAATTCAGGAATTTACCGCGTGTTTATAATGAGTTGTACCGGCTCTAGTAGTCTGAGGGTTCTAGAACTGTGATACTGTTCGCGATATTATCGATGACCCAAATCGTACCGGGAAACACATCGTTATCGCCTTGAGCGGTCACATCCAACGGCACTTTCCCTACACCACCCATTAACACTGACTTTGATGTAACGGCAGTTCCCGCACCATTAAGCTTGATGCGCAGGATCTCTTGTTTGGTGTAACTGGCAGCCAATAATTCACCCTGCAAGGAGCCACCAAAGTTACTGGCTGTGTATTCGGTTAATCCATTAACGGAGTCTTTCACAATCGTGAGCGAACCGTCGCCGTTTCCAGATTGCTTGTACACACACTCTTCCGGATTGGCTGGGCCCTCAATAGGCGTTTGTGGATTCGATGCATTAAACGTATTGCTTAAATTGCCACGCGTGGGATTAGGATGACCACCATAAAAACCTTTGGTGACTAAATGCAATCCATCCCAATGATGCGCACCACCATTATCAATGTTATTTTCGCAATTCGCATTAGGCCAACCACCCCAGCCAGGGTTAGGGCCGTTATCAAATGTGTAGATTTTGCCCGATAGCGTTTTAACGATATCATAGGCATTACGAAAACCAGTGGCATATAACTTAACCGGACTGTTTGGAATGAGCTTGGCCTGGTTCTTACCGTTGTTACCACCAAATGGATCGTTTGCATCGTTAACACCGGCCCTATCTTCATCGTTCAAAGTGGGTAGGTCGTATGTTGAATTACCGATGCTGGCAATATCGATTTCTAATATTGCAGCGCTTAACGCGTACTCTGCAATTTCCGCAAAGTTATTCGAAGGCACACCCATGTTTGTGTGACCACCCATGTTCAATAGAATCTTGCCATTGTGTAGGATTAAACCGTTAGCCACGTGGTTTTCTTCCGATCGGGGCAAACCTCTGACAAGATCTTGCTTGCTCCAGTTACCGCCGTTTTTTGTCAGCTTGTGCAAGATACCTGAGTTAGTATCAAGGTTTGAGTCGAAGCCGGAAGGTCCAGCTGCTTGTCTGGGGTCGCTTGATGCTGCATAGATAATTGGATTAGCAGCTGTGCCGGTGACTAAAATTCCCGTTAACAGACGCTTTTTTAACGAATTATTTTTCGAACCATCATCGTTGTGGTTTTGCACATTAGCAATAAGATTAATCGTTTCAGTAAGGGACGCTGAGTAATTATTTTTGCCATTACGGGTGATGGTATATACCTCTATATAACCATCCATCTCAGCCACATAGAGTTTGTCATCAGGACCGAATTGAGCCGACGTACCGCGTTTGATATTTGCGTTGGCCAACGAACTTTTTGTAAAGTTAGCCGGTATCGATGATGGCGTTATTACCGTACCGGACAGAACGCTTTCTACAGCCTCATTATTGCCGTCGTGAGACGCGGTGAGTATTGCGTTCTTAGTACCTTCCTGTGCTCCACTCATGGTAATGGCAACTGATTTTGTTTGACCGGGATTCAATGTGAAGGGTGTGAAATTGGACGTGAACGCATTTGGTGTATCACCACTGTAATCAAATTGAGTCACATTAATCACCGGAGCATCTGTTTCACCCAAGTTTTCAAAAACCAGGTTCTTCACAACCGTTTTACCGGTATTGATTTGTCCAAATTTCAGATCATTATCCGATACAGACAAATCACTGGTTAACGGGTATCGCGACCAACCGTTAAACAGCACGACTTGTGGCGCACTAGCACCCTCAACATCCATCCGCAAACCTGCCGATTTCGTACCAGGTACTAAAGGTGTGAACGTCACATCGAAATCCACACTTTCACCCGGATTCAACGTAACAAAACCCACGAAGTCAGTTTGGTATTCATCGTAGCTTGCACCGAATAGATCAGCCGACTCAATAACGATAGGTGCATCATCTAACTCGCCAACATGCGATAGCGTGACGGTTTGAGTAGTGGACTCACCAATTTGAACAACGCCCGTGTCGAACGAAGACGGACTAACAGCCAACCCATTAACGGATAGCACATGAGCGGTCCCTGTCAGTGGTACAACGATGCGACCCGGCTCATCCCCACCATTGACTGTGGATTGCGTTGCTTGCGTATCACCGTCTTGAGCAAACACAACATGTTGTGAGGACAGCAACACCAACACACTGGCCAAAACAACATTACCAATCCAAGATAAGACTTTTTCTAACATCACGATGTTTCTCTAATGCCCAAATTTCCCCGCCCACAACAGGCCCACGGCTTGGATGGAGCAAATTTCGTACAAATTTCGCGACTGCATCACAAAAAACACTCATTACCCGATTGATAACCCGCATAATTAAGTCTGATCTATCGCTAAACTACCGCCATGACTTCCTATTCAATGACTTCAGACACGCATCGACGCCATCGCGCATGGGGTTTTCGTGGCTTTACGGCACTGGTTTTGGCACTTGTCTGCACGTCGGTAGCAATGGCTTCAGACACGCGCCCAATAAACGGCGTCATTGATCTGCCGCTCCCGGAACGCGCAGCGTTGAACCCAAACGCATTGAAACAGCAAGTTAAGAAAGAGCAACAACAACTGGCCAAACTGAATACTGAAGCGCTAAAGCAAAAAGCCGAAGCCGGCGAACGCTTGGCTCAGGTCGCCCTGGCTACCGACTACGCGAAGGAAGCACAAATGCTTGCGTTCGCACCGGCCGCAGCAAGTGCCGCACACAGCGATGCCATTCGCTGGTACTCACTTGCCGCAAAGCGCGGCTATCCCGGTGCGCCCGCATTGGACCGCTCAGGTGTTAGCTTTTTCCCGGTTCGCGTTATCCGAAATAAGTAAACACTTCTTTTGATGTCGGTAGAATGATCCGATGCCGACGATTCACGCAAATGATATTGAGCTGCACTACCAACGTGTAGGCAAAGGTTCCCCAGTTTTGCTACTTGCGGGCATGGCAAGCGATAGCGCCAGCTGGCAACCGGTCGTTGCACCCTTAAGCCAACACTTCGAGGTGTTCACGCTCGACAATCGCTGCACCGGTCGAACCCAACCTGCCAATGCGCCAACATCCAAAGATTTAATGGTTCAAGATGTATTGGCACTTGCAGACGCCTGCGACTTACAACACTTTTCACTGGTAGGTCATTCCATGGGCGCTATGTTGGCTTGGCACGTGGCCGCCACGGTTCCCGAGCGTGTATCCGGATTGGTTGCGTGTTCGGCCGCAATGAATACCAACGCTGCGCGCATTGAACTATTTGAAACACTGGCGCGTTTAAGAACCGATCTAAACGAAGCCGACTGGTTTCGCCTGCTATTTCAGTTTTTATTCAGCCCCGACTTCTTTGAAGACAGCCAACAAATCGATTTCGCCGTACAGGCAAGCATGGACTACCCCTACAAGCAATCGTTGCAGGCATTTAACACTCAAACGAAGGTGTTAAAGACGTTTTTGGAAAAACCCAATTTTGAATCTATGCCTTTTCCAGCCATGGCATTGACTGGAGCAAATGACGTGATGTTTTCACCTACCGCGCTAGCAGCATTTTATTCTGCTTGGCCTGCTATAGAGCGGCGTGTTATTGATAACGCTGCGCATTCAGTGCATTGGGAGAATAGAGCTGAATTTGTTGATTGTGTGATCGGGTTTTTGCAGCGTTGAATCTAAGCGAATTGACTCAAATCACTATTCAATATATCGGCAATGCCAATAAACAACACCACCCATCTTGTTTTTAGTTAAGGACATCTAGCGGTTCTGTGGCGAATCATATTCAGCGAACCCAGTGGAGCTACTCGGCACAGAAATTGCCAAACTAATTGAAGATCAAATGGACGGTTGACGCCACTATGAAAACAAATATTTTGTTATCGATCGTTTTACCTTTTTTATTATCAACTTGCGCAACGGGAAAATTCGTTAAAACTCCAGATCTGAATAGCACATCTGTTCCAGATACTGGCATATTATTGGCGTCCGTGACCTCCGAAGGGTATCCAAATGCAGCGATCACATACGAAAAAGCAGAACAAGCAGGAGAAAAAACGTATCACACTCTGGCAGCTAAGAACTATGACGACAATTACAAATACCTTCCAATGGACTACACGGAAAAAGGCGTCCGTACCGGCAGCGTATTAGCAGTTCAACTAACAGCAGGCACGTACCACATCACTGACTTTTGGGTTGCTGGGTTCGAAAAACCGGGTTTTGCCGCATACGACCCCAAGAAAAAAGTATTAGGTCATTTCACCATTGAAGAGGGACAGGCCCTATATATCGGAAATTTCCATACCAAAACTCAATATGGAAATTCTTTGCTAGGAGTTAAGCAACCTGTGTCGCTTGTACCTGTAGTGGCGAATCGATGGAATACAGACAAGATTAAGCTGGAGGAGAAATACCCGAAGCTTAAGGCGCTTGAAGTTAAGATAGGCGTTGTTGGATTGGAATTGGATTTAGACAATAGCAACAGTTTTTGATCGCACTTGGGTGCTCTGGAAGGTCCCTAACAGAGCAACAATAAAGAAATAGTCTCCTGAAAAAGTAAATCAAAGATCCCGCCAACACCGCATAGTATCGCTATCACTAGAGCTTGCTAAGTAAACCCCACGCGCAACCGCTCTTGCCATACACAACGATGCCGCATGCCCTAACGCCATTTGTAGTATCAGACTATCCGCGTCTGCCATTGGCTTTTCTAAAGTTGATACACCAAAAATCAAGTCGCCATCAAATAAGGTATGAGAAGGCACGATAGAACGCGCGAGACCATCTTGAGCCGCTACTGCCAGGCGTTTTGCTTGCGCTTTATTCAACACGGCATCGGTAGCGACTATGCCGATGGTGGTATTCGCTTTTGCATCGTAGGCTTTTAATTTTTCATTTTTTGGTTCATAAAGCGGCTGAGCGTTTGTACAAATACCTAAACCGCCAAATTCATCATTCACTTCAAATGGCGCGGCCCAAAATTGTTTGGAATCAGGCACTAGCGGGCTGCCATGTGGATTGACTGCCACCAATGCAGCTACAGTATGTCCGCTGGGCAACACAACCGATGCCGAACCCAGTCCACCTTTTAATGTAGCGGTAGTTGCGCCCTTGCCCGCTCCAACACTGCCCAACGCAAAGTCTGTTGCGCAAGCGTTCAATGCATCACGGCCCAACTGGTTATACGGATTTTGTTGCCATTGCTTATCGCCGCCGTTAATCAAATCAAATAAGATTGCCGCAGGCACGATAGGCACATGCACCGGACCCACTTGATAGCCACGTTGCTGCTCTGCCAACGCATCGGTCACACCGGACGCTGCATCCAAACCAAATGCAGACCCGCCTGCAAGCACTATTGCATCAACTTGATCAACCAGATTTTCTGCTGCGAGACAATCGGTTTCGCGAGTTCCAGGTGCACCACCCATCACATCAACGCTGGCTAAAAACGGCTTATTGCCACTGAGCACGGTAACGCCTGTATTAATGTGATCGTTTTGAGCATTGCCAACAACGAGTCCTGCAATGTCGGTAATAAGATTGAGTGTGCCTGGCTTCAACGTTGATTCCTCTTTTATCCGTGCAATTTATCCGTGCGCAGCTGCCACCGTTTTTAATGTGGAAAAACCATATAAAGCTTCGAAGCCTTTTTCCCTGCCATGGCCGGATTTACCCACACCACCAAACGGCAGTTCAACACCACCGCCAGCACCATAGTTATTAATAAACACTTGGCCTGCACGCAGCGCTTTCGCCATGCGAAACTGCCGTGCGCCATCACGCGTCCAAACTGCCGCTACTAATCCGTATTCGGTACCATTGGCGATTGCCAATGCATGATCTTCATCATCAAACGGAATAACGACTTGCACCGGACCAAAGATTTCTTCTTGCGCCAGCGTGTGGCTTGGGTGGACATCAGCAAATAGCGCAGGCAGCACAAAATGCCCATTGGGATCGGCCGATTCATGCAAGTTGCCGTTGGCCACCATGTGTAAGTCGCTGCCTTGCTCCAGATAGCTTTCTACTATTTGCTTTTGTCGTTGCGAGATCAGCGGCCCTACTTGCAAATCGGACAGCGCCGGACCTACCTGTAACTGGCTATAGCGTTCGGCAAGCCTTGCTACCAAGGTGTCGTAACAATCTCGCTGCACCAACAAGCGAGACGCGGCGGAACATGTTTGCCCTGCGTTTTGGATACCTGCATTAATCAGAAACGGCAAGGCTGCATCCATATCGGCATCGGAAAAAACCACCTGCGCAGACTTACCTCCGAGCTCTAAGGTTACCGGCACAACCGATTGAGCCGCCGATTCCTGAACACGAACTCCGGTAGCCACGCTGCCGGTAAATGAAATATGGTTAACGCCCGGGTGTGAGCTTAACAGTGCACCCGCCTCAGCGCCGGTACCGGGCACCACGTTTAACGCACCTGCCGGCAAACCTGCCTGCGATGCCAACTCTGCAAAAACCAACGCTGTTAAGCACGCTTCCTCGGCGGGTTTTAAAATGCACGCATTGCCCATTGCTAACGCAGCACCAACGGAGCGTCCGATAATTTGCATGGGGTAGTTCCACGGGATGATGTGCGCAGTCACACCATGCGGCTCTCTTAAAGTAAACGCGGTATAACCTTCTAAATACGGCAAGGTCTCACCATGAATCTTATCGGCGGCACCAGCATAAAACTCACAATAGCGTGCTAAAGCAATAGCATCTGCCCGCGCTTGCGTCAGTGGTTTGCCCACATCCAAAGCCTCAAGCTCGGCCAGTGCATCAATATGTTGTAAAACAAGCTGACTCAGTCTTGTTAGTACACGGCCACGCTCTAACGCAGTTGATCGACCCCAGCCAGTTTGCATGGCCGTTTGTGCGGCCTGCACCGCGGCATCGATATCAGCCGCTGTGCCTCGCGCAATAGAACACAACGCTTCGTTATTGGATGGGTTGATCAGTTCGAGCACTTCGCCACTGGCGCTCGGTTGCCACGCACCACCAATAAAACACTGTGATGAATCAAACCCAAATTGCGCGGTTAATGACATCGCTTAGTATTTCCTGTTGTAACTTTCCTGTTGAATTTATGCATTCATAATGAACCTGAGTCAAACTAACTGGCTTGTCGCTGCAGTTGCGGCACGGCCGCCAACAAGGTTTTGGTATATTCATGTTGTGGCGAGTCAAACACCCGCTCTGTGTTGCCGCGCTCCACAATCTGACCCTGTCGCATGACCAACACTCTATCGGTAATACTGCGCACAACCGATAAGTCGTGCGAAATAAACAGATACCCCAAACCAAACTCATCTGCAAGCTGCGCTAACAAATCCAACACTTGCGCACGTACCGATACATCGAGCGCGGATACCGCTTCGTCTAGTACGATAAGTTTAGGTTTAATGATTAATGCGCGCGCTATTGCAATCCGCTGTCGCTGACCACCGGAAAATTCGTGAATGTACTTACCGGCATCATCGGGTAATAACCCCACACTCTCTAACGCACTGTTCACCAACTGGCGGCGTTCCAACTTAGTAGGCACCTCATCTAAAATATGCAATGGTTCTGCAACCAATCGTGCCACTTTATGTCGTGGATTAAACGAACTGTACGGGTCTTGAAACACTACCTGCAATTCGCGGCGTACTTTTTTAGACAGCGCCACACCTTGCAGCATACGTTCACCGTGCAATACGATCTCACCACTGTGAATAGGCGCTAATCCCAACAACGCTTTTGCAAGCGTTGATTTACCGCAACCACTCTCACCCACTAACCCAACGCTTTCGCCTGCACCGATGGAAAAACTCACATCATTGACTGCTCTGAAGGTGTTGCGCGGTGCAAACAAGGCTTGGCGAGGCAACACGTATTCGCAGATTAAATGGCTGACTTCCACCAAAGGCGTGCTATCGTGTTGCGCCACTTCTCTGTGCGGTACATGACTTGATGCATCGTATAACGCTTTTGTATACGGATGCGACAAATCATTAAACAATGCCGCGGTGGCACCACTATCCACGACTTCCCCGTTACGCATAATGACTATGTGATCGGCCACGTCTGAGACGACGGCTAAATCGTGGGTGATTAAGATCATTGCCATGTTCGAATCTTGAACCAGACTTTGCAGTAACTTTAAAATTTCCGCTTGTGTGGTGACATCCAACGCCGTTGTGGGTTCGTCTGCAATAAGTAAACGCGGCTCTAACGCTACTGCAATCGCAATGACTACCCGTTGACGTTGGCCACCAGATAGTTCGTGCGGATACCGGGTTAACGGAAACTCGTTATTGGGCAAGCCTACTTTTTCTAATACCTGTACAGCTTGTACCAAGGCTTCACGGCGACTCACCTGTTTATGCTGCAAAATACTTTCGGCCACCTGAGTACCAATGTTTTGCACCGGGTTGAGCGCCGTCATCGGCTCCTGAAAGACCATGCCGATATCATCGCCGCGTAAATCGCACATCTCGGCTTCGCTTAATTCTGTAAGGTTACTGCCGCCAAACATCAACTCGCCACTGAGCTTAGAACCACGTGGTAATAGCTGCATGATAGATAACGCGGTCATGGACTTGCCTGACCCGCTCTCACCAATGATACCCAGCACCTGACCTTCGTGAACCTGCATGGACACGTTACGCAGAATGCTGGTATCGTGAATAGACAGATTCACGTTAGTCAGTTGCAACAAGGCTTGTGCGTTCGGCTTATCGTTCACGTCGCAACCTTGGATCTAACCAGTCCCGCAACCCATCGCCCAAAAGGTTGAGTCCCAGCACCGTGAGCACGATGGCTAATCCGGGATACAAAGCCAGTTGCGGCTGTAACATGATGAGCGTTTGACTATCAGCCAACATGCGGCCCCAACTGGGAATGGGTGGCTGGGCACCTAAACCCACAAATGATAATCCTGCTTCAGCAAGAATGCCTAACGAAAATTGGATGGTGCCCTGCACAATTAACAAATTAGTGATGTTTGGCAGTATGTGTTCTAGCGATATGCGCGTTGCACCTTTACCTGCAACTCGCGCGGCCAAAATAAAGTCGCGCTTCCAGATACTTAACGCTGCACCTCGCGACAATCGCGCAAATACCGGAATATTAAAAATACCAATGGCGATAATTGCGTTGATGGCACTCGGGCCATACACCGCCGTTATCATAATGGCGATGAGCAACGAAGGAAACGCAAACACCAAATCGTTGCCTCGCATAATAAACTCATCCAACCAGCTGCCTTTATTGGCAGCGGCAGCCAACCCCAGCGGCACCCCAAACAACATCCCAATACCAACGGCAACAATGGCAACCGCAATAGACGTTCTGGCGCCAACCATAAGCATGGACAACATGTCGCGGCCAAAATGATCGGTACCCAACCAATAGGTTGCGTCCGGTAATTTAAACCGCTGTTTGATATCGATAACCGCCACATCGAATGGCGTCCAGATATACGAAAGTAACGCGGCACTAAAAAAGATGGCAACCAGTATGGCGCCGGGAATGATGCTACGTAGCTTCATCGCGAACCTCGTAGGCGAGGATCCACCCAGGCATAGGCAATATCAACCACAAACGTGACGAGCACCACCGCCATAACCAACAACATGACCACGCTTTCAACTACGATAAGGTCTCGACTGGCAATGCTTTGAAAAACCAACCGACCCAAACCCGGCAGATAGAACACATTCTCAATGATGATGGCGCCGGCTAACAAGAATGAAAACTGCAATCCAATGATGGTTAGTACCGGTACCATTGCGTTGCGCAAGGCATGCTTCCACATAGCTTGACGCTGGCTTAATCCCTTAGCTCGCGCTGTTCGCATAAAATCTTCACTCAACACATCGAGCAAGGACGAGCGCATAACGCGTGTGAGTATGGATGCTTGTGGTAAAGCCAGGGCAATGGCTGGTAAGGTTAACGATTTAACAGCTTGAAAAAAACCGGCATCCCAACCTGGGAACCCACCGGCAGAAAACCAACCGAGCTTGATGGCAAACAATAACACCAGCAGCATCGCAAACCAGAAATTGGGAATAGCAACGCCGAGCTGAGTGACTGCCATAACCGATGTATCGGTGATGCCACCACGCCGACTGGCAGCCAAGACACCTGCAGGAAATGCAATAAGCGTTGACAACAGTAGAGCATAGAGCGCCAATGGCAATGAAATCCACATGCGCTCCATAACCATATCGATCACCGGTGTGCGATAGGTATATGAGGTGCCGAAGTCACCGGTAATTAAACCGCCAACCCAGGACAGGTATCGCACAACGCGGGATTGATCTAAACCCAGCTCTTTACGCAATGCGGCAACGGTATCCGGCTGTGCATTTAAACCCAGCATATAAGAGGCTGGGTCGCCCGGTACCACTTCAATCGTCACGAACACAACCAAACTGGCCACGATTAACGTGGCCAGTAAGATTAAAAACCGCTTTACAAGATAATGCAGCACTCCCGTACTAGCTAGCCGACAATCAGTCTTCCCAATACACGGCTGTTAAGTCGTTAGCTTGTGTTGGTGAATTTTCCCAAAGCCCTTTTAGCTTGCTGCTGGCCACGCCGGTTTTAGCTAACTGGAATAAATAGCCGTTAACATAGTCATCAGCGATGATATTTTGCGCCTGTTGCAAAATCTCTGTGCGCTTGGCCTGATCTGTTTCAGCATTAAAGCCCGTCATCAATTCCTGTAGTGCTGGGTTGTCGTACTGGAAGTAGTAATCTGGCTTGGCATAAATACCAATATCCATTGGCTCTGTATGAGACACAATCGTTAAACCGTAGTCCTTGCCTTTAAACACTTGCTCCAGCCACTGTGCCCATTCAAGATTAGATACTTCTACGTTAATGCCCACGGCACGCAATTGCGACGCGATAATTTCCCCACCTCTACGCGCATAAGCAGGAGGTGGAAGTTTTAGCGTGGTAGTAAACCCATCAGCCAAGTCAGCTTCTTTCAATAAGGCCTTGGCTTTCTCAGGGTCGTAATTCGATTTAGCGGTTAAATCGACATACGCCGGATTATGCGGTGCGAAGTGCGTACCAATCGGCGTGCCGTAACCATACATCGCCCCATCAAT
The DNA here is from genome assembly GCA_964390335.1 of uncultured Granulosicoccaceae bacterium. Taxonomy (GTDB): domain Bacteria; phylum Pseudomonadota; class Gammaproteobacteria; order Granulosicoccales; family Granulosicoccaceae; genus Granulosicoccus. The sequence goes on along the minus strand of CAYMHU010000030.1, from coordinate 2,869 downwards.
AATGGCACTGCGATCTATAGCATGCGCAATTGCTTGCCTGACCAACACATTATTAAGAGGCGGCAACTGGTTATTGGTAGACAGAATGGTTTCACCTTCCGTTGAGCCTAAAACAACGGCGAATCGTGGATCAGCTTCAAGCTGCGGTAAATTTTCAGGCGCTGGATAATTCGGAAACGCATCAAGATCACCCGCCATCATGGCTGCGAATGCGGCGGTTGGATCGCTGATAAATTTAAACGTGGCTTTGTCGAGCTTTGCGGCTGTTCCCCAATAGCTCGGGTTCTTCTCTAACACAATTTGATCGCCCTGAACCCAATTTTTAAACACGAACGGGCCAGTACCAACCGGTGCAGTTGCGGCAGACTCTATAGATTCAGCGCCAACCATAACGGCATCACCCCAGGCTAAATTAAACAGCAAATTCCCATCGGCCTGAGTTAATTTAATTTTTACCGTGGTGTCGTCCACAACCTCTACGCTATCGATATTAGTGAACAAACCTTTTTGCGCGTTGGTGGAATCTTCCGCCATGGCACGATCTATCGAAAATTTGACATCCTCACTGTTGAAATCAGTGCCATCGTGAAATTTAACGCCGGCATGCAAGGTAAATGTGTATTCCATACCATCGTCACTGATAATCCAAGATTCAGCCAGAGCCGGATTAACACTACCGTCTGAACCAAATCGGGTTAAGCCTTCGAACACATTGGCGTACACAACTTCATCAATGGCGGCTGCGGCACCACCTGTTGGATCAAGATTAGGTGGCTCGAGCTGCATCCCAATAACAACATCGGATTTAGCAGCAAAGCTTGAACCGGAAAACACGCTCGCAGCAACTGCTGCTGCAAGCAACGTTTTTTTGATTAGTCTGATTTTCATTATTTACTCCATTATGTTTTAACGTGTGCCGGGTTAACTGCGTCCGTCGCTACCTAGCAATGTCACTATGGATTGACCCATGACTTTTGCAGAATCAATCATATCTTGAATGCCGACATACTCATCTGGTTGATGCGCTAAATCCAAAATGCCCGGACCATACGCAATACAATTTTTTAAGCGGCCAATTCGATCAATGTGTTTCTGATCGTATGTGCCAGGTGATACAACATAAGCTGGCTCACACCCTATTTCATTTTTAATCGCTTTGGCAACCGCACTGACAACCGGTGCATTGTGATCGGTCATGCTGGGTTGAACCGAAAACATTTCTCGGATTTCATACCGAAACGTGTCACGATCTTTTCCAGCAGACTTAATCACATCATGTAGTTCACCACGTACCTCGTCAAGGCTTTCTTCCATTAAAAATCGCCTGTCGAGCACCATTCTACAACGATCCGGCACTAAAGCCGAAGGCAAACCGGTATAACCTTCTTCCGGTTCTTCAAGACCACCGTGAATTGAGTTAATGTTTAACGTTGATTGACGTGCTCCATCTGGTACTACCGGCATGGATGTGCTTCGACGAGCTAAAACGGGAAATAGATCTTCTTCTAAAGCCGATACAACCGCACCCATATGACGCACCGCACAATCACCCAAAAATGGCATTGAACCGTGTGCTATGTGCCCATAGGTTTCTACTTCGGTCCATAACACGCCACGATGGCCCAAACAAATACGATCTTTGTTTAACGGTTCCGGGATAATCACGTGTTGTACGCGCTCCGGGTTGAACCAACCCTGCTCTGCCAAGTACGCAACACCACCAAACCCGCCAGACTCTTCATCGCAAGTGCCGGAAATTTCTACGGCGCCTGCGTAGTCGTGAAACACATCTATGAAGGCTTCGGCTGCAATGATGGATGCAGCCAAACCGCCTTTCATATCACACGCGCCACGCCCATAAACGCGATCGTCTTTCACTACCCCTGCAAACGGATCGAGTGTCCATCCATCGCCGGTCGCAACCACATCGGTATGAGAATTAAAGTGAATGCACTCACCTTTGTGCTTACCTTCATGTCGCGCGATAATATTCCAACGCGGGTATTGGTCGCTATCACCCAGCGCACCTTCGGCTCGTACTCGTTCAATCTGAAATCCGCGCGCGGCTAATCGCTTTTCCAGCAAATCGCAAATGGCAATATAGCCATCGCCCGGTGGGTTCACCGTTGGAATCTGGATAAGGGACTGCGTTAGTTCAATCAAGTCGTCCCGGGATTGATCGATACGTTGCGCAAGCTGGTTTAATCGGTTTTCGGTACTCTGCACGCTATAATCGAATGACTTCATCAACGCCTAACATTACCACCAATGGATGCAAAAATTCGCGCACTTTTACCGCAGGACCACGCAGCAACCCGATTTTGGTGGATTCGCCATGCGCCAGTGCCAGAAATTGGCAATATTATGTATGGCAGCCTCGATATGGACAGTGACTGCAGTGATACCGCTCTGTTTAACGGGGTAGCGGCGAAACTGCCTAAAAACGCCATTTGGTATGTCAGCCCACTGGTACGAACCACACAAACGGCGCATGCGTTGATTAAAGCCGGAGCGGACGCCAAAGCTGATGAGCTCATAGAAGATAAGCGGATTAAGGAAATGGATTTTGGCGACCTTAATGGCATAACCATGCAAGAGCTTATTAAAGGCCGCACCGACAACTATCTGGGTTTCTTTCCAACTTCGCCTTTTACCAAAACTCCCAATGGTGAAAGCTTTGAAGATTTAAGCGCCAGAGTGAATGACTTCATTGATGATGTTCATCAACAACATGCCGGTAGAGATGTTGTGTGCGTTGCACACCGCGGTACCATTTTGGCGGCGCTGCGCCATGCCCTGCAGTTACCACTAAAAACCAGCGTCTCGTTTAAAATTAACAATGTGTCCATCAGTCGGATCTGGCGTTATA
>CAYMHU010000029.1:13244-47169 GCA_964390335.1 uncultured Granulosicoccaceae bacterium | reverse complement strand
TACTCTCAGATTAGATCTGCGAATAACTTTCAACACTCAAGTCGGCCAGTTAGGTGGTGTACATCCACGTTCGCCGAAATTCCTGTTACAGTCGGGGGAAACTAACGGAACATAGGTTCCCCTCGACAAAGTGAATTCTGTATGACTTTACTCCCCAACTCGGTTGAAAGCCGGGACACGCTTGCGCACTTGCATGGCTATACCAATGCCCGTACGCATCAGGAAATTGGCCCCATGATCATCGAGGAGGGGCGTGGTGTTCATGTATGGGACAACTCGGGTAATAAGTACATTGAAGCCATGGCCGGTTTGTGGAGTACCGCATTAGGCTTCAGTGAACAACGACTCATTGATGTTGCAGCTGCGCAGATGCAGAAGTTGCCTTACTACCATACGTTTACTCATAAAAGTCATGGTCCTGCCGCTGAGTTGGCGATGAAGTTGGTTAGCATGGCGCCCGGTCCAATGAGCAAAGCGTTTTTCACCAACTCCGGATCAGAAGCGATAGATACAGCAATCAAGCTAATTTGGTATCGCTCTAACGCATTGGGTTTGCCGGAAAAAAAGAAAATACTAGCCAGGAACCGTGCTTATCACGGTGTAACAACCGCAGGCGCGTGTTTAACCGGACTACCGGCTAACCAAGCATCTTTCGATGCATTGGTGCCGGTGGTGCGACTGACATGTCCACATTACTGGCGTGAAAAATTAGACGGTGAATCAGAAGATGCTTTCACAGCACGACTTGCTGCTGAGCTGGAAGATCAAATTCTGGCTGAAGGGCCCGATACCATAGCGGCGTTTTTTGGCGAGCCGGTGATGGGAGCCGGTGGTGTGGTTGTACCGCCCAAAGGTTATTGGCAGCAGGTGCAGGCTATCTTGAAAAAGTACGATATCTTGCTGGTAGCCGATGAAGTCATTTGTGGCTTTGGTCGTACCGGACAAATGTTTGGTTGCGATACGTTCAACATCAAACCCGACATGATGACATTGTCCAAACAACTAACTTCCTCGTACTTACCTGGTTCTGCGTTACTGATTAACGACAGAGTTTTTGAACCCATCGCGGATGAGTCCAACAAAGTGGGTGTGCTCGGACATGGGTTTACCGGTGGTGGTCACCCCGTGGTTAGTGCCGTTGCTAATGAAACCATTCGTATTATTGAGGATGAGAATCTGGTGCAGCACGCAGCCAATGCAGGTGCCCGGATGCTTAACGGTTTGAAGCAATACGAATCGCATCCCCTGGTGGGAGAAGTTCGCGGGGTTGGGCTCATTGCAGCTGTTGAATTAGTCACCAATAAAGAGTCCCGAACAGCGCTTGAAAAGCCCGGGCAATTGGGGTTGATTGCTGGTAAACATGCCACCGCTAACGGGTTCATTACACGCTGTATTTTTGATTCTATGGCATTTTGTCCACCACTCATTATAAAGGATGCAGAGGTGGATGATTTGGTTCAGCGGGTTGGAACAACGCTTGATGACGTGCTGGCAGAACTGCCCGAAAAGACTGTAACTTAACTTCTGGCCGAAAATTTGCACGCTACAAGTAACGTGTTCATCGTGGTGCTGGAAAACTTCCGCGATTGTTAGTTCATTCCCGTCTGTTAGTTGGGTTAAATTCTATTCCAGAGATTCTTTCAATGATCGGTAAATTTTCTTATGTAACGCTAGTCGCAACAGCTCTGTTATTGACAGCATGTGACGGTACAACGTTGGGATCGTTCCGCGCTGATGAGGAAATACCGGCCATACGTGTTGAGGGTGGTGGATTGGTCACGGTATTACCTGCAGAATTCACCCCGTTTAATCTTGACGTAAAATCCAGCACAGCATTTGAATCAAACAGCTACGATGTACTGAACGAAATAAAGATTACCGATATCAGGTTGCTTATTCTTCCAGAATCAGAAAATACAGAAACCGACACTAATGAGAACGGAGTCGCCGACGATTTTTCTTTTATCAGTTCGCTGTCGCTATACATTCAGGCTGAGATCGATGGCGCAGTTCAACGCGAACTGATTGCTGAGTTGCCTGAAGAATTTGCTGAAAACAGCGACGGTGTTCGCGAGATCACCATGCAAGTTAAAGATTTGGATATTCTCGATTTTGTTGAATCATCAGGTGGATACACCATAGAGTCTGAAGCGACTGGGAGCGCACCGGCGGATGACGTCGTATTTGGTGGCAATGTTGATTATCGCGTCAAGTTCGGGTTCCGCTGAGCGTACTTCCCAATATAAAAGCTGGCCAAGTCGGCCGCCCTGCAGAAATCCCTTTGAAAAATAGCTGAGCATCACCATCAAGCTCGTATTGTTTTGGTCGATTCGTCCTGTGTTTGCTGTCGTTCAAACAAATGTTAATTATTCGCAACACTTGATCAATTGTCTTTCGATTTCCATCAGCTTCCAACATTTTTCTAATCTCAAATCTACTTAAGTTTCGTAAGTGGCTGATTCCTAAAGACCCTGTAATGTCACGTAAACCTTTGTCTTTATGAGTAAAAACAGCGCGTTAAGTGCTGTTTTAGATTGACCATGTGAGGTCGTCTCCGTATAGTGGCCCCCAGTGCTTTTTAAGGCAACAATTGTGGGGCGAAAGGCTTTTTTTAGCCAGTAACTGTATGTTTCGTGGAAATTCCAAGCTGACCGTGGATGCGAAGGGGCGACTTGCTGTGCCCAAGCATCATCGTGACCGCCTGGAAACTGACGGCATCACAGGTCTGATGGTCACGGCCGATCCCTCGCACTGTTTGTTGATTTACCCGATGCCGGACTGGTTGGAAATTGAGACCAAGCTAATGAGTCTGCCAAACACCGATCCTCATGTTCGGGCCATGCAAAGACTGTATGTCGGCTATGCAACCGAAACCGAATTCGATGTCAATGGGCGAATCTTGTTGCCGGAAGTGCTGCGTGAATACGCAAGCATTGGCAAGAAAGCCAGATTGATTGGGCAAGGAAAGAAATTCGAATTGTGGGGCGAGGAAGCCTATCAGGCGTCCTCTGAACAATGGCCGTCTGACATTAACGATTTGGATGTTTCAGAAAGACCGTTGGCCATACAGCAACTGTCCATCTGATGACGTCAGGTAAGCATGTGTCGGTGCTGCAGCAGGCTGCAGTTCAGGCGCTGCAAATCCGCGAAGACGGAAAGTACATAGATGCAACCTATGGCCGAGGTGGTCATAGCAAAAAAATACTAGAGCAACTGGGATCGCAAGGTCGCTTAACAGCGATTGATCGAGACCCGGAAGCCATAGCCGACGCAGAGCGGCAATTTGAAAAAGACCAACGTTTCGCAATCGTAGGTGCGAACTTCGGTGATTTAGATCAGGTAATCAATCCTGATTGGCTCGGCAAGGTTGATGGATTACTTCTGGACCTTGGCGTGTCTTCACCGCAGCTCGATGTTGCTGAACGAGGCTTTGGTTTTTCTCGGGATGGGTCACTCGATATGAGGATGGACCCGTTAAATGGGGTGTCAGCAGCACAATGGCTTGCTGACGTAAGAGAAGAAGATTTAGTGTACGTTTTCAAAACCTACGGTGAAGAACGATATGCTCGCAGAATAGCTGCGGCGGTTATCGCGGCGCGCGACTCTGCGCCAATCACCCGTACCCTACAACTTGCCGACATTATCAAAGCTGCGCATCCGCGCTGGGAAAAGCATCATCATCCAGCAACGCGTTGCTTCCAAGCAATTCGTATCCACATCAATGGTGAGTTGGATGCAGTGAAACAAGTGTTGGCGTGTGCGCCGAAAGTGCTACGCAAAGGTGGTCGACTTGTAGTTATTAGTTTTCACTCGTTAGAAGATCGCTTGGTGAAACGTGCGTTACGAAACCCACCACCACCAGCGGGAATACCTCGGCATTTACCTTTGCCTGAAATAGCGCCGCATTCATGGAAGGTTGTTAGCAAAGCGATTAAAGCCGGTGATGAAGAAGTGGCTGCTAACCCTCGCGCTCGCAGCGCGGTCATGCGAATCGCGGAGCGTGTTGTATGAATGGCACTGCGATTTTAGTTTGCGCATTGGCTGCGATAAACGTATGCACTGCGGTTGCGGTTGTGTATTCAAAGCACTTGAGCCGAGAGCGTTATGCGCAAATCAGCCAAAGCCAGAAAATGATTGACGAACTAGATGTGCAGTGGAGTCAGCTGCAAATTGAAGAGAGTACGTTCTCAGAACATGGTCGAGTTGAGCGCACAGCACGTGATCGTCTCGATATGGTTTTACCCGGAGTTGAAGGCTCCGTCATGATTGCAAGACAACCTTAAGCATCGTATGAAAAAGCAATCCGCCAATATGCTTCCTTGGAATGTCCGCCGTCAGATCGTGCTGCTGGTGTTCGCATTGATGGGTCTGACGCTGATTGGTCGCGCCTTGTATTTGCAAGTCATTGAATACGATTTTTATCGTGGCGAAGGTGATGCGCGTCATTTACGTACAGTTGCAATTCCGGCGCATCGCGGCAACATGAATGATCGAAACGGTGAGCCGTTGGCTATCAGTACGCCAATTAAAACGGTTTGGGGTGTGCCAGAAAAACTGATGCAACAACCGGCAGCGTTACGCGAAGTGGCTGCATTGTTGGATTTGCAGGCAGGCGAGCTGCAAGTCAAAACGGAAAAGGCGTATCAGCAAGGCAAGGAGTTCATGTATGTCAAACGGCATATCAATCCAGATGTAGCCGATAAGGTGGCGGCACTGAACGTTGAGGGGCTGATGTTGCAACGTGAATATCGGCGCTACTATCCAAGCGGGCGTGCGGCTGCTCATGTTGTTGGTTTCACTGATATCGATGATATTGGCCGTGAAGGTTTGGAGATGGCCTATGAAGATTGGCTCAGTGGTGAACCTGGTAAGCGTCGAACCATGCGCGATCGTACTGGTCGTGAAATCACAGGAATGGATGTAGTTGAGCAGGCGGTGCCCGGAAAAGATTTGCGCTTAAGTATCGATAAGCAGTTGCAGTACTTTGCTGATCAGGCGCTGATCGATGTTGTGAGTACACACAAGGCAGAATCTGCATCGGTTGTTGTTATGAAGGTGAAGACGGGTGAAGTGTTAGCCATGTCCAACTTCCCAGCTTATAACCCCAACGATGTTAGCGATCGAACAAGTGATCGAGGCAATGGCCGGCAACGCAACCGTTCCATCACCGATGTGTTTGAGCCGGGTTCCACAATGAAGCCATTCACCATTGCGGCAGCATTGGATTCGGGCAAATTTAAACCCGAAGATATTGTGTTTACCTCTCCTGGTTATTACAGCATTGGTAAATATCAAATCAGTGATGTGCGTGATAACGGATGGCTAGATTTGCGTGGCATTGTTAAAAAGTCCAGTAATGTGGGTGTCAGTAAAGTTGCAACTCAACTGGATCCTGAACAAATGTGGTCTGTATTCGACACGTTTGGATTTGGGCGATCACCCGGTAGTGAATTCCCAGGCGAGGTTGCCGGGTATTTTAATCACCCCATTTTATGGCATCACATAGAGCAAGCCAGTATTTCTTACGGCTACGGTATTTCTGTGTCTGCATTGCAACTAGTGCGTGCCTATGCCGCATTGGCGAACGATGGGCTTATGCCAAATATTTCGTTTCTGGCAACGGATGAGCCTTCAGAGGGTGTGCAGGTTATCGATCCTCAAATTGCTCGTGACGTCACTAGCATGTTGGAATCGGTTGTAACGGATGGTACTGGCGGTCGCGCGAAGATCCCCGGTTACCGTATCGCTGGCAAAACAGGTACGTCGCACCGGTCTGTGTCAGGTGGTTATGCAGAGGATAGATACGTGTCAGTGTTTGCAGGCTACGCGCCAGCATCACGTCCGGAATTGGCAACTGTGGTTGTTATTCATGATCCGAAAGCCGGTCAGCATTTCGGTAGTGTGGTTGCAGCGCCGGTATTTGCCGATGTTATGTCGCATGCCTTACGTATTCAGAACGTTGAACCTGATGATGTTGATGATCAGCGCTTAGGGTTGGGTCCTGTACTGGGCCAGTCTCAGGGTGATCGTTCATGAGTGCGACTATCTCTTTAAGCCAACTGCTTGAAGGTTTCTTGCCTGTCGATGCTCAGGATGATGTGACTATCAGCGGCATCTCATTGGACAGTCGCATGCTGGAAGCGGGCGATTGCTATTTGGCTATGGCCGGTGCTACCACGCACGGCTTGCAGTTTGTAGTTGGCGCGTTAAAGAAGAATATTGCGGCGGTTGTCGTTGATGAAGTTGGTTTGCAAGATTATCCAGAAGCCGTACAACTGGTACGTGATGCTGGAATACCGGTTGTATGCATTAGCGAACTTAAGAGTGTGTCTGGTGCTATCGCCGCTCGGTTTTTTGATTTTCCCAGTTTGTCGGTGAGTGTTGTTGCGGTAACTGGTACGGATGGAAAGACCTCGGTTTGTCGTTTTATTGCGGATGCGTTAACGGGTGCGGGTCAACCTTGTGGATACATAGGTACTTTGGGTTGGGGGCTGGATAATTTGCAGGAAACGCAATTGACCACACCAGATGCGGTGACGTTACAACGCATGTTGGCAAGCTTGCGTGATGAAGGTGCTCGGGTAGTTGCACTTGAAGCATCGTCACATGGCTTGGAAGAGGGTCGTTTGGATGCAGTTGAAATTGATGTCGCTGTGCTGACCAATTTTGGCCGTGATCATCTTGACTACCACAAGACTTTAGATGCTTACAAAGCCGCTAAAGCGCGTTTGTTCAGTTGGGCCTCGTTAAACACGGTGGTGTTAAACGCGGATGACGAATTGGGTTCTGAGCTGTTAGACCAAACGAAATGTGCGGTAGTTGCCTTTAGTAGAGACAACGCAGGTGCAGCGAACTCTGGCAATGCTAATGCTGCTGCAGAGAATGCAAACATCAGCGTGCGAGTTAGGGCAAAAAACGTAAAACTGCATGCGCAAGGTCTGCAGTTTGGCATTGTTGATAACGGTGAGCAATTTGAAACATCCAGTGAACTGATGGGTGACTTTAACGTTGATAATTTGCTGGCATGTCACGGGGCATTGCGTGCATTGGGTCATGCGGCAAACGATGCATGTGCGTCTTTAAGTCATGTACGGCCGGTATCCGGCCGGATGGAGAAGTTCTCTGCTGCTAACAAACCAGTAGCCATTGTTGACTATGCGCATACACCTCAGGCGCTGGATGCGGCTGTCAAAGCAGTGCGTAAACATTGCGATGGAAAATTATGGGTGGTGTTTGGTTGCGGTGGTGATAGAGACCCTGGTAAGCGTGCACCAATGGGTCAAGCCGCAGAGCAGGCAGATTATGTCGTGGTTACACACGATAATCCGCGCACGGAAAATGCGCAAAACATAATTGATCAGATTGTAGCCGGAATGAAGTCACCTGAGCGCGCTATTGTCATTCCTGATCGGGCGCAGGCTATTCACCATGCGCTGAGCCACGCACTGGGTACTGATTTGGTTTTAATTGCCGGAAAAGGTCATGAGTCGTACCAAATTATAGGTTCGCAAAAACGTGACTTCAGCGATCGCGACACCGTCCAAAGTTTCATGCAGGAGGCAAGCTAGTGTTGAGACTAAGCGATTGTCAATCACCGCTAGACGGTGAGCTGAAAGGTGAAGATATTGAACTCACAGGGTTCAGTATCGATACCCGCACATTGGAAGCAGGTGATCTGTACATCGCCATAAAAGGTGAGCGTTACGATGGTCACGACTACTGTGCGCAAGCAGAGGAAAAAGGTGCCGTTGGTTTGCTCGTGCAACAAGCAATCGATACAGATCTACCACAGTTAATCGTAGCTGATACTCGTATAGCCTTGCAGCAATTATCAAGCTTGTGGGCTCAGCTGTTTCAGGTGCCAACGGTTGCGGTAACGGGAAGTAATGGCAAAACCACAGTTAAGGAAATGATTGCAGCCATTCTTGGGCAGCTGGGGCCTGTGCTTGCGACGAAGGGTAATTTTAATAATGACATTGGTGTGCCATTAACGCTATTGCGATTGCGCTCCCATCATCAGTATGCCGTTATAGAAATCGGTGCTAACCATGCGGGCGAAGTGAGCGCTCTAAGTTGTTTGGTTAAACCTGATGTTGCACTGGTTAATAACGTCGGCCCCGCACACCTTGAAGGGTTTGGTTCTATTGAGGCCGTTGCCGACGCCAAGTCAGAAATATATGAAGGGTTGCAATCAGACGGTTGGGCGGTGGTCAACGCTGATGACAAATTTGCTCCCGTCATGCGTAAGGCAGCATCGCATTGTCATGTGTATGAATTTGGTACCGGTGACGATGCAGCAGTGCAGGTTTTATCTGGCGATACCTTAAAACTGGCTGCAGCTGGAAAAACCCTGTCGCCACGATTCGCGTTGCTGGGCGATCACAATAAATTAAACGCAGCTGCAGCGACTGCGGCTGCCCAATGCATGGATGTGCAGCCAGTGGCAATTATGTCCGGGCTTGCATCGGTTGTTCCTGTTGCTGGTCGTTTGAATACGAAACCAGGCGTTCGCGGAGCAACCCTGATAGACGATTCCTACAACGCTAATCCAAGCTCGGTTAAGGCAGCTATCGATGTACTCGCAGAATACAAAGGCACGCGTTGTTTGGTGTTAGGCGATCTTGGTGAGCTCGGTGCTGATGAAGAAAGTCTGCACCGCGAGTTGGGTGAATACGCTGCGAACGCGGGTATAGAAAAACTGTTGACCGTTGGTGTGCTAAGTGCTGCCGCTGCGAACGCCTTTGATGGTGCTGTACATTTCGATTCGCAGGATAACCTTGTTACACATTTGCACCATGCTATCGATCGTAACTGGACAGTATTGGTTAAAGGGTCGCGCGGCAGCCGTATGGAAGGCGTGGTTAATCCATTGGTAGCGAACGTTGTCAAAGACGCTGACTACAGCGACGTGGATGCGTCTGATTGCACGGAGGCCATATCACTATGATGCTTATTCTGGGTGATTGGTTGTCTAGTGTTGATGCGGGCTTTGGTGCAGTGCAGTACATCACGCTGCGCGCAATTTTCTCCGCCATCACGTCAATGGTCATCTGCTTAGTGTTAGGTCCGCGACTCATACGCTGGTTAACTTCCGCAAAAATCGGGCAGTCGGTTCGCGATGATGGTCCGGAGTCTCATTTAGTTAAAGCTGGTACGCCAACCATGGGCGGTGCGATGATTGTGGTCGCCGTTACCCTAAGCACCTTGCTGTGGTCAGACTTGGCAACACGGCAGGTTTGGTTCGTATTGTTCGTAACCGTTGGGTTTGCGGCCATAGGTTGGGTGGATGACTATCGAAAAGTAGTCAAGTCGAATTCAGTTGGTTTAACAGCTAAAGAGAAATTGCTTTGGCAGACCATCGTTGCCGGTGTTGCAGTCGTTGCGGTGTACTTGACTGTGACTGATCAAGCCGAACTGACTTTAACTATTCCTGTCTTTAAAGACGCAGACATTCCTTTGGGACTGTTCTTTTTACCATTCGCCTTTCTCGTAATAGTTGGTACCAGTAATGCGGTGAACCTCACTGATGGTTTAGATGGTCTTGCCATTATGCCGACTGTTATGGTCGCAGCCGGACTGGGATTAATTTCATACTTGTCAGGGCATGCCATTTTTGCGGATTACTTGCACATACCGAACATTGCAGGTTCAGGCGAACTCACTGTTTTTTGTAGCGCCATGATTGGTGCCGGTCTGGGTTTTCTATGGTTTAACACCTATCCCGCGCAAGTCTTTATGGGTGACGTTGGCGCCTTATCTATTGGTGCTGCATTGGGTGCCGTGTCCATTATGGTCAGACAAGAACTGGTCCTGTTTATTATGGGTGGCATTTTTGTACTAGAAGCGGTGTCAGTTATTCTGCAGGTCGCTTCTTTTAAAATGACCGGTCGCCGTATTTTTCGTATGGCACCCATTCATCACCATTTCGAATTGAAAGGTTGGCCTGAACCGCGCATTATTGTGCGCTTCTGGATTATCACAGTCATCCTTGTGTTAATTGGCTTATCAACGTTGAAGTTACGCTAATGACGCCAACTAACCTACAATCGAAGCGCGTGTTGGTAGTCGGATTGGGCCTGACCGGATCATCGGTTATCCGTTATTTGCATCGTCACAATGTGGCGTTTGATGTGGTAGATGAAAAAGCGGAGCCTTCAGCAGATTTAGCCGCTTGTTTAGAGCGCGCTGTTTTTCACAAGCAATTAAATGTGCAGTTGTGTTGTGACTATGACGTCATTGTATTGAGTCCGGGTGTACCCAGAGCCTTACCAGCGATTCAGGCGGCACTGCAATCCAATGTTGACGTAATTGGCGATATAGAGCTGTTTTCGCATGCAACCCTGAACGCCCCAGTTATTGCGGTTACCGGATCGAATGGCAAAAGCACGGTGGTGTCCTGGGTTGCTCACGTATTAAATGCATGTGGTGTTAATGCGGTTGCGTGCGGCAATATTGGCGTACCAGCATTAGATAGCATTGATGATGCTGTTCAAATGTATGTTCTGGAGTTATCCAGTTACCAGCTTGAGTCTACGCAATCGCTAAGCAGCTTATCGGCAGCAGTGATTAATGTTTCAGATGATCATTTGGACCGTTACGATTCCATTGAACATTATGCGCAAGTGAAGCGTCGCGTGTATCGCGGATGTTCGCATGCCGTTATCAACAACGACGATCCACGCACTTGGTTAGTGGACCAAGAGCTACCAAAAGCTGACAACATGATAAACAGTAGCGCCAGCTTCTCCGTGGTCGATACTGAATCAAGCGATTATCGGCTCAGTAGTGCAGCAAACGACGCACAAATCTGTAAAGGCGATATGTCGTTGCTGTCGCGTTCGGCGTTACAAACACCGGGCCTACATAATGCGGCGAATGCGTTGACTGTTTTGGCGTTATTACAGCCTGTGCAACTCGATATCAAGCAGGTCGCGGCAGCGTTAACAGGTTTTCGCGGACTACAACATCGCACCGAACTGGTACGTACCCGCAACAACGTGCGTTGGTACAACGATTCTAAAGGCACCAATATAGATGCTTGCGAGAAAGCCATCACGGCTATGCAGGGTCCGGTCGTGTTGATCGCCGGCGGTCAGGGTAAAGATGCTGATTTTGCAGCGCTTCGTTCAGTGATCGGTCAGCACGTGAAAGCGGTTGTGCTAATAGGCCAAGACGCGCAAATCATTGCTGACGCATTGGCCGGTATCACCGAAATCCATTTCGCATCTGATCTTCAAGATGCGGTAAATCAATGTGCCGAACTGGCTGTGTCTGGTGATGTGGTGTTGTTATCACCGGCCTGTGCAAGCTTTGACATGTTTAAGAATTTTGAACAACGCGGTGAGTTATTCACTCAAGCAGTGGAGGCATTGGCAGCATGAGTACCATTGTTTCCAAAGTAGCATCGGGCAAGGTCGCTAATCACAATAAGCAAGGCCCATCTGACTCATATGTGGCTTTGACCGACAACGCGTTGCTTATTGCCATTATTGCGTTGGCTTTATTTGGTGCGGTTATGATCGCATCAGCGTCAATGGCCTTTGCTGCGGAAAATTATGCTAATCCTTTCTATTTTGCGTTTAAGCAATTGCTGTTTTTAGCAATGGGTTTGCTTGTTGGTGCAGCCTTATTTCAGTTACCGTTATCGGTTTGGGAGCGTTACGGACCTGCGCTGATCATCGTGTCATTGTTCTTTCTAACTTTGGTTCTGTTTATTGGTAAGGAAGTTAACGGTAGTAAGCGTTGGTTGGACTTGGGTGTATTCACTATTCAAGTATCCGAGGCCGTGAAACTGTTCGTTATTGTGTATTTGGCTGGTTATCTGGTACGCCGCGGCGAGTTGGTAAAAAGTACGTTTGGTGGATTCGCCAAGCCGCTATTGCTGATATTAATTGCGTCTGCTTTGTTGTTATTGGAGCCAGATTTTGGTGCGGCTTTCGTTATTGTTCTCACTGCATGCGCCATGTTGTTTGTGGCCGGTGTGCAATTGAAACAATTTGCGGCGCTCATCGGTGCGGTAGCTATTTCGGGTGCGCTATTGATTGCATTGTCGCCCTATCGTGCGCGACGATTTGCAAGCTTTTTGGATCCGTTCGCCGATCCTTTTGATTCGGGTTTTCAGTTGTCGCAATCATTAATTGCAATTGGTAGTGGTAGTTTCACTGGTTCTGGTTTGGGTAACAGTGTTCAGAAGTTGTTGTATTTGCCAGAGGCTCATACCGATTTTCTGTTTGCCGTATTGTGCGAAGAGCTTGGCTTTCTTGGCGTGTTGCTGGTTGTGTCTTTATACGGGTTTATTTTTTGGAAGAGCTTCAAGCTTGCAAAAATAGCTGACCAGCAGGGCAATCGCTTTGCTGGCTATCTCGCCCTGGGTATTGGTGTGTGGATTGGGTTGCAGTCTTTTATCAACATGGGTGTGAACATGGGCATCCTACCCACTAAAGGCATCACGCTACCCATGATGAGTTACGGCGGCAGTAGTGCGATTATCTTCGCGGTTGCATTTTCACTATTGCTGCGTATCGAGTGGGAAACCAGGCAGTACGCTAAGCGCAGTTTGCGCTCCGGCTCCGAGAACGGTGTGGAGGCAAGCTATGACTGAGTTGCGTCCCGTGGTTATTGCAGCTGGCGGCACTGGCGGACATATTTATCCGGCTATTGCAGTAGCCACTGAACTTGCGAAGCGCAAGATGCCGGTCATATGGGTAGGTACAGCTGAAGGCTTAGAGTCTCGCTTAGTGCCGGAAGCCAACATAGAACTACGCCCAATCAGCATTGCTGGTTTGCGAGGTAAAGGTATTAAAGGGCTTATCGTTGGGCCGTTTAAGCTGGTCGGTGCGTGTGTGCAAAGTATGAAAATACTCAAAGATGTACAAGCGTGCTCGGTACTGGGAATGGGTGGTTTTGTTTCCGGTCCTGTGGGTATTGCTGCTTTGTTTACGCGACGTCCCTTGGTATTGCACGAACAAAACGCGATAGCCGGTATGACTAATCGTTGGCTAGGCCGATTTGCCACGCGCGTGTTCAGTGCGATGCCTAAAGTATTTCCTGCAACGGTTGGTGCGCGAGCGGTCGGCAACCCGGTTCGCGAAAGCATTGAAAATGTGTGTCTTGGTAAAGATAGGCAAGTGCGCTCCAGCCTCCGATTACTGATTATTGGTGGCAGCCGTGGTGCTCGCGCGTTAAATCAGGTGGTCCCCGAAGCGGTAAAAGTATTTCAACAGACTAATAATGAGTCGCTTGGGCTTGATGTGTGGCACCAAACCGGCGTCGACGATGAAAAACAAGTGAGTGATGCCTACAACGCGTTTATCGAGCAGCCAGTTAATGAGCAAGGCAACGCCAAAGTCAGTGCCAAAGTTCAGCCCTATATTCAGGACGTAACCAAGGCCTACCAGTGGGCTGATCTCGTCATTTGCAGAGCAGGCGCTATGACTGTCAGCGAACTCAGCGCTGCTGGGTTGCCTAGCGTGTTAGTGCCATTTCCGTTTGCGGTTGATGATCATCAAACTATGAATGCACGTTATTTATCGGATGCAGGTGCAGCGTATTTGTTACCGCAGTCAGACATGCACGCAGAAAACTTGGCACAACGATTAACCGAACTTGCGGGGCAGCCTGAATTGCTGCTTGAGATGTCGGCTAAAGCGCGTCAAATGTATAAGCCAAATGCAGCATCGATCATTGCCGATGCCTTAGTCGAGGAGTGCCAAGATGGTCGTTGATATTTCGCCTACGGTAAAGAGTCAGATGCGCCGGGTCCGTGGCATGCACTTCATCGGTATCGGTGGTGTGGGCATGGGTGGCATTGCAGAGGTGATGCATCACCTTGGTTTTAAAGTCAGTGGTTCTGACTTAGGTAGTAATGCCTTAACGCAGCGATTGGCAGGCTTGGGTGTGACGATTCAAAAAGGCCACGCAGCAGAACATGTAGAAGATGTTGATGTGGTGGTTGTATCTACTGCCGTGCCTGAAGATAACCCTGAATTAGTGCGAGCGCGCGAGCTACATATTCCAGTTGTGCGTCGTGCAGAAATGCTGGCCGAACTCATGCGATTCCAACAAGGTATTGCCGTTGCCGGTACACACGGTAAAACCACAACAACCAGCCTGGTTGCCAGCTTACTCACCGAAGGGCAGTTGGACCCAACATACGTTATTGGTGGCCGGTTAAATAGCTCGTCGGCGAACGCGTATTTAGGCCAGTCTGATTGGTTAGTGGCAGAAGCGGACGAAAGCGATGCATCGTTCTTATATTTGCAGCCCATTATTGCGATCGTTACCAATATCGATGCCGATCATTTGTCCACTTACGATGGTGACTTTGAAAAGCTGAAGCAAACCTTCGTTGATTTCTTAATGCACTTGCCGTTCTACGGGTTGGCGATTGTATGCATTGATGATGAGCATATTCGCGATGTGCTGCCTAAGGTTGCTCGTCCGGTTAAAACTTATGGGTTGGCTGAAGAGGCCGATGTGCGTGCCAAGAATATTCAGCAGTTAGGTTTGCAGATGCATTTCGATGTGCAATTCAGCGACGGCAGTGAACTAAAAGACGTTGTATTGAATATGCCAGGAATACACAACGTGCTAAACGCGCTGGCAGCCATTACTGTGTCGAGCGAATTGGGTGTGAGTCAGGACGCTATTAAAAGCGCGTTAGCAGGATTTGCCGGCGTGGGAAGACGTGCGCAAGCACAAGGCGAGCTGTACTTTCCCAAAGGTTCGGCCTTGTTGTTTGATGACTACGGACACCATCCAACTGAGGTTAGCGCAACCATCAAAGCGATTGCGGATGGTTGGCCAGATAATCGTTTAGTCGTTGTGTTTCAGCCGCATCGATACACCCGTACACGCGACTTATTTGAAGACTTCGCCGAAAGTTTATCTTTACCCGATGTGCTGGTGCTCAGCGAAGTGTACAGCGCGGGAGAAGAGAAAATCACCGGTGCTGACGGGCGTAGTCTGGCGCGCGCCATTCGTAATCGTGGTCAGGTTGATCCAATCTTCGTTGAAGACATCAACGATGTTCCTGAAGCCTTACGCCGTGTTTTGAAGGACGGCGATATTGTATTAACACTGGGCGCTGGCAACGTTGGTGGGTTGTCCTTGTCGTTGCCCGAGCTTTTTTCGCGGGAGGCTTTGGATGCTTAGTAAAGCAATGCCAACAGCCGAACAGCTTGGAAAAGTCGCCGTTGTCATGGGCGGCTGGTCGGCCGAGCGTGACGTATCACTTATGAGTGGACAGCAGGTGTTCGAATCCTTGGCATCTAAAGGCATTGATGTACACGCCGTAGATGCGGGCCGGGATATTGCCAGTGTGCTGTTAGCCGGAAACTTCGACCGCGCTTTTCTTATCTTGCATGGGCGTGGTGGTGAAGATGGGCATGTGCAAGGTGCACTTGAGCTGGCTGGTGTGCCGTACACCGGAAGTGGCGTACAAGGTTCTGCCATTGCGATGGATAAGTATCGGAGTAAATTATTGTGTCGAGCTCACGATGTACCAACCGCAGCAGGTGCGATTGTTAGCAGTGTGAGTGAAGCAAAGGCCGCTGCATTAGCAATCGATTTGCCGGTGGTTATCAAGCCAACCATGGAAGGCTCAAGTATTGGTGTATCCATGGTAAATGATCTGGCCTCCGTTGAAGCTGCTTTTAACGAAGCCGCACGCCATGGCCCGGTCATGATCGAAAAGCGTTTAACCGGTCGCGAAGTAACTGCAGGCATATTGGGTGATCGTTGTCTGCCATTGGTCAGCATGCAAGCGGCGGGCGAGTTTTATGACTACGAAGCGAAGTACATCGCTGACGATACTGAATACCAATGTCCGGCACAGTTACCCGAAGACTTAACTAAACAAATTCAGCAATACGCGCTTTCTGCGTTTAAGGCCTTGGGTTGTCGTGGTTGGGGTCGGGTGGACTTTATGCTTGATGATAAGGATCAACCCTATTTTATTGAGTGTAATACTGCTCCGGGTATGACCAGTCACAGTTTGGTACCCATAGCTGCGAATCAATGCGGTATGGACTTCGCAGAACTGTGTATGGAAATTCTATTGTCAACAGTGACACAGGAGCTTGCCACGTGAACGCAGTCGTGCGCCCAGTGTTGCCTGTGTCTAATGAGCCGTTGCGCCTGGGTTTGCGATGGAGTATCAGTGCACTCGGCTTCGTCATTCTTGTTTGCTTGTTTTTGATTGCGTCAGAACTCGCGACCGACCCGCGTCGCTTTCCAGTACTAAACGTTGATGTGGAAGGCACACTCGATTACACCGATCGCGAACGTCTCAGTAGCGCTGTTGAACAACACACTAAGTTGGGTTTTTACGGCATGGATGTCGATGACATTCGAGCTGATGTTGAGAACCTGCCTTGGGTAGCGCAGGCGCATATACGTCGGGTATGGCCGGCAAGACTGCTCATCAGTATTGAAGAGCATGAACCTGCTGCGCGTTTTAACGATGATGCGTTAGTGAGTAAAGGTCTGGAATTGTTTAAGCCACCACAGTTGGAAAAAGATAATCCGCAGTATCTGCAATGGCGCGCTAACTTTGCAAGCTTGCCCGAGCTTGCGGGTGTGGAAGGTCGCCACGAATTTATTCTGGATGCTTACCGACAATACAACCTGGCATTGTCTCGGTTCGGCGTCAGTGTTGATTCCTTGATCGAAGATGAGCGGCATTCACAAACACTGGAATTGTCCAATCAGATAACACTAAGAATTGGGTACGAGGCGCATGAACTTCGATTGCAGCGTTTTATCGATGTGTATGAACGTCTTGTTGTACCCCTCGATGGCCAGCCGGCTGCGTTCGATATGCGTTATAGCAATGGCTTTGCACTATCCGGTGGTGGATTAATTGGAGAATCTAACTGATGTCAGGCTGCAGACTAAAGAGGTGTTTTAAGCATGGTCGATAAGACTGACAACCAGATGATCGTGGGTCTCGATATCGGCACATCAAAAATTGTGGCGATCGTTGCCGAGATCGATAGCGATGGCAACATCGAACTGATCGGCATGGGTTCGCATCCGTCACAAGGCCTTAAAAAAGGCGTGGTGGTCAATATTGACTTGACAGTGCTGGCCATAGAGAAAGCGGTAAAAGAAGCTGAGTCAATGGCGAATGTGCAAATACGTTCCGTGTTTGCAGGGATTGCCGGTAGTCATATAAAGAGCCTTAACTCTCACGGCATTGTGGCTATTCGCAGTAACGAAGTAGAGAACGATGATGTTGATCGAGTCATCGATGCTGCAAAAGCCGTTGCTATACCTGCTGATCAGCGCATTCTGCATGTGTTGCCGCAGGAATTCATTATTGACAATCAGGATGGCATAAGACAACCAATCGGTATGTCGGGAGTTCGTTTAGAAGCCAAAGTCCATCTGGTTACCGGATCGATCAGCGCTGCGCAAAACATCGCAAAGTGTATTCGTCGCTGCAATCTGGAAGTTGAAGACATCATTCTTGAGCAGTTGGCTTCCAGCCATTCAGTGTTAACGGCAGATGAAAAAGATTTAGGTGTTGTGTTGGTTGACATGGGTGGTGGCACAACTGATATCGCGGTGTTTACCGACGGCGCTATTCGACACACTGCTGTTATTCCAATAGCAGGTGATCAAGTGACTAACGATATTGCTGTTGCGTTTCGTACGCCAACGCAATTTGCAGAACAAATAAAAGTTAAACACGCCTGTGCTTTGCGGCAACTCGCAAGCCCGGACGAAATGATTGAAGTACCAGGTGTTGGCGACCGAGCGGCTCGTCGACTAGCAAGACAAACACTCGCAGAAGTGGTTGAACCGCGTTACGAAGAATTGCTTGGACTTGTCCATGCAGAGCTTCGACGTAGCGGTTTTGAAGAGGCGTGCGCAGCCGGAGTGGTATTAACCGGCGGCACCTCAAAAATGGAAGGAGTTGTAGAACTGGCCGAGGAAATTTTTCATATGCCAGTACGGTTAGGAGTACCGCAGCATGTTGTTGGGTTGGCAGAAGTTGTTCGTAACCCAATTCATGCAACTGGCGTAGGCCTGCTGCTGTTTGGTAAGCAGAGCCGATTGAGTCCTCGTCATCATTCAATAGATACACACACCGAAGGTGGTGTATTCCAGCGAATGGCGGCCTGGTTCAGACGCAATTTTTAAAAGGGGCGGTTCACTTTTATGTGAACCATGCATTGCAATTTTATTATTTAATTTTATAAACAGTGACTAGAGGACGTAACTATGTTTGAACTCGTTGATTCAATTAACGACGCACCCGTAATTAAGCTAATTGGTGTTGGCGGTGGTGGCAGCAATGCCGTACAGCACATGGTAGCTTCAGGTATTGAAGGTGTAGATTTCATTTGTGCTAATACCGATGCACAAGCACTTAAAGCTATGCATGCGCAAACTGTATTGCACATTGGGCAAAGCATCACTAAGGGTCTTGGTGCTGGCGCTAACCCAGAGATCGGCCGTCAGGCTGCAATGGAAGATCGAGATCGTATTCAAGATTTGATTGAAGGTACAGACATGCTATTTATTACTGCTGGCATGGGCGGTGGTACCGGTACTGGTGCTATTCCAGTTGTTGCGCAAATTGCGCGTGAAATGGGTGTGCTAACAGTGGCCGTTGTCACAAAGCCATTCCCATTCGAAGGTGGTAAGCGCATGCAGATTGCGAATGCCGGTATCGACGAGTTACGCACTCATGTTGATTCATTGATCACAATTCCAAATGAGAAGTTGCTCTCTGTTTTGGGTAAGAATATCAGCTTGCTGGATGCGTTCCGTGCTGCAAACGATGTTCTGCGTGGCGCAGTTCAAGGAATTGCAGAATTAATCACTAATCCTGGTCTAATTAACGTTGATTTCGCTGACGTGCGGACCGTTATGTCTGAAATGGGTTTAGCAATGATGGGTTCTGGTATTGGACGTGGCGACGAGCGTGCAACAGAAGCAGCTGAAATGGCCATTTCCAGCCCCTTGTTAGAAGATATCGACTTGGCTGGTGCGAAAGGTATTCTTGTGAATATCACCGCAGGTTTGGATATGGCTATCGGGGAATTTGAAGAAGTGGGCAACGTGGTTCGTTCGTTTGCTGCTGATGATGCGACGGTGGTTGTTGGTACGGCGATTGATGAATCGTTGGAAGGAGAGCTTCGCGTAACGGTTGTGGCGACTGGTCTTGGACAACAAGCCAAATCGCACATTCGCCAAATTCCTAATCGCGCAACCGGTACAACAGGTGGCGCGGCTGGCTATGCCAGTGCAGGCGGTGCTCAATATGGTCAATCTGGTGCTTCTCAATACGGCCAGGCTGGAGCGTCTCAGTATGGTCAATACAGTGGTGCAGCCAGTTCTCAAAGCAGTTATCAGAAGCCATCGGTTGTGCGTAAAACCACTCAGGGTTCTGCGACAAACAGTGGCATTCCTGCCACTGGTAGCTCTGAAGATCGTATGGAATACCTTGATATTCCGGCGTTTTTACGCAGACAAGCTGACTAATCTCGACGAGATTACCAGTGCTTAAGGTAGTTGGAGTGCACACACGTGGTCCGTTATGATGCGTGAAAAACAGGGCGCCAGTTCCGGCGCTCTGTATTACTCGGCACCTGTTTTCGCATTTTGCGGTACTGCTTCAGGCATGTTGTGCTCTGAGGTGCTATATAATATGCGGGCTTGGCCGAATAATCGCAGTTAGGATCAAACAGTGATAAGACAAAGAACTCTAAAAAACACTATCCGGGCAACCGGAATCGGGCTTCACACAGGTCGCAAAGTGAACCTGACATTGAGCCCGGCACCAATCGATACTGGTGTAGTGTTTAGAAGAGTCGACAGCACTCCACCCGTTGTTATACCGGGCCACCCGTTGAATGTGCAAGACACCGAGCTTGCTACGTCACTGGGCAAGGACGGTGTTCGTGTATCGACCGTTGAACATTTAATGGCTGCTTTAGCTGGCCTCGGTATCGATAATTGCTTTGTCGACTTAGATGCCGACGAAGTACCTATTATGGACGGCAGTGCTGCCCCGTTTGTGTTTTTGGTGCAGTCTGCCGGTATTCTCGAGCAAGGAGCCGCAAAGAAGTTTATTCGGATTAAAAAGGCCATTGAAGTGCGTGATGGCGAAAAATGGGCTCGGTTTGAGCCTTTCGACGGTTTTAAAGTGAAGTTCACCATTGACTTCGATCACCCACTCTTTGGTGATGAGCCGCAAACCTCTGAAGTCGATTTTTCAACGATGTCATTCGTGCGTGAAATCAGCCGGGCGCGCACCTTCGGTTTTGTCAGCGATATCGAAGCCTTGCGTAAGCGAGACTTAGCGCTAGGTGGCAGCATGGAAAACGCCATTGTCATAGACGATTACCGCGTGCTCAACGAAGACGGCTTACGCTACAAAAACGAATTTGTACGCCACAAAATACTCGATGCAATTGGCGATCTGTATTTGTTGGGTCATAGCCTTATTGGCTCATTCTCTGGCTACAAATCCGGCCACGCACTAAACAACAGTTTATTGCGCGAATTGCTCAAGAACGAGTCGGCTTGGGAAGAGGTTGTCTACGAAGACGTAAACAATGCACCCATAACCTACGGTCAAGCTCAGGAAGCCGCCAGCGCATAGCCTATCTGGCGCTTAGCTTGTGTAGTGTCACGCATCGCTTGATTGCAATGCTTTCATAGCCCTCGCAGGGCACGCATTTTCCAATAGAATAGTCAGTGAACGCCCCTTTTCAGGGGCGTTTTGCCAGTTGATCTGCTACTTTCAATAGTGCGCGTTGTAATTCATCGTCTTCCATTGATTCGGCTGTGCTCTGAACGATATTGGCAGATGTGCTGCTGCGAGCGCGTTTGCGCATTGTTTGCGCGCGCGGTTTGGCGCTGATTTTTTCAGGTGCAACGTGCCAGGTGGCTTGAACCACGGACAGGCCATCTCGATTTAGTTCGTCAATTATTTGGCTGGCGCTGAAGCGGAGTCTGGCCAGCAGGCTTGCATTGTCCAGGGTGAGTTTCAGGACCCTGTTTTCGATACGACAGAACTGCACGTGATCAAGTAGCTCCGTTGGCATAATCCGTGACATTATTTGCCGTATGGCTTGATCGTCGCGTAACGCGCGTTGCGCATCGACACCAACCAATTCATTGAATGTTTTCATGACAAACACGAGCGATAAATTGAAGCAACTAGAGCATACCCCTAAAAGCGCGAGCACGTCAGGTTCCGTAGTCTTGCTAATGAGCATTATCGCATTGAGCTGGGTCGGTGGTTTTTTGCTGGGCTCGATGAAATCCACTGGGAGTGACTACGTTGAAGTACGTGCCAGCTTCCAGCCCACGGCTCAGGCTGCCACGCTGACACCCACTTTGGCTGCGGCCAATGTTGTTGACGCCAATGCGAGCACAGAGAATCCGGCAGTTCACACCGTTAATGATCAGTTTATGAACGAGCAATTGGGCCAAACCCGCGCGGAGCTGATGCGACTGCATGCCATGTTTGTGCACTTGGCCGATATTGCCGAACTGCATGACGGCGAATTTGTGCTCGAATCGCCGCTGCTTGAGTGGGACAAACAGTCGAACCTCCACAACGTCGAGGTTTTAAATCACCAACTCGCCCATATGTCTACCCATGCCGATGCAATGATGGAAATTTTTTCGCAGCGACGGTTGGCGCATGATCAGAAGATTTCCGGTCGACCGATTGCCAATGGCAATAAAACGTCTGGTTTTGGTTACCGCCGTGACCCCATCAGTGGTCGCAGAATCGAGCATTTGGGCCTGGACTACAGCGGTCCTGTTGGTGAACCGATTGTTGCATTGGCCGACGGTGTGGTGACTTTTGCGGGTAAAAATGCGGGTTACGGCAATATGGTTGAACTTGAGCATGTGGATGGGTATCTGACTCGATACGCTCATAATCAAAGCAATTTGGTGAAGAAAGGCGAACGTGTTGCTAAAGGGGACGTCATCGCGACGCTGGGTTCAACTGGTCGATCCACAGGCCCGCACGTGCATCTGGAAGTGCGGCTTGACGGAGCGCCGATTGATCCGGGCTTTTTCGTACGCTAGGCAATCCCCATCGCACGCACTGCAGTGTCATAATACTGTTATCAAAAATACGCTCACTCTGATGTTGTCGGGGAGTGCAACTGGCCGCTTAGTCGGCAATGAAGGTTCGGAAATTAATGATAGGTAATCTGGTTAAAAAGATTGTTGGTAGCAGTAATGATCGTATGATCAAAAAGCTCTCGCGTTCCGTCGAGACTATCAACGCACTTGAACCGCAAATGCAGGCGCTGTCTGATGAAGGCTTGCGCGATAAAACAGAAGCATTTCGTGAGCAGCTGCGAGCAGGCGCTACGCTCGACTCCATCTTGCCTGAGGCGTTTGCCGTGTGTCGCGAAGCTGGCGTTCGCGCACTGAATATGCGTCACTTTGATGTACAGCTCATTGGTGCAATGGTGTTGAACAGCGGCAAGATTGCTGAGATGCGAACCGGTGAAGGTAAAACGCTGGTTGCAACCTTGGCTGTGTACTTAAATGCCTTGACTGAAAAAGGCGTGCATGTTGTTACCGTCAACGATTACCTCGCCCAGCGTGACGCCGAATGGATGTCGAAGCTGTATAACTTTTTAGGGCTAAGCGTGGGTGTCATTATTAACGGGCTCGATTCCGATCAACGTCGCGAAGCCTACGGCTGCGATGTGACCTACGGCACCAACAATGAATTTGGATTCGACTACCTGCGCGACAACATGGCGCATAGCCTTGACCAAAAGGTGCAGCGTGGTTTGAACTTTGCCATCATCGATGAGGTCGATTCCATTCTTATCGATGAAGCCCGTACACCGTTAATTATTTCCGGCCCTGCCGATGGCGATAGCGAGTTGTACACCACCGTCAATAAGATCGTGCCGAAGTTGCAGCGGCAAATGGAAGATGATGGTCCGGGTGATTTTTCGGTTGATGAAAAAAGCAAGCAAGTTCATTTAACGGAGACTGGACACGACACCATTGAGGGCTTGCTGGTTGAAGCCGGTTTATTGGAAGAAGGCGAAAGTTTGTACGACCCGTCTCATATTATTCTGATGCACCATTTGAATGCCGCAATGCGCGCGCATTCATTGTTCCAAAGAAACATTGAATACATCGTTCAAGACGATCAGATCATCATTATTGATGAAAACACCGGTCGACAAATGCAGGGGCGACGTTGGTCCGATGGCTTACACCAGGCCATTGAAGCCAAAGAAGGTGTCACGATACAACGTGAAAATCAAACCATGGCAACGATTACGTTCCAGAATTTTTTCCGTTTGTACAACAAGCTCAGTGGTATGACCGGAACCGCCGATACCGAGGCGTTTGAATTTCAGTCTATTTACGGGTTGGAAGTAGCGGTTATTCCAACGCATCGTGCAATGGTTCGCGACGATAAGCCAGATCTTGTATTCCTGACTCAGCGGGAAAAATACGATGCCATCATTGAAGATATCGAAGATTGCGTTAATCGATCGCAACCGGTTTTGGTGGGTACAACGTCTATTGAAACCTCTGAATACCTTGCAGGCTTATTGCGTCAAAAACAAATTGATCACGAAGTGCTTAATGCAAAACAGCACGAGCGCGAAGCCAATATTATTGAGAACGCCGGTCGTGGCGGTAAGGTCACCATTGCAACCAATATGGCCGGTCGCGGAACCGATATCGTATTGGGTGGCAGCATCGATGCAGAACTGGAAGCTGCCAGTGAAGAGTCCGCCGCTGAACACGAAGCTCGCCGCAGTGAATGGCAAAAACGTCACGACGAAGTGCTTGCAGCTGGCGGACTGCACATTATAGGTACCGAGCGACACGAATCCCGCCGTATCGATAACCAGCTGCGTGGCCGTTCCGGTCGTCAAGGCGATCCAGGCTCAAGCCGATTTTATTTATCGCTTGAAGATAACCTGATGCGTATTTTCGCATCCGATAAAGTCAGTGGTCTAATGACCAAGCTGGGCATGGAAGAAGGTGAGGCCATAGAGCATCCGTGGGTTTCTAAATCCATTGAAAATGCGCAACGTAAAGTTGAAGGTCATAACTTTGATATGCGTAAGCACTTGCTTGAATACGATGATGTTGCAAACGATCAACGTAAAGTGGTTTACGAAGCACGCGATGAACTTATGTCCAACAGTGAAGAGCTTGAAGACAGAGTCGCTGAGTTTCGTGAGGAAATCATTCCACCGGTTGTGCAAAGCTATATTCCACCTGGCACCTTGGATGAAATGTGGGATTTGCCTGGGCTCGAAGAAGAGCTTGAGCGCATGACCAATGAAAAAATTCCTGTGCAGTCATGGCTTGAAGCCGACCCGGATATTCCGGAAGACGATATCACCAACCGGATACTCAGTACGTTGGAAGACAGCTACAAAGTAAAAGAGGAAGCAGCTGGTGCAGAAGGGTTGCGCCGATTTGAAACGTATGTGATGTTGCAAGCGCTGGATGATCACTGGAAAGAACATTTAGCCGGTTTGGATTACTTGCGTAACAGCGTTGGTTTACGCGGCTATGCACAGAAAAACCCTAAGCAAGAATACAAACGCGAGGCGTTTGAATTGTTCCAACGCATGTTGGGCGAGTACAAAACAGACGTTGTAACAGTACTAAGTAAAGTGCAAGTGCGCGATCAAGAACAAGTAGAGCAGGCGCAAGTGCAGCGTCAAGCGCCAACCGAAGTCAGCTACACACACAAAGAGGCCAGCAGTGCGTTGGCATCCGAACCTCCTCCGGCTGCCGGAACGGGTGCATCAGCAGTGGCTGCTGCCAGCGCTGCTCGCGAAGCAGCGGCCAATCGGCCAGCCCCGGCTGCACCTCAGCAGCCCTATAAGCGGGATGAAAAGAAGCTTGGTCGCAATGAGCCATGCTGGTGTGGTTCGGGTAAGAAATTCAAACAATGTCACGGCAAGCTCACTTAACTTTAACTCGTGTGGCTTAAATTTTGGGCTGAATCCCTGTACTATTTGACGCTTGTAATCTAGACGCCGGTTAATCTAAATGCCCGTTAATTTGAATCTTGCGCCGGGTATGCCGGTTGCCGGTGTGTCACTTGCACCTATTGCCGCCGGTATAAAATCCGATGGTACGCCCGATCTATTATTGATAACGCTTGCACCTGAATCAAGCTGTGCAGGCGTGTTCACGAAAAACACCTTCTGTGCGGCGCCCGTAACGATTGCCAAACAGCATCTCGCCAGTTCCAATGGTGACATCCGCGCTATGTTAATTAACTCAGGTAACGCGAATGCCGGAACCGGACAACCCGGAATTGATATGGCCGTTGAGCATTGTGAGGCGGTTGCCTCAGCGCTTAATATTTCAAGCGATCAAGTGTTGCCGTATTCAACGGGCGTGATTGGTCAGTTGTTGCCAAATGAGATCATGCTAGCGGGCATTGCCAGCGCTGCCGAGGCCTTGGGAGATGATTGGGCAGGCGCTGCGCGCAGCATAATGACAACCGATACCGAGCCAAAGTTGACTTCACGTCAATGCACGATTGATGGCGAAACGATTACCGTAACTGGTATGGCAAAAGGGTCGGGCATGATTCAGCCGAACATGGCGACCATGCTAGCTTATATGTTTACTGACGCCGCAGTGAATCAAAAAGATTTACAGCAAGTGTTGGTAACTGCAGTTGCCACATCATTTAATGCCATTACGGTAGACAGCGATACGTCAACGAATGATGCGTGTATGCTAAGCGCAACCGGGCAGTCTATTGCCATAGACTCATCACACGAAGACTGGCCAATATTTCAGGCTATGGTGTCGGAACTTGCGTTGGACTTAGCACAGGCCATTGTGCGTGATGGTGAAGGCGCAACTAAATTTATTACCGTGAATGTTCAAGGTGGAGCCGATGTTGATCAATGCAACACGGTGGCCTTTGCAATCGCTAACTCACCATTGGTAAAAACGGCGATGTTTGCCAGCGATGCAAATGTAGGTCGTTTACTAATGGCAATTGGTAAAACCGGATTATCCGGACTCGACCCTGCCGCCATTCGCGTATCGATTGGCGATGTATGCGCATTCGAAAACGGGGGTATTGCGCACGGTTATACCGAAGAGCAAGGGGCTGCGGTCATGGCCAACGAAGAAATTACCGTTGGTATTGATTTAGGCGCAGGTAATGCACAAGCAACCGTGTACACCAGTGACTTGTCGCACGATTACGTGAGCATCAACGCTGATTATCGTAGTTAGGAATGTCTAAACCAGCTATTCGAGTTGTGGCAGGCATTATCTACGATGCCGATCAAACCTCTGTATTGTTAGCATTAAGAAAACCAGATCAGCATCAAGGTAATTGCTGGGAGTTTCCCGGCGGTAAAATTGAGGCAGATGAATCGAAGGAAGATGCACTTGCGCGCGAGCTATTTGAAGAGCTCAACATCAATCCTACGCAGTTTGATCTCTATGCTGATATTGCACACGAATACGCCGATAAAAACGTGCATTTGTATTTTTATCAAGTGACTGCATTCAGCGGCGAGCCGAAAGGGCGTGAGAATCAGCAAATAAAATGGTTTGCGCTTGAAGATATAGCAACGCTTGAATTTCCCGCAGGCAATAAACCGGTGCTTGCGAAACTAGTGGCAGAAGAGTCAAGCAACAAACACTAGTTATTACGTTAGTAGCTGCCGTTCACTGCGCCAATAGTGAGTAAAGCTCATGTAGCTTGTCCACCTGAACTATGGTGTGTTCTTTACTACCATTGTTATCAATTACGTCATCGGCAATTGCCAATCGTTGTTCCCGGGTGGCTTGCGCATCTAATATGGCTTGGGCTTTGTCTGCGGTGGTGTTATCACGCTGCATAAGCCGCGCAATCTGGGTTCCTACCGGCACATCTACCACCGCAATGCGATCAAAGCGTTCCGTTTGTCCTGTTTCCACTAGCAGGGGCACAGCGTAAATCACATAAGCTGTACCGGTTTGGGCTTCTCTTGCGATAGCTTCGTCCGATAGCTGTCGAATGATCGGGTGCAGGAAATTATTGACAGTATCTTTGTGTGCGGTATTTGAAAAGATAAGTTCGCGCAACTTGCCGCGATCCAACGATTGGTCGGGCTGTAAAATGGATTGACCAAATTCGTTAACTAATGCTTTTAATCCAGCACTACCTGGTTCCACGGCTTGACGAGCTAGGATGTCGGCATCGATAACGGGGGCGCCAAGCGTTGCGAAGCGATTTGATACAAACGTTTTGCCGCTGGCAATGCCACCGGTTAAGCCGATAAGAAGCACCTTAGTTAGCTGGGGTAGTTGTGCGCATAGCTTAGTGTACTCGGTATCTGCACTCAGCCCAAGCGGATGAACCCCTGCTCAGACGTCAGTAGGCAAGTTATACCGCGAATAATCCAAGGTAGGCATTGGTTATCTGTTCACCCCACATCATCGCCAGCCAACCAGCGGCTGCTAAATAGGGTCCGAACGGAATCGGAATATTTTTATCGCGGCCTGAGACAGCAATGAGTGTTATACCAACGACGGCGCCAACCAGCGACGATAACAAGATGACCATGGGCAACATTTGCCAACCAAGTAATGCGCCTAAGGCTGCAAGCAATTTGAAATCACCATAGCCCATGCCTTCTTTTCCGGTAATCAGTTTGAATAGGTGAAACACCATCCATAGCACAAGGTATCCGGCGGCTGCACCGATTACGGCTGATTGCACGTCGGCAAAAATGGGTATTAAGCTGGCTAGTAGTCCAATCCACATTAATGGCAGGGTGAGGCTATCAGGCAGTAATTGATGATCGAAATCGATCATGGTCATGGCAACCAGAAACCAGGTTGTGAGTATACCGAGTGCCGTTTGCCAGCTTGGGCCAAATTGCCATGCCACAGCCAGAGACAACAGCATGGTTATAACCTCGATAGCAGGGTATCGAATCGATATTGGGGTTTTACAACCGTGACACTTGCCACCCAAGAACAGGTAACTGATAACCGGGATATTCTGCCACCATGTAATCAGCTGATTACATTTGGGGCAACGCGAACGCGGCACTGATAGATTGAAAGTCTCGTTGGCCTGCGGTTCAGTGGTTTGACTCTCGGAGGCCTGTGTTGTAGCAAGCGTGGCAGCCGTATTTTCCGCGTTGGCTTTGTCGGCCTCGGCCATTTCTTGCATGGCTTGTCGCCACTCGTTTTCCATCATGACGGGCAGGCGATAGATAACCACATTCAGGAAACTGCCAACAAACAGGCCCAGAAACGCAACAACGCCGTAAAAAAGTACGGCGTTGTTTTGAAGTGCTTCAATGAGATACATCAGGAATTGACCCGATAAAAAAGTGCAAGCATATCAGAATGCGTCACCCATCTTGAATATCGGCAGGTACATACCAACAACGAGACCACCGATGACCACACCCAGGAAGGACATAATCATGGGCTCCATCATGCTGGTCATCGAGTCCACGGCGTTGTCTACTTCTTCTTCGTAGTAGTCAGCCACCTTGCCAAGCATGTCATCGATAGAACCTGATTCCTCACCGATGGCGACCATTTGCGTCACCATATTGGAAAACAAACCGGAGTTTTCTATGGAAGTGGTTAGTCGTTGTCCCGTCGCTGCTTCATCTTTCATTTTCAGGATAGCGTTTTCGAATACCGAATTGCCAGCTGTGCCAGCAACCGAGTCCATGGCTTCCACTAGGGGCACACCCGCCTTAGACATTGTGGACAGTGTGCGGGCAAATCGTGCGGTGGCCGCTTTAACAACGATATCGCCAAATACCGGTGCTTTTAGCATGATGCGATCTAGGAAGGCAGAAAACTTAACTGATCGTTTTTTGGCTTGAATGAAAATGTAAACAGTAGCGCCGACACCACCAAACATGACATACCAATAAGCCTGCATAAATTCAGACGCGTTTACAATCATTCGCGTAAAGGCTGGCAGATCACCACCCATGCCAGAAAACAGGGCTTCAAACTGTGGTACTACGAATACCAACAGAATCGCCGTAACAACTAAAGCTACAACCAGTACCGCTATAGGGTAGGTCATGGCTTTCTTGATTTTCTTTTTAAGCGATTCCGACTTCTCTTTATAGTTCGCAATTTCACCTAACAGCGTTTCCAGAGTACCTGATTGCTCGCCTGCTTCAACCAGACTACAAAACAGATCGTCAAACTGATCAGGGTATTTACGAAGTGAGTTGGTTAGGTTACTTCCTGACTCTACTTCAGACTTTAGACCCAGTACCATATCTCGCATGGACTTATTCTCCATGCCGTTCGCGACAATCTCAAACGCTTGCACCATCGGTACGCCGGCCCCCATCATGGTGGTTAGCTGGCGTGCAAAAATAGCGATATCGCCCGGCGTGATCTTCTGGCCTTTGCCACTGGTTTTACGCTTTTTCTTAACCTTAGGCGCAACAATCCCTTGGCGACGAAGTTTTGCTTTAACCAGATCTGCGCTGGGACTGGTTGCCAATCCTTTTTGTTTCTGTCCCTTGGCGTCTTTGCCTTCCCATTCAAATAAATGGTTGTCTTTTGACACCTTCGATGATGATGCGGATACAGCAGCCATAGTTTAGTCCTTGGTTACCCGGTTCGCTTCTTCGAGGCTTAACAAGCCTTGTTTGACTTTCATGAGTGCGGCGTCACGCAGGTCGGGTATATTTTCTTTCTTCGCTTGCGCTGCAATGTCGATAGCATTTCCACCAGCCATGATGAGTTTGCCAATATCTTCGCTGATCTTCATAACCTGATAAACACCAGTTCGACCCTTGTAGCCGCCGTTACACTTCTTACAACCAACGGCTTTGTGAACAACCAATCCATCCAAATCTTCTTCTTTAAATCCTTCCGCTAACAGCGTTTCCTTTGGAATATCATCAGGAGTCTTACATGAATCACATAAACGCCGTGCGAGACGCTGTGCAATGATTAAGCTCACCGCTGTTGCAATGTTGAATGGCGGAACACCCATATTGATCAAACGACCCAAGGTTTGTGGGGCATCGTTCGTGTGTAGTGTTGATAGTACTAGGTGACCGGTCTGTGCGGCTTTGATTGCGATACTCGCAGTTTCGAGGTCTCGAATCTCACCAACCATGATCACGTCTGGATCCTGTCGTAGAAACGCTTTCAATGCTTCTGCAAAGGTTAGTCCCGCTTTAGGGTTAACATTAACCTGGTTAATACCGGCCAAGTTAATTTCAGCGGGGTCTTCTGCAGTAGAGATGTTGGTGTCTGGTTCGTTAAGAATGTTCAAACCAGTATAAAGAGAAACAGTTTTACCCGAACCAGTAGGTCCGGTAACCAGGATCATGCCATATGGATTGGCTAATGCATCCAAGTACAGTTGTTTTTGCTCTGGTTCGTAACCGAGTGCATCAATCCCTAATTGAGCGCTGCTCGGATCGAGAATACGCAGAACCGTTTTTTCTCCGAACAGTGTGGGGCATGTGTTCACTCGGAAATCAATGGCCTTAGTTTTGGATATCTTCAGTTTGATACGACCATCCTGAGGTATCCTTTTTTCGGAAATGTCCATACGAGACATTACCTTTATACGTGCGGTAAGACGGGTCGCCATGCTCAGCGGTGGGTTAACGACTTCTTCTAGGATGCCGTCTATGCGAAATCTAATGCGAAATTCTTTTTCATATGGTTCAATGTGAATATCTGAGGCGCCGCGTTTAATAGCATCTAGTAGTACTTTGTTGACGAAGCGTACTACAGGCGTTTCATCAAGCTCGTTACTATCGTCATCTTTTTCTGCACCTTCGTCACCACCTTCTACTTCAAGATCAAAACTATCATCAAGACCTTCAGACAAAGCAGAGTTACCATCCATTACACCTTTGCGTAAGTCCTGTAATTTGTCATCTTCTACAACAACTGCTTCAACACTCAGTCCAGATGTAAACTTATATTTGTCTAGAGGTTCACTGTTTGTTGGGTCCGAAATAGCGATAAACAGCTTTGCACCTCTGCGCGCTATCGGCACTGCGTTATGAGTAGCAATTAGATCTTCTGTTACAAACTCTGCTGGTATGCTACTTGGCTCCAAAGTTGACAGGTCATAACACGGGAGACCAAAGTCAGCGGATATGCTTTGAGATATAGCTCTAGCAGTAATATCACTGGACTCTGTAAGTGCAGTGATCAAAGTAACCTTTGGATCTTCCGCTGCTTTGACCGCTTCCATGGCTGCTTCTTCAGTCACCAGTTTTTGGTTCACAAGTTGTCTGGCTAAGCCACTTAGTGTCGCATTCTGAGGTGTATTTTCGCTCACATCAATTTCCTGAGTTCTGGTGTCGATAATGACACTCCTGTTATATGCATCGGCAGAAATGAGCAGTGCTAAAGTTTTTGGAATGGAAATTTAAACAGAAATGAATTTGTTAGGTTCGACGCAAAAATGAGTTCTGTTCAAAGTGTGAGAAATGAGTAATAGCTAACAAATTATTAACCATATTGAACACGGCATATAGAGTTATTTATGAGCTTGTTTAACTCTTAGATTGACTAACACCAACCTGCTGTACAGGCCGTCCCTGATTCAGACCAACTTTGAACATGCCTGTCGACCCCAGCCGTTCCCGTAAGGCTTCCAGTCAAAATATAGGTCTCACCATTGAATCCTTCATCGTTTGCAGCAGCAACCTCAATTATCGGGGTAGTTAAACCAGTTAGCTGCACGCTTTGTACTAGCTTGGCGCTAGCGGCTCTATCAAGAGTAGCGTCGCTGACTTGTCCAAGAGTGGTAGGACTTGGGGCGGAAACATTACACGCATCCACGCCGGTTGAAAGTTGGTAACAATGCTCAATAGCGGTTTTTATCATTCCAGCTGCCAATTTAACTTCACTGAACTTTGCACGCTTGGTGTATGTGCTGTATTGCGGTACTGCAATCGCTGCAAGAATACCGATAATAGCAATTACAATCATTAATTCTATTAGAGTAAATCCTTTGCTCGTTGAACTATTGTCTATCTGCAATTTTGAATTCAACATGTGCTAAGCCTGTCTTAATAACCCTAGTTTTAGAACGAAAAAAGCCGATCAATAAATTGATCGGCCCTGAAATATACTGCTTTTTTACTACGTTTCGATCAAGCTGTTTCTAGCAGTAGCCTTCTGTTGTGCAAGCGGCACCTGATTCTTCCCAATCAGTGATTGTGCTTTCACCAGCGATAGTAGCAAGCACTGCAGTGATGATGTACTCATCAGCAGTCTTGAAGCCCTCTGCGCCATCAACTGGAATAGCAGTGATAGTTGGTGCACCACCGGCATTGTCCAGAGTAACTTCTTCGACTAGAGTTGCAGAAGCTGCTCGAGCTAACATTTCAGAGTTAACACCGCTAGTTACTGTAGTTGGGTTAGTAGTACCACAGTCAGCTGCACCAGCGTTACGCTGGAAGCAAAGCTCAACAGCTGATTTGATTGGTGAAACAGCAAGCTTTACTTCAGAGAACTTAGCACGCTTTGTGTACTGAGAATACTGAGGTACAGCAACAGCTGCAAGAATACCGATGATCGCGATTACGATCATTAATTCGATTAATGTAAAACCTTTTTGAACTTTAACCATGATAGGTTTATCTCCAGAGACTTAAAAAGTTGTAGTTATAGATTTGTTGTCAAGCCAAACCTATAGACGTGTTATCGTCACGACGTCTATGGGGTTAAGTGCATTTGCTGTGCCAGACCAGTGTTTACAATTAGACATGCTTAAAACATAAGTAAAACAAGCACATATGATTGATGAGAACTGCTTCTCAGTGACCTGGTTATCAATGCGGAGTGACACTTTTGTCAATAAGTGACAACAACTTTGTCACCCGAATGACAAATTGATTGCTTCGACCTGTTTTAACGTACAAAGCTAATAATTTTTTATTCAGAATCTTCGTTAATACCTAATTGCTGAATTCGATATCGCAGTTGACGATAGGTTATCCCCAGTTTTTGAGCCGCCGCTTTCCGGTTCCAGCGTGTGGATTCAAGTGTTTTCATGATTTGCGTTTTTTCGTCGGTTAGTTTACCGTCCGTCACTGTTGCTTGAGTGCGCTCCTTTTTTTGAGTTTGTAGGTTTAGATCGTCAGCCTCGATAATATCGTTGTCTACCAGTGCAACTGCGCGTTCCAACAAGTTTTCGAGCTCACGCACGTTGCCTGGAAAAGGATAGTTGGTTAGTGCCGTTAACGCTTCATCGCTTAAGCCGTTTTTGGGAATAGCAGCATTCTGTGCTTTTAGTTTGGATAACACAAACGAACAAAGCGCTGGTATATCTTCTTTGCGCTCTCGCAAACTGGGTGACTCAAGGCTAATCACATTCAGCCGGTAGTACAAATCATGCCTGAATCTTGCAGCTTCCACTTCAGAGACTAAGTCTTTATGGCTTGCGCTGAGTATGCGCACGTCAACCGGAATTTCTTCGTTGCCGCCAACGGGACGAACGCTGCGTTCCTGGATGGCCCTGAGTAACTTGACTTGCATTTGCAGTGGAAGCTCAGCAACTTCGTCTAGAAATAAGGTGCCGCCATGCGCGCGTCGGAACAATCCTTCACTGTCGCTTGCAGCACCCGTAAAGCTGCCTTTCAGATGCCCAAACAATTCACTTTCCATTAACTCAGATGGAATAGCGCCGCAGTTTATAGCAACGAATGGTTTCTCAGCGCGCGCACTATTCTCATGAATAAGTGTTGCAATTAACTCTTTACCTGTACCTGATTCCCCGGTAATCCAGATTGGCGCATTGGTGCGGGCTACTTTGGCGATCATTAGTCGCAAAGATTGCATAGCACTGGATTGACCAATTAATTTCTGGCTATTAATCGGCTTGATAGGTGTTTTGTGTTCAGATTTACGGCCGGATAAATCCAGTAAATTACTAATGGAGGCTGGGTTTGCT
>CAYMHU010000029.1:0-13144 GCA_964390335.1 uncultured Granulosicoccaceae bacterium | reverse complement strand
TTCAGATTTACGGCCGGATAAATCCAGTAAATTACTAATGGAGGCTGGGTTTGCTTGCCCGGAATTTTTGTCAACAGCTTCGAGGTTTTGATCGTTTGCTTGTTGATTTTGTATTGGCAGGCTCGCGTTATCGGGCTGGTTTGCTACATCATCATTGGCATTGGAACCATCGTGTGAATGAACCGGGTCGTTAGATGCCGACTGCTTTTGCTCATTCGCATTAAGCGCTACCGCTTGCACCACCAGTTGTCTGAGTTGCTGAATATCCACAGGCTTCGATACAAAATCGTAAGCTCCGTTTTTCATGGCATCAACAGCAGCCTCCATATTGCCATGTGCGGTTATCACAGCAACAGGTAATCGTGGTTGAGCGGACACGATGTAGCGCACAAAATCTACGCCATTGCCATCGGGTAGGCGCATATCTGTCAAGCACACATCAAATTCGTAGTTTGATAATAATTGTCTGGCTTCTTCCAGGTTCGCTGCAGTGTGGAAATCCAAACCCATGCGCGCAAGCGTCATTGCCAGCAGTTCGCGAATATCCGGTTCATCGTCAATAATAAGTGCAGTGGCGGTCATATCAGGCCGCCATTTGCTGAGCGGAGCTCAGAGTTAGTCGAAAGTGAGCGCCCGCATCCCGGTCAATACAATCTATGCTGGCTTTATTTAATTCGCACAACTCGCGGATGATGTATAAACCCAGTCCTGCGCCATCGTGATGAGTGGAGTAGAAGGGTTCGAACAGTTGTTCACGGTGAATATCGGCAATACCTTTTCCATCATCCACAATATCAACAACAATTTCACCTTGTTGCGCTATCCAACTACTGATGGTGATGTTCACTGTATTGCCGTGGTTGTGACGGCGTGCGTTTGCACACAGGTTCCACAGCACTTGATCAAGATGCTCGGGGTCGAAGCTTGCAATCAGATTGGGTTCACTGTTCAGTGTGATCTGACCTTCAGGTAAGCCATTTTCTGAGATAAAACGTTCACAAAACCGGGTAAGTTGATCATTTAAATCAACGGGCAGGTAGCTCACCTGTTTACGCATAGATAACTGCAGAATATCGTCAACAATGCGATCAATACGATTAGTGTGTTTGTAGGCAATAAATAAAAGCTCGGCGTCCGCTTCATCCATTGTGTTGGACTCTTGCAACAACTGTATTGCATGTGAGATGGCACCCAATGGGTTACGTATCTCGTGTGCAATGCTGGCTGACAGGCGGCCAAGTGATGCCAATTTCAGTTGTTGAAACTGTTTCTTTATAATGGCGTGATCATCCAATTTCACTAACATTGCACCCGATGATAGGGGTATAAATTGTGGTAAAACGGTGATTCCGGTAGCATCAATATCAAACGGCACAGCGTTCGCTGAACCATGACGAACATTGTTCAAACTTTCCAATAACGGACTGCAAATTCGGCCAACGTGCGCTGGCAATGGATTAAATTCGCACCCAATCAGCGTACGTGCCATATCGTTGATTAGCTGAATCTGATTGTTCGAATCGATCACCATGACGCCTGAATCTAGCTCACGGATAATTTCTTCATTCAGTTTGGCTATTTGTTCGATGTTTAGACCCGCGCGCTCTTTTGTGGCGGGCGTCATGGTGCGCGAAGCGAGCTTTCTAACCGGCACCGTGAACAACCACGCCACTGCGATCAGAATTGAGCCCAGTAGTGCTGTCCTGTCAAAGCTGGCTGCTGCGGGATTAATTAACAGTTTTGCAAACAGTTCTTCTAACAGAATGAGTACACAGGCAAGTGATGCAAAGTACAGGGCGTAACGCGCGCTGTTCAATTGGCTCAGCAGTGCAATAGTGATGATCAGCAGCGTGCCAAAACCACTTTGCACGCCCCCGCTGGCATACATCATTAAACAGATGAACGCGATGTCCAGGTAATGTTGTAGATATAATCGTGTTTGGGTTGAGGACCAGCTGATGTTTTGTAAGTAGATAAATCCGAGCGCGGTAACCAGATAACCCAGCAGTGACACTTCAAATAACAGTGCATCTCGCTGGCCGAGGATGCTTTGTGCGGGTGATAAATAGAACACAGCCGCAAGCGCTGTTATCAAAAACAGACGGTATTGACTGAATAGCCGAAACGATTGCGCGTCCGGTTGCGGAGGCGCAGTGATATCTGCTCGCTGTTGCTTGGGGTCAGTGGGTATGCTCACAGTCCAATAAAGGTTGCGGCCTTAAGCCTGAAAACACCTAACTGCTGAGCAAGAAGCAGACCACGAAATGGCGTCAGAAGTGGGTTTCTGGCGCTATTAGCTGCGCCAAATGCCGTTCGGGCGTGGCGATGGTTATTTTAGCGCCGGATGCTTGGGTTCCGTTAACGCAAGGGTGCGTAGCGTTTCTTGTTGCAATTCGGGTTGGCCAAGCGACTCATAAGCCGTTGCCATGAGTGCCAGCGCATTCGGTACGTGTTTTGAGCCGTCAAAATGCTCCAGCAGATAACTAACACGATTGATCGCCGCTACCATGGCGCCACGATCGTAATAGAACTGCGCTGTGGCAAGTTCGTGTTTAGCCATTTGGTTGCGTAAATACTCCATGCGTTCCAGAGAATCGGCAACGTATTCGCTCTGCGGGTATTGGCGCACCAGGGAATCGAACTCGGCAAACGATGCCCGTAACCAGTTTTGGTTAACCTTGGACATATCGCGCGGGAAGATTCTTTCCATAAAAGAGCTGCCACGCGCGAAATGGCTTAAACCCTTCATGTAAATAGCATAATCGACGTTTTCGCTGCGCGGATACAGCTTTATAAAGCGATCTGCAGACGCTATCGCATTGTCGTGTTCATCCTGCTTGTAGTAGGCGTAGGTAATGTCGAGCTGGGCTTGCTGCGTGAAGTTGCCGAACGGGAAGCGAGCGCCCAGGGTTTCAAACGTGCTGACTGCGGTCAGAAAGTCACCCTGATTCAGCGATCGTTTCGCTGAATTGTACAGCTGTTCAGCCGAACTGGATTCCGGAGATACCTGCTCAGTTGTCGAGCATGCTGATTGCGCCAAACCGGCCACTAAAACGAGGGCCAGTGCGATTCGCTTGGATTCGTGGTTTATCATGTAAAAAGTATAGCGAATTTGCGACGTTGCGCCTGACGCAAGCGCGACGAAGCCCGCTTTCTTTCCACTCTATAACCCGGTATCGGTTATTTATGCAGGTCGAACAACGCAGCGACAGCGAAAAGCCGCAAAAAATCATCGCACCTGCCAGTGCTGCCGGCTCGAGATTTGATGCGGTTGTGGCAAAACTATTCTCCGATTATTCGCGAAGTCGGCTGCAAGACTGGATTAAACGCGGATTTCTGACTGTAGACGGCGTGCAACGGCGAACCAGCGATAAGCTGGTTGGCGGTGAGGAGATTCTGCTGTTGTTGCCACCCGATGCCGCAGCGGATACCTGGGAGGAGACTTGGGCCAATGGTGCTGCGCGCATTGAACCGGAAGACATTCCGGTGTCACTGATACACACCGATGAGCAATTTTATATTGTCAACAAACCCGCTTCGCTGGTCATGCATCCCGCACCCGGTAATCGCACCGGTACGTTAATGAATGCGTTATTGCATTTGGAACCGGCACTGCGTCAAGTGCCAAGAGCCGGTATCGTGCATCGATTAGATAAGGACACCTCCGGCTTGTGTGTGGTGGCGCGTACTCTCAAAGCACATGCTCAGTTGGTAGAACGGCTTCAGCAACGTGAAGTATCGCGTGAGTATCTGGCCATTGCGTGGGGTGATGTGCCTGATGCAGGAACCATCGATGAACCCATTGGTCGCCATCCAAAAGATCGTAAACGCATGGCGGTGGTACGTGGCGGTAAGCCGGCTCGCACCCATTTTCAGGTGGTGCAACGATTTGATCAGTGCGCATTGGTGGCAGTCACGCTTGAAACGGGTCGAACACATCAAATCCGTGTACACATGACGCATCTTGGACACCCTCTGTTAGGCGATCCCGTATACGGTTCCCGGAATCCGCCGCGTGTGCGGGTATCGGCTGAATTAGCCAAACAGGTTCAAACGTTTAATCGACAGGCCTTGCACGCATGGCAACTGGGTTTGCAGCATCCGTTGGATAACCGTGAACTTCAATATCGCGCAGACCCGCCAGCAGACTTTGCCGGTTTGTTGGCTCATTTGCAGCAAACACAGGCGCACGAGTGATTAAAAATGGCAGACGCACAAACAATCGAAACGCATATCGATGGCTTACACTTTATCCAGCCTGATTGGTCGCATTTACCCACTGTCAATGTGTTCTCAAGCACTCGCGTGGGTGGTGTTAGTCACGCACCGTTTGATGCGTTAAATCTGGGTTTACACGTTAACGATAATCAAGGTCATGTACGCAGCAATCGCGGGAAGGTCGCGCGCGCTTTACAGCTATCCGTTGAGCCCTTATGGTTAAATCAAGTGCATGGCACCAACGTTATTGATGCCGATAATTCTGAAGGGCTTAAGCAGCTTACTGCGCAAAACACGGCTGCAGATGGCAGCTATACCACTAACACTCGGCAGGTATTGTGCGTTGTCACGGCCGATTGTTTACCCGTGGTGATTAGTAATGCCACAGGTACGGCGGTCAGTGTGGTGCATGCTGGTTGGAAAGGACTAGCGGCAGGTGTGCTTGACGTAGCGCTGGCAAAATTCTCAGTCGAAGATTCATTATTCGCATGGTTAGGGCCAGCAATAGGACCACGCACATTCGAAGTCGGTCCTGAAGTTCGTGAAGCCTTTGTTAATGTGAACAACGCTAACGAGGCTGCATTTGAATCCGGCACATCGGGGAAATTTCTGGCCGATATCTTTCAGCTCGCGCGTAATTGCCTTGAGCGAAACCACGATGTACAAATATCCGGTGGTGACTATTGCACTTACACACAATCCGATCTATTTCATTCTTATCGTCGTGACGGCGTGAAGACCGGTCGAATGGCCACCTACGTATGGATCAGTTAGCACAAACCCACCAATTGCCCGAATTGAACCAAGCGTTGATCGGCGAATGCTTGAATTGCAGCGGTTGGACTCCATGTTTAAGACATCGTAATACAGTGGGTTTCCAAGGGGAATTCTAATGAGAATGGACAAACTGACCAGCAAGTTTCAGCTGGGACTACAAGAAGCGCAATCCATGGCTTTGGGTCGCGACCATCAGTTTATTGAACCTGCACATTTAATGGCAGCTTTCCTTGATCAGGATGGTAGTGGCGTACGCCCATTGCTTGCGCAATCCGGTGTAAACGTCAATGGCCTACGTGCCAGCCTGGATACCTTGCTAGACAACATGGCACAAGTTGATGGTGGCTCAGGTCAGCTGCATGTATCCAATGAGCTAAACCGATTACTTAATTTAACCGACAAGCGTTCTCAAAAGCGTGGCGATCAATACATTTCATCTGAAGTATTTGTGGTGGCTGCACTCGATGATAAGAAAAATTCGTTAGCCGAGTTACTCATTAAATACGGGGCTAATCTTGCGGCCGTGGAAAAAACCATCGAAGATGTGCACGGTTCCGATCCCGTAAACGATCCAAATGCAGAAGACCAACGCAAGGCGCTGGAAAAGTACACAATCGATTTAACCGAACGTGCAGAGCAGGGCAAGATCGATCCGGTTATTGGCCGTGACGATGAAATTCGCCGTGCTATCCAAGTGCTACAGCGTCGACGAAAAAATAACCCCGTTATTATTGGCGAACCCGGTGTGGGTAAAACGGCATTGGTTGAGGGCCTCGCGCAACGCATAGTCGATGGCGAAGTGCCGGAAGGCATGAAAAATAAGCGCGTACTGTCGCTCGATATGGGGTCATTGATTGCCGGCGCAAAATTCCGTGGCGACTTTGAAGAGCGCATGAAAGCGGTACTGAACGACCTGGCCAAACAAGAAGGGCAGGTGATTCTGTTTATTGATGAACTGCACACCATGGTTGGTGCAGGTAAAGCAGAAGGTTCAATGGATGCGGGCAACATGTTAAAGCCTGCGCTTGCGCGAGGAGAACTGCATTGTATTGGCGCAACCACGCTCGATGAGTACCGACAATACGTTGAGAAAGACGCTGCACTGGAACGACGTTTCCAGAAAATTCTGGTGGATGAACCCAGCGTAGAAGACACGATTGCAATTTTGCGTGGCTTGAAAGAAAAGTACGAAGTGCATCACGGCGTGGATATTACCGACCCTGCGATCGTTGCGGCGGCTACATTATCGCACCGGTATATCAGTGATCGCCAGCTACCGGATAAGGCCATCGATCTTATTGATGAAGCAGCATCGCACATTCGAATGGAAATTGATTCCAAACCAGAAGAGCTTGATAAATTAGAGCGGCGAGTTATCCAATTAAAAATTGAGCGTGAAGCACTGGCAAAAGAAACCGATGATGCTTCAAAGAAACGTTTAGCGGTGCTCGATGAAGACATTGCAACCGTTGAAAAAGACTACGCTAATCTCGAAGAAATTTGGAATGCTGAAAAAGCATCTGTGCAAGGGGCTAACACGGTTAAGGAAGAGCTTGAACGTGTGCGAACCGAACTTGAAACTGCGCGCCGAGCAGGTGATCTTGCGCGTATGTCTGAGCTTCAGTACGGGCAAATTCCCGAACTGGAAAAACGCT
This sequence comes from uncultured Granulosicoccaceae bacterium, assembly GCA_964390335.1. Lineage (GTDB taxonomy): Bacteria > Pseudomonadota > Gammaproteobacteria > Granulosicoccales > Granulosicoccaceae > Granulosicoccus. The sequence continues at coordinate 6,494 of CAYMHU010000029.1, read as the reverse complement.
TGGCTGAAGCATCGGATGATGCCGATCAAGACGACATGCAGCTATTGCGTAATAAAGTTAACAGCGATGAAATTGCCGAGGTGGTTTCCAAGTGGACCGGCATACCGGTTAGCAAGATGCTGGAAGGTGAAAAAGAGAAGCTGCTACGTATGGAGTCGGAGCTGAGTAAACATGTGGTGGGTCAAGATGAAGCGGTTGAGGCCGTATCAGATGCCATCAGACGTTCGCGTGCTGGTTTGTCCGATCCCAAGCGCCCCATTGGGTCGTTCTTATTCTTAGGGCCAACAGGTGTGGGTAAAACTGAATTAACCAAAACGTTAGCCAACTTCATGTTTGAAGACAGCGATGCCATGGTGCGGATCGATATGTCTGAGTTTATGGAGAAGCATTCGGTGGCCAGATTGATCGGAGCGCCTCCGGGCTATGTTGGGTATGAGGAAGGTGGCTACTTAACCGAAGCCATTCGACGTAAACCGTATTCGGTTATCTTGCTCGATGAAGTGGAAAAAGCTCACAGTGATGTATTTAATATTCTGTTGCAAGTGTTAGATGATGGACGTTTAACCGACGGACAGGGTCGAACGGTCGATTTTCGTAATACTGTGATTGTCATGACATCCAACTTAGGTAGTCATGCCATACAGGATTTAGCCGAAAGCGGTGAGTATGCGCAAATGAAGGATGCGGTTATGGAAATCGTGGGCCAGCATTTCCGGCCTGAGTTTATAAACCGTATAGATGAGTCGGTGGTGTTTAAACCGTTGTCACGCGAAACCATCCGCATGATTTGTGGCATTCAAATGAATCAACTGGCTAAGCGTTTACAGGAACGCTCATTAGAGCTTGTGGTCAGTGACGATGCATTAGACTTTATCGGTGATGCTGGTTTCGATCCGGTATATGGCGCTCGTCCGTTAAAGCGTGCGATTCAGCAGGAAGTCGAGAATCCGTTGGCGCAACTCATATTGGGTGGTAAGTTTGCACCCGGTGAAAAGGTATACGTTAATTTAGTGGATGGCGCGTTGACGTTCGATAGCCAGGAAGTGGTACCGGCTCAGGTTGCGGTGCATTAAGGTTTGTTGTTTATAAGGCGTTCAGTTAACCTGCTTATTAAACCGTACTTAGCTGAACCACGATAGCCGTAATGTTGTCGGTGCCACCGCGGCGTAGGGCAAGTTGCACTATTTTATCTAGTGCCTGTTCCATGGAGGGCAGCGACAAGTTCGCTGCCACTTCATGTTTTTTCACATCTTTAAACGCACCGTCACTGCACAATAAAAACCGATCTCCTGCTTGCAGTTCCACTTTGCGGGTTTGCAAATCGAGCAAATCGGCAACACCGACTGCGCGCGTAATGACGTTCGATGATGGATGATCTTCGGCTTCTTCCTCCGTCAAGTCACCTAATCGGGCCAGCTCCTGTACCAGGGAGTGATCTTCCGTTAGTTGCGTGAGTTCGTTGTTACGCAAACGATATATGCGGCTGTCTCCGGCCCAGATGGCATACGCCTGTTCATCCCGGATGTATAACAACGCGACCGTACTGCCCATGACTTGTCCGCGCACTTGCTGGCGGCAAAAGTCGTTAGCATCATCCAGACGCTCGGCGATATTTTCCACATCGGTTCTAAGCGAGTCGGATGGTGAGAAACTGCTTAGGCGGGCAATAATGGTTTGGCTGGCTCGATCTCCGCGACTATGGCCACCCATGCCATCGGCTACAACCCACAAGCCTAATTCAGGCGCATCTAAAAACGCATCTTCATTGATTTTGCGCACATGACCCACCACCGATTGGGCCTGAGAGTACCATCGGGGTTGCAATTGTTCGGATTCGTTCAATGCACTGCTCATGAAAATCGATAAATAATGGCTCTGTTGTGAGTATACCGGATGAGCTTTGCTACAATCCGCGAGTCAGTTTACACACTTTCCAGCTAATGTCAGTTCGAACACGATTTGCACCCAGTCCCACCGGATATTTACATATCGGCGGGGCCAGAACCGCTCTTTTTTGCTATCTCTATGCTAAGCAGCACGGGGGTGAATTGGTACTACGCATTGAAGATACCGACCGTGAGCGTTCCACCGAAGAGTCTGTACAAGCGATTCTAGATGGCATGCAATGGCTGGGACTCGACTACGATGAAGGTCCGTTTTACCAAACCCAGCGATTTGATCGTTATCGAGAAGTCGTTGCGCAGCTAATGGAGTCAGGCCAGGCATACCATTGCTATTGCACGCCAGCAGAGCTCGATGCCATGCGCGAAGAAGCCATGGCAAATAAGCAAAAGCCACGCTACAACGGTTACTGGCGAGATCGAACCGATACACCACCTGAAGGTGTAGAGCCAGTGGTGCGGTTTAAAAACCCGCTGGAAGGTTCGGTGGTTATCAACGATGCGGTGAAGGGCGAGATAGTTATTGATAACACCGAGCTTGATGATTTAATCATTATGCGCTCCGACGGCACCCCCACATATAACTTGACCGTCGTCGTAGACGATATGGACATGCGGATTTCGCACGTGATTCGAGGTGATGATCATGTGAATAACACACCGCGCCAAATTAATATTCTAAAAGCGCTGGGTGCAGAATTACCTGTCTATGCGCATTTGCCCATGATTCTTGGTGAAGACGGTAAGCGTTTATCAAAACGCCATGGTGCAGTCAGCGTTATGCAGTACAAAGAAGATGGCTACTTACCATCAGCATTACTGAATTACTTAGTGCGTTTGGGTTGGTCTCATCAAGATCAAGAACTGTTTACGCTGGATGAAATGATTTCCCTGTTTTCATTGGAAGCCGTTAATCGATCAGGTTCAGTGTTTGATAATAAAAAGCTTGATTGGGTCAGTCAGCACTATATGCAGTCCACACCGTCCGATGAATTAGCCGCAGCGGTTGCGCCGTATGTTGCCGTAGGGATTAACATTAACGACGGGCCTGCGTTTGCCGATGTGTGTAACTTACTACGCGACAGAGCAAAGAATCTAAACGAGATGGCTGCATCGGTCGGTTATTTTTATATCGCACCGACTGCGTACGATGAGAAAGCGGCGAAGAAGCAATTTAAGCCTGGCACAGCACCTGTGCTCAAATCGTTAAGCGATGCATTACAGGCATTGGACGACTGGCAACCGGCTGCGATCCAAGCAGTATTGGAAGACACAGTCGCCAAGCTGGACATTGGCTTTGGTAAGTTGGGGCAACCGTTACGCTTAGCCGTTACAGGCGGCACGGCGTCACCGGGCATGGATCAAACATTAGCACTGATTGGCAAGCAGCCCTCGCTTGAGCGAATCGTTGCGGCTATTGCTGTGTGTGAAAGTACTCCGGAAGCTTGACAGACGGAGCGCCGAGCTCTAATCTTCTCGGCTCCACTTCGTGGGGCTATAGCTCAGCTGGGAGAGCGCTTGCGTGGCACGCAAGAGGTCGGCGGTTCGATCCCGCCTAGCTCCACCAATCTACTCCGATACAAATCGAGCAGTTCGAACTTTACGATACTCATCCACCGCCGACCTAGGTAGGCGACGGATGGCCGCCCCACCTAGGCGGCCCCGATCATCCCGCCTAGCTCCATCAAATTACTTCGTTTCATTTTCTCATAAGTTTCAAACCAACGCGATCTGCCACCGCCGACCAGGTCAGCGACGGATGGCCGCCCCACCTAGGCGGCCCCGATCATCCCACCTAGCTCCACCAAATCATATTGATTCTTTGGACAGTCAGTCTAAAGCCAAGGTAATCTGTCATCGCCAGCTTAGATCAGCGACGGAAAATCGTTGGCGCTATTTGCCCGGTTTTAACGCCTATTAATGTTCCACCATTTGTGTTGAAATTGTCGAATTGAAAAGTCAAATGGATATTACTAAGTTGAACATGAGAATATTTTTGATCGCTGCATTATTCTCGACTTTACTCGTTGCGTGTGGCGGAACTTCTGATAGCGGCAATGATTCCGGTTTAGGCTCGGTACCAGTCTTTGATGACACGGTGAGTTTTCGAATTGGAGAGCAGATCCCTAGTCTCATTGACGCTCCGATGCCTACCCCATCAAACAACTTAGAACAGCCACAAATTTTTAGTGCTCCGGGTGCTGTTGAGGTTTCTCTGGATTCCGTTGTACAAATTGAGCTCGGATACAAAGTATCCGCATCATTGAGTGCGTTGTACATAGGGCAAAGAAATGCCAATGAACATCTATCGTTTAGCTTAAGTGCGGAGTATGACGGTAGTGTTAATCAGCAAACAGTTGTATTCAATGTGTCTTTACCTACTGGTGGTGAAATTCATTGTTATGAAATAGCGGTGGGCGATATCAACACTAACATTTCAGAGCCAAAATCTATTTGTATTGAAGCAGTAAATGGTGAGAACGCTGAAGAGGCAAGAACCATTTACTTTGCTGATTTCTCATCAAACTCAACGTTAAGTTCGGTTGCTTTGGATACGGGAAATGTCAGAGTTGTCGGCAGTACCGGCGAGTCGCTTACGGATATTGCCTTTTTAGGATTCAAGCTGTACGGCATTGACACGGAACAAGTTTATGAATTAGATGTGGAGACAGGTGACGCTACTTCTATTGGGTTTCACGGTTATTCTGGTGCTAATGCGTTAGAGGGGCATGATGGAGTATTGTATTCGGCAGACATTCAGGGAAATATTTTTTCATTTGACCCTGCGAGTAAAGCGGTATCATTTGTAGGTCAATATCCGTCCGACGCATTTAGTTCCGGAGACTTAGTCATCGTTCCCGATGAAGAGGGTATTCTGTTTGGCACAGTAAAATTAGCTGGTCAAGCAACCGATTCGCTGGTTATGATCAATGTTGTCACAGGTGAATCTACTGTTATCGGTGATACCGGATTTGTGGACGTTTGGGGTTTGGCTTTTTTTAGAGATCAGTTAGTTGGATTAACCGATTCGGGACAGTTCATTTTAATAGATGAGATAACTGGCCGTAGCGCGCTCGTTAGCGAAGATGCGGCTTTGAGTGCTGGCGGTGCAACGGTTGATAAACTAGCTATGTGACGTTAACTTCAATGTTAACTTGTTAAGGTCATGGTCTAGAATCTACTTCAACTAGAGAAAAACAATGACCGACTTTCTGCTTTTAGCATTCATATTTCTTGTGGCCGGTGTCGTTGCTGTGCCCATTGCATCAAGGCTTGGGCTTGGGTCGGTTCTTGGTTATCTCATCGCGGGCATTGTTATTAGCCCGTTACTCGCATTCCTGAACGTTGATGTCATTTCCATTCAGCACTTCGCCGAGTTTGGCGTTGTCATGATGCTGTTCCTTGTCGGCTTGGAGTTAGAGCCCAAACGGCTATGGGAAATGCGCGGCAAACTCATTGGTTTGGGTGGTGGGCAAGTTGTGCTAACGGTCGCGCTTGCAACGGGTATTGCATTGTTGTTTAAGCAACCATGGAGTATCGCTGTTGCGATTGGTTTGGTGTTGTCGTTATCGTCAACTGCCATTGTGCTGCAAACCCTGGATGAAAAAGGTTTGATGAAGAGCGATGGCGGGCAATCGAGTTTTTCTGTGTTGCTGTTTCAGGATATCGCTGTTATCCCGATGTTGGCACTCATTCCATTATTGGCTATGCCAGAGCTTATGAATCTTGGTGATGCGGCGGTAGCAGGTGCGCATGGTGCTGAGGCGGCCGATGATCATGGACACAGTATGAGCCTTGTGGATGGTTTGCGCGGGTGGCAAGTGGCTTTGGTTAACGTTATTGCCATCGCGGTTGTGGTGCTGGGTGGTAGCTACCTAACCCGTCCCATGTTCCGGTTTATTGCCTCTGCCAATTTGCGTGAGCTGTTTACAGCCAGCGCGCTTTTAATGGTCATTGGTATTTCGTTATTAATGACTCTAGTGGGTTTGTCACCCGCATTGGGTACCTTTTTGGCAGGTGTGGTACTGGCCAACAGCGAATACCGGCACGAACTTGAAGCTGATATCAACCCATTTAAGGGGCTGTTGCTCGGTCTGTTTTTTATTACGGTTGGCGCAGGCATCAATTTCCAATTATTGAGCGAGAACCTTTTTATGGTAATCGCATTAACCGTATTACTTATTTTGGTGAAGTTTGCGGTTCTTTATGCACTTGCCATCATCTTCAAAATCAAAGGTGCAGATAGATGGTTATTTTCACTGGGGCTTGCACAGGCAGGTGAGTTCGGATTTGTGTTGTTATCGTTCACGGTTGCCAACTCGGTTATACCGTCAAACGTTGCGGATGTCTTGTTGCTGGTGGTTGCGGGCTCCATGTTATTAACGCCTATACTGTTCATTGCGTACGATCGCATCATTGCGCCGCGATATTCAGAGTTGCAAACCGAAGAGCACGATGCAATCGAAGAGAGTAATCAAATTATCATTGCCGGTCGCGGGCGTGTGGGCGGTATTGTTGAACGTATGCTGCGCTCCGCCGGATACACCGCAACTGTTATCGATTTTAATTCCAAACACATTGAGACAATGCAAT
>CAYMHU010000028.1:28666-48884 GCA_964390335.1 uncultured Granulosicoccaceae bacterium | reverse complement strand
TATGAGTTATTAAACGCAGCTTAAATCGGTGTCCGTTGCTGCTGGGTAGGTTCAAGAGGGTTCGAACCCGATAGAGGGTCGACAAACGGCAAAGCCGTTTGGGCAACACGCGCTAGCGTGTTGGGGTGAAGCCCCGAGGCGAAGCCGAGCCAATCCCTCTCTCTCCGCCATTTATGTTAGAACAAATACTGAATCCAAGTATAAGCCAACAATAGAAACTAGAAGCACGCCAAGAGAGGGTTCGAACCCGACAAAGGGTCGACAAACGGCAAAGCCGTTTGGGCAACACGCGCTAGCGTGTTGGGGTGAAGCCCCGAGGCGAAGCCGAGCCAATCCCTCTCTCTCCGCCATTTATGTTAGAACAAATACTGAATCCAAGTATAAGCCAACAATAGAAACTAGAAGCACGCCAAGAGAGGGTTCGAACCCGACAAAGGGTCGACTTAACCTTTTCTTGATGCTGATTTTCCACATCCATCACAGTAGTTTGCCCAATACCGTTGTCTTCAACATAACCTGTTACGTTACATTCCACGTTAAGTGTTGCTGTGGTTGAGACGAAATAATGTCAAGTGCCGGTGAAATAAATTGCGAATGCGTGAATTTGATGAGTATCTATTGTGACTTCCCTAGTCAACATTAATCCGAACAGTTTTCAGCCTGTTCAGGCAACTGGTTTACGTATTCTCATGATCGATGATGATCCGAGAGATATTGAGTTGGTCAGGCATTACATGTGCGCAAATACAAAAACCGAAATTAATTGCAGCGCTGTTCAAACCGGTTCAGAGGCTGTGGAATTAATAATGATGGATCAATATGATTGCGTGTTACTGGACTATAACATGCCGCACGACAATGGGTTGAATGTTCTGATCTCGTTACTGGAGGTTTCCCGTAATCTAATACCGATAATTATGTTGACGGGTCAAGGTAATGAGTCTATCGCCGTTGAGTGTTTGAAAATGGGGGCGGCTGACTATTTGCGTAAAGGGGATCTTAGCGAAGAGTCTATAAATAGAACAGTACACAATGCCGTTGAAAAGCAAAAACTGCGCAATGCAATAGACAAACAGAATCGTACCCTTAGGGAAAATCATCAGGAATTGTTGAAAAAACACAGAGAGATTGAGCGTTTCTATCAATCTGTTTCGCACGAGCTAAAGACTCCTCTTACTGCGATAAAACAATATACTTGTCTTTTTTTAGATGATATTTGCGGTCCAGTTAATATTGAGCAGCGTGAGTACTTAACGATAATTGATGAGTGTTGTAATCAGATAAAAACATCTCTCAATGACCTGTTGGATATAACTACACTTGAAACTGGAAAATACACATTAAATAAAAAAGTATGTGCTATTCCAAACGTGGTCGAAGCAGCATGTGCTTCAATGAAGACCATAGCAGCGGAACGCAGTATTACTCTAAATATTCATTGCATGCATGATGTTCCGGAAATCGAGATCGATCCCATTCGAATAACACAGGTTATGCACAACCTTATTGGAAATGCAATAAAGTTTTCTCCGGCAGGAAGTGAAATTGATATTGCAATAGCTCATTCTGAGCCAACTGCTGATTTTGTAACGATTGCAGTAAAAGATTCAGGCTGTGGTATAAATTCTAAATATCACAACTGCGTGTTTGACCGCTTGTATCAAGTCCGTTCTTCCAGTGCTGATGAATCTATCGAGTATGATAGTCACGGACTTGGACTGGGACTTGCAATATCAAAAGAAATTATAGCGTTACACGGAGGATCAATAGGCCTTGAGAGTGCGTCAGGCGTTGGTAGCACATTTACTGTCTCAATACCCACGATAAGAAACAAATTACAAGGAGTCTCAGCATAGTAGTCGATTAACTTGCGCAATATATAACAATCAGGATGTTCAGAAAATCATGAGTAAAATCCAAGAAATTCCAACGAAGGTCAGTTACGCACAGTATGAACTTTTACTGGAAGACTATAACAACATGTTATATATGTTCTCACACGATTTCAGTGCCCCACTTAGACATGTGCGTGAATTTAACCGGCTGTTGTTGAATAGCCTACCTTCTGAACTCAATGAAGATGCCGAACACTATGCAAAGATTGTTCAGGAGTCGATTACAAAATGTGAGGACATGGTGAGCTATATTTTGGTTCTATCTCGACTGTCATCACATCCGTTGCGATTCAATCCGGTTAATTTTGTGCACGTAGTGAACGAAGTAATAGCCGCAATAGGAAAAACGCACAAAAACATAGCAATCTCTATGTCTGTAAAAGAACCGCCGACTCTGTTTGGCGATCGAAATCAAATTCACACATTGTTTGCTCGAATTTTTGAACACATAATTCAACGCCGGAAATCAGATGAGCACATCGATATACAGATCGATACCGTCAGAGGACTGGATCGATGGAAATTCCATATTCGGCCGACCGTAGAAGGTTACACAGGCACCTTTAGCGATGACATGTTTCAATTGTTCAACAATGTGGAAATCAATAAAGAGAATATGAACAGCAATTTATGTCTACCCATTTGCAAGCAAATTGTGATGCATCATGGTGGAGAGATACATTTTCGGGCGCTCGAGAATGGAAATTCCGAAATTGAACTGTCCCTCAATCGCTTTTTCGATGTCAGAAGCGGTTGAATTTTTATATATTACATGCTTTTTCTTTTTCTTATTATGACAAAGCAAATAGAAAAGCAATTGCGTATGCTGATGATATAACAGCCGAGTTGCAAGAGTAAGCCGAACGACTGGAACTGTCTAATTCTGATTTGGAGCATTTGCAAGGATGGCTTCTCACGATCTACAGGAACCACTCAGGACGGTGGGCAATTTTAATCAGTTTTTACAGAAAGAATATCAGGGTCAACTCGATGAGACTGCAGACAGTTATATAGAGTACTCTGTGGACGGTGTGAAACGGATGCAATTTTTCCAAACCAGTTGTCAAGATACTCTCGCATAGGAATGAGTGATGACGATCTGGTTCCTTGCGACTCAAACTTGGTAGTTAGAGAATCCTTGTCCACATTGGAATTGGCGATTTAAAGAGTCGGGTGCTACCGTGAAGATAGGTGATCTGCCACTTATACATGCTGAACCAACGCAGCTGGGCATGGTGTTTCAGCATCTCATTGCAAACGCAATAAAAATTCGCTCGTCAGTTAGACCACTGCGAATCTCTAATACTGCTAAAAAAGTCGCTATTACTTGGCGTTTTTTAATTAGAGACAATGGCATAGGTATAGAGCAACAGTACTTGAAGAAAATATTGACCATATTTCAACGCTTGCATAACAAAACGGAGCTCTCCGGAGATGGGATTGGCTTGGCAATTTGTAAGCGCGTAATTTCAGGGCACGGTAGCCAGATTGTTGCCGAATCGACGCCCAATAAAGGCTCGGTATTCAGCTTTACTATCCCCACAAAGGCTGAAGACATAAGCTTTTTAGAATTTGCTGAGCCGATACGAAAAGCAGGCTAGCGGCTAAGAGTCCCTGAGCAAATAAATTCTCAGAAATGTGACACCAGAGCTTGCAGATGTAACCCCTCGCATTCCCAACCAGCTGTATTAGTAACAATATCGCGCCGATATTACGTCGGGGAAGAGATAGTTTTCTTGTCCAATGCGTATGGATAAACAAATCTAACTAAAACTAATAAAAAAGGTGAATGCATGAAATCCGTCTTAATTGTTGAGGATGATGAGAATATTGCACGAGTTCTGGGAATGAGGTTAAAAAAACAGGGTTATGCGATTTACACTGCGCATTGCGCCATAAGCGCCATGGAGCAATACCATGACGAAGTTCCTGATGTGGTGTTGATGGATATTAACTTGCCAGATGGCGATGGTTTTATGGTTGCAGAGCAATTTCATATTGCATGCGATACTAAAACCCCGCCGATTGTATTTATCACCGCAAGTAGGAGTCGTACATACAAACAGCGTGCATTTGAGCACGGTGCGACAGCTTATCTGGAAAAGCCCTTTGAATCTCAGGAATTATCCGATGCCATCGAAGATGCATTCCATAAAACTACTTATCACTGGAATATTTAATCTGCTTAATTGAGTCTGACGCCGAAATGCTCAAAATTGAATTGTAGGGTTGGGATAAGCAAATGAAAACTGTATTAATAGTAGAGGATGACAGAAACATAGCTAACTCAATAAAAATTAGATTGAGTGCAATGGGGTTCGTCGCTATTGCTTCCAATGATGCCGTGTATGCCATGGATGCCTACAAAAAGTATCAGCCGGATGTTGTATTGCTGGACGTTAACTTACCCGGAGGAGATGGGTTTTTGCTTGCTGAGAGAATAATGAATGCATCGTCTACCACTACACCGGCGCTGATATTTATCTCGGCCAGCAAAGATCCCAAGTTCCAAAAACGTGCAACTGAATTCGGAGCCGTGTTTTTGGAAAAGCCTTTCGAACCGCACGAGCTGTCAGTAGCGATTCAAGACGGATTGTGTTGATATTAAGCAGTCGATCCACAAAAAAGAAATTAACGAGTTGTCCGCGCCGAGCTATTTCGAGAGCGGCGACGTTTGTTGTGGTTTCGACTTGCCCCATCGCTGCTTACACTGTTGGTACCAGCTCGATCACCTGATTTACGTCGCGGTGGCCGTGGCTTGCGCTCGGTAATAGTGGAGCCGGGTAATTCTGTGTGACCCGTATAGCCATCCACTTCCACTTCCGGAATGTCGCGGCCAATCAGTTTTTCGATGGCGCGCAGTAACTTCACTTCATCTACATTTACTAATGATACTGCCTGACCGGCGCTGCCGGCACGACCTGTTCGGCCAATTCGGTGCACATAATCCTCAGCAACATTGGGTAGCTCGTAGTTAACAACATTGGGTAATTGTTCAATATCCAATCCGCGTGCGGCGATATCTGTTGCCACTAATACTTGCAACGATCCATCTTTGAATTTCGCCAGTGCTTTGGTTCGTGCAGCCTGACTTTTATTACCATGAATGGCCAATGATTCAATGCGATCTTTCGTTAATTGTTCTGCCAATCGATTTGCACCGTGCTTCGTGCGAGTAAACACCAGCACCTGCATCCACTTATGCGTTTTGATCAGCTTTGACAGTAATCGTCTTTTCTCGCTTTTATCAACCATGTGCACTGTTTGGTCTACTAATTCGGATGCCGTGTTTCGAGGCGTGACTGAGACTTCTGCAGGGTTATTCAACAGACGCTTTGCCAGCGTGCGAATATCATTTGAAAACGTTGCAGAGAAAAGCAGTGATTGTTTTTTTTCGGGTAGCAGTTTCAAGATGCGTTTTATATCGTGAATAAAACCCATATCCAGCATGCGATCAGCCTCATCTAAAACCAAAACTTCTATGCGGGATAAATCCACAATGTTCTGACCAACAAGGTCGAGTAGGCGGCCGGGTGTGGCAATTAAGATGTCCACCGGTTTTCTAAGAGCATAGCGTTGTGGGTTGATGTTCACCCCACCAAACACAACAAAGCTTTTTAACGGTAAATATTTACCGTAGGTATTAACCGATTCCGCAATTTGCGCAGCTAATTCTCGCGTAGGCGTAATAATAAGGCAGCGTGGTTTTCCTGGTTTTGGTTTGCCAACATCAGGATTACTTAATCGATGCAACAGTGGCAACGTAAAACCTGCTGTTTTACCGGTGCCGGTTTGGGCGGCTGCCAGTAAATCATTGCCTTGCAAAACCATTGGGATGGCTTGGGACTGAATTGGCGTTGGGGTTTCATACCCGGTGTCTGCAATTGCGTTTAATATGGGATCGGATAAGCCTAGCTCTGAAAAGTGGGTTACTTGTGACGACAATGGTTTCTTGCTCCCGTGATCACCGGCCGCAGGTTAACGGCGCCAATCGTGGGTGATCAGGATTTTGCTGAGAATAGGGCGGCAGTGGTTGATTCTATTGCGGCCCGTGGCTTAACGCTGATTGGAGGCATTAGGCATAGAAAAGAGTATAGCGACTTCAGCCGTTAGATAAGATCTGGAAATCTCTAAGTGTTGTGAATGTACTGCTAGGAAGCCTGTATTATTGCTTCCAGGCGAAGGCGAGAGCGAATTTTGTGGGTTATTCGTCAAAGCTGCTCGCCAATCCGGGGTAACCGGGTGGCGAGCTTATTTAGCGTCAGTCTCGGTTGAGCAGCGACTAAGGAATCGATTTCAGTGTTTGCGGTCTCATTCGGTGCTCAACGCATCCTGCAAGGCCGTATACGCGGCCTTGGGCTGATAATATCGATCGAGCAACAGTGGGTCCGTTCCAGGTAGCCATGTGTATCGATCCGTCACGCCCCAAACCTGCAAGGCCTTACAAGCGGCTTGCTCCAGACATAGCGTGGCAATAGTTGAAAATACGTTGGCTTGATCAGCAGCGGTTGTACCCGGTTCCATCGTCACATCCATTTCCGTGATGTAGATATCAAGACCCAAATTGGCAAAGTTTGCAAATGTGGTTTCAACTTTATCGAAGTCAGTGAAGTCTGATCCGATATGCATCTGAAATCCAATACCATCGATAGGCACATCATCAGCAATAAGATCTTCCATTAAATTGAACACAGCATCGGTTTTCGCATCGCCGTATGCGATGTCGTAGTCGTTATAAATAAGCTGAGCATTGGGTGCACCGGCTCGGGCTCGTCTAAACGCTTTTTCAATATGTTCTTCACCCATGGCTTGAAACCAGGTTGAATTACGATAACTACCATCGTCTTCGAATGCTTCATTAACCACATCCCAGATTTCTACATCGTAGCGATCTGTCATGGTGTCGATAAAGTCGTACATGATGGCTTCACGGTCCTCAAGTGCGGAGTTCTGCACCCATTGGGGTAAGGATGTGTACCAGACCAGTGTATGACCATGCACATCCATGCCGTTGGCGTCAGCAAATGCCATGAGCGTATCGGCAGCTGCAAATCGATACTGTCCCGGTTCCGGGTTGATATACCCCCACTTCATTGAGTTCTCTGGCGTAACCAAATTAAACTCGGTGGCGGCGGTATGCTGATAAAGATCAGCATCTGGTCGATTAAAGTAGTTCAGTAGCGAGGCGTAGCCGATTTTTAAATCTTGTGCATCCGCCAGCGTTCTGAGCGTGTCACCGTCACGATCAAACTGTGCAGGGTCAGCCACTGTAATAGGAACACTGCTGCTGATACTGAGTGAGCTGTCAACTGAATCCACGGCTTCAAAATTTAATACCACCAAACCCAAGTCGTCATCGCTGGTTGTCCAGCGCAACACCTTTATATTTGGTTCTTGCGGGTGCTGTTCAAACGTGGCGCCAGCAGGCAAGTTAGTGATATCCAGCACGGGCACGGTGCCGTTAGGGTCTGTCGCTTTGACTTCCATAACCACTGTATCGCCGGCACGCACAATGTGTTCACCAATTAAATCAATACCCGGCGGTTCATTGCGAATGGTGGACGGATCGTCGGGCATATCGATAGTGAGCACAAAGCTCTCTTGCGTTTGCAGTGTTGGATCTGTCGAATCGAACGCGGTCACGTCAATTTGATAAATGCCAACATCGGGTTGCAATGGGCGCCAAAAAAGCGTTCGTGAACCGTCGAGGTTGTCTTGCGAGTACATCCCGGTTGGCAGGGTGCCGATAAAGAGTCCCGGTGTGTCGCCATCAACATCGGTTGGCTGCACAAGTATTGAAACCGTGCCACCAGCTTCTGCAACAACGTTATCAAGTGCATTAAACGTTGGTGGTAAATTGCCGTTGTCGGGTAAGGTTAAGCTGTCCGATGCGATAGAAAAATTGCGCGCGGCATCGAATGCAACTACCGTATAAGAGTAGCTACCGCCAGCGTTTACCGTTGTGCTAAAGCTCGTGCCAAATACGGTGGTGATATAGGCCTTGTTTTCATACACGTTGTAACCTGCCACACCCACGTTATCTTCAGCTGCTGTCCAACTTAACGTGATATCAGCCGTATTGCCGTTTAACGTCCAGTCTCCCGATAGCTGTGCCGGTGGTGCCGGCGCATCGTTATCGGCTTCGATAACCGTGCCTTCAGGCAGAATCAGTGGGCTGGTTCGTTCTGAGAAATTGCCGTCGAAATCGAATGCAACAATGTAGTAGGTGTAAGGCGTATCGGTTTCTACACTACCGCTATACGCTGTATCGAATACGGTTGTTAGGTAAGCATCATTTTCATACACGTTGTAACCCGCCACGACTTGATCATCGGTTGAGGCTGTCCATGTCAGGCTCACTGAGCTACTTGCACCAGCAGGCGAAATATCGCCAGTCAGCTTGGTTGGTGACGACGGAGGAATAGTGGTATCGATCGGACCCTGATCTGGTAGCAATAATCGATCGGAGTTAGCCGAAAAATTAACGCGTGTATCGAACGCAACAATGGAGTAGGAATACACTTTACCCGCTTCAACCGTGCCCACATATTCAGTATCGAATACAGTGGTCAGGTACTGATTGTTTTGATAAACGTTGTAGCCTGAAACGGCTTCATCATCCGTTGAAGGGTCCCACGTTACAGTAACGGTTGTACCGGTGATGTTGCCTGCCAAACCGGCGGGCACACTCGGTGGAATAGTCAGATCATCGGGTACTGCAGATTCCGGTAGCGTTAATTGTTCCGAGCGCGCAGAAAATTGTGTTTCATCGGTGTTGCTGTCCGAATTGGCAAACGCTATGACATAGTAGTTGTACACGTTGCCATCGACGATGTCATCTGTATACGCGTTGGTCAATGTGGTTGTTAGATAGTTGTTATTCACATACACGTTGTAACCGTCGGCACCGGGCACAGCATCCCAAGTCAGCGCAGCGTTAGTGCTGTTGATTGAACCTGCAAAATTTTGTGGAGCGGGTACAACGGCTAATGCACTGCTTGCGAATCCGATGAGTAGGATTAAGCTTGCGCGAGATACCGAAAGAAACACCTGGCGGATGTTGAATGCCATAAAAGTCGTCCGTTTAGAATGAGATGAGTGGGGTGAAATATAACCCTATTTTAATGTGAATAGGCTTACATTGGGTTCACTTGGGCACTATTACCGTGTTTACCGTACCAATCTTCTGTAACTAATTGTGGCAAGTATATGACAGCTAATTGCGTTGGGTAATGGACATACCTTGTTCGCGCTGCTTTTGTTAATTCGGCTGAGCCCTGTGGTTTTGCAAAAATCGATCAAGCTGATTGGCAAATTCCCGACGCTCGTGTTGGCTCATGGCTGCTTGCCCACCGGTATTGATGCCACTTGATCGTAAAGAATCCATAAAATCGCGCATGTTCAAGCGTTGTTTTATATTCTCGGTGGAATAAAATTCTCCGCGCGGATTCAGCGCGTGTGCACCCTTGTCGATGATTTCGGCGGCCAGTGGAATATCACTTGTGATGACAAGATCGCCCTCGCTGCAGCGTTTGACAATTTCATTATCCGCAACATCAAATCCGGACGGCACTTGTACTAGATTTATCCATTTAATACGGGGTATTGGCATAGCGTGGTTAGCTATAAGGGTCACGGGAATTTTGGTTCGTTGCGATGCTTTAAACAGAATATCCTTGATAACAGTTGGACAAGCGTCCGCATCTACCCAAATATGCATTTGTGCCCCGGTTGAACGTATGAAACTGCGGTGCGGGATAGTATACTAAAAAGCGTCAATCGGACGGAGGTAAGCGTATATGAAGTACAAACTGCATTGCTTTGCACAGTCAGGTAATGCGTACAAGGTGGCGTTAATGCTGAACTTGTGCGAAGCCGACTGGGAACCTGTGTTCGTTGATTTTTTTAATGGCGGGCACCTCAGTGATGAATTCAAAGAACTCAATTCATTTGCTGAAGTGCCGGTGCTTGAAGCGGGCGATCTTGCCTTGAGTCAAAGCGGGGTCATTCTTGATTATCTTGCTGATGCGTTTGAACTGTTCGATGCAGCTAATGTTCCCGAACACAGAGAAATCTGGCGCTGGATTTTGTTCGACAACCACAAGCTTACCGGATCGGTAGCACCACTGCGTTTCTTGCGCTCGATTGCTAAAACCGGTGAGACGGACATAACCGAATTTTTAAGCGGGCGTGCAAAGCGTGCGTTATCGGTACTGAACAATCGCCTTATCGAATCTGATTTCGTTGTAGGCAAACAGCCTACTATTGCCGATATTTCTTTGTGCGGGTACTTGTTTTGGCCCGAAGAAATTGGCGTTGATTGGGCCGACTACCCAGCTATTGGCAGCTGGCTTGAGCGTATCTCTGCACTACCGGGTTGGGTGCATCCGTATGAATTAATGCCTGGCTACCCCTTGCCTGAAAACGAGGACCAGAAGACATAATTTAAATCAGATGTTGCGCTAATTCTGCGTACGCAGGGTTGCCGCGAGAGTTTCGTCACAAACAACCATCGTAAGGTGCTTTTCGCAAGCACCTTGGCCGATAACGGCGGAATGAAAAAACCTCTTCTGATATCAGCGATTTTTGCGTTCGCTGGTTTGTTGTCTTCCCCGGTTGGAGCAAGCACGCCAAGCGACGCGGGTGCTCAGAGCGGTATCACCCGACATTACATAATTGGTGGCGATGCGGTCGCTCGAAATACCTATCCCTGGGTGGTAGCGCTAACCCGACGTGATTCCCGCGCCTTAGTGCAGCGCCAATTCTGTGGGGGCACGGTTATTGCCGAAACCTGGGTATTAACAGCTGCGCATTGCTTGTTCGATGAACGAGGCAATCAGATACTGCCTAGCGACTTTTATGTTGCCACCAATGCGGCGAATTTAGCGGATGACAATATTCCCGAATTGGTGGTCAGCAATATTTATCTACACCCGGAATACAATAACAATGCGTTAAATCCGCATAGCGATATCGCTTTACTAGAATTAGCGAGCAACACTAATGTAGCGCCTTTGTCGTTGGCAACAAAATCCACCGATGAGTTGGTGGGGCTAACCGGCACTGCGATCGGCTGGGGAGCTACCGATATCTCTGATCCCGCTAATCCTTTATACCCGCGCTGGTTGCAAGAAGTGGATGTACCTATTGTGTCGTTGGATGTGTGCAATGCGCCGGTCTCGTATGGCAATGTATTGTTGAGTAACCAATTGTGCGCAGGCTATGCAGCGGGTGGCAAAGACAGCTGTATTGGTGATAGTGGTGGGCCATTGGTTGTTAGGCTTGCCGGTGAAGCAAGGTTAGTGGGTATTGTGAGCTTTGGTTACGGATGTGCGGAGCCTAACTACTATGGCATTTATACTAATATTCCGTATTTTATTGGCTGGATAAATCAATACGTGTATGTTGGGGAACCCGAATTCGATCCTGTCGTTGGCGAACCCAAATCCAGTATTAATATTGGTTCATTTTCGTCAAGTGATAGCGGAAGCGCATCTGGATATCTGCTACTGTTATTAGCCGGTGCGGCAATATTTCGACGCAAATCTACATGAAATTAATCATATTGTTGGGTGTTGTGCTTGGCCTTAGCGCTTGCGGTAGTTTGTCTACGCCACGATCTTTATCTGTGTACCAAGGGCAGGTGCAGCTACGTGGCGCCGAGCTTGGCAGCTCTCAGGAATCCATTATTAATACAGGCGTGCAGCAATTTAGTACGCAACCAACGTGCGAAGCCCGTAAAGTTGGATTAGGAAATCAACGCAAGGCATTTCTGTATGAAGCCTGCTCGTTCATGCCTTCCTCGCAAGAGTTTGCCAATGCACCATTAGCAGAAGCGACCTACCATTTTATTAATGACAAACTGGTACGCGTTGATATACGAGTGAAAGGCAATGAACAACTGGCCAATGAGATCGCTGAAGATTTTGATCAATGGTTGTTTCAGCGCCTTGTCGGGGATGCTAATGATGCCAGTACATTGTGGCCTCATCAATGGCAGAATGCAAACGAGCTAGTGAGTGTCAGAGCAGCAACTGGCGGTAACGCAGGAAACGTGATGGTGCGATTGCTTCAAGCCGACCTTGTGCAGCGGGCACCATGGTTAGCGATGTAGTAAGGACTGCTGGCTTAGCCGGACAGGAAAACCAATCTGCGTTTTGGGTCGGCCGATTTCTCTGGCGTTACAAAAATTCTGACCGTATCTGATCGAAGCTGATGTGTCGAATATCTCGTCCCTTAACGAGATAAACCACATACTCACAAATATTAACGGAGTGATCGCCAATACGCTCCAGTGCGCGGGCGCACCAGGTGATTTTTAACAGCGTTGACACGTTGCGCGGGTCTTCCATTAAATGCGTGGCCAGTAATCGGGATAAGGTGTCGTATTCCGCATTAACATCTTCATCACGTGCAGCAGTTTTAATGGCGGCATCGACATCTAAGCGGGCAAACGCATCCAGTGCATTGCTGAGCATGGACTTAACCAGCTCGCCCAAGTGTCGAAGCTCTTTACGATAGCTAACGACCTTGCCACCATCAGTGAGTTCTGCAGAAAAGCGTCCCATTTTTTCAGCTTCATCGCCAATACGTTCAAGATCGGTGATGATTTTTATAACGGCAACAATAAGGCGTAAGTCGCTGGCTGCAGGTTGGCGACGCGCCAGAATCTGAATGCATTCTTCATCGATATCAACTTCCATCTTGTTCACTTCGAAATCCGCGCTGGCGACTTCGTTGCCTAAGTCGGCATTAGACTCCAATAGTGCGGTTAATCCTTTGCTGACTTGTTGTTCAACAAGCCCACCCATGGCCAGTACTTTATTGCGGATTTCTTCAAGCTCATGGTTGAACTGCTGCGAGATGTGCTGATCTAGGTGTAATTTATCCATAACGTTTATCCAAACCTACCTGTAATATAGTTTTCAGTGAGTTCATGCGCTGGGTTGGTAAAGATCTGGTTGGTTGAGCCTACCTCAACCAGCTTCCCCAAATGAAAGTACGCAGTACGTTGCGAAACGCGTGCCGCTTGTTGCATTGAATGCGTAACAATAGCAATAGCGTAGTTTTGCCGCAGTTCGTCAATGAGTTCCTCGATACGCGCAGTGGCGATTGGATCAAGTGCTGAACACGGTTCGTCCATTAATATAACTTCAGGACTCACCGAGATGGTTCTAGCAATACAGAGCCGTTGTTGTTGCCCACCGGATAAACTGGTGCCAGGTGCATCCAGACGATCCTTGACTTCATCGAATAAACCGGCTTTTTCCAAACTGCTGGTAACGATATCATCGAGTTCGGCTCGGTTACCGGCCAAGCCATGGATACGAGGTCCATACGCCACATTATCGTAAATACTTTTTGCAAACGGATTAGGTTTTTGAAACACCATGCCAACCCGGGCACGTAATAGCACAGGATCAAGATTCTCCCCATAGAGATCTTCACCATCTAACGACATCTCACCGCTAACGCGACAAGTAGGGATGGTGTCGTTCATGCGATTCAGGCAACGCAGAAAAGTTGACTTACCACAACCCGATGGCCCAATCATGGCGATAACTTCGTTGTTGCCGATATCAAGGCTGACATCATAAATGGCTTGCTTCTCACCATAAAAAACATCAACGTTAGACATGCGCATTTTGGGGTTGTCGACAGTGACGTCACCGACTGTGCCGACTATTTTGTCAAATTCTGTTTGATGTGGATCTGTCATGTCTTGTTGAGTCGCTTGTGTTCGGGCTCTTATCTAACTTTATGGTACCGCAATCAGGGTTAATATCCTAAATTAGCCAATTATTGCGACTACCAGCGTCGTTCAAACTTTTTGCGTAGCAATACGGCCAGTGCATTCATTAATATTAAAAAGCCGAGTAATACGATAATGGCAGCGGATGTACGTTCCACGAATGCGCGCTCCGGACTATCGGCCCATAAGAAAACCTGCACGGGTAACACGGTTGATGCATCGGTAAAACCTTGTGGTACATCAACAATAAACGCCACCATACCAATCATCAACAGCGGGGCGGTTTCACCCAGCGCTTGAGCCAGACCAATAATCGTACCGGTTAATATGCCTGGCATGGCCAATGGCAACACGTGATGCCAAACCACTTGTTGCTCGGACGCGCCTAAGCCACGTGCAGCTTCTCTAATAGAGGGCGGAACGGCTTTTAACGCCGCGCGGCTTGCAATAATGATGGTGGGTAGCGTCATTAGGCTTAACACGATACCGCCAAGCACCGGTGCTGAACGTGGCAAGTGAAAGTAGTTAATAAAAACGGCAAGCCCGAGTAAGCCAAACACAATAGAAGGTACTGCGGCCAAATTATTGATGTTAACTTCGACCAGATCGGTCCATTTATTTTGCGGCGCAAATTCTTCGAGATAAATAGCTGCTGCAACCGCAATAGGAAACGAAAGCAAAAAGGTCACCAACAGGGTTAATGCAGATCCGACCAACGCCGCTTTAATACCGGCTTGTTCAGGCTCTCTTGAGTCGCCGTTTTTGAAAAACGCAGCGTTGAACACCGTGCGGGACTCACCGGCGTCTCGAAGCTCTTGCGCCCAACCCAATTGTTGATCGTTTAATCGAGTTTCAATTGTGTCTGGTTTGCTTAGATCGGCACCGGATTTTAATACAGCGGCCAGCTCGTCATCGGCCGATACCCACACATCGATTGTGCTGCCCACAATACTGCGATCAGCCTGTATTAAATCCCTCAGTTGGTATTCAGCACTGTTGCTAATCAAGGCATACAGGTTCCTTTTCTCTTTGCGTTTGGTTGCATCGGGAAAGCGATCACGCATGGCTTGCTTAATCACAGCAGCATAATTGGCACCACGTAACTCATCATCGGTGGTGGATTCATTGATATCGAGTTGGTCCGCATCTAGCGTTACGGATAACTTCACTTCGGCATGAGTAAATGCAGGCCAACCTTTTATAAAAATGCTGCTCAGCAGCACCACTAAAAACGCAAGACTCGCGGCAATGGCAAACATGCCGTAAAAACGAAAACGTTTCTCGGCAGCGTAGCGCCGTTTTAAACTGGCCTTAACCGTTTCTGTGGTATTCACGCTTTTATTCATCGCTATTAGACGTAGAGAAGTGTTGCTTAGTCATACTGCTCTCGATACTTACGCACAACACGCAGGGCAATGACGTTCAGGATGAGGGTCGTAATAAACAACATTAAACCTAATGCGAACGCTGCTAAGGTTTTGGCACTGTCAAACTCTTGGTCGCCGGTTAGCAGCGTCACAATTTGTACTGTCACGGTTGTGACCGCTTCCAAGGGATTAACCGTCAGGTTGGCGGCCAGACCAGCAGCCATGACCACGATCATGGTTTCACCAATAGCTCGTGACGCCGCTAATAAAATTCCGCCAACAATGCCGGGAAGTGCGGCAGGAAAAACCACTTTACGCACGGTTTCAGATTTGGTGGCGCCGAGGCCAAATGAGCCATCGCGCATGGATTGTGGTACGGCAGTGATGACATCATCTGATAATGACGATACGAACGGGATAATCATAATGCCCATAACCACCCCGGCAGCTAATGCACTTTCCGATGACACACTTAAATTAAACCACGCAATTTTGTCATCCAACCAATCACCGAAGTTTCTGATTAACGGCGCAACGGTGAGTGCGGCAAAAAAACCATACACGACGGTGGGTATGCCTGCGAGTATTTCCAGCAGTGGTTTCACAATGGCACGGGTGCGTTCCGATGCGTACTCAGCAAGATAGATTGCCGACATCAATCCAAACGGTACGGCCACGACCATCGCTATAAATGAAATGAGCAGAGTGCCCATAAATAACGGGACTGCACCAAAGGCACCGGATGAGCCTGCCTGGTCCACACGGATGGCCGTTTGCGGGCTCCATTTGGTCCCCGTTACAAATTCAACAATGCTGACTTCGCGAAAAAACCGCATGGCTTCGAACAGCACCGAGAACAAAATACCAACGGTGGTTAAGATAGCAATGGATGCACAAGCAACCAGAAAGAACTTCACGATGCGCTCAACAATCGGACGCGCTTTGGTGTCGAGTTTTATACGCCGGTACGCAAGTGCAGCGCCAATTAGCGCTAATGAAATGGTCAGTATCAGCAGCGCTACTGAACTGTAGCTACGAACGGCATTGAGTTTGTTGGCGGCTGCTACTTTTAGCGCATCGGCTTCAGCGTCTATTTTGCCTGATACCGCGAGATTATTAATTTCGTTTTTATACAAGGCAACCGATTTTTCACCTTGGCTAACAATAGCTTCGGGAACAGAAGAATCGAGCAGTGAGCTGATAACCGGGCCTTCAAAGATTTTCCAGCCAACAATAATGGCAAGAGCCGGTAGAGCGCACCACAGTCCCACCATAAGGCCATAATGACCAGGTAAGGAGTGCAGTGCGCGAGTACCGCCGTTTGCGCCGGCAATGGCGTAGGCCTTTTGACGACCGATCACGAAGGACACAAATGCCAAGCATAAAGCCAGCAGCAGTAAGCTCGTGAAAGACATAGTTAAGTTGTCGTAGTGGAAAAACCCTAGTCTAACTCAAGAACCTTCAGACTTTTCGCTGCTGCGGCAATTTCTTCGCGTAATTCCTCATCCAACGGAATCATGCCTTTGTCCGACAAGTAACCGTCTTCACCGAACGCGGCTTCTTTCGTGAATTCAGCTAAATATTCCTCGATGCCGGGCACGGTACCCACATGCTGACCTTTGACATAGAAGTACAAGGAGCGCGAGATACTGTAATCACCATCAGCAATACTATCGAAGTCTGCCTCAAACCCGTCGACAACTGAGCTTTGGACTTTGTCAGAGTTTTGCTCAAGAAAGCTGAATCCAAAGATGCCTACCGCGTCGGGGTTCGCTTCCAGTTTTTGAACAATTAAATTATCGTTTTCACCGGCTTCAACATAGGCGCCGTCTTCGCGCATGGTGTGACAAACACGCTTAAATTCGTTTTTGTCTGTTTTTTCCATTGCAGCAATGAATTCAAACTCAGAACAACCACCTTCCATTGCCAGCTCGACAAATGCATCGCGAGTACCAGACGTTGGTGGTGGACCAAGCACTTCAATACGCGCATCGGGTAATGACGGGTTAATGTCAGCCCAGGTTTTATAGGGGTTGGGTACCAAGGTTTCGCTGCCATCTGGATTAGGCACTTCATTAGCCAATGCCATAAAAATTTCTTTGATGGTTAAGGTCAACTGCTCGGCTTCAACTGAA
Organism: uncultured Granulosicoccaceae bacterium; assembly: GCA_964390335.1. GTDB lineage: Bacteria > Pseudomonadota > Gammaproteobacteria > Granulosicoccales > Granulosicoccaceae > Granulosicoccus. The sequence goes on along the minus strand of CAYMHU010000028.1, from coordinate 31,735 downwards.
TTCGCTACGGCAATCCCGTCATAACCAATCAACACTTCGGTCACGTCAGTAACGCCGTTGGCTTTACACATATCGTATTCACTGGATTTGATTCGGCGTGATGCATTAGTGATATCGGGTGTGTCCACACCAATACCAGAACAAAATAACTTCATACCGCCACCAGAACCGGTTGATTCAATTTTGGGTGTTTTGAAATTGGTGACTTTGCCGAACCGCTCAGCCACGACCGTTGCAAACGGGTACACGGTTGATGAACCGACAATGCTGATGTAGTCGCGTGCGCTGGCTTGTGCACTCATCGTTAGAGCGATTACCGCTCCACTGGCAATAAGTGATTTTTTCATGATCTAAATAATCCTCTTGGCGGATGTTGGTATCAATGACAGTTTTCGATCACGGTCAGTGTATGTTGGGTATATGACAGCATTGTTACATAACGCCTAAAGAGCTGAATTCGGTGAAAGTCTGCACAAAAATGCACTAATCATCGAGGCGTATTGGCCTCGTACACTAATTGTAAAAAAGCGTTAGATTTACAAATTGATGACTTTGGCGTCGCTGGCAATGCGAGTTGCCGGAAAGATCACGCTAAAAGTGGACCCAATGCCGGGTTGACTGCTAATTTGCAATTCACCGCCGTGGCGCTGCGCAGAGTGTTTGACAATGGCAAGACCCAAACCCGTACCGCCTTGGTCACGCGATCGGCCCACATCTACGCGGTAAAATCGCTCGCTTAATCTTGATAGATGTTGTGCTTCAATACCGGGGCCGTTGTCTGTGACGCTGATCACCGGATTACCCTCGTAATCGACCTGCCATGAAACCGTTATCGTGGTTCCCGGGGTTGTGTAATTAACGGCGTTCGCAATTAAATTGCTGGCGGCGCTATACACCTCTGTTTCTGAACCCAGCAGCAGTAAGTCGTCGTCAACATTCACCACAAATTCGTGATCGCTTCCAGCTGCTTCTTGCAGACCCTGCACAATCGTTTTTAACAAGGAGGCCACCAAGATAGGTTCACCTTCATCGTCGCGTAAGGGATTACCTTCCAATTTGGATAACTCAAGTAAGTGCTCAACGATTTGTTGCATGCGCTGACTTTGATTATTGATGTTGGTCAACGCATCAGCGGTTCTGGGGTCGGTTGTATTATCATCCAGTAGCATCTCAAGATGACCACGAATAACCGTTAGTGGGGTACGTAGCTCGTGAGATACATCGGCTACAAACGCTTTACGCATATTGCGTACTTTTACGCGTTGTGTAATGTCACGCACAATAAGGACTTGCATGCCTTTGCCCGCAGTAACTCTAATTAATGACAGCGTTCTATCTGGCGCTATGGGAGATTCGATTTCAACCTCATGCTTCACATCGCTGTTGTTCCAAAAATGTTGAAAGTCGGGCGTTCTAATCAGGTTATCGATGCGCTGCCCATGATCCCGCTCGGCATTGATATTCAACAGCGCCAATGCGGCTGAATTACTCCATTGGATATTGTTGTATTGATCCACTAGCAATGTGGCATCGGGTAACACAGCGGCCAAACTGTTGAATCGAGCCAGCGCGGTGCGGTATCGGTTTTTCTGATTCCCGCTGTATATTTTTTGCCGGTGAATCAAGCTGACCACTTCGTTCATTAAACCCGTGGTTGGCGGCGCTTTTCGTTTGCGAGCGCCATCATTGAGCCAGTGAACAATATTGGCCATGCGCCATACCAACCAACAGGCATACGCAAAACAGCACACCAGCATGGTTAGCACAGGGTAACCAATGATTAAGCCGATTATCGCGCCGACAGCCAGTGTGCCGATGAGCCAGCCTATTTCCTGGCGCAGTAGTAAGAACAATGCAGTGCCTTGACAAAAGCGGTTTTCATGGGCGCGATGATACCGTTTTAAGCACCATACAGCGGTCAAAAAACGGAAATATAATTCCTGAAATTAGGCGCAATGGGCATTTATGGCGTTTTGCTAGTCAAGCGGTAGCCGGCGCCGCGCACGGTTTCCAGCATTTTGGCAGCGCCCAGCGGGTCAAGGTTTTTGCGCAGCCGCAAAATATGCACATCGACCGTACGCTCCTCGATGAAGGTGTCCACCCCCCAAACCTGATCGAGCAGCTGCGAACGACTGTACACTCGCTCTGGATTGGCCATAAAAAAGCGCAGCAGCTTGAATTCGGTGTGGCCAAGTTCCAGTGGCTGATGGTTGATGCTGACGCGATGGGTTTCAGTATCCAGTGTGATGGGGCCAACCGCGAGCGAAGTATCTGATTGCCGCATGGTTTTGCTGCGTCGAAGCAGTGCCTTGATGCGCGAATTCAGTTCGCGCGGTGAAAAAGGTTTGGTGACGTAGTCATCGGCGCCCGCATCCAGTCCGGCAGTGATGTCGTCCTCGTCAGTGCGGGCCGTTAGCATGATCACCGGCAAATCACGTGTGGCGTCAGATTTGCGCAATAGCCGAACAAACTCTATGCCACTGCCGCCAGGTAACATCCAGTCAACGATGGCGATATCGATGCTGGACTCATCCAAAGCCCGCTTTGCAGCAGCTACATTTGACACACCAACAACGGTGTGACCTTCGCGCTCAAGTGACAATGTGAGCATCTCACGAATGGCTTCTTCATCTTCGATGGCGAGTATGTTGGCCTGAGTTGATTCAATTGCGACCATAGCGACGGTAATTTTCTGTTTTGACTTTGTTCCGAATCACAAATTGTTAGCGTACTGTGCCATTATGACAACCCAGTGACATATCAGGTAGTGGTTGCAGCAAATTCATTCTGCGGCGAGAATACCGACACAAGCAATGGTGTTCCGTATCGGCACTCTCGCGACGAGAAACTGTGGACCCCGTCAGGCCCGGAAGGGAGCAGCGGCAGCAGTGGATTCGGGCGCCGGGATGCGGCTGGTGCGGAATGCCACCTTTACCCCCGGATAACGGTTTTCCGCTAACTATTCCGGCTAACTATTCCGGCCAATAACGCCGGAAAAATTACCGCGTAAAAATATTACCGCGTAAAAATATTACCGCGTAAAACATGAGCAGTTACAAAGTACTGGCT
>CAYMHU010000028.1:0-28566 GCA_964390335.1 uncultured Granulosicoccaceae bacterium | reverse complement strand
ATTACCGCGTAAAAATATTACCGCGTAAAACATGAGCAGTTACAAAGTACTGGCTCGCAAATGGCGGCCGCAAAAGTTCGCCGACATGATTGGCCAGGATCACGTGCTTCGCGCGCTGGTTAACGCGCTCGACAACCAACGTTTGCATCACGCTTATTTGTTTACCGGCATGCGCGGCGTTGGTAAAACCACTATTGCCCGGATTTTTGCCAAATGCCTGAACTGCGAAACGAATGGCGTCAGCAGTAACCCGTGCGGGGAGTGTTCAACTTGCAAAGACATCGATGCCGGTCGGTTTTTCGATCTGATTGAAGTTGATGCGGCGTCGCGCACGAAGGTTGATGAAACCCGCGAGCTGCTCGAAAACGTTCCTTATGCTCCCACCAGTGGTCGCTTCAAGGTATACCTGATCGATGAAGTCCACATGTTTTCAACGCACAGTTTTAACGCCCTGTTAAAAACGCTCGAAGAGCCTCCCGAGCACGTGAAATTTTTATTAGCGACAACCGATCCGCAAAAAGTACCGGTCACGGTGTTGTCGCGTTGTTTGCAGTTCAACTTAAAACGCATGGCATCAAGCCGCTTAAGTGATTATCTCGGTGAAATTCTTACATCGGAAGGCATGGGGCACGATAAATCTGCACTTGAATTGATTGCTCGAGCAGCTGAAGGTAGCGTGCGTGACTCGCTCAGCCTGGTTGAGCAGGCCGCCGCGTTCGGTGGTGGTGAAGTGCGTGAGTCCGATGTTGAATCCATGTTAGGTCGGGTATCAACGGAGCGCCTAATTAGTTTGTTGGGGACTATCGCCAACGGTGACACGCCAGCGATTTTCGAACAAGTGAGCTCGATGGCTGAGTATGCGCCGGACTACGAACAGGTATTAGGGGAGTTGTTGTCGCTGCTGCATCGAGTGGCCATGCTGCAGTCATTGCCAGACACTACTGACGATGGCACCCAGAATGGGTTTGAGCGTTTGCAGGCCTTGGCATCACAACTGAGTGGCGAAGAAATTCAATTGTATTATCAGATTGGTCAGCACGCGCGGCGCGATATGCCGTTTGCAACTGATCAACGCGAAGCATTCGATATGGCATTACTGCGCATGGTGGCATTTGCACCGCAACCGTCGAATGGTGAACCGGTTGTTTTAAATTCGGCACAAACTAAGTCCGATGCGCCAGCAGCGATGCCTTTAAGTACTCCCGCGCAAACAGCACCTGCCACAACCACAGCGCCGGCTCCAAGCAATACAGCTCAAAAAAAAAATAATTTAAAACCGGACGCGCCAAAGAGCGCTGCAGGCAAACGTTTATCGCCCGGTGCTCAGGCAGCGCTTGCGGCGTTAAATGCTGAACCCATGCCGGAGGCGGATGTACAGGAATTACTGGCGGCCACAAACACTCAGCCTGCACAGACGACTGAGTCGGTGAGGGATGCTGATCCGGTCATTAAAAGCGCGTCAGCGCAAAAACAAACACCGGCTCCGGTTGAAAAAGCGGTGCCGGTCGCCACCATAGCGATTTCTTCGTTGACTGCAGAGACGTGGCCGGATGCAGTGGCCAATATGAGCTTGTCTGGTATGCCGCGCCAATTGGCCAGCCACAGTGTGCTGGCAAGCAATTCGGGATCTGACATCACGCTGCACTTGGAAGATCATGCAGAGCATTTGAATACGGCGCAGTTTACTGCGCGATTGCAAACAGCACTCAGCGAGTACACGCGTACCGATATCAATTTATCGATAGAGGTTGTTACTGACACGCTAAACACACCGGCAAAAATTGAAACGCAGCGCAACGAAGCGTCGCTTGAGGCTGCACGTGCAGCCATCGATGACGACCCACTGGTCAAGCAATTGATTTCAGAAGTGGATGGGGTTGTTGATCATGATAGTGTGCAACCCATTAACTAACTAACAGAGAACAGTATGAAAGGTGGAATAGGTAACTTGATGCAAAAGGCCCAGCAAATGCAGGCTGATATGCAAAAGGCGCAAGAAGAAATTGCAAACATGCAAATCGAGGGTGAAAGCGGCGCCGGCATGGTGAAAGTGCTGATGAACGGTCAACATGAATTGCTGCGTGTGAATATCGATGACTCCTTAATGGGCGATGACAAGGACATGCTCGAAGATCTCATTGCAGCAGCAGTGAATGATGCATCGCACAAATTGGCCGCAGCCAGTAAAGAAAAAATGGGCGGTCTAACTGCGGGTATCGAATTACCTCCCGGTATGAAAATGCCTTTCTAAGCAATAAAATGTAACGGTCACAACATGACAGAAAACGTATTAGATGAGTTGGTCGATGCATTGCGATGTTTGCCGGGTGTAGGCCCCAAGTCGGCGCAGCGGATGGCATTGCACTTGTTGCAACGTGATCGTAAAGCGGCATCTCGATTGGGCGAGGTCATGACGCGCGCAATGGATACTATTCATCACTGTAAACAGTGCCGCATCTTCACCGAGCATGAACTGTGTGGCTGGTGCACCGATACCTCGCGTGACCCATCCCAGATTTGCGTTGTAGAAAATCCAGCCGATGTACTAGCCATTGAAAAATCAACTGACTACCAAGGGCGTTTCTTTCTGCTGTTAGGGCATTTATCTCCGTTAGACGGTGTAGGCCCCAAGGACTTAGGGCTTGATCTGCTCGAGCAGCGGTTGAACGAAGGCACCATCTCTGAATTAACGTTGGCCACTAACCCAACTATTGAAGGTCAGGCCACTGCTCGATACATCACAACCCTGGCGACCGATCGCAATGTGTCCGTTATGCAAATTGCGCGCGGTATTCCGGTTGGCACCGAGCTGGAATTTGCCGATAGCGGTACGCTTGCGGTTGCGTTTAATCAACGCTCACCAGTCTGAAGGGCGCTTCTACACACCTAACTTGCCAATAGATTATGGTCGGCAAATTCGTTAAGTACCTAGTCTGGCTTGCGGTAGTCTTAAGCCTGCTAAGCGCTGCGTCCGTATTCAGTGCCCAGCACTATCTGTTCGACCTTATCGCTAATTTTCGGATTCAATACATTGTTTTAATTGTGCCCGTGGTGTTAGTAGCATTGGCGATGCGTGCCTATTTCAGTGCGCTGATATTAGTCTTGTGTTTGGTTTTTCATGTATGGACTGTTGCAACGTCGATAAAAGCAACACGAGACTATTCGATAGAAGCGGGTAACAGCATCCGCATCATGACCAGCAACCTATTAAAATCCAATCGCGATTTCCTAGGGCATCTGGATTACATTCAGACGGTAAATCCGGATGTTATTGTGTTTCAGGAATACACGTACTACGGGGATGAGGCATTTTATGATTCGTTAGATGCTTATCCGCACAGATTGCTAATACCCAAACCGCATGCATTTGGTATTGCGCTGTACAGTAAATACGAAATAGCACAATCAGACGTTATAGCGCTATTTAATTTAGAACTACCGGCGCTAAAGGTTGACATAACAGTCGGGGATGCCTCGCTACGAATACTCGGTGCACACCCAACCGCGCCCATCAGTTTGAATCGCTACAATATGCGCAGTCGACAACTAACGGCTCTGGCAACCGACGTGGCAGACTACTCCGGCCCCTTAGTGTTTGTTGGAGACTTAAACATCACGCCATGGTCAGCTCATTTCAGATCGTTTATGAAGCAGTCCGGTTTGTATGATGGCAGGCGTGGTTTTGGCGTGCTGCCCACATGGCCAAGCAACATCTTTGCGCTGAGCATTCCCATTGATCACATTATGGTTAATGAGCGGGCAGAGGTGCTGAATATTGAAACCAGTGACGGCTTAACGCAATCAGACCATAAAGCTGTGTGGGCCGATATCCGGTTTCGTTAGCTTGAAATTATATAGAGAACACTTTCTCGCGATACACCTGCAGTTCCACAATAGACTCTCTGATATCGTCCAGAGCCAGGTGCGTGTTCTTTTTGCGAAAACTATTAGCGATTTCAGGTTTCCATCGTCGAACCAACTCTTTAATAGTGCTGACATCAATATTGCGATAATGGAAATAGGCTTCCAGTTCGGGCATGGTGCGCACCATGAATCGTCGATCCTGACAAATACTGTTACCGCACATAGGCGACTTACCGGCAGGCACCCAATCTTGCAAAAACGCGATGGTGTCTTGCTCCGCCACCTGCATGGACACAGAACTGTTTAGCACGCGCTCCAATAATCCAGAAGCACCATGGTGCGTTGTGTTCCATTCATCCATGTTATCCAGCCGTGCCTGGTCGCATTGAATAGCGCGCACCGGGCCCTCAGCCAAGATGTTCAATTCGGCATCAGTCACGATGGTGGCGATCTCGATAACCGTGTCAGTATCCGGGTTCAGTCCGGTCATTTCCAGATCGACCCAAATCAGGTTATCGGCGTGGCTAGGCATGATATTCGTTCCGCTTACAGTTCTTTGTTAGTATTCAAGCACACAATGTGCGTTGCTGCTGGCGCATTGTTCTATATTAACGCTACACGGCAAAGTAAACGATGAAAGATCTTGTCCAGTCATAGTCGGGTTGTTGCAAATTTTGGTGCTGCTGTGGCGGTCTTGCACGATTCCGGAGACTTAGTCAGAGCCGTCCCGCTGCGTGCCTTACCGCAATTGGTCGCCGGTGACCTTGTTAAAACTGAGCCGGATTCAGGTGGAGCGCATCGCGTCACGGAACTCATCGAGCGTAGTAGCGTATTGTCGCGCATTGATCGGCGCGGTCAGCCCAAACCGTTAGCGGCCAATGTCACTCACCTGGCTGTCGTGTCGGCGGTAAAACCGGGTATCGACCAACTGCTCATTGATCAATTCTGTATTGCCGCAGAGCTTGCCGGTATCAATGCCATCATTGTGGTGAACAAAGCAGACTTATTAACCGATGAACAGCGACAGCAATGCGAAGTCATGCTGGATGTGTATCGGCGCATTGGGTATCCGGCGGTTATGGTGGATACTAAGCACGATGGCCAATTGGCTCCCTTGTTAGAACAATTGAATGATCGCACTTTAGTGTTGGTTGGTGCATCCGGTGTGGGCAAATCGTCTATCGTGCAACGCCTGTTACCCGATCTTGATGTGCGGGTTGGGGCAGTCTCGGAAGCAACAGGGCTGGGTTCTCACACCACCACAGTGACTTTTTGGTATGAGCATGACAGTGGGGGATCCATTATTGATTCGCCTGGTGTGCGCCAATACTCGGTATCGCATTTATCGCCACAGGAAGTGCGACGCGGATATCGCGAACTGGCAGAGCAGTCGATTAATTGCAAATTCTCAGATTGCTCGCACATTGTTGAGCCAGATTGTGCTGTTAAAGCGGCACTTGAAACCGGTGAGATTGCGCAGTGGCGCTACGATAACTATTTAAAGTTGCTTGAGCAATGATGCTCGAATAAAGCCAGTCGGCTAAACCGCATCTCAAGTGAACGACAACGCAAGTAATCTACTGCTTAAGTAAACTACAACTCAATGGGGGTGTCATCGCGATTGCCCCACGCCGACCACGCGCCGTCAATGGCACTGACATTCTCGTAACCCAAGTGCTTCAGTACAACATAAGTGACTGCCGAGCGTTGATGCGTTTGGCAATACACAACAACATGTTTATCTTTACTAATTGATATGTCGTCCAGCATTTGCCTTAAAGTGCTGTCGTCTTTTAGTTTGCCATCGACGTTGAACATGCTGGTCCACTCACAATGTTTCGCCCGCGGTACTCGACCACCGTGTGCACTGCGGACATCGGTCCCAAGGAATTCACCTTCGGAGCGTACATCCAATGGCAGGAAATGATCATCGTTGACCAAGTCTTTGTATTCATCAACGCTGAACACGTTGGTTTGCTTAAACTCAAGTCTTGCTGATGGCGTTGCGATTGTTTTGACTTCGGCAGATGTGCTTAACGTTAACCCCGCTGCCTGCCATGCTTTAATCCCGCCATTCAACCAACTAGCAGCATAAAAACCATACGCATGCAGTACCCAGATGAGTCTCGCGGCAGCGGTCTCAGCACCGTTGTCATAAATCACCAAATGCTCATCGGCCATCAATCCCAATGTCTCTGTAATGGCCTGAGCACCGGCTGCATCGGGTAATAAACCGCCAACCGGTTTGACCACCTTATTAAGCAATGTGGGATCGATGTTTACAGCACCAGCGATATGACCGTCGTTGAAGTCTTCGGCTTTTCGGACATCCACAAATTTGACGTTCGTAGGCAGTGGGCTGGGCAAATCGCGTATTTCGGCCACCACTGGCAGGTTCATGACACGGTTTTCGCTGTTTTGGCTCATATGTAACGATTCAGAGTGAACTATACGCGTATTTGTGGTCATAAGTAGCAACACACAAATCAATCCTGAGCAGAACGCTGATATGATAGCTAATCTAAGAACTGCATACGATAGTCCGGTTCGACAAATAACGACACCCCTCGCAAGTCAGGCTGCGTCGAAGCCTCAGGCCAGGGTGACCAACAAGCCTGAGAAAGGTAGTAAAGCGTTGAGCGAGAAAGACATAGATTTTGCCCTGGTACAGCGGGTTCAAAGAGGCGATAAAAAAGCGTTCGATTTGCTGGTGCTCAAGTATCAGAATAAAATCGGTCACCTCGTATCGCGCTACGTTCATGACATGCATGAATCTCAGGATGTGACGCAAGAGGCGTTTATCAAAGCTTATCGGGGCTTGAAAAATTTCCGTGGCGACAGCGCGTTCTATACTTGGTTGTACCGCATCGCGATCAACACGGCTAAAAATCACTTAGTCACAATGGGCCGCAAAATCAGCGACACCGGCATTGATGCCGCGGATGCTGAACAATTTGACAATGGTGGCGCGTTACGTGAGTACGCTACTCCAGATAAAGAAATGATCACCGAACAAATCGCGAAGGTGGTTCAGGATTCAATCAAGGCACTACCTGAAGATCTGCGCATGGCCATTACGCTGCGCGAATTTGAGGGTTTATCGTACGAAGATATCGCCATTGCGATGGAGTGCCCCATAGGCACAGTGCGTTCGCGTATTTTCAGGGCGCGTGAAGCCATTGATACAAACCTTGAGCCACTATTAGAAGACAAACTTAGGTAATATAAAATGACGACTCCAAAAAACGAAACCTTGTCGCAATTGATGGATGGCGAGTGGCAAGACATAGACGCAGCATCTTGTGTAGAAAACGCATGTGCCGATACCGCGTTGCAAGCTAAATGGTCGCGCTATCACCTTATTAGAGATGTGATGCGTAACGAAGCGGTCACGATAGATACACCATTGGCGTCTCGCATTAGCGCAGCAATTGAAGATGAGCCGACTTACAGCAATGTTGCTGTGTTAAACACTGACAACAAACGACAAGCTCGCAACACTGAAAAAACATCGAGTCAGCCCAGCATGCTCAAGTTAGGTGCCGGTGGGTTTGCGTTAGCGGCCTGTGTTGCACTGGCGACAGTGGTCGGGTTAAATGTTTGGCAGGGTGGTGCTCCGGGTAACAACGCATCATCAGTGCAAAGCGTAGCCGGCGTGAATGGCACGAATGCAGCTCAGCAGTCAATCGGGGTTGTATTACCCGAAGTTGAATTCGTGTCTAATAAAGGCACCTATTGGGTAACACCGTCTGCGCAGCGTAGTTCAGCTGCCGAGCGTCGACTCAACATGTTGTTGTCTGAGCACATTGAAAATTCTCCAACAGCCGATCGACAAGGAATGCTGCCTTACTCGCGACTAGTCGGGTACGACCCCGTTCCTGCTCAATAGCAAGTTATTGGATAACCACGTGTATACCGCCACATTAAAACACAGCACGGTTTCAACGCTTTTAGCTCGCGCCGCGTCGCTTGCGGCGTCGGCGTGTCTGTTGATTTCAACTGCACTATCCTCGGTATTGACTACGGCGCACGCAGGCAACTTCAGTTCCGAGTCAACCGTATCACCTGCAACGCTGATTACCGAAATGTCCTCAGCACTACAAACGCTGAATTACGAGGGCAGCTTTGTGCATCTGCAAGGTGGCAATGTTGAAGCCATGAGCATATTGCATAGCAGTGACGAAGGTGGTGAGCTTGAACGTATGTTGTCGTTAAACGGCGAGGCACGTGAGGTGTTCCGCAACCATTCGTTGGTGACGTGTATTTGGCCCGATACCAACGCGGTCATTGTCAGTGATTCGAAGTCACGCAACGTACTGCCTAAAGTGGATGCGTCGCTAGCCAACAGCGAAGCGTATCTCTTATCCATGGGTAAGCCCGATCGTGTTGCGGGTGTTGAAACCTATGTTGTGAATATTCAGCCGCGCGACCAATATCGCTATGGCTACAAATTTTGGATTGACAAAGACACCCGTATGTTGCTGCGCTCTATGTTAATTGATGAAAATATGCAAGCGGTGGAGCAGGTGATGTTCACCAGCATCAGTTACCCTGAAAGCATTGATCGTTCACGTTTTAAACTACCCGCAAAACACACCGATATCATTGTGGAAAGTACAAACAAATACAAAGCGACTATCAAACCTCAGGCCGATGATCCATTCGCTGTCAACCGGGTTGAATTCTCGTCTTTGCCTGTGGGTTATGAAGAAGTATCTGAAACCTACAAGCCAATGCCCATTAACGATGGCCCGATTAGCCACGTAATGGTGTCCGATGGTATGGCTTCAGTATCGGTGTATGTTGAATACGTTGATCAAGCCAGTCAAAAAGAAATGGTGCTAGGGCGCTCCAGTATGGGGGGCATGAATGCTTACACACTGAGTTTGCCAGATGCACTGATCACCGCCGTTGGAGAGGTGCCTCCGAGTACGGTTGAATCCATCGCTAACGCGGTGCAATTCGTTCAATAAGAGTCGTGATTCGTCAGGGTACGGTTCAGCGTTTAGAATCTGATGTCGCGCATGTTGAACTAGACCCACTAGCCAGCTGTGGACGCTGCAGTCGCTCAGGCAGTTGTGGGGTGCAACTGCTACCCGCAAAACAGCATGCCATACACATTGAGTGCACGTTAAGCAAACCGCATCAACTTGCGTTGGGCGATCGGGTAACAGTCAACATCGATAATCCCGATTCAGCTTGGTTGAGCATGGTCAGTCTGGCTTACGGTCTCCCTTTGCTGGGCATGTTATTGGGTGCTGCGGGTGGTTTTGTGTTGCATGATATGCTGTCCCCAACGGCTGCAAAACTGGGTTTCTCGCTTCCCTCCCAAGACCTTTTCAGTGCCATTGGCTTCGTCGTCGGGCTCGCTGGTGGGCTATTTGCATGGGACTGGCGTAAACAGAGTATCAATCCCGATTCGGCCAAGCTACGCGGTAAATTACTATGAACAAAGCGTTGATCAAACTATTTGCCCTCGGGTTAATACTGCTGCCGCAATGGGCATTAGCGCTCAGTGGTTTACCGGATTTCACCGAGCTGGTTCAACAGAACCATAAAGCCGTGGTCAACATCAGCACACAGCTGTCGGTGCGCTCGCGCTCTGGTCAATCTGAACGTGATCGTCGACTCGAAGAATTTGAACGCGAGAACCGTGACCCGCGTGAACGCTCACCGTTTGAAGGCAGCGGTATGGGATCAGGATTTATTATTTCTGATGATGGGTTTATCTTAACGAACAATCATGTGGTCGACGGTGCGGATAATATTCTGGTGCGCCTGCATGACAGACGCGAATTTAAAGCCAAGCTGATCGGGACCGATCCCCAGTCCGATATGGCTGTGCTAAAAATCCAAGGCACGAATTTACCCACGGTTAAAATTGGTAACAGTGACGCACTGAAAGTGGGTGAGTGGGTGTTGGCCATTGGCTCACCTTTCGGGTTTGATTTCTCGGTTACGGCCGGCATCGTCAGTGCCACCGGCAGAGCGCTACCCAATGAAAGCTATGTACCGTTTATCCAAACCGATGTGGCGATAAACCCTGGTAACTCCGGTGGGCCGCTGTTTAATTTACAGGGCGAGGTCATTGGCATAAACAGTCAGATCTACAGCCGAACCGGTAGCTTTATGGGTTTATCGTTTGCCATTCCCATCGAGCTGGCTATGGATGTCACAAACCAATTGAAAACAGTAGGTCGGGTATCGCGTGGCTGGTTGGGTGTGCATATTCAGGAAGTCACGATGGTTCTGGCCGAATCGTTTGGCATGTCCACGGCGCATGGTGCGTTGGTCAGCGCCATCTTACCCAACAGTCCTGCATCAACATCGTCGTTGCAAGTCGGAGATGTGATTACGCATTTTGAAGGTAAGCGCGTGGACAAATCCTCCTCATTACCCCCGATGGTGGGGCGAGTGCCTGTGAACACCAATGCCGGACTGCGGGTTGTGCGTGAAGGTAAAAGTATCGAGCTAACCGTGAACATCGGGCAGTTGCCAGGTCGCGATGAACTCAAACAAGTGATCGCTGCCAATGATGAAAACGCGCTGCAAATGGAAGTGGGTGTAGTCACCAGCGACATGCGCGAAGAATATGGGGTGGATAAAGGCGGCGTTGTGGTCACCGAAGTCACCGAAAACGGGCCTGCCGATGTGGCCGGCATAGTGCCGGGCGATATCATCACCACCGTTGACTATAAGTCAGTCGATTCCCCTGCTGAGTTTGATGAGGTGGTCGCATCATTGGACAAAGACCGATCAATTGCACTCTTGGTGCATCGAAAATCAGCGCCACCGACGTTTCTGGCCTTGCAAATACCCAAGTAGGTCGTGACCAGCGTTGAATTCACCTTGATGTATCGTCAGGGCTGTCATTTGTGCGAGGACATGGAATCCTCGCTAGAACAGTTGCTGGAGGCGGGCAGCTACTCGCTGAAACGCGTGGACATCGATCGGGATCCCGCATTGCAAACCCGCTATAATGAGCGGGTGCCGGTGTTATTTCATGGCGACAACGAAATATGCCACCATTTTCTTGATCTGAAAGCCGTTCGAGCCGTTTTAGCAAGCTACAATACTCAAATCGACTGCCAGTAAGCTTCAATCCCACAAAATAGGTACTCTCTGGTCAGTAACCACGAAGGTACCGTTAACTAATCAATGCAACAGAACATTCGTAATTTTTCAATCATTGCTCATATCGATCACGGCAAATCAACGCTGGCCGATCGATTTATACAGTTGTGTGGCGGATTGAGTGAGCGAGAAATGTCGGCCCAGGTGCTTGACTCAATGGACATTGAACAGGAGCGTGGCATCACCATCAAAGCCCAGGCGGTTTCGCTGGATTACACCGCAGAATCGGGCGAGGTTTATCACCTGAATTTCATCGATACACCCGGGCACGTGGATTTCTCGTATGAAGTGTCGCGTTCATTGTCAGCGTGCGAAGGTGCGTTGTTGGTCGTTGATGCGTCGCAAGGTGTGGAAGCCCAGAGTGTGGCTAACTGCTACACCGCCATAGAGCAAGACTTAGAAGTCTTACCAGTGTTGAATAAAATAGATTTGCCGGCAGCCGACCCCGAACGCGTGGTGGATGAAATAGAGGAAGTCATTGGCTTGGAAGCGCACGATGCGATTCACGTTAGTGCTAAAACCGGTGTTGGCATAAAAGAGGTATTGGAGCAAATTGTGACGCGCATTCCGGCACCGGAAGGCGACCCGGATGCGCCAGCCAAAGCGCTGATTATCGATTCGTGGTTTGATACGTTTGTGGGTGTTATCACGCTGGTGCGAGTGGTTGAAGGCACCATTCCGCGCCGCTCAAAAATTCAGATTATGTCTACCGGGCGTACCTTTCAGGCTGACACGGTTGGTGTGTTCACACCGAAGCGTACACCGTTAGAGAAACTCTCGGCCGGTGAGGTGGGATTTATTATTGCCGGTATTAAAGAAATTGAAGCTGCGCGTGTCGGCGATACCATCACCTTATCGAACAATCCGGCTGAAGAACCGCTACCCGGATTTAAAGAAGCGCAACCTCGCGTGTTTGCCGGTATGTATCCGATCGATGCTGACGACTACGAAGCCTTTCGCGAAGCGCTGCAAAAGCTGCGTTTAAACGATGCTGCGTTGCATTTTGAACCTGAAACATCATCCGCATTGGGCTTTGGATTTCGCTGTGGCTTTCTGGGCATGCTGCACATGGAAATTGTGCAAGAGCGCCTGGAACGCGAGTACAACCTGGATTTAATTTCCACTGCGCCAACGGTTGTCTATGAAATTGTGGGTACCAACGATGAAATTTCGTATATCCATAACCCATCGGGTTTGCCGGCGGTCAACAACATTGCAGAAATTCGTGAACCGATTATTCAGGCCAATATCTTGTTACCCCAAGCCTATGTTGGGGATGTGATTAAACTGTGCGTTGAAAAACGCGGTGTACAAATCAGCATGCAATACCTCGGACGCCAAGTGTCGTTGGTGTACGAATTACCGCTGAGCGAAGTGGTATTGGATTTCTTCGACCGATTAAAGTCGGTGAGTAAAGGGTATGCGTCTTTTGATTACGAATTTAAACGTTTCCAGGCTGCTAATCTGGTGAAGGTCGATTTACTGATTAATGGCGATAAGGTGGATGCGTTGGCATCTATCATTCATAAAGATCGTTCGCAAACACGCGGTCGCGAACTGGCCGATAAAATGAAAGATATTATTCCGCGCCAGATGTTTGAGGTGGCTGTGCAGGCCGCTATTGGATCTCATATTATTGCTCGTAGCTCCATTAAAGCGCTTCGAAAGAACGTTACAGCCAAATGTTATGGCGGTGATGTGTCGCGCAAACGCAAACTGTTAGAAAAACAAAAAGCCGGTAAACGTCGCATGAAACAAGTGGGGCGGGTGGAAATTCCACAAGAAGCTTTTCTGGCAGTGCTGCAAGTGGATCGCAAGTGATGGAAAACTGCTAGGCTTATTGTATGAATTTTCCGCTGATCTTAGTCATTATCACTGCCGTCGCCGGCCTCGTTTGGTTGGTCGACGCCTTGTTCTTCGCCAAACGCCGTCGTGAACGCAGTAATGGTCACGCGGATGAGCCTATCCATGTTGAATATGCACGCTCGTTTTTTCCCGTGCTGTTTATCGTACTTGTGTTGCGCTCATTCCTGTTCGAGCCGTTTCGGATTCCCAGTGGCTCAATGATTCCAACCTTGCTGGTGGGCGACTTCATCCTGGTGAATAAATTCAGTTACGGGGTCAGGCTACCGGTTATTCATACCAAAATTCTGGATGTGGGCTCACCTGAAGTCGGCGATGTAGCCGTGTTTCGATTCCCACAGGATCCACGCCTGGATTACATCAAACGCGTGATTGGTTTGCCGGGCGACGAGATAATTTACCGCAATAAAACCCTCTTTATTAATGGTGAAGAGATCAAGATTTCTGGCCAGGAGCCTCATGTTGTTCCAGGAACGGACGATATTATTCCTGGAGTGGTACGCAGAAAAGAGCAACTTTTCGGCGTGCAGCATGAAATCTTGGTCAAAAACAGCAAGGATTTGAGCGAGCGTCGCTGGGTCGTGCCGGAAGGTATGTACTTTATGGTTGGCGATAATCGCGATAACAGTAACGATAGTCGCTATTGGGGCTTTGTTCCTGAGGAGAATCTAGTTGGGAAGGCCAGATATATTTGGATGCACTGGAATGGTGGCGTCCTGTGGTCCCGATTAGGAGATAGAATCCAATGAGTGATTCAGCAAGCAATATGAACAACATCACAATGCGACGCGCGTCACGGAACGCAGGATTGCGCAGTAAGCAACGTGGTATGTCGTTTATGGGTGTATTCCTTATTATGGCTGTGGCGGTGTTCTTTGGCCTGTTTGCGTTTAAGGTAGGACCAACTTACTTTGAATTTATGACAGTCAAAAAGATCGCAAACGATCTTCAAGCCAACACTGAAGTGTTACGCAAGCCAAAAAGCAAAGTGAACGATTACATTGGCCAAGCTTATCGACACAACAATTTATGGGATCTGAAAGCGGATGAAACCATTAAATTGGCGAAAGACAGTAAGCGTGGCTATGTTGTGTCAGTCGATTATGAAAAGCGAACCAACCTGTTTGCCAATATCGATGTCGTAACTGTTTTCAAGCATGAGCCAAGCGAACTGTAAAATGATTCCCAAGGTGGGTTGGTATTGAACGAACTGACCCGTCTTTACAAGCGCATTGGTTATACCTTTACAGATGAGACACTGGTGCAGACAGCACTGTCTCATCGCTCCGTAGGCAGCACAAACTACGAACGGCTCGAATTTCTCGGCGACAGTTTGCTGAACTTCGTCATTGCCGAAGCCATCTTTGAACAACACCCTAATCTTGACGAAGGCGCATTGAGCCGGCTGCGCGCAAGCCTTGTGCGTGGCACAACACTCGCCGAAATAGCACGTGAGCTTGAGCTCAGCGACTACTTAAAAATGGGTACCGGTGAGCTGCGCAGCGGTGGCTTTAATCGAGACTCAACGCTTGCTGATGTGGTTGAGTCGTTACTGGGTGCCACCTTACTCGATGCTGATTTCAATACGGCAAAAGCCATGGTGCTGCGTCTGTTTGCCGTTCGACTGGCTAACGTTAAACCCATTGACGAATTGAAAGACCCAAAAACCAGGCTGCAAGAACTGCTACAGGGGCACGCATTGGAGCGACCCGTATACGAAGTCATCAAAACCGAAGGCCAATCTCATAACCCATCGTTCACCGTAACTTGTGAAGTGCCGGGGTACAAGCGCAAAGTACAGGCGGTAGCCTCAAGCAGGCGTAAGGCTGAGCAGGCGGCTGCGGAGACCATGTTGGCGCATGCCGATGAATATATAAAAAACTGATGCGCCTGGTTGCACATGCGAGTGCCCATCTAAGGGTACACTGTGCGCATGACATCCAGTAACCCGAACACAGAGCAGCGTTGCGGTACCGTATCCATAGTCGGGCGGCCCAACGTGGGTAAATCCACGCTCATCAACCGCCTGGTTGGCCAGAAACTCAGTATCACGGCGCATAAACCGCAAACCACGCGGCATAGCATACTGGGTATTAAAACCGAAGCCGATTTGCAGATCATTTATGTGGATACACCGGGTATTCACGTTAACGGTAAGCGTGCGCTCAATCAGGTGCTGAACCGAACTGCGTCTGCTGCATTGCACGACGTGGATGCTGTATTAATGCTGGTGCAAGCCATGGTCTGGAACGAAGACGATCAACGCACTTTTGACATGGTGTCTAAGCCGGGGGTCCCGTTTTATATAGTGGTCAATAAGATCGACACGATCAAACACAAATCCGAACTATTCCCGTATTTAACCGAGTTGCCAAAGCATAAGCAGCTGCAGGATGTTTTATTGATCTCTGCACGTTCGGGCGATGGTGTGCAAGCGTTAGAATCAGCTGTGGCAACGCATATGCCGGTAGCGCCTTTTCAGTTTGCCGAAGACGATCTGACCGATCGCTCATCGCGTTTTCTAGCTTCAGAAGCGGTACGCGAACAGCTCACGCGATTTTTATCTGCGGAACTACCCTACGCGCTAACGGTTGAGATAGAGCAGTTTGAAGAGTCACCCAGCTTGTTACGCATTGGTGCCGTTATCTGGGTAGAGAAAAATTCGCAGAAAGGCATCATCATTGGCAAAGGTGGCGAGCGATTAAAAGAAGTGGGTACCCGCGCCAGAAAATCCATGGAAACCTTGTTTGACTGTAAAGTGTTTTTGCAGCTTTGGGTCAAAGTGAAAGAAGGCTGGGCTGATGATGAGCGCGCTTTGCAAAGCCTTGGCTATGATAGACAAGGGTATGATAAATAAGGCCATCACAACACGTGAGTAATAGCGTTTCATTGCAAGCAGCGTACTTGTTGCATTACAAACAGTACGGTGATGCCAATTTCATTGTTGACTTATTCACGCTTGAGTATGGCCGCATTGCGTTGATGGCCAAGGGTGCGCGTGGTTCCAAACCCAAAACACGCGCACTGTATCAACCTTTCCGGCCCTTATTAATTACCTGGTGGGGCGATTCCGATTTACGCACGCTAACTGGCATAGAAGAGAGCGGTGCGGCGCATGAGTTAACCGGTACAGCATTACCGTGTGGGTATTATCTGAATGAGATTTTGCTGCGCTTGTTGGTTAAAGATCAGGCCCAGCAAAACTTGTTTGCGCATTATTCCATGGCCATAGCGCAGCTGGCCGTTCCCAATAACAATCCAGAACCGATATTGCGTGAATTTGAAATGCAGCTGTTGGATGCCTTGGGTTTGTTGCCTGACTTCGCGCATTGCATTGATGATGGCGAAGCTATCCAAGTCGACCGGCATTATTGGTTTTATCCAAGCTCCTCGCAAGCGGTGCTTGATCGTGACGAGAGTGAGCACTTGGCCATTCCCAAAAAGAAGCAACCCGATGCCGTGCTGCATGCGGACGGCGTTACGGTGGAAGAGGGTGTGCGCATTAGTGGGCATACCTTGCAAGCATTAGCCGACTTCGATATCAATCAGCCGAAGGTGCTTGAAGAAATAAAACCGTTGATGCGTCGAGTTTTGCGACAACATCTGGGCGATCGACCGCTTAACAGTCGAAGCCTGTTTGCATCGCTGACACCGCCACCGCCGCCTGCAGCAAAAACAGATGAAACCACGTCGTAGAGTATGTTGCGATGAACACCGAGCGTGATTGGTTTAGCGACGTTGAAGCGATATTAATGCACGCTGACCCGCGTGCAAAAGCGCATCGGAGTATTGCGCTATATCAGCAATGGCAAGCTGCGAATGCTGCACTCAGAGAACAGCAATTAGTAGCGCCATCGCAATCGTCTGTGCGCATTCTTGAACACCCCGGACGTCCGCAAAAGCCTGCGTTGGTTGAAGCCAAACAACTTGCGCGGCGTGGTCTGGGCACACTAGCGGGCAGAGTGGCGTTACTGCATTCACTCGCGCATATCGAATTTAATGCCATAAATCTTGCGCTGGATGCGGTGTATCGGTTTCGCGGTTTTCCGGCGGCCTATGTTGAAGACTGGTTAAAAGTGGCCAGTGATGAAGGGCAGCATTTTTTATTGTTAGCAGATCGTTTAGAAACACTGGACTCACATTACGGGGCCTTGCACGCGCACGATGGTTTATGGGAAATGGCCCGGCGCACAGATCACGATGCACTGGTACGCATGGCGTTGGTGCCGCGCATTTTAGAGGCGCGTGGATTGGATGTTGCGCCGCCAATGATGGTGAAGCTTGAAGCCCAGGGTGATGAAGCCAGCAGTGAAATCCTGCACCGCATCTATACCGATGAAATAACGCATGTGGAAATCGGTAATCGTTGGTTCCGATATATCTGCGAACAACGTGGCCTTGATGGAGCTGCCGTGTTCCGCGATCTGCTCAAAGGCCATGCCAGTGGATATTTACGCAGCCCGTACAATGACGAAGCCCGATTACAAGCAGGGTTCACAATAGAAGAAATGGATATTATTCGCGAGATGGAAAAAGAATATCAGTCAGCGAACACTTAGCTGGATACCTTCCCTAACTAAGCTGGCTACTGTGAACTGCAAACCCTGTTTGTTAAACATGACATCGAAAAAACACATAATGAGTGTGTTGCATGACCTGGTTGCGAATTACTTAATTGTGCCATTGGCATCACAACAGGATTCGGTATTAGACAATAAGCAGAGTTTGTACTAGGTAAATTCTTCGAGCGCTAGTTGCAACCCATCAAAACGCGCAACCATCGCATGATTCGGTTTCCAATCGCCTAATACTATACGTCGTGTATTGACTTCTGCATTGCCGTCATAATCAGCCGGCCGGTGTGTGTGACCGTGCATTAGGCAATCGCTTGGGTGCTCAGCACAGTGTTGTGCAACGGCATGTGCATTCACATCCATGATGCCAGTTGACTTTGCCGCGACGGCGTCGCGGCTTTTATCGCGAAGTGCTTGTGCTTGCGCAATGCGCTCTTCGATGCTTAAAGCCAGAAATTGCTGTTGCCAATGTGGATTGCGCACCATGGCGCGCAATTTTAAATAATCGATATCGTCCGTGCACAAGGTGTCGCCGTGCATCAGTGAAATCGTTAGATCGTTTAATGCGAGTTTTATATGATCTGCGCGGTGTAGTTGCGCGCCTATGGTTTGTGCAAATTGCTCGCCCATTAAAAAATCTCGATTACCGTGCATCAAATGCACGTCGCAACCGGCGGCGGTAACGGCAATTAGTGCATCAACGATGTTCAGTAGGCGTGGGTCGCAAGCATCATCGCCTAACCAGTATTCGAACAAATCGCCCACAATAAACAACGCTCGGGCATTGCGCGCCGATGCGAGGTACTTGATGGCAAGGTCAATCGTTTTGGTGTGTGCGGGGTCAAGATGTAAGTCACTAATGAACATCACCGGCGATTGCGCGGTGATGTTTTCGTATTGAACAGTGCTCATAACCGTGCAGAATTAGTTGTCAAACACGCGTAGCGAGCAATGGCGAGCATCGCTGTTTAGCTAACGACAACTGATTCAATAATGATGGCTTCTGTGGGTACATCGCCGTGTGGGCCATGCTGTCCGGTTGCAACGTCGGCAATCGCATTAACCGTATCCATGCCATCAACCGTTTTACCGAATACGCAGTAACCGAAGTCTTGTGCGTTCTCTGCTTTAAAGTTCAGAAAGTCGTTATCTTGTAGATTGATAAAAAACTGTGAGCTTGCTGAGTGTGGGTCTGGCGTACGAGCCATAGCAATGGTGCCAACGGTATTGCTTAATCCATTGTTCGCTTCGTTCTGAATGTTTTCATGGGTGCTTTTTTGCTGCATATCTGCATCGAAGCCACCGCCTTGAATCATAAAGCCCGGAATAACGCGGTGGAAAATAGTGCCGTTGTAGTGGCCTTCGTCGGCATAGCGTTTGAAGTTGGCGCACGTAATAGGCGCTGCTTCGGTATCGAGCAGCAACGAGATATCGCCTTTATTGGTTTTTAATGTAACGTTCATAAGACTATCTGTGTGATGAGAAAACACCCCATTGTAACAAAAGAGTGTTAACTCAAATAGCGGTTGCTGACCACCGGAAGGCCTTACAGTTAGCTTACGGGCGTTTGATTACTGCACTGACAGTGTTGCTGCCGGCTTTGCCACGGGTAAGACTTCAATGGTGCTGGTATTGCCGTTAGTTGTAACAGCAGATTGTGTGTCGAGCTGTGCAGTGGGTTGCTTGGCGACAATCAATTTTGCAGAGTTGATAACGACTTGCTTTCTTGGCGTATCGCGACTGAATGGTCCGCCCCGACCAGTTGGCACTTGGCTGATCTTATCCACGATATCCTGACCTTGAACAACTTCGCCAAAAACTGCATAGCCCCAACCACGAGGTGTTGGACTGGTGTGATCCAGGTTGCGGTTGTCTTCACTGTTTATGAAAAACTGCGCTGTCGCGGAATGAGCCGCGTTGGTTCTGGCCATTGAAATGGTGTAGCGATGATTGCGAAGCCCGTTGTTGGCCTCGTTTGGAATAGCGGCGCGAGTTGGCTTGCGCGAGAAGTCTTGGGTAAAACCGCCACCTTGAATCATGAAGCCTTCGATAACCCGATGGAAAATCGTGCCATCATAAAACCCGTCTTCGACGTATTGCAGAAAATTGGCCACGGTAACCGGAGCGCGATCTTCTGCCAGCTCAATAACCATATCGCCGTGTGTGGTGGAAAGCAGTACTTTGGGCGACTCAGCGAATGCACTGGTGGCCGAAATGAGTAAACCGATCAACATTGAAATACGGGGAAATAGCATGCTTGTTCCTGAAAAGCCTTATTTCTTCTTTAGTGGTGAATTTTAGCGGGTTTTGTGCCACACCAAGGGTGCGGTAACCATCGGGTAATCTGCTACAGTTTGGCTGTGTTAATACAAAAATCTGACCACAACAATCAAATGCTGCATCTTTATAATAGTTTAAGCCGAAAAAAAGAGGTGTTTACCCCACTAAATGCCGGAAAAGTGGGCATGTACGTGTGTGGAATAACGGTTTATGACTATTGTCACGTGGGTCACGCTCGCATGTTTGTGGCCTTCGATGTGTTGTTCCGGCATCTGCAAGCGCTGGATTATGAGGTGACCTATGTGCGCAATATCACTGATGTGGATGACAAAATCATTGCCAGAGCCGCTGAGAATGGCGAGCCGGTCGATCAACTGACCGAGCGTTTTATCGAGGCCATGCACGAAGACGAGGCCGCGTTGCAGGTATTACGGCCTACCCATGAACCGCGCGCCACGCAAGCCATCGACAACATGATTGCGTTAATTCAAACCCTGATCGACAAGGGCTACGCGTATGCCGCGGACAACGGCGATGTGTATTACGCGGTGGGCAAGTTTGAAGCCTATGGTCAACTATCTGGTCGAAAACTAGACGATATGCGGGCCGGTGAGCGTGTGGCTGTCGACCCGCACAAAACGGATCCCATGGATTTTGTGCTGTGGAAATCGGTCAAGCCGGGCGAACCCAGCTGGACATCACCTTGGGGCGAAGGCAGGCCTGGATGGCATATCGAGTGTTCTGCCATGGCGAAAAGTTTGCTCGGCGAACAATTCGATATTCATGGTGGCGGCATGGATTTGCAATTCCCGCATCACGAAAACGAAAAGGCGCAAAGTGAAGCGGCGCACGATAAAACCTTCGCACGCTACTGGATGCACAACGGCTTTATTCGGGTAGACGATGAAAAGATGTCTAAGTCGCTCAATAATTTTTTCACCTTGCGCGAAGTGCTGGAGCATTACTCTGGTGAAGAGGTGCGCTTTTTTATTGCCAACAGTCATTACCGCAGCCCGTTAAATTATTCGCAGTCTCAGCTGGACGCGTCGCGCGCTGCGCTGCGTCGTTTATATACGTCGCTTAGAAACTGCGCTCACGTACCGGATGCCGGTACCGATCAAGCGGCAATTGATCGGTTTAACGATGCCATGAACGACGATCTGAACACCCCTGAAGCATTCGCAGTGCTGTTTGATCTGGCTGGTGATATTAATCGCGAAGCTAACAGTGATTCTCAACGCACCAATGTACTGGCCAACACATTAAGGTTATTAGGTTCGCGGCTGGGCTTGTTGCAAGATGATCCTGAAACCGTATTAAAAGCGCAAACCGGCGGCGAAGGCGAAATGAGTGCAGAGGCGATTGACGCGTTAATCGCCGAACGGATTTCAGCTCGCGAGGCAAAAGACTGGGCCCGTAGCGATGAAATTAGAGACACACTCGCCGAACAGGGCATCATCCTTGAAGATTCTGGTGGAAAAACCACATGGAGACGCGGCTAGGTGTTACTGTTGCGCCGCGTTTATCGGTTGCCGACCTTAGGTTGTGTTGAGCGCTGTGTTGTGGGCTGTACAGAGCGCGTTGCCGAGGACGTTGCTGGGGCGTTGCCGAGGTCGATTTGTGAGTAAAAAATCAGTCAGTCAGAGCCAGGCTCGTCGCTATGCTCGTGAGCGTGCTTTGCAAGCCCTGTATCAATGGGAGCTGTCGGGATCTGATACATCGTTGGTGCGCGAAGAAATCATTGATCGCCAGGAGATGACGCTGGTTGATGTTGAGCATTTTAAAAGCCTGTTCAACGGCATAAGTCAAAACCCCGATGTTATCGATGAGCTGCTGGAACCCGCCTTGGACCGACCCATCGCTGACCTTGATTTAATCGAGCGCAACGTGTTGCGTATCAGCGCGTATGAGTTGCAGCATTGTTTAGAGATTCCCGCCAAATCAGTTATTAACGAAGCCATAGAAATCACCAAACGCTACGGCGCCGATCAAGGTCACAAATACGTTAACGGCGTTATTGATAAGCTTGCATTAACCCTACGACCGGTAGAAATGCGTGGCCAATAGACGCGTCACAACAGCTGAATTAGTCGCCAGTCCAGCTAACTTTTTTGCACTTGGCGCAGGTAGCGGTATGGCACCGGTTGCACCCGGTACGTTTGGCACGCTTGGCGCGATTGTCGTGTTGTTGGTGATGCCATCGAACTGGATGCTCTACGCAGCGATTGTTGCACTGATGTTTGTAGTCGGTGTATGGCTGTGTGATACCT
The DNA here is from genome assembly GCA_964390335.1 of uncultured Granulosicoccaceae bacterium. Lineage (GTDB taxonomy): Bacteria > Pseudomonadota > Gammaproteobacteria > Granulosicoccales > Granulosicoccaceae > Granulosicoccus. The sequence continues at coordinate 6,581 of CAYMHU010000028.1, read as the reverse complement.
GTGCAAAAAACTTAGCCGTACACGATCATCCCGCGATAGTCTGGGACGAGTGGGTTGGGTATCTCATTACCATGTTTATGGTACCGCGCAGCTTTTGGTTAATCGCACTTGGCTTTGTGCTGTTTCGCTTGTTCGACATTTTAAAACCGTGGCCGATTGGCGTACTGGATAAAAAGGTTGATGGCGGTTTAGGCATCATGCTGGATGACGTGGTCGCGGGTGTGTTTGCCGCCATATCCATTCAATTGATTTTGTTTGTACTAGGCATGTTTGGTGTTTCGCTAACGGTGTTGGGGCTTTAGAGTTGCAACGTATTTATTCGTCTCGGGCGAGTTCATGGAACCTGTAAACCTAATTCACGTAAACACCTCGCCAGTGCTATCAACGGCAGCCCAACCAGCGCCGATGGGTCTTGCGACTCAACCGACTCAAACAAACTCACACCCAATTGTTCCAACTTGAAGCTGCCCGCACAATCCAGCGGTTGGTCTTTATCCACGTAGCGCTCAATTTCATCCTGAGTTAATTGACGCATGGCCACTCGGGTGGTGTCCAAGTGCTGCTGGGACTGGCCGGATTCAGCATGTAACACGGCCAATCCGGTATAAAAGTGCACTGTTTGACCACTCATGAGCTCCAGTTGCTCGATCGCCCGATCGCGGGTGCCGGGCTTGCCAAGTGGCTCTGACCCGACACTGGCCACTTGATCAGAACCAATAATGATGGCCTGAGGGTAGGTTGAGCGCAGGCTGGCGGCCTTTTCCAGCGACAATCGAGCGGCCAGCTGATCTGGCAACTCGCCGGTCAGTGGGGTTTCATCGCATATTGGCGCTGCTGGAGTGAAATCCAGCCCCAATCTTGTGAGTAATTGCGCTCGGTATTTTGACGTGGAGGATAAAACTATCACTTGCACCTTTTCGCAGCATTGGTTAACCTTCGTGGGTTATGGTCAAGCCAACTCCCAGTCGGTTCAATCCGGATTTACTGGCACGAGATTCAACCCAATTTGGCGTGAATCTGCCCTTGGCGCAGTTTAGCCGTTTAAGTGCTTTATTGCTGAACACCGAAGGTGAAATGCAAGCCACTTTCCGCTTCTCGAAGCGGAAAGAGATGGTGCTGGTGTCGGGTAATTTGAAGGCGACAGTTCAACTTGAATGTCAGCGCTGCCTTGAAGGCATGCAGCATTCAATCGATGAACCGTTCGAACTGGTGTTTGCGAAGTCGCTCGACGCCGCGCAGGATTTGCCGGAGTCGATGGACCCGGTGGTGTTGGATGATAACGGGCAAATACACGTCGTTGATTTGTTCGAAGATGAATTGATCTTGCACTTGCCAACCGTTGCGCGGCACGAGCAAATAGAACAATGCAACTTGCTCGAACATGTGCAGGTTGAATTCGGACACGAAACGTCCGATGCGAACGATCAAGCAATGCAGAATGGTTCGGGTAACACCGACGGTACATCGAATCAGGACGGCAATACGCGCCGGCCATTCGACATTCTGAAAAATCTTGATCTACACTAAATTGAAACTACAGACTGGAATTTGTCATGGCTGTTCAGCAAAGCAGAAAAACTCCTTCGCGTCGCGGTATGCGTCGATCGCACGATAAGCTGGGTAAGCCCACGCTATCAACTGATCCAACTACCGGCGAAGTACATCGTCGTCACCACATTACGGCCGATGGTTTTTATCGTGGTAATCAGGTGGTTGAAGTAGCAGACGACATCGAAGAAGACGACGAAGACTAGTTACCAGCCGCAGCTAATTGTATCTGAGTAGCAAATTGGATTTGCTAACAACAGCGAATCCGAAGCGATGAACAATAGCAAACTCACCGTAGCAGTCGATGCGATGAGCGGCGACAAAGGCACTGGCGTCATCATAGATGGTGTGCGCCGAGTGCTTACCACACGATCTGATGCTCACCTGTTGCTGGTGGGCGACCCCCACGAAATTAAAACCCACATTGGCGATAAACCCCTGCCTGCTGGACGATATGACATTGTTGAGGCAAGCGAAGTCGTGACCATGGAAGACACCGTGCGCGTCGCACTGCGCGAAAAGAAAAATTCATCCATGCGGGTCGCCATTAATCAGGTTAAAGAAGGTCACGCACAAGCCTGCGTGAGTTCCGGTAACACCAGCGCGTTAATGGCGGTTAGTAAGTTCGTTTTAAAAACCATTCCCGGTATCGAACGGCCAGCAATTTGTACCACCTTGCCTGCATTGACTGGGCATACCCACATGCTTGATTTAGGTGCCAATGTAGATTGTAGCGCCGATCACCTGTTCCAGTTTGCCACCATGGGTTCGGTGCTTGCACAGGTTATCGATAATGTGGATAAGCCAACAGTGGGCTTACTGAATATTGGTGAAGAAGAAATCAAAGGTAATGCGCAAGTAAAAGAAGCCGCAGAATTATTAGCCGGTGGCGATCTCAATTACATTGGCTTTGTGGAAGGCGACGACATTTTTACTGATCGTGCCGACGTTGTGGTGTGTGATGGCTTTGTCGGGAACGTTGCGTTAAAAACCACCGAAGGTGTTGCACGTCTTGTGTCGCGTTTTCTTAAAGCTGAGTTTTCGCGCTCGCCGGTCAACAAGTTAATTGGGCTGTTGGCAATGCCCATACTCAAAGCGTTTGCCAAAAGGACCGATCCGCGTCGTTATAACGGTGCCAGTTTACTTGGATTAAAAGGCGTGGTTGTAAAAAGCCACGGTAGCGCCGATGCCATTGCGTTTGCCAATGCAATAAACATTGCCTTAATCGAAATCGCCAACGATGTTCCAGCCATGATTGCACAGCACATGAGCCGGGAACTCAGCGACATCGCCTAACGTGGCCACCTATTCACGCATTATTGGTACAGGTGGTTACCTGCCCGATAACGTTGTGACCAACACCGATCTTGAAAAAACCGTTGATACCAGCGATGAATGGATTCGTGAGCGCACTGGTATAGAACAACGTCACATTGCAGTAGACGGTGAAAACACCGTTGACCTGGCTGAAGCTGCTGCCAGACGTGCAATGGATGCAGCGGGTATTACGTCTGCAGATATCGACTTAATCGTGGTTGCAACCACCACCGCCGACCAAGTGTTTCCAAGCACCGCGTGTCTATTGCAATCACGGCTCGATATTCATGGCTGCGCTGCATTTGATGTGCAAGCCGTGTGTACAGGTTTTGTGTATGCCTTATCCGTGGCCGATAAGTTTATAAAAACCGACAGTGCAAAATGCGCCTTGGTTGTGGGCGCTGAAACCTTCTCGCGCATTATCGATTGGACGGATCGCAATACGTGTGTGTTGTTTGGCGATGGTGCCGGTGCAGTGATTCTAAAAGCCGATTCCGAGCCTGGCATTTTATCAACGCATCTGCATGCCGATGGCGATTATGCGAATCTCTTACATGTACCCAGTGGTGTATCCACCAACTATGCAGCTGTAAAAGAAGGGCGCGCGTACGTGGAAATGGAAGGATCCGATGTGTTTAAAATGGCCGTTAAAACCCTGGGCCGAATTGTTGATGAAACCCTGGCTGCCAACAAGATGGCCAAAGAAGACATCGACTGGCTGGTGCCGCATCAGGCCAACATTCGCATTATTCAAGCTACCGCCAAGAAGCTGCGCATGTCTATGGACAAGGTAATAGTCACAGTGGGTCAGCACGGCAATACATCGGCAGCTTCCATTCCATTGGCGCTGGATGTGGGCGTGCGCAGCGGTGATATCAAGCGTGGTGAAACGCTGTTACTGGAGGGTTTTGGTGGTGGCTTTACCTGGGGTTCTGCTCTGGTAAGGTATTAGCAAGTGGTAGAGTAGTGTTCGATTATGGTTGAGCAACAAGCACCCAAGTTCGACGCAGAAGGTTTTCTTCGAACGGTGACAGACCGTCCGGGGGTGTATCGCATGTTCAATGCGGCGCACGACATCATCTATGTTGGCAAAGCCAGCAATCTTAAAAACCGATTATCCAGTTATTTCCAAAAAAACGTTGATAGCGCTAAAACGCGCGTGCTGGTATCGCAAATTTGTAATGTTGAAACCACCGTTACTGCCAGCGCCAGCGAAGCGCTGCTGCTTGAACACAACTTAATAAAGGAACATCGCCCACGCTATAACGTGGTGCTGCGCGACGATAAAAGTTATCCGTATATTTATATTTCCAGTAAAGATGAATACCCGCGCATCAGTTATCAACGCGGTGCCAGGCGTGCAAAAGGTAAATACATAGGCCCGTATCCGAGCGCCGGCGCGGTTAAGCGCTCGTTAAAGTTGGTGCAAAAGATGTTTAAGATTCGCCAATGCGAAGACAGCTATTTTCGTAATCGCTCGCGGCCGTGTTTGCAATACCAGATTCAACGCTGCACCGCGCCGTGTGTTGGCGCGATCACGCCAGAAGAATACGCCGAAGACTTGGCCATGACCACCAAGCTGCTGGAAGGTAAGTCGACTGAGGTGATTGACGATCTTGCCAAGCGCATGGATGCAGCCTCCATAGCATTGGATTTTGAATTGGCGGCCAAACTGCGCGATCAAATTAGCAGCTTGAAGTCGGTCAGCGACATGAGCGTGACCATGCGCAACAATGAAGATGCCGACTATGTTGGGGTGGCATCAAAGGGTGGGCAAAGTTGTGTGCAAATCTTTTTTGTTCGTAACGGCAATAATTTAGGTAACAAGGCGTTTTATCCTGCCACACCACCAGAAAGCACGACCGATGAAATCTTAAACGCGTTCATCTCGCAATATTATTTAGAGCATGAGCTACCCCGAGAAATTATTGTGTCGCAAGCACTCAGCGACAGCGATTTATTGCAATCGTTTTTCAGTACCCGCGCCGGGTTTAACGTGACGCTTTCGCATAATGTACGCGGCGAGCGCGCAAAGCTACAAACACTTGCGCAAACCAATGCCGATATCGCATTGGCCACCAGGCTGGCATCGCGCTCCGGTATGGCTGCGCGGTTGGATGCCTTGCGCGAGCTGTTGGACTTTGAAGACATACCCGGTCATATGGAATGTTTTGATATCAGTCATACCATGGGGGAGGCCACGGTAGCATCGTGCGTGGTATTCAATGCCGAGGGGCCGGACAAAGCGCACTACCGACGCTTTAATATCAGCGACATTACACCAGGCGATGATTATGCAGCCATGCGTCAAGCACTCACACGTCGATACACGCGCTTATTAAAAGAGAACCGTGATCTACCGGATGTGCTGTTTATCGATGGTGGTAAAGGGCAAATAGGTGTAGCAATGGAAGTGCTGCAAGAGTTGCAGATTGACAGTGTGGAATTGGTGGGTGTGTCTAAAGGTCCGGATAGGCGGCCGGGCGATGAAACATTGTTATTGTGTCAGCAGCAATCTACCATTCAGTTGAACAGTGATTCACCCGCTCTATTACTGATACAACAAATTCGTGATGAAGCGCATCGTTTTGCTATTGCCGGGCATCGTGGAAAACGCGCTAAAAAACGACAGCGATCCTCATTGGAAGATATCAAGGGCTTGGGACCTAAACGACGTAAAGCATTGTTAACCTATTTCGGTGGTTTGCAGTTATTAAACAAAGCAGGTGTAGAAGATATTGCCAATGTGCCGGGAATCAGTGCAGAACTTGCACGTAGAGTTTATGATGAGCTACATCCGGGCGGTAATGTGCCGGCCTTACAAACCAAGGAGTAACCGGTTTGCAAACGAATAAGATGCCCAAGCTGCCAATGCTGCTCACGTTTTTACGCATTGCATTGCTGCCTGTGATTATCGTTGTGTTTTATCTCGATTTCAGTTGGGCAAGACCGTTGTCGTGTTTTATTTTTGTGATTGCGGGTATTACCGATTGGCTTGATGGCTATTTAGCGCGGCTATGGAATCAAGAAAGTCGCTTTGGTGCTTTTCTTGATCCCGTGGCCGATAAGCTCATGGTTGCGAGCGTGCTTATATTAATTGTGGAGTTTGATAGCAGTCCGTGGTTGACTATTCCGGCCATCATCATCATTGGCCGTGAAATCACCATTAGCGCATTACGTGAATGGATGGCCGAGATGGGCCAGCGTGGCAAAGTAGCGGTTGGTGGATTAGGTAAAATTAAAACCGCGCTGCAGATTATTGCGCTGTCTTGTTTGCTGTATTTGCACGACTTTATGGGACTGCCCATTTACCAGATTGGCATGGTGGCACTCTACGTTGCAGCGGCCCTGACCATCTGGTCCATGGTGGGTTACATGAGGGCGGCATTCCGGCCTGAAGATCAACCATCAGATACGGGCGCAAGCACTTGACAGTAGGGCCGTAGGAACCCACAATAAGCAGATTGGTTGCGAAACATTCTTCGTAAAGAAAGTCGCGAGTGTAGCTCAGTTGGTAGAGCGGTACCTTGCCAAGGTACAGGTCGACGGTTCGAACCCGTTCACTCGCTCCAATATCCCCCAGATTGAACGTACAAGCCTGTAGGCGCGTGCGTGTTGCAGTGAAAGTCGCGAGTGTAGCTCAGTTGGTAGAGCGGTACCTTGCCAAGGTACAGGTCGACGGTTCGAACCCGTTCACTCGCTCCAAAGCGACTTTT
>CAYMHU010000027.1:2203-54693 GCA_964390335.1 uncultured Granulosicoccaceae bacterium | reverse complement strand
CAATTAATTGAAACAACGGATCGCGCTGCGGTCAGTGCGTTACTAAAAGCCGAGGACTATATCGACGTGATAATCCCACGTGGTGGCAAAGGCTTAATTGAACGTATTAGTGCGGATGCAAAAGTACCGGTCATAAAACACCTGGATGGTATTTGTCATGTGTACATTGACGAAGGCGCTGACGCTGACAAAGCCATTGCCGTTGCGGTTAATGCTAAAACCTATCGCTACGGGATCTGCGGTTCCATGGAAACACTGCTTATCGCCGAGTCCGAAGCTCAGGAATTACTGCCACAATTTGAAGCGGCCTTCAAAGAATATAATGTAGAGCTACGCGGTTGCGACAAAGCCCGGGCCATTGTGTCTGGTATGAACGAGGCAACCGAAGAAGACTGGCACACCGAATACCTTGGGCCGGTACTATCTATTAAAGTGGTTGATTCAATCGATGACGCCATTAGCCACATCGCAAAATATGGATCCGGTCATACCGATGCCATCATAACCAACGATATTCAGCGCGCGGCGAAATTCACCCGGCATGTTGATTCAAGCTCGGTCATGGTTAATGCCGCTACCTGTTTTGCTGATGGTGCGCAGTACGGATTAGGTGCAGAAATTGGCATCAGCACTAATAAGATGCATGTACGTGGCCCGGTGGGTCTGCTTGGATTAACCACGGAAAAGTACGTGGTCACCGGCAACGGCACCATCAGGCAATAGCAAATGCTGAAACCCCGATTTTTCATCAGTGATCGCAGGCTCTCATAACCCATGAGCGCGCCACAACGCATTGGCTTATTCGGCGGCACATTCGATCCGGTCCATTTTGGTCATTTGCGACCGGCTATGGAAATGGCTGAAGTTTATGCCTTAACTGCGTTACACCTGATGCCCAATCACCGGCCGGCACACCGCGATCAACCAACGGCAAGTACTCAGCAGCGTATAGCAATGCTGGAGCTGGCCACTGCGCAGCTGCCAAAATTAGTCGTGGACCCGCGCGAGGCCTTACGCGATGAGCCAACCTATACCTTCGACACGCTCAGCGAATTAAAAGCCGAGCAACCGGAGGCGCAACTGATTTTCTTTATGGGGTTGGATGCGTTTTCAGCGTTTGAGACGTGGTACCGGTGGCAAGAGATCATCGAATTGGCAAATCTTGTTATTATTAACCGTCCAAATGCGGTGCTCAGCGATTTCGCCAGCGATTTGCTGCAAAGCACTCCATCAATCGAAATGCAGTCCGTGACTCAGTTGGCGATATCGGCGACCGACATCCGTCAGCGCATTGCAGCAGGTAAAAGTGTTGATTTTCTGCTGCCAGAACGCGTTAAACAGTATATTGTGGATCACGAGCTTTATTTAACTCAGTAGGTAGTATGAATAGCAGCGAACAAATAGCTTGCGCGACGGAAGCGCTGGAAGCCTTAAAAGGACTCGATATCGTGGTCATCGATATCACAGATAAGTCCAGTATCGCAGATGCAATGATGGTTGCCACGGGCAGCTCTAAGCGTCATGTGCGCTCATTGGCAGAATCCGTACGCCTGAGTGCCAAGCGTGCCAATCATCCACCGCTGGGTTATGAAGGCGATGACAACAGCGACTGGGTGTTGGTCGATCTTGGCGATATTATCGTGCACGTCATGACTCAGGAAAAGCGAGATTTCTACGCGCTCGAAAAACTGTGGTCGGTTGGCCCCGATACCGATGAGAAAAAACCCAGCGCTCTGGGTTCAGTTTAAAGATTCGGTAACATGCAGTTGTCCTTGTGTGCCGTTGGTCGGAAAATGCCGGCGTGGGTGCAGCAGGGTGCAGACGAATATCAAAAGCGCCTGCCACGTCAATGGCAATTTAAAGTCCGTGAAACCGCTCAGGCAAATCTTGCCACCGCCGCATTAAACAAAGCCAAAGAAGCTGAACTACTGAATGCACTGCTGCCGGATAAAGGGCATGTGGTTGCGTTAGATAACCGCGGTAAAGCTTGGAGCACGCAAGATCTCTGCGTCCAACTACAATTATGGCAGGAGCTTGGGAAACCAGTCAGCTTGCTTGTTGGTGGGCCTGACGGTCTCAGCGATGAGCTGGTTGCTCAATCTGATCAGCAGTGGAGTTTATCGCCGTTGACATTCCCGCATCCATTAGTACGGGTTATCGTTGTCGAACAGTTGTATCGCGCGCATTCCATGCTGATCAATCACCCATATCACCGAGCGTGAAAGTGGCGATTGATCCGGATATTTCGTAAAAATTCACGGTCCGTCACCACGAATAGAAGGTAGTTTATGGGCAACGCATTTATACTTGCGTCCGGCTCTCCCAGACGGTTTGAGTTGCTGGGTCAGATCGGCTTGAAGCCGACCGTGCAAGCAGTCGACATCGATGAGTCACCGCACCTTGGTGAGTCTGGTCTAGAGCTGGTCCGGCGCTTAGCCGAATCGAAGGCAATGGCCATCCCGGAAAGCGAAGTTCCGGTGTTGGGTGCCGATACCATTGTAATGTTGGGTAATCAGGTTTATGGCAAACCCACAAGCCGTTTGCACTGTTTGGACATGCTGTTATCAATGTCGGGCAAAAAGCACAAGGTCATCACCAGTGTGTGTGTTCGTTCTGGTTCGCAGAAGCTTACGGCGACGGTGCACTCAATTGTAACAATGAGTCATATCTCGGATGTGGCTGCGGAACAATATTGGCAGACTGGCGAACCAAACGGTAAAGCGGGTGGGTATGCAATACAAGGAAAAGGCGCGATGTTCGTGGAGCACCTGGAAGGTAGCTACAGCAACGTGGTGGGTTTGCCTCTCTATGAGAGCGCGCAGCTGCTAAGCAAAGTTGGTATAAACGCTTTATGAGTGAAGAGTTACTAATAAACGTAACACCACAGGAAACCCGAGTAGCCACCGTAGAGAACGGCATGCTAACCGAGGTATGGATTGAGCGCGCGCAGAAAATAGGATTGGTAGGTACGATTTTTCAGGGTGTTGTTAAGCGTGTATTGCCTGGTATGGAAGCCGCGTTTGTCGATATCGGATTAGAGAAGGCTGCATTTCTGCATATTTCGGATATCGCTGGTGTCAGCACGGCGGCAGATGAAACCAAGAAATCCATTGCGAGTATTTTGCGCGAAGGTCAGCAACTGGCTGTACAGGTTGTAAAAGATCCTTTGGGTACCAAAGGCGCGCGTGTCACTTCCAACCTAACCATGCCGTCACGCTACCTGGTCATGATGCCATTCGAAGACAGCATCGGAGTATCGACAAAAATAGAGCAAGAAGAAGAGCGCGAACGTCTGCGTGACATTCTGACGGAAACACGCACCGATCAAACCTGCGGCTATATCGCTCGTACTGCAGCAGAAGGTGTAGAGCGCGAAGCCATTGAACGTGACATGCGTTATTTGACGAAAGTATGGAGCGGACTCGGAGAGCAGCGTAAATCAGTGAAGCCTGGTTCAGTGGTTTTCCGAGATCTGCCTCTCGTACTTCGAACACTTCGGGATTTACGCGGCGATAATATCGAGCGCATTCGGATTGATTCACGCGAAACCGTGCAAAACAGTTTGGCTTTTTGTAATGAATATGTACCGGAACTAACGCCACGCATAGAACATTATCCTGGTGAGCGACCTATATTTGACTTGCACGGCATCGAAGATGAAATTGAGCGCGCCTTGAATAAAAAGGTTCCGTTAAAGTCGGGTGGACATCTGGTCATCGATCAAACGGAATCTATGACGACCATCGATGTCAATACAGGCGCTTTTGTTGGTCGGCATAATCTGGAAGAAACCATCTTTAAAACGAATCTGGAAGCGGCCCAATCGATCGCACGTCAACTGCGGTTACGAAATTTAGGCGGTATCGTTATCATTGATTTTATCGACATGCAAGTAGCCGATCATCGACGACAAGTACTGCGTGCGCTAGAAAAGTCATTGGAAAAAGATCATGCGAAAACGCAGGTCAGTGATGTATCCGCGTTGGGTTTGGTTGAAATGACCCGTAAACGCACCCGCGAAAGTCTTGAGCAGGTTTTGTGCGGCGAGTGTTCTGTGTGCGGTGGACGTGGTATGACAAAGTCACTGGAAACGGTGGGGTTTGAGATCACCAGAGAAATTATCAGACAAGTGCGTCAATTTGATATTCAGTCCGTTGCCGTTTTAGCATCGCTTGAAATCGTTGATTGGTTTACTGAAGAGCGATCTGACGATCTCGCCTTGTTAGAAGATTTTGTCAAAGTGCCTATTCGATTGCAAGCCGAGAATATGTACACACGCGAACAATACGACGTAGTGCTTAAGTGAATAGACGCACCTTCCAAACAGAGCGTGTTACAAAAGCTGCGAAGGTGACTTCACGCTGGCTGGTGTTGTTTACGGCCGTCTGTATTATCTTGTTTGCCATTTTATTAATAGTGGCTCGTATTGGTTTGCCGTTAATGGCAGGCTACAAAGGCGATATTGAAAAACGATTATCCGCGCGCTTAGGCAACCCCGTCACCATTGAAAGTTTATCGGTGCAGTGGCAAGGCTTCGGCCCGAAGTTGCACGCGCTTGGGGTGTCTGTTAGTGAAACCCAAAGTCGAAAAGTGGTGCTTGATGAAATGGTGCTGGATTTAGCGTTAGGGCGCTCGTTTGTGCGTGGTTCGCCGTCCATTAATAATTTAACGCTAGTGGGCGCCGAACTCGCGCTGGAGGCCAGCAAGGATGGCCAATTCACATTGCACGGCATGGCAAATTCCGGCACGCCGACAAAAGAATCAACGGCTCGCCTTGATATTTTGTCTTGGTTGATGAGCACAGATCAGGCAAGCCTGTTGGATGCACGCATTACGTTTATTAATGCCGACACACAGCAACAAATGCGGTTTCAAAACGTAAACGTAGTTGCGGTTAACGATGGCGACTTACATAAGCTGCGCGTTGATATGCAATTGCCCGATGCGTTGGGTGAAAAAATTGAGTTGGGCATAGATTTAACGGGCAGCCGTGAAACGATAGCTTCCGCTGAATCAAAAATTCATATTAAGGCCAGTAACCTAAAGCCTAATGGATGGCGCGATCTGCATGCGAGTCAGTTGGGTGGGGTCCGCCTGTATACAACAGGCATAGCTCCATTGGATGCCAATGTTAATTTTGAACTGTGGGGTTATGTTGCTGAGGGGCAGTTAAAAAGTGCTCGTGGACAACTGACCGTTGCAGACGCCGTAAATGTTGAAACGGGTCAACAAATACTTGATCGCATTGCAACTGATGTGGTGTTTGATAACACTGCTAACGGGTGGCAGTTAGCAGCAGATTCTGTGGATATAGAAAACGATGGTGAGATCACTACCGTTAAAGATGTGTTGTACCAATACAAGCCGAGTGATACAACCGCTTGGACACTGAATGCAAAAGGCAAAACCCTATCGATCGATCTCGCGACAACCTTAACATTATCGCTGTTTAGTCGGGATGCAGATTTACCGCGCACACGATGGCTTGCCAATGCCCAGCCCAGTGGCACTCTTTATGATTGGCAAGCGGCGCTGGCTCTCAAAAACGGGAAACCAGATTTGTCCATTTATAGCCTATTTAACCAAGTGCAATTGAACACTGCTGGCGGTGTGCCTGGTGTTAAAAACCTGGGTGGTGTGATTGACATGAAGAACAACCTTGGCATTGTGACAATGCAGGGTAAAAGTATGCGCTTGGATATACCGACTGCGTTTTCTGAACCATTGCAGTTGGAGCAACTTACCGGGGAAATGGAGTTAGATCTGCAAGACCCGCTACGTACGTTTATAAAAGGCAATGTGGTCATCGATGATAAGGGACTGGAGTCAGCCACCAGACTTGAAGTTAAGCTATCACCAGAGGCTACACCGCATGTGTTTGTGCAAAGCCAATTTACGCTTGCCGATATCGCCAATGCAAAAGCTTATATACCCACGAAAGCCATTCGACCAGCAACCACCCGTTGGTTAAAAAATGCATTGGTTTCCGGTGAGGCGCGCAATGGTGAACTGATTATGTTTGGGCATGTTGGCGACTTTCCCTATGCGAATAACGAAGGAGTTTTTAAGTTCGGATTTGATCTAAAAGACGCATCGCTGTCATTTTTACCGACTTGGCCTAACGCCGAGAAGTTGCAAGGTCGATTTGAGATGAACGGAACATCCATGGCGGGACAAGCATCCGATGGTTATATTGATGCGCTTCGGTTGTCTAAGCTCGACGTACAAATCGATGATTTTCGTAACCCGTATTTAAGCGTAAAGTCTACGGGTGCATCTAATCTCGCCGAGTTGGTGAACTTTGCTAATACTGGCCCCTTAAAAAGGGTGCTTAGACCCGCATTGCAAGATGTGAAAGCCACCGGCAGATCACAAATGGACTTAAGTGTCGAAATGCCGCTGCGGCGTAAGACTTCGGTTAATAGCGTAGCGGCGGCAAACAGCAATACAACGCAAACCGCGAGTAAGCCTATAACAAGCAAACCAAGGCGCATCCCCGGTTTGAAAGTCAACGGGTCGATCTTTCTCAATAATAATACGATAAAGCTTGGGCGCGCTAAATTGGATTTAAACGAAGTGAATGGAGCTTATGGGTTTACCCACAACAGCTTGCGCGTAAACAATTTGCAAGCAAAGTTGTTTGGTAGACCCATCCGTATAGATGGTAAAACCACGGGCACCGGTGCTAACCGAGTTGCCGAGTTAACACTAGCTGGGGCCATTCGCGCTAAAGATATGTTGGATAACTATGGCATTCCATTAACCGGCTTTGTCGATGGCGAATCGCAATGGACCGTAAACACCCGTATCCCAATGAACGCATCGCGCATGAGTCGCGATGGGTTAAACATAGCAGCCAGCAGCAGCCTGGTTGGTACTCATCTCGATTTACCTAAACCACTGAACAAGCCGCGCGCTTTCGCACGATCCATGGAGTTAAGTGCAACCTTAAAGCCTACGCAAACAGAACGGCTGTGGTCTGTTAAGTACGACAAAAAGTTGCACTCCTTGATACGTGTGAATAATGGTCGGATGAAATCCCTGGCTGCCAATTTTGGTCAGGCTGCAGCGAATTCAGATCTTAAAGACGGGATACAAATTGATGGTGTGGTTGCAGAGCTGCAGTTAGATGAATGGGTAAAAGCCATCAATCAATTGATAAAAGATTTGGAACCGGCAGAGACGCAACGACCGGTTATGCCGATTTCTGCTGAGCTTAATGTTGCGTCATTTATAGGTGGAGTGCAGTCCATAGGGTCCGGGCAATTGCGCGCCAATACCGACAACGATTTCATCAATCTGCTTATTCAGAATGAGCTTGTTAACGGTACCCTTCGATATCCGCGCAAACACTGGATATCGGAAACGGCGGTGCAGGTACGCTTGAAGCATATCGATAAAAAACTTGTTGATGCGCTGAATTCGGGTCCCCGGTCAGATCAACAAAAATTATTAGACCCACGTACATTGCCACCGATTACGGCGCGCATTGATAAGGTGCGTTGGAACTTGCTGAGTTTAAGCGACCTAACCCTACGGACATCGCCATCGGTCAGTGGTCTTAATATTGATACCATTGGGTTTGCGTATCCAAACGCGCAACTGATTGGTACGGGTTATTGGCGCATGCGTGATCCGCAACAGGTTAATGCCGAATTAAGCGGTTTGCATACCACCAAATTAGATCTGACCTTGCAAAGTAATAACTTTGGCAGAACGCTGGACCAAGTGGGCTATGGTGGCACTTTGAGTGAAGGCGAAGGGGTGTTGGCTGGTTCGCTGGTTTGGCCAGGCCCTGCTTACAAGCCGTCAGTGGACACATTGGTAGGTGAGTTGGAAATCGACCTGCAAAAGGGCCGCATTCTAAAAGTCGATCCGGGAGCGGCCAAGCTTGCAGGCTTGTTCGCATTGCACACTATTCCAAGACGGCTCAGTCTCGACTTTAAAGATTTGGTGCTCGATGGTCTGGATTATGAAACTGTTAAAGGCAAAGTCCAGCTGGCTAATGGTGTTGCGCACACAACTCTTGTACAGCTGAATGGTTCTGTTGGGGTTGTTGATATTGCTGGAGAATCTAATTTAGTCTCTCAAACTTATAATCAACGAATTACTGTGTTGCCACGTGTAAGCTCCGCATTACCTATCATAGGTGTTATCTCTGGTGGTGCTACCGCTGGTTTAGGTGCTCTGTTTGCTGGTGGTCTACTAAAAGCAATAGGTTTGGATTTCGATCGCATTGGTTTGCGCGAATACACGTTAACTGGGAGCTGGGAAAATCCGGATTTAACCGTGGTGCCGTTTGAAGCGTCGGAAAATGCGGGTCAGTAATTAGATACCATTTGTTTGCGTATTTTCTTCGAATGCGGGAACGTAGATCGCAAAGCCTTCAGTTATTTCACGTCGTAGTGTTGAGAGTGCTTGAATTTCTCCCGACTCGTAATACGCCATAGCGGCTTCCTGCGACGGAAACTTGTAAGCGACCATGTGCGTAAATGGTGAACCTTCAAGTCGAGTCACATACGACCCGATAACAAGATCTCCGCCAAATTTATGCAGCACAGGTAAAGAGCGTGGACCGAGCTCTTCGATTTGAACTCTGTCAAGCACGTTATAGTGAAAAATAATATAGCCGCTCATGAATAACGCCTGTTTGGTGATTAAGTAATGTAGTGCGAAAGTCAGTTGTTAATAAGTTCTGTTGCAGCGGGCAATGCCCAGATAGGCGCGGGTCGTTTTTCACTGCTAATCAATACCGTACCATTTGACGTTACCGCAACGGCTTCTGACTGTTGTAAGGCATGCGAGTGTATTTTTAAAGATGGTTCCGCGAAAGCGTTTTCCCATGTGTCTTTGACGTTGCGTGTTATGCGATGCACACCGCGATAGCTTACAAAATAGGCATGGCGCTGATTAGCATCAAAGTCTAAGCCAGTTGGTTGGAATAAGTCGTAGCCGGTAAAAGATACCGCCAGTTTGCCTTCCAGTGTTTGCTTTGGTAGTGGTATCTCTGCGAGCAACTGCGCAACGTAAGTTATACCGTTGTCGGTTAAATCGAACGGCAGCCGATACACGCGGCTCGCTTGCCGTTTACCATTGCGTGCGCGCTCTTTACTTAATATATAAACCCAATTGCCGGATACTGCCAAAGACTCTGCGTTGTGTGAACCTTGTGGGTACCGGAAGCGAATGGTGTGTACCGGATTAACAACGGTCGAGTCATTCAGGCTCAGTTCCGGCTCGGCTATTACAACGATTTCGTGCTCAGCTTTATCTTGCAAGTTGTCACCAATATCAGCAATAAGCAAATAGTTATCGCCATGTAACGCCACGGCAGCTAAGTCCTCCCAATCACGATTGCGTGCCTTGACTCGCCATCGCCGTATAAATTCCCCATCCAGTTTATTTGCATAGAGATAAGCGGCGTTGCCACTGTCGTTGACTGCCCATAAGGTATGGTCGTCTCGTGTCGACACAGCCAGTCCACTGATTTCGGTTAAATCCGGATGTTCAAAGTACCCGATCAGAGTAGGCCCCGCGACCGATAATGTTGATTGCGGTTGCGGTTGCGGTTGCGGTTGCGGTTGCGGTTGCGGTTGCGTATTGGCTATTGGTGGCTGTGTAATCTCAACACCGGCTTTTTTTGGCGCTGACTGACAGCCTGCTAACGCCAGCACAAGCGCCACAACGCTCATGGTTAGCCATGCAACAGATTCATACATCGTCGGCTGTGTGGTTGACTGCATCGCGCACCACTTTGAATAGCAGTCGTGCAGATTTGGGCGGTTTGTTTCGCTCCGTCTCTTGCATGGCGCTACGTTGCAATTGCCGCAGCTGTTGCCGATCGGCATGCGGGTATTTATCGATAAATGCGGTCAGCGCGCCTTTTGATTCCTCCTGGCCGAGCAAACGGTCGCGCCATTGTTCAACCAAATGTAATGTTTGCGAATTTGCACGTGCAGCCTGTCGAATTGACTCCAATGCGGCTTCAATTGGCTCGATATCCACATTACGTAACCTTTTGGCTAACCACCCCAGCTGCCGCTTGCGGGCACCGTTTTTGGTGGTTCTGTTCAATTCGAGAATAGCGTCGTGAACGTCCTCAGGTAGTGGAATTTTGGCTCTTTCTGCGGCTCCCAGGGCAGCCAGCTCTTCGCCCAAGTCACGTTTGGCCAGTGCTTCACGTTTTAATTGCGACTTGCTGGGTCCTTCATCGAATTCCTCACTGGCAAAATCCGGGTCGTCGTCTATCATACTATTAAGCCTTGTTGAGTCCAGAGACTTGTTCTAAAACCGTGCGTAAGACACTGTAACAATTACACTAATTGGTGTTGTATTATTGCCACAGTCGGTATTTAATTGTTGCGTAGCCGTAGTTCAATGAAGGCATACGGTAAACCGTAAGCATCTCGATCGTAACTTAGTCGAGTCGCACTTAAAAGGATAAGAGAGACTAGCATGACACGCCCATCCGCCATTGCAGTAGTGCTAGCGCCATTTATGGTGGCGGTGGCGTATGCGCAGGCTGATGTTGCAGGTACTGCTTTCGATTTAAGCGACAGCGATTTTGATTCTATCCGGTACTCCCGTATAGTCGATTCAGATAGCAACAACGAAGATTCGGTGTTGCAGTACGCCGACAGGCAAACCGAATTCTCGCTCAGCGTTAAACCCGCTAAGCCGAAGTTTAGTCTTAAAACCGGTTTCGGTCTCAATAGTTTTAGTCAGGCGCAGCATGCTGTAGAAGTAGAAAGCGGGTTGCTAGGCAAAAACCGCCTAGTCGATGCCATTCCCGACATCCACGATGGCTTTGCATACTCGGCAGGTGTCAAAGTAGAACATGAAGATGCCGATATTGATGGCACAGCTTACGTGAGCTCCAGTTTGTTGGGTTTGTCATACGGGCGACTTGGGCGTATGTGGTACGGCGGCGTTGATGTGAACATCGAACAAATGAAAGACGCACAAGGTCAGGAAGCGCAAGACGTACTCAAGGTTGATTTCACCACCGGGCGCAGACTTGAATTCACTGGAACCAGCAATGATTCACCGTTGTGGATGCTGTCGTTGCAAGGTAATTTAGACCTGCAAGACATCAGCGACGATAACATCGAGTCGCGCGGCGATTGGTATTTAAACCCAAGTTTGTTCTGGCAGCATCCCGGATTTACCTTTTCAGCTCAAGTGCAGGTGCCGGTTGAAGCGCCTTCATCAGATGGCACAATCGAACCTGATTACCGATTGCGCGCTATTTTCGAAAAGCAGTTTTAACCCTAATTGATTTACCGCTAATTTGATTGCGTCAGCGTCAGTCTGGCTACCAAATCATCTCTTTTGTAATTTTCTATTTTGACCGGTATGAAGTTCAGCGATGGCGCAAACCATGTGTAGGTATGGCGCGTACTACCGCCGGAAGTGTTGCTGCGCACCCGAATGGTTTCGATTGCACCCATGCCGGTTTCAATGGTTTCCGTACCTTCATTCGCAAACAATACAGATTTAACCCGGCCCTTATCAAACACCTGGTATTCAACCTGCTTGAAATCATCGTTTTTCAGTTGATCGATAATCAGTAGGGTAACTGCGAGTCGGTCAACGACGGGTTCTGAGAATGATTCAGTTGTTTCTTCGCCACGGTATTGAAAGGTCAGCTCGTTGTCTGCCCAATTAAATTGCGCATCAACGCTGCGTTTGGCTTCTTTATCCTGACGGTATGAATAGGTGTCGGTCCGTAAGGTTGGCACACCATCAATATCCGCCAGTTTAAAATGGCTGATTTCGTCAATTTTGCCTTTGCCGATGAGCTTTACCACACCACTGGGGCTGGTTTTGAGGCTATACGTCCATCTGTCCTCTTGTTGGACCAACGTGACGGTGGCGTTACCAGCACTGATCATATTGTTGCCAACTGCATATGTGAGGTTGAACGGCGCCAAGTCGTGATTTAACTCAGTTGCTTGCGCAGCACCATAGAACCACAAAGGTAATGAGACCAGAGCTAATCCTGTTAGCCTTGATACGCGAGAGTGATTGTTGCGGGTATTCATATTAGGTCTCACGGTAACACTTTTTGTTTGCATAGCGTGCCTTGCCAAGCACACAAAGCTGCAATGCTTTGACATATAGCGCGTGTTCTGTGTCCAACACACGTTTTGCCAGCGTGGATTCCGTGTCGTCTGCTAATACGGGCACGCTCGATTGTGCAATGACCGGTCCGGCATCCAGCTCCGGGATAACAAAATGCACACTGGCACCGTGAGTTTTATCACCAGCACTTAGCGCTTGTGCGTGCGTGTTAAGCCCGGGGTATTTGGGCAACAGTGAGGGGTGGATGTTAATCAATTTACCTAAGTAGTGATTAACAAACGGTGCTGTCAGAATTCTCATAAAGCCTGCTAACGCCACCCAGTCCGGTGAATATTCATCAATGTGTTTTTGCAATGCTGTATCGAATGCTTCGCGACTACTGAAGTTTTTGTGATCAAGCACGGCAGAGGGAATGTGTTTGCTCTGTGCATAGTCAAGCCCCTGTGCTGTGGGGTTATTACTGATAACGCCTGCAATGTTTGCACTGAGTGTGCCGTTGTCACAGGCATCGATCAGTGCTCGCATGTTAGATCCACGGCCCGAAATCAGCACGACAATTCGGTTCATGCGTAAGTAACCGCCGGTTCGCCGTTAGCTTCAATAATAGAACCAATCACGCTGGCTTGCTCGCCATGCTCACGCAGTATTTTCAACGTAGGCTCTACATCGTTATGCGAGACAACCAATGTAAAGCCAATTCCACAGTTAAATGTTTTGAGCATTTCACTATCGGCAATGCCACCGTGTTCTTGCAACCAAGCAAAAATGGCAGGAGCTTGCCAGCTGTTACGATCTATTAATGCAGCAACATTTTCCGGCAGGCTGCGTGGAATATTTTCGGTAATACCGCCACCGGTGATATGTGCCATGGCCTTGATGCGTACGTTTTGCATTGCTGCGCGGACTGCCTTGACGTAAATCCGGGTTGGTTGCATCAAGGTTTCGCCAAGCGTGCTGTCACCAAAAGGCGCACTAATATCGTGTTGCTCAATGACTCTCCGGATTAATGAGTAGCCATTCGAGTGCGGCCCGCTGGAATGTAACCCAATAATGGCATCACCCGGTGTAACGGTTGTGCCATCGATGATCTCGGTTTTTTCAATGACGCCCACTGCAAAACCGGCCAGATCGTAGTCATTGTCGTGATACATACCAGGCATCTCGGCAGTTTCGCCGCCAAGTAATGCCGCGCCGGATTGGACGCAACCTTCGGCAATTCCTCCGATAACGCGACTGGCATGGTCAACATCGAGTTTGCCGGTCGCAAAGTAGTCCAGAAACCACAGGGGTTCTGCGCCGCACACCAGAATATCGTTCACGCACATGGCCACCAGATCGATGCCGACGGTGTCTGGCATGTCCAAATCGATTGACACGCGCAGCTTGGTACCCACGCCATCAGCGCCTGAAACCATGACCGGTTGACGATATTCACCCACCGGTAGCTCAAACAAACCACCAAAGCCGCCAATAGCGCCTAAAATACCTGTACGGTGCGTTCGGGCGACCAAGGGTTTTATTTGTTGTACTAACGCGTTTCCAGCATCGATATCTACACCGGCGTCGGCGTAAGTTAGTCCTCTGGAATTGTCATTCTTGGTCATAATGGCAAGGATGGTCGGAAAAACGTTAATGATACTCGTATTATTATGAGGGTGCGTAAAAGCGAATGGGCAAGTCAATTGTGAATCGATTATCCGTTATCAGACTATCGGCTATCAGATTAGCCGCCATGTGCTGTCTGGTGATTGTGCTGATACCGACAGCTCAGGCTCAATTGGATGCCTACAGCATACAAGTGGCGGTCGCAGATCGTTCAGCATCTGAGCAGCAAAATGCGTATCTGATTGGAATGCGTAGCGTGCTGTTGTCGAATAGCGGTGATAAAACCTTGCTCAACCGGTCGGAAGTCCGCGCCGGGTTGCAGCAGGCTGAATCGTTTGTGCAAGCCTTCAGTTACAGCGTGCCAGAACCAGGAACCGTGATTCCGCGCAGTACACCTTTAACCGATGTGGTCCGCAAAACCGGTAAAGCAACGCAGCTTATGCTGATTCAGTTCGACCCAAATCGCATCACTCAGCTGATCAACAGCAAGCAAGATGATGACAACCAGAATGACAAAGCGCCGCTAAACCCGTTTGCCAATGTCCGATCAGCATTAAGTTGGTTGATTATCCAAGACGGCAATGATCCCGTGTTGGTGGGTGCTTCCAAAGCGCAGAACATCATGGAACGTGCACGTGAAATTGCGGGTGGTTCCGGGGTAGCATTAAGTTTTCCAGCAGCTGATGACACCGATCAACAGAGCCTGTTGCCGGAAGATATTAAAACCGGCAACGTTGCACGGATTAATGCCGCGTCGCAACGCTATGCCAGTAACTTAACCTTGTTAGCCTATCTTACGCGCAATCGAGTGGGTCGTTGGGAAGGGCAATGGGTCAAAGTATCCGGTCAGCAAAAAGACAGCACCAGTTTCACGAGTAAGTCTTTGGATGAAGCATTGCAGCAAGGTATTGCCTGGTTAACGCAGCAGTCAAGCGCGGCGTCAGGCTCCCTGATTCCACTGACCACCACTGAAGCGTTGCTGTGGGTTAGTCCAATATCATCCACGCAAAGTTATTCCAGGGTCATCGAGTTTCTAAATTCTATTGACACAGTTGATTCGGTGTACCCTAAAGAAATTTTGCCTGGCGGGATCGTGTTTGCCGTTGTACCAAGAAATGCGTTGTCAACCGTGGCTGCTGCGGCAAGTTCAACAGGTTGGTTGCAACGCTCAACATTGCCTGTTTCGGCAAACCAAAGTCGATACGCCGATAGCATTGCACTTACCTTCGAGAACTTGCGATAAACGTCTTTAGCAATGCAGCATCCACAACTGACCTTATCGCTGGGCATTGTTCCATCGCATTCGTTCGAAACTTTTTTTATTGGACGCGGCAGCGCAAATGCGTGTGCAACCCTGAAAGCGTTTTGTAATAATGAAATTGAAGACATGCAGCTGTTTTTCTG
This sequence comes from uncultured Granulosicoccaceae bacterium, assembly GCA_964390335.1. Classification (GTDB taxonomy): domain Bacteria; phylum Pseudomonadota; class Gammaproteobacteria; order Granulosicoccales; family Granulosicoccaceae; genus Granulosicoccus. Next base: position 39,600 of record CAYMHU010000027.1, on the reverse strand, counting down.
GGGAGAGCAGCATGTGGGTAAATCTCATTTATTGAGTGCTGCATGTCAGCAGCTTGCTTCCGAAGGCTTCAATGTTGCCTACTTAACCGGCGAACAGTGTAGTCACGATGATGCATTGCAAGGCCTGGAGAACAGTGATTTGTTCTGCCTTGATGATTTGCATTTATTAAGAACGGATGCAGAAGAAGCCTTGTTTCATTGTATTAATCGGTGCCGTGATTACGGTACCCGGCTATTGTTTACCTCCGCAATAGCGCACGACCAACTCACCATAACATTAGCCGATTTAAAAACGCGTTTAAGTTGGGGGCCCATATATCATTTGCAGCCGCTAGCGGATGACGAACTGCATGCCGCGGTTGCGCATATGTTAAAAGCGCGCTCGATGACAGTGGGAGACGATGTGATTGATTATATTTTGCGCCGCTTTCCACGCGATATTGCCCAACTTAAGCAATTGGTGGATAAGTTGGATACAGAATCGATGAGTGCGCATCGTAAAGTGACGATTCCGCTTATAAAGACCTTAACCAGTGAAGCTTAACTAGCTTACCTTGGCTAGTTTGCCTAAGCCAGTTACAAGTCCGATCGTTCTGATGGTGTAAACCGCGCATAGAAAATACTGCCAATGAACAGCATCAGGCTAAACACAATGGTGAGCTTGCCTAACCAAGCCTGACCATCAGCAGGGTTGAACGTTGCGTCAACCCCCACAATAAAATAGAACATGGATAAAAAGCTGACCCATTGGTGGGTGTAGCGTTTGCCATACAACATACCGCGTAGTGGAAACAGCAATGGTAGTGTTAGCAGCACCAACGGGATGACCCGGGGGATATTGCTGGGCGGTGCTAACCAGGTAAACCAACTCAGCAGCAACGCGAGTAAACCCAAGTAGCCAATCAGTGCCAACCAGCGAAAGATAATTCGTTTAGTCATAGTCTGTAATGATTAGTTGAGTTTTTGCGCAAGCGTTGCCACACGGCTGCCTAATAGAATACAGAGTTCCGTTTCGGTCGTGTCCATTGCGCGATCCCCAGACTCAGTTCCCAGATGGCTGGCGCCATAAGGTGTGCCACCACTGGTGGTCTGCATGAGTCCCGGATGGGTATAGGGTAAACCGGTGATAATCATGCCGTGATGCAACAACGGGATTATCATGGTTAACAGCGCGGCCTCTTGGCCACCGTGCATGCTGCCTGTTGATGTAAACACGCCTGCGGGTTTGCCATTCAGTGCGCCCGCCATCCACTCGGTTGACGTTTGGTCAATAAAAAATTTGAGCGACGCAGACATATTGCCAAAGTGGGTGGGGCTTCCCATCACCAGACCCTGGTGTTTGGCGAGGTCCGCAAGCGTCACGTACGGAGCACCGGACTCGGGTACTGCAGGGGATGTTTGATCTAGTCCGTTGTGGACCTTGGGTACGCTTCGGATTACCGCCTCGCAGCCGCTAACGCCATCGACACCGCGAGCTACTTTTTTGGCCATGGCATAGGTATTGCCACCGTCGGTATCGTAAACGATCAGGATTTTTGTGAGCTGGGTCATATTCGCGGGTTGTTTAGGTTGTTTGACTCATTAATTACGGCGGTTACGCCGATATAGCTTTTGTTGTTATAACAGTCGATCCAATAATCGTGTCAAATTCTGCAGCGCTATCCAACTCGTTTCAATCCGACCCTGGTTTCGAGCAGGCCCGACGCTTTGCAGACCCTGCAAGCGGTAAGCTGGATTTGCTTGCCGTTCTCGAAGGCTTGTTGCTCGACGGCTTAATCGAAGAATCCAATGCCCGATTATTAAGCTCGCTTGCCAGCCAAAGTGGCGGCGGCAAAGACGGCGGTGCGCTGGAACGCATTGCAAGCAGTGGTTGGACACTTCCAGGAGATGAGGATACCAACATTGACCTGGAATATCTGTCCAAGTGGTTGGCCAAGCAAGTCGGGCTGCCGTGGTATCGCATCGATCCGTTAAAAGTGGATGTGCCTGCGGTAACAGCCGTGGCCTCATCTGCCTACGCGACCCGGTTTAACGTTATCTGTGTTGAAGTCACACCCGAATACGTTGTGTTTGGTACGGCCGAACCGTTCTTTGATGAGTGGCAGGCCGAGCTCACCCGGGTATTAAAGAAAGAAATCCGGTTGGTTATTGTTAACCCGGAAGACATCAAACGTTATCTGGTTGAATTTTATTCTTTGTCCAAATCGGTATTGGGTGCCAAGCAAGATTCCGCTCAGCACTCTAATGCGGTACAGAACTTAGAGCAATTAATGGAGCTGGGTCGTGGCGGCAAATTAGAAGCCAACGACAGTCATGTAGTCAGTATTGTTGATTGGTTATTGCAATATGCCTACGAGCAACGTGCTAGTGATATTCACTTAGAGCCGCGGCGTAATGATGGTGGCGTTCGGTTCAGAATCGATGGTGTCATGCAGCAGGTGTACGACATGCCAGCAGCGGTTATGGCTGCAGTAACCAGTCGATTAAAAATATTGGGCCGTATGGATGTTGCTGAAAAAAGACGACCACAAGATGGCCGTTTAAAAACCCGCAACGATCAAGGCAAAGAAGTTGAATTACGTATCTCTACGATGCCAACCGCGTTTGGCGAAAAAATGGTGATGCGTATCTTTAATCCGGATGTACTGGTTAAGAATCAAACCCAGCTGGGCTTTGATGATCGCGAAGCCGGCATCTGGAACGAGATGATCAAGCAACCCAATGGCATTTTGTTGGTTACTGGCCCAACAGGGTCAGGTAAAACAACCACGCTGTACAGTAGCTTAAAGTTATTAGCCACCCCTGAAGTTAACGTATGCACCATTGAAGACCCAATAGAATTAGTGGTACCTGAATTTAATCAGATGCAAGTTCAACATAATATTGATCTAGACTTTGCATCTGGTGTGCGCACGCTGTTAAGACAAGACCCAGACATCATCATGGTGGGTGAGATTCGTGATCTTGAAACGGCGCAAATGGCTGTGCAAGCAGCTTTAACCGGGCATTTGGTTATTTCCACCTTGCACACCAATGATGCGCCAGCCGCGATCTCGCGCATGTTGGAACTCGGTGTACCTTATTACTTGATTCGCTCAACCTTAATTGGTGTTATCGCTCAACGCTTAATCCGTACTTTCTGTCCGCATTGCGTGGAAGAAACAGAGGTAGATGAAGAACAGTGGAACACGCTGATGTCCCCTTGGAAAGCAGAAGCACCCAAAACAATCAAAAAGGCAGTGGGTTGCCCTGAATGCCGAAACACCGGTTTTCTGGGTCGCGCGGGAATTTATGAGCTGCTGCAACTGACGCCAGGTGTAAAAGATTTGATTGTGCCAGAGGCCAATTTGGAAAATCTGCGCAAGCAAGCGTTTAAAGATGGCATGCGGCCATTGCGTGTAAGCGGCTTATCCAAGGTTGCTCAAGGTCTAACAACCTACGAAGAAATTCTGAAAGTTACGCCTGCGCCGTTACTGGGCTAGCTACACAATCTGCAATTGCAAGGCTTGCGGTTAAGCCCGGCGATTCCATACCAAACAGATTAGTTAATCCCGCGATGCCGTGCGTGCTTTCCTGCTGAATCAGGAAATCTGTAAAGAGCTCGTTATTGATTTTTATTTTTGGTCTGATACCGGCGTAGTCAGGCGTTAGCGCATCGTCGGGCAGGGCAGGCCAGTAATCGCGAACAGCGCCGTAAAATTTATTCGCGCGCTCAGCGTCAATGGCATAGTCTAAGTTATCCTGCCACTGTACATCAGGGCCAAAGCGGCATTGTCCGGCTCTATCCAGCGTAATATGAATACCCAGTCCGCCCGGTTCCGGGATGGGATAAATCAAATGCTTTACTGGTGGTTTGCCATTGAGTTTGAAGTAGTTGCCTTTTGCAAAGGCTTGCAGCGGAATATGTTGGATATCCAGCTTGTCTATTGTGTGTGCCAATGGAATTGCGCCATGGCCAGCCGCATTGATTAGTTGTTTACAGCTAATAGTGCTGGTGTTGCCATCGTTGTTAACCGTTAGGGTAAAACCATTATTAACCTGCACGGAAGTAACGGTTGACTGATACGCTATAAATGCATTGTGTGCTTGTGCTTCACCTAACAGGCTTAGCATATATTCATGACTGTTAATAATGCCGGTTGATGGGGATAACAAAGCGGCTTGCGCTCGAATCTCCGGTTCAAGCTGCTTTAGGCCAGCTGTATCCAACAACTGCAAATCATCAACACCGTTTGCAATGGCCCGCTGTTGAATATGTTGCAGTTCTTTCTCTTGTGCATCGTTGGTGGCAACAATTAATTTGCCGCAGCGTGTGTGTTCTATTGAATGAGTGTTGCAGTAATCGTATAACTGGTGTTTACCTTGTACGCACAGCTTTGCCTTTAGGCTGTCTTTGGCATAGTAAATACCGGCATGAATCACTTCCGAATTACGCGCACTGGTTTCCTGTCCAAACAGCCCGTTAGATTCCAGTATTAACACCTCTGTACCATTGCACGCGAGTTTGCGTGCAATAGCCAGCCCGATGACCCCGGCACCAACAACAACCGTGTGAACATCGTAGGGCATAAGGTTAGCTAAGCTGCGCGAGCGCGTCTTCTGGTTTTATCAGTTGAGGTTCGGCGTCTTTACGACCTTTATATTCAACAACACCATCGCCGAGTAGTCGATCGCTAATAACGAATCGATGTGGAATACCAATCAGCTCCATTTCGGCAAACATCACCCCTGGCCGCAGCTGGCGATCATCCAGTAATACATCAATGCCCGCGTCTTGAAATTCCTGATACAGCTTTTCAGCGGCAGCTTTCACATCTTCAGAGCGATGCATATTAATGGGAGAAATAACCGCGGTGAACGGCGCAATAGCGTCTGGCCAGATGATGCCTTTATCATCATTGTTTTGCTCTATGGCGGCGGCAGCAACGCGCGTAATACCAATTCCGTAACAACCCATATGCATAATTTGTGGCTTCTGATTTTCATCCATGATGGTGCATTGCATGGCTTCACTGTACGTAGTGCCGAGTTCAAAGATATGACCCACTTCAACACCACGCACTATTTTTAATGTGCCTTTGCCGTCAGGGCTAGGGTCGCCTTCAACCACGTTGCGAATATCGCGCACCGTTGGTTCGGGTAAGTCTCTTACCCAGTTAACACCGGTTAAGTGTTGATTGTTTTCGTTAGCACCGCATACAAAGTCTGCGGCAATGGCGGCACTGCCATCAACCAGGATGGGAATGTTTAATCCGACAGGTCCGATAGAACCCGCATCGCAGTTTGCCGCAGCTTTAATTTGTTCAGCACTGGCAAAGTTTAACGGGGCACGCACTTCCGGTTGTTGCTCAGCTTTAATCGCATTCAGTTCATGATCACCTCTTATTACTAGCGCTACAACCGGTGAGTCAGTGCCTTCGACTAACAAGGTTTTAAGGCAGCGCGTGGCATCGATAGACAACTTTTTGGCAAGATCATCGATCGTGTGTACGCCAGGGGTTTCAACCGTTTGCATGGTATCGCTGGCAGCTGGCCGTTCGCCAACCACCGCGGCCGCTGCTTTTTCAACATTGGCCGCATAGTCGCTTTCGGTGGAATACGCTAATGCATCTTCACCGCTATCGGCCAGCACATGAAATTCGCGGGACTTCGCACCACCGATACTGCCGCTGTCGGCATCGACGGGTCGGTAATCCAGGCCAATACGATCAAACGCAGCGCAATAGGCGTTATGCATATCGTCGAAGGTGTCGCTGAGTGACTCTGCTGTGACATGAAACGAGTAGGCATCTTTCATGATGAATTCACGTGCGCGCATCACGCCAAAGCGTGGCCGGATTTCATCCCGAAATTTGGTTTGAATCTGGTAGAAATTAACCGGCAGCTGCTTGTAGCTGCGCAGCTCGCGCCGAGCAATATCGGTAATCACTTCTTCATGCGTGGGGCCAACACAGTAGGGCCGCTCGTGGCGATCGTTCAATCGCAGTAACTCGGGGCCGTATTTCTCCCAGCGACCCGATTCTTGCCACAATTCAGCCGGTTGCACGGCAGGCATCAGCAGCTCAATGCCGTTAGCGCGGTTCATTTCCTCGCGCACAATAGCCTCGATTTTTCTGACCACACGCAGGCCAATGGGCATGAGCGTATACAACCCGGAAGCGAGCCTGCGGATGAAACCCGCCCGCAGCATCAGCTGGTGGCTGATCACTTCGGCATCAGCCGGGGTCTCTTTGGTTGTGGCTATATGAAAATGACTGGCTCGCATGCGTCTCTGGATCCTCGAAATACAGAGTATGATGGTACCACTCGAAGAACAAATACATGACCTATGTCCGACAGACGCCTTCAGGTTTTTCATGCTGTAGCCAACGAGCTGAGCTTCACGCGCGCTGCCGAGCAGCTGCACATGACTCAACCGGCAGTCACGCATCAAATCCGGCAATTAGAAGAAGACTTTAATACCCGGCTGTTTGACCGCGAAAACAATAAAATCTCGTTAACGGCGGCGGGCCAGGAAGTGCTGCGCTACGCCGATAAAATCATTGGCCTATATGGCGATATGGCCGAATCGGTGAAGTCATTAACCGGCGACACCACCGGGCTCGTGACCTTGGGCGCCAGTACGACTATTGCTGAGTACATGTTGCCCGGTTTACTGGGTGAGTTTCAGCGGCAGTTTCCGGATGTGCAAGTGCGTTTGCGGGTGGCCAATACCGACGCGATTGTGAGCTTGGTTGCCGACAACACCATCGACTTAGGTGTGGTTGAAGGTGAGGTCAATAATCAGTACTTATTGGTTGAGGACTGTCAGGCAGACGAGTTACGCGTTATTTTCCCGCCCGATCATGCGCTGTCTGAACTGGATGCGGTGCCGCCACAGGAGCTTTTAAACTACCCGTTTATTTTTCGTGAAGATGGCTCAGGTACCCGCAGTGTTATTGCCGGTTTTTTGCAAGACCACGGTTTGCATGAAAATCAGCTGAATCAGCCTTTTGAGCTGGGCAGCACCGAAGCCATAAAAGGGGCAGTGCAGGCGGGCATGGGCGTATCTATTGTTTCAAGGTCGGCTTTGCAAAAAGAAGAACGGCTTCAATTGCTTGAATCCAGGCCGATGCAACCCCCGGTTATCCGCACCTTCTACTTCGTGCGTCAGCGCCATAAATTCCGAACCCACTTGATGGATGAGCTGTTCCAGTTTGCGCGGGAATATTGCTCGCCAGACACTTGACGGCCCAGCGCACCAATTTGCACCAATATTGCATTGCCGAATAGTGAAAGAATTGTTGACTATCTCTTTTGTGTAGCAATGGCATAATGCTTCAGTGAGTGACACAAACCCTACAAATCGGCCCGCATCTGGTGTAGCTCCGGCTATGCTGGATATCATCCGGGATTGGTACAACCGGTATTTCTCCGATCCGCAGGCGGTCATCCTTGCTTTAATGCTGTTGGTCGTATTTGGGTTGTTGTGGTTGTTTGGCGATATCCTGGCGCCGGTGGTTGTGGCTATAGTACTGGCTTACTTACTGGAAGGTGTGGTTTCTACCACTGAACGCTGGGGCTTGCCCAGAACGTTATCCGTCACTATTGTATTGCTGTTATTTTGTGCGGTTGTGCTGCTTGTGTTGCTGGTGCTGTTGCCCTTGCTATCGCAGCAGGTCACTCAGATTGTGCGTGAACTACCGGGCATGATTGCAAAGGGGCAAGAACAGCTGCTGCGCCTTCCAGAGCTATATCCCGAAGTGTTTACCGTTGAACAAATTAACGAAATGATTGCTAACTTCGGCAATGAAGCTGGAAAGTTTGGGCAAGACATTCTGTCGTTCTCGATTGCGCGTTTGGGTACCTTGGTGGTGATTATGGTGTACGCCGTGTTGGTGCCTTTTATGGTGTTCTTCGCACTCAAAGATAAAGACATGCTACTGGGATGGGCCAGAAAATTTATGCCACGTCGTAGCGAGCTATCGTTTCAAGTTTGGGCTGAAGTCGATCAGGGTATCGGTAATTATATTCGCGGTAAGTTTGCGGAAATTATTATTGTGTGGGCTGCATCCTATGTTGTGTTCGCGCTCATGGGATTAAATTACTCCCTATTACTGAGCTTCTTAGTGGGTATCTCGGTCATCATTCCGTATGTTGGCGCGGTCGCAGTAACGGTACCAATCGCACTTATTGCATTTTTCCAATGGGGCTTTACTGCCAAGCTTGGGTATCTGTTATTCGTGTACCAATTGGTGCAAATCATCGATGGTAACGTGCTGGTGCCGCTACTGTTTTCTGAAGCAGTCAACTTGCATCCGCTTGCGATTATCGTAGCGGTGTTGTTTTTCGGTGGCTTGTTTGGTGTGTGGGGCGTGTTCTTTGCCATACCATTGGCAACACTGATTAAAGCCGTAATCAATGCGTGGCCGAACGATGCCAAAAATATGAAACTGCCAGCGCCTGAAACCAGCAAGCCTGAATTAAGCTAGGTTGAGCTAAGTTAAATTAACCTTAGCTCATCTCAGATAACCGAAGTAAAGATATTAAAGCAGCGGATTGATAGCAGCAGAAATTAACTCAAGGCTTTAACGGCGGCCAACACAGCATCAACATGGCCGGCTACTTTCACTTTGCGCCACTCTTGCCTTAGCACACCTTTCTCATCAATTAGAAATGTGCTGCGTTCGATACCTTCGAACTTTTTGCCGTACATGTTTTTCATTTTGATCACATCGTATTTACGACACACGGTTCCTGACTCATCGCTGAGTAAGTCGAAATTCAATGATTGTTTGGTGGCAAATTTCTCATGGCTTTCGATGGAATCTTGCGAGATACCCAGAATAACGGTGTTGAGCCTATCGAACTTCTTCTTGGCATCGCGAAAATCCTGACTCTCGGTTGTGCAGCCGGGCGTGGCATCACGTGGATAAAAATACAGCACCACGTTTTGGCCTTTCAGCTTACGCAGTGCAATTTTCTGATTTCCGGTCGCCGGTAGGGTGAACGCCGAGGCTAATTTGCCAATGGTTGGAGTGTTCATGCGGATATATTAATTGAATTTTTCTTACGGTTTTAGGTAGATGATGTTGTTCGATTGTGAAATATAAAACCCAGAAAGTTCAACAGCAACTGAGCGGCAAGTATTTGCGTACTCTCAGTTGGATCATAAGCAGGTGCAACTTCTACCAGGTCGATACCAACCACGTGTCCTCGCTTGGTTAAACCCTGCAAGATTTCCAACACATCGTAATATAAAAAACCGCCATGACTAGGTGTGCCGGTTCCTGCGGCTATCGATGGACAGAACGCATCGATATCAATCGTCACATAATAACGAGCGCCTTCAGGCACTCGTGCCAACACAGCTTCTGTGCCGAGCTTGCGAACCTGCCGAACCGATAAAATATCCGAGCCTCTGCTGCGAGCATCAATGTAGCCTTCTTTGGCAGTCGATGACACATTGCGAATGCCAAGCTGAGTCATCCCACTCACATAGTCTTTTTCGATTGCACGACGCATCGGATTACCATGGCCTGCGGTAACACCTTTGCGCTCATCGACAAAATCCAGGTGTGCATCAATTTGTACAACGTGTATCGGACCCTCTTTATCACAGACATCGGCAAACGCATTAATGCACGGAATGTTTATAGAGTGATCGCCCCCAATAACCAGCGGTAGTGCATTGGCTGCGAGGATTTTTCTAACAGCGAATTCGATGTTGGCATGACTATCTTCCGTTTTAGTATGGATAATATCGGCATCACCGATGTCAACAATGCGAACGTCACTACCAAGATAAGTCGCGTCATCCTCATGATCATAAGCACCCGCGTGCCCGAAACTAAACAAGGTTGAAGCCTCACGAACAGCGCGCGGACCAAAGCGCGCCCCGGGCCGCCACTGCGTACCAAAATCAAATGGCGCGCCGAGTACAGCAACGTCTGCATCGATCTCATCCCAATCGGTCACAAGCGGTTTCTTCCCGAATGTAGAAACGCCAACAAACGGTAAATCCAGGCGCCCGCTTTCGTATCCGTGTTTTGCCATCAGTGGTTCTCATGATTGATTGTGTTCATGCGCTAGTATGCACTAGGTGTGATTGATCCGGCTGGTCGCTTGTTGGATGGCTTTTGAACAACTATCTGCAATGATTGCCCCGCCTCAGGGCATGTCTCAGTTACAATTGTGCGTCTACTACAGGGGAAAACCATGTTTCAAGGCAGTATGGTGGCGTTGGTTACGCCAATGCTGGAAGACGGAGCCATTGATGATGCTCGTTTGGCATCACTGGTTGAATTCCATATCGATGCAGGCACCAATGCCATAGTGGCTGTCGGCACATCTGGTGAATCGGCAACCTTGTCGGTACCAGAGCATGCAGAAGTCATCAAAAAAGTTGTGGACCTGGTTAATAAACGCATTCCTGTCATTGCCGGTACAGGTGCTAATTCAACCGCCGAGGCCATAGAGCTCACGAGCCATGCCAAAGCAGCTGGCGCCGATGCTTGCCTGTTGGTAACGCCTTATTACAACAAACCCACACAAGAGGGTTTATATCAGCATTTCAAAGCCATAGCGGATGCAGTAGCCATTCCGCAAATTTTATACAACGTACCAGGTCGTACAGCATTGGATATGCAGGTTGCAACCACAGCGCGCTTGGCTAACATTAGTAATATTGTTGGTATTAAAGAAGCGTTTGGCACCATTGATCGCATTAAAGAATTAGTTGCCGCCTGCCCGGACGATTTCGATGTGATTACCGGCGATGACGCCACTGCTTGTGAGAGTATTTTAGCTGGCGCGAAAGGCAATATTTCTGTAACGGCTAATGTGACGCCTGCAATAATGAGCCAAATGTGCGCAGCGGCGATGGCAAAGGATCGCTCAACCGCTGAAGAACTGGATGCGAAAATGCAGGATTTGCACACAGAGCTGTTTAAAGAGTCAAACCCTATACCGGTGAAATGGGCATTAACTGAAATGGGCAAAATTGGACCAGGCATTCGCTTGCCATTAACGGTGTTGGCGGAACAGTTCCATGAGCCTGTACGATCAGCATTACAAAAAGCGGGCGCGTTGTAGTCGCTGATTTGTTAATGCCGAGTGTAATGATTACCAAATGTAATCGTCACTAAGCGTATTATTGACTAAGGTTGAGTATGAAAAATTTTCGTGTAGTGGTGCTGCCATTGCTGCTTGTTATAACAACAGCATGCTCATTCAATAAATTACCAGCCAGACCGGATGTGGCGTATAGCACCGCATCAGATGTTGCTAAACCATTGCAGGTTCCACCTGATCTTACTGCCATTAGTAATGGCGAGCAGTTTATTCTGCCCGGTACAGAAAACGGCGCGTTAAGTCGCAATCGCCTGTTACCTACTTTTGCTGATGTACGGTATGTACGTCAGGGAAACCAGAATTGGCTGGAGTTTACACAGCCAGCCGAAGCAATCTGGCCAAAAGTCATTGAGTTTATTGCTCAACAAAAACTGCTGGTAGAAAAAACGCAACCTACCACTGGGCTAATCCTAACGCAGTGGCGTTCTTCAACCGATAAAGCGGATGGCGGTTTACTGAAAAACTTAATCTCAAACGATGAAGTGTATTCCCGCCTTGCATTCCGTTTAGAACGTAACGGTAACGGCACACGCTTGTTTGCGCGCTCGCAACAGCTGACCGGCAAAGACGTGAATACCGCCGCCGATGCTTGGCCAGCCAGCAGTCATAATCCGGAGCAGGTGTCCGTTGCGTTAACACGGTTGCTTGTATTTTTTGGGGCCGATGAACAAAAAGCGCGCGGTATTTTAAATGATGCGCAAATCAGCGCAGTTGTTGATGATGCAGAGCTTTTAACCACCACCAGTGGCAGTCACCTGATTGTGCACAAAGGATTTAAACCTGCGTTTAACGACGTGGAATCGGCGGTAGCAGGCATTGATTACACAGTAATTCAAAGTGATGGCAGTGTTGGACAGCTGGAAGTGGCAAGCGCACCCGGAGCAGATGCTTATTTAGTGTCGTTATCGCCAGTGCATCACAGTGCCGTGAAGGTGTCGGTAGCCACTAAAGATGGCGCAAAACTATCGCAATCTAATGAGCTTGCATTTATCAGCGCTTTGCGCGACCAGCTTATTTGAAACATCGTGCTGCAGGTTGCATCTTTAGGCAGTGGCAGTGCAGGTAATGCATTGCTGGTTCGCTCAAGCACCACGCTTTTGTTGCTCGACTGTGGCTTCACGTTAAAAGAAACCACTGCCCGCATGGCGCGTTTGGGTTTATCCCCGGCGGATATTCATGGCGTGTTGTTGTCGCATGAACACGGCGATCATATTCGCGGTGTGGGGCCACTGTCGCGTAAATTTGCTAAACCGGTTTGGCTAACGCACGGCACGTACAATGCACTGCGCGATCAACGCTTCAGTGATATCAATTTAATACATGCGCACGATTCATTCGAGATTGGTGATATCCACATCAATCCGTTTCCCACACCGCACGATGCGCGTGAGTCATGTCAGTTTGTGTTTCGGCGCGATGCCGTCAGGTTTGCATGCGTAACCGACCTCGGCACTTGCACACCGCACGTGCAACAAACACTAGCCGGTGTACATGGTTTATTGGTTGAAAGTAATTATGATGAAACCATGCTCACCAACGGCCCGTACCCTTTGAGTTTGCAAGCGCGTATCCGTTCCGACTTCGGGCATCTAGGTAATGTGCAAGCAGGTGAGTTAGTTAAAAAGCTTGATCACGCCGAATTGCAAACTATTCTACTGGGTCACTTAAGCGAGCAAAACAACACTGACGATGCAGCTTCGTCAACAATGGCGAGTTACTTACCAGCCGGTGATCAGCGCGTGACTGTTCTTAAGCAACACTCGTGCAGTCCATGGTTTGACATTGTTGCGCCGAACGAGTTTCAGTTTAAGGCTGACTCAGCTGCAAGCAGTCAGAGTGTAGTAACAGAGTGAGCTCGCTATTTCGATAAAAATGGTTTGGTTTTTCGCCAACTACATGCGCTCGCTCATTGTGCGACACAGGTTAAAAAGGCATGAAGATCCTCATGCTTGTTAGGCACGCTATTTGGGATTCAGGAATGGATTATGAGGACTAATTTAAAGTGTTTTGTTTTGCTTGCACTAATGGTGACAACTTCGGCAAAGGCAAAGGCAAAGGCAAAGGCCACTGAGAATTCAAACGACCTACTAAACTTTGTTGCACTAGAGGGCATTGCCATTGCTCACTCATGGTTGTTGTCCAGATCACCATATGCCTACGGAGTCATTAGTGGTGCAGCTTACCCCGCTTTTGGAATTGAATCTAAAAGAGATTCTGCTTTCTGGGTAACACTGGGAGCAGCTGAGGCTATGAACGGCTACACGATGATTATGGAGAGAAACGACGTTTCGAAACAAGAAATGTTCAAGAGAAATTTAATAGGGTGGCATGTTGTTTTCGCTATCACAGTGGCAAGTCATTCTTTTCTTGGAAAGAATCAAAAGGATTTAGGGATATGGTCAAAATCATTGAGCTTTCAACCTACAAGACACGGCGGTGAGCTTAGGTTCGAATATCGGTTTTGAAGTCATTTCAGTCGCAGCGGTAATATTACCGACACTATGGTGCTAATACTGCGGAGGTAGCACTAAACTCATATATTATAATGACAGCGCAATTCTCATATGGAACGAGCATGCGATTTAGCATTTTTTCCCTCATCGGCTCTTTACTAATAATAGGTTGCTCAAGTTCGAGCGATTCTCCTTTGTTATCCGAAAACGTTAACGATGTAAACGATGATATTGCCGCTGTTGAGGTAAATGAAAGCGGCGCACCGGACTCGCAAAATCAAAATTTAACGCGTATGAATTTCAACATTACCGTCCCAGTCTATATGTCGAATGAACTACAGGTGCAATTGCGGTGGGGCGATATTGTTGTAAACGCAAACTGGGAGGTAGGTCAGTCATGGACAGCAACGATGGATTTGCCGAACTACTCGGAAAACTTGCTTGTCGTTAACTTTGCTGACCGTAACGGTGAGATCTTATTAGGCACCTACGAGCAACAGCTGATTACAACATCCAATGCTACAGATTCGTACCTGATTCAGGCCGATCAGTTTGATACGACTCGCTGGGATGCTGATATTGATGGGGTGAGTAATTTAGCTGAATTGCTAGCCGGAAACGACCCACTGATTGACGAAAGCCTATCACTTGAAATCAGAGACTCGCTAAACAGTGATGGGCAGCGTGCGATGGTCCTTATCAGCATCTACTCGCAGAGATTCGAGACATCTATCCCTGATGATCGCCCGTATTTTGAAGACGAGGAAGTGACGACTCCCGCGCCGGAGTCATGGCCAGAGCGCGTCTTATATGCTGAACGCAAACAACTGACCATTGATATCGATGCGTTGGGAAACGGTACCTATTACAACTTCAGACAAGTTCAGCACAGTGCAATCGACTTTACAAATTTAGTTCAGGAAGGGACTCGGACACACACGGATAGCTCGGTACAATGGACTGGTTTATACAGAAGCTACTCTGCGGCGGGTTCATGCAATCTCGATAACGTTACTTATACGGTCGAAACCAAAAGACTGGACGACGGTGTCATAAAGCAAGAGAGTGAACAAGACCACAATGCTAATTGTAGTTCGTCTAATGACATGGTGGGCATCACCTACACGGTAACTGGCGTTGCGATCGATGATTCTGAGTTCTGTGCAGCTAGTGCAGGGACGATCACACTCAAACGCTGGCGTTTCAACGAAGAAAGCGTGATTTCAAAAATTTCAGGTGCTACCCACTGGAAGGTGAGCGAGTTTGAAATGAATGGGCAATTGCAGGAAGAATATTTGGTTCCTTCAATAGACTTGGAATTTTATTGCGAACATGTAGGTCTTTAATTGAACGTCGCTAAGAACTATTCGAATACGCAAGTAGCGTTAACACCACTAATGTTGGCGATTGATCGGCTGCATTGGTTTTCGCCCGTCACTATACACGTGTAGAGTGGTCCTGGACGCTAAAACTCAAGCCAGCTGGCGTAAGTTGTTCTCCGCGTTTATGGCTTCATTGATTTGATCGCGTAATCCCGCTTCATCGAGCTTGCAGCTTGCCAGTAATTCATTGCGATCGCCGTGCTCGATAAATTCATCGGGCAATCCAATGATGTGAATGGGCGTTGTGTAGTCGGTAGTGCTCAAATACTCCGCTATCCCAGCACCAGCACCGCCTGCAATGGCATTCTCTTCAATGCTAATCAGCATTTTGTGTTTGGCAGCCATATCATCAATCAGCTCAATATCCAGCGGTTTTACAAAGCGCATATTCACCACGGAATAGCCAAATTCTTTGGCAAGTTTCACCGCTGGCGTAACCATGGTTCCGAACGCTAGTAGCGCAACGTCAGAGCCACTGTGTATGGTTTGCGCTTTGCCGATGGGAAGTGCATCCAGTGATTCATCGATGGGTTCGCCTGGTCCACCACCTCGTGGATAGCGAACGGCCGCCGGGCCATCGTGCAAATAACCGGTTTGCAGCATTTGACGACATTCGTTTTCGTTTGCCGGTGCCATGACAACCATGTTGGGTAAGCAACGCATAAAGCTGTAATCAAAACTGCCCGCATGTGTAGGGCCATCGGGACCAACCAGGCCAGCGCGATCAATCGCGAACAACACAGGTAGGTTTTGAATCGCAACATCATGCACTACTTGATCGTATGCACGCTGCAGGAACGTTGAGTAAATAGCAACAACCGGTTTCTTACCACCACATGCTAAGCCCGCTGCCAAGGTTACTGCGTGTTGTTCTGCTATACCCACATCAAAGTATTGATCGGGGAACTGTTGTTCAAACTCAACCATGCCGGAACCTTCGCGCATGGCAGGCGTTATACCAACAACGTCTTCATCGGTTGCCGCAACATCGCATAACCATTGTCCGAACACTTGCGTGTAGGTTGGCGAATTCGATTTGCTGCTTTTTAAACTTTTACCGGTAGTAGGGTCGAACGGAGTCATAGCATGCATGGCTAATGGGTCTTCTTCAGCAAACTTATAGCCATAACCTTTTTTAGTGACAACGTGTAAAAACAATGGGCCTTTGAGTTCGCGCATGTTCAGCAGCACATCCACCAGGCTTTCAACATCGTGTCCGTCAACGGGGCCAAAGTAGTTAAAGCCCAATTCTTCAAATAAGGTGCACGGTACCACCATGCCTTTCACATGCTCCTCGGTGCGGCGAGCAAGTTCCAGCATGCTGGGCACTTTACTCAATACTTTTTTACTGCCTTCGCGAGCGCCGGTTACAAACTTACCGGTTAACATGCGCGCAAGATACTTATTCATGGCACCCACGTTTGGCGATATAGACATATCGTTATCGTTCAGTACCACGATCATGTCGGCTCTGACGCCACCGGCATGGTTTAAGGCTTCATAGGCAAGACCGGCTGTTAGCGCGCCATCACCAATAACGGCCACCACTTTTTTTCTATCGTTCGGCTCTTTATCCTCGTTGTCGCCTTGTGCAGCCAACGCCATACCAAGGGCTGCACTGACGGATGTGCTGGAATGCCCCACACCGAATGTGTCGTACTGCGATTCTTCACGATTAGGGAACCCGGCAAGACCGCCCCGTTTGCGCATGGAGTGCATTTGATCGCGGCGGCCAGTCAGAATTTTATGTCCGTAGGTTTGATGACCCACATCCCACACCAGTTGATCATCCGGCGTTTGCAGGATGTAGTGCAACGCCACCGTGAGTTCGATGGTGCCAAGGCTTGCGCCCAAATGCCCGCCAGTCACTGCAACTGACTCAATCAGGTATTGCCGTAGCTCATTACATAACTGGGGCAGTTGATCGCCATCAAGCTCTCGTAAGTCTGCCGGAGAGTTGATAGTGAACAGCAGTGGGAATTGTTCAGAATTGTCCATTGATAAATTTAATGCCTGGTCCGTCCAATTATGATGCTTTAAGGCATGCACTGACAAGTTATGTATTTAGCATACCGGTGGCGAAGCGAGGCTAATGGGTACGTTTAACGATGAAATCTGATAGATTCCGCAGCTCGTCAAATTGTGTGTCAAGGCCACTTAAAGCATCCAAAGCTGCCATGTGTGTCTGCTGGGCATATTTTTTAGCGCCATCAAGGCCCAGCAGGGCAGGATAGGTTGGTTTATTGAGCGCTTCATCCGCACCTTGGGTTTTGCCCAGGGTTTCCGTGTCGCTGGTGACATCAAGGATGTCGTCAACAATCTGAAACGATAAGCCAATGGCATCGGCATACGCATCAATTTTTTGGTGCAGCGCGTTATCGGCAATATCAGCAGCCAGCACGGCCATTTTTGCGCTGGCACGAATTAATGCGCCTGTTTTGTGTCGATGCATTGCTTCTAGCTGTTCAAGACTCAGGGTTTTACCGACTGATTCAAGATCAATAGCCTGACCTACAGCCATGCCGTTGACGCCACTGGCCTCACCTAATACTGCTACCATTTTGAGCTTGGTGGTGTCGCTGAGTGCCGGGTCTTCATTGCTGGCTAACACCGTAAATGCCAATGCTTGCAATGCATCCCCGGCCAGAATGGCGGTGGCCTCATCATAGTGCTTGTGTAACGTGGGCTTACCGCGACGCAGATCGTCATCATCCATGGCGGGTAAATCGTCGTGCACCAGTGAGTAGGCATGCAGCATTTCTACGGCACACGCTGGCGCATCCAACGTATCGAGCGCAATTCCCAAGGCTGTGCCGGTGGCATAGGTCACAATAGGACGAACCCGTTTGCCGCCATTGGTCATGGCGTAACGCATTGCTGCGTTTAACTGGGTTTTTTCTTTGTCTGTCTGGGGTAGTAATTCAGACAATGCATGATCAACACGCGTTTTATACGATGTAAGTCGGGAACCAAAATCAGTCACTGTCTGCTTCGAACTCGGTCAAGTTTTCAGAACCGTCTTCCGTGAGCAGTACTTTAACTTTTTGCTCCGCGTCCGATAAATTGTGCTGGCAAAAACGCGCCAGCGCGATACCACGCTCAAATTGTTTCAGCGAATCATCGAGCGGCTGATCACCGGCTTCGAGAGACTTCACAATCGATTCCAATTCGCCCAGGGCGTCTTCGAAACGGGTGGATTTGGGAATTTTGCTGGATTGCTTAGACATGGCCGCTAGTCTAGCAAATCAAGCGCCTCATGCAGACGATGAATGCCATCCACTTTTAATCCCGGAATGGCTTTTTTGGGTTTATTGGCCTTGGGTACGATGGCGCGTTTAAAGCCGTGTTTGGCGGCCTCCTGCAAACGCTCTTCGCCATTGGCCACCGGGCGTACTTCACCTGCCAGTCCAATTTCTCCAAAAACAACTAAGTCCGATGGCAGGGGGCGATCTCGGAATGAAGATAAGGCCGCCAACAATACGGGTAAATCGGCAGCAGTTTCCGAAATGCGTACACCGCCAACCACGTTGACGTAAACATCCTGATCGAACATGGCAATACCGGCATGTCTATGCATCACTGCCAGTAACATCGCCAATCGGTTCTGCTCCAAACCCAGCGCGACCCGTCGGGGACTGCCACCATGACTGGTATCCACCAATGCTTGAGCTTCAACCAGTAATGGTCGCGTACCTTCTCGCGTAACCAGGATGACGCTGCCGCTGACGGGTTCGGGGTGTTTGGATAAGAATATGGCCGATGGGTTTTTAACGACTTGCAAGCCTTTTTCGGCCATGGCAAACACACCCAGTTCATTAACTGCACCGAAACGGTTTTTAACTGCGCGTATAACGCGATACCGGCTTCCGGGATCACCTTCAAAATACAACACGGTGTCTACCATGTGTTCAAGCACGCGAGGACCGGCTAACGCACCTTCCTTAGTTACATGGCCCACCAGAAAAATGGCCGTACCGGTTTGCTTTGCATAGCGTACGAGTCTTGCGGCGCTTTCGCGTACTTGCGCGACCGCGCCCGGTGCAGAATTTAAGAGTTCGGTATACATGGTTTGAATAGAATCGATGACCATGAAGTCGGGTTTGGCTTTCTCGGCATGCGCAAGAATCGCTTCTACTCTGGTTTCTGCAAGCAGATGCAAGTTGTCTTGCGGTAGTTCCAAACGCTTTGCACGCATAACCACCTGCTGCAAAGATTCTTCGCCGGTGATGTACAGGGTTTGATGATTAACGCTTAAATGTGCAAGGCATTGCACCAACAAGGTTGATTTACCAATACCCGGATCGCCACCTAACAAAGTGACCGAGCCATTCACTAAGCCGCCGCCTAAGACTCTGTCGAGTTCACTTAATCCGGTGTTAACGCGTGCTTCGGCGCGTAAGGAGACTTTCGCGGCTGACGTGATTTGGCTGTTGCCTGCATAACCTTCAAATCGAGGGTGTGTTGTGGTGCTTGCGCTGGTTGCTGCAGCTTCTTCAAGCGTATTCCATGCACCGCAATCGGCGCATTGCCCATTCCATTTACTGGCCAGTGCGCCACAATCGGTACATTGGTATGCAGTTTTTGTTTTTGCCACGATGCTGGTTTTTAACTGGTTGCAGCTATTGGTGGATCTTGTTCATCATCATCATGCACGGCAGCATCAATACGCACTTGCACAACCATATTGTCTTCCACTTCAATAATGGTAATAGGATGATTGTTGAATAGGAAACTGGCACCGGCTGGTGGGAAATTTTCAAAGTGTTCCAACACGATGCCGTTTAAGGTTTTGGGGCCATCGGACGGCAGACTCCAGTTTAGAGTCTTATTCAAGTTGCGAATTTGCGCCGTACCATCCACGATAAATCCGCCGTCGGGTTGCGGACGAATTTCAGGTGGTGCGTTTAAGGGGTCAGTGTTGAATTCGCCAACAATCTCTTCAAGAATATCTTCTAAGGTAAGCAGCCCTTGTATATCACCGTATTCATCTACCACCAAACCAATGCGTCTTTTCTCGCGCTGAAAATTCAGGAGCTGCACTGTGAGTGTTGTACCTTCGGGAATGAAGTACGGGTCGCGCACAACTGATTCAAGATAACTTTGAGTGAGATTGCCTGAACGAAGACCATCAAGCATTTTGCGCAAGTACACAAAGCCAACAACCGCATCAACGTTTTCGCGATAAACCAATAAGCGACTGTGTTTGCTATTACTGATTTGTTGCAGAATCTCTTCCCAAGGATCTTCCAGATCGATACCCACAATTTCGTTGCGTGGCACCATGATGCTGTTAACGGAGATGGTGCCAAGATCAAGAATGTTCAACAGCATGTCGCGATGGCGTGATGGGATCATGCCGGAGGTTTCTGTGACGACTGTACGCAGTTCTTCGCTGTTCAGTTTTTCTGTTGCCGATGTAATAGGCGGCACTTTCAATAAATTTAAAATAGCGGTACTGATTGAATTGATCGCAGCAACCAACGGATACAGCACCGCAAGTAAAGGCGCGTACACAGCCGATGCAATCAGTGCAACAGACTCAGCTCGTCTGGTGGCAAAGGTCTTTGGTGTGACTTCGGCAAACACCAAAATCACGAGTGTGAGTAATCCAGTGGCAACGGCGATGCCCGGTTCGCCCATAAGGCGTAACGCAATAACGGTTGCGATGGCTGATGCCAGAATGTTCACGAAATTGTTGCCCAGTAATATCAGGCTGATCAGGCGTTCGGGTTGCTCTAACAACTTGGCGGTTCGAATAGCCGCTTTATGGCCGTTGTTGGCACGGTGTCGAAGGCGATAACGGTTTAACGACATCAGAGCCGTTTCGGAACCGGAAAAAAATCCAGAAATTAAGACCAGCAGCACCAAAATGACAAACAGTGCTTCGGTAGGGATGGCGTTCAAGTAACAGGGGCCCTCGTGTAACTAATGTAGGTGCATGATAGCAATGCTGTGGCCTCAGCGCTGCAGAATCAGTTCCAGAACCAGCTTACTACCAAAATAGGCGAGTAATAACATGACGAACCCGGCGACGGTCCAGCGCACCACGCGCTGCCCGCGCCAGCCAAAACGCCAGCGTCCGAACAATAAGATCGCAAAAATGACCCAGGCCAGGCAGGACAGCACGGTTTTGTGGGCCAAATCCTGAGCAAACATGTCTTCCAGAAAGATCATGCCGCTGA
This sequence comes from uncultured Granulosicoccaceae bacterium, assembly GCA_964390335.1. Classification (GTDB taxonomy): domain Bacteria; phylum Pseudomonadota; class Gammaproteobacteria; order Granulosicoccales; family Granulosicoccaceae; genus Granulosicoccus. Next base: position 18,471 of record CAYMHU010000027.1, on the reverse strand, counting down.
TGAGCGACAGGGTCAGCAACACGAATCCGGCCGTGATAAACCAGAACAGCAGGGATTCTGTGGCAGTTAATGGCGGCAGGCGTCGAACAAATCCACCAGGTTTGTGATTATTCAGCTGATTGCGTTGTACCAGCACCAGAACGGCCTGCACCGCGGCCAGCGCGAGCACCGCATACGCCGTAATTGACAACAGCACGTGCGCTTGTACTGCTGCCGGCAGCGGGGAGGCATCATTGGTACTGAGTGCCCCGGCTAATAGCCCGACTGCGGCAATCGGATAAATGGCCAGGCCCAGGTAATCGGCTGGTCGCTTTATACACATAGCCAGCTGAATGGCCACAATGGCAACCCCGGTAACTGAAAGGGCGGTAAAAAACGGTAGCGACATGGCGTCAGGTAGGCCAGCTTGTTGCCACGCAATAAACGCGTGTAACAGCAACGCAATACCGGCAACCCACAAACTGCTGCGGTTTTTATAGCTGTCGCTGTCAGGACTCGCGCGCAGTGAGTGCAGCAACATGGCAGTCGCTGCGAGGTAGAGCACGCATACCGATACAATCAACAAATAGTTATTCATGTTGCAGGCTTAAACGGCGCGGATCGTTATACTGAGCAGGTACAGACAACGGAAAAATCCAACATGTTTGATTCATTAAGTGAGCGTCTCGGCCGGACCGTCAAGCAGCTGCGTGGTCAGGGCCGCCTTAGCGAAGACAATATCAAGGATACCATGCGCGAAGTTCGCATGGCCTTGCTTGAAGCCGATGTGGCATTGCCGGTGGTTAAGTCGTTCGTGGACAGCGTGCGTGAAAAGGCATTGGGTCAGGAGGTCATCGGCAGTCTGTCTCCGGGCCAAGCGCTCATTAAGGTGGTTAACGACGAGCTAACGGCCGTCATGGGCGAGCAGACCGCCAACCTGGATTTATCTACGCAGCCACCGGCCGTGGTGTTAATGGCAGGTCTGCAGGGTGCTGGTAAAACCACCACGGTGGGTAAACTGGCTCGTAGGCTCAAGGAACAAGAGCGTAAAAAGGTCATGGTGGTCAGCTGTGACGTTTACCGTCCAGCCGCTATCAAGCAGCTACAAACGCTGGCAGATTCTGTTGATGTCACCTTCTTTGAAAGTTCAAGCGATCAATCGCCAGACGATATCGCTAAGGCTGCACTGGCAGAGGCTAAATTAAAGTTTATGGACGTACTGTTGGTTGATACAGCAGGTCGTCTGGCCATCGATGATGAAATGATGGCCGAGATTCAGTCGCTGCACAGCGTATTGAATCCCATCGAGACGCTGTTCGTGGTTGATGCCATGACGGGCCAGGACGCGGCCAACACCGCCAAGGCGTTTGGTGATGCATTGCCGCTGACCGGTGTGGTGCTAACCAAAACCGATGGTGATGCCCGTGGCGGGGCGGCGCTGTCCGTGCGCATGATTACCGGCAAGCCGATTAAATTTATTGGTGCCGGTGAGAAAACCGATGCGCTGGAGGCGTTTCACCCCGATCGCATCGCGTCACGTATCTTGGGTATGGGTGATGTTGTCAGTCTGGTTGAAGAAGTCACCGCCAAGGTTGATCACAAAAAGGCGGAGAAATTCGCCAAGAAAATGAAAAAGGGCAAGTCCTTCGATTTTGAAGACATGCGCGATCAGCTGGAACAGATGGCTAACATGGGCGGGATGGCTGCCATGTTAGAGAAATTGCCCGGAGCCGCGGACCTGCCCGAGGCCGTCAAAAAGCAAGCGGACGACAAACAATTCTCGCGCATGATCGCGCTGATCAACTCCATGACCCCGCAGGAACGGCGTTTTCCGGCGGTTATCAAGGGGTCGCGCAAAAAGCGCATCGCCCAGGGTGCCGGGTTACAAGTTCAGGACATGAACAAGTTGATGAAGCAGCACATGCAGATGAGCAAAATGATGAAAAAGATGTCAAAAGGCGGCATGTCGAAAATGATGCGTGGAATGCAAGGAAAATTGCCCCCAGGGTTTGGCATGTAGCCAAGGTTCAGGTACAATTGTCGGTTACCCCTGACGGGCGTGCCTTTGGCGTGCTCGCAATACAGACAGACTGGAATTAAAGAACGATGGTAACCATTCGATTATCACGCGGCGGTGCTAAAAAGCAGCCGTTTTATCACATTGTCGCCACAGACAGCCGTTCACGACGTGACGGCCGCTACATTGAGCGTCTTGGCTATTACAACCCTGTTGCCCGTGGCGATGCCACCGCTGTTGTGATTGATCTCGACCGAGTCGACTACTGGACTGGCGTCGGCGCTCAAATGAGTGATCGCGTCACTAAGGTTGTTAAAGATTATCGTAAGGAGCATGCAGCCGCCTAATAACACCGACACCGAGTATGTAACACTCGGGAAAATAGTCGGTTTTTTCGGGGTAAAAGGTTGGGTGAAGGTCCATTCGGATACCAATCCCAGAGAAAACATTGTGTCGTATCCGCACTGGTGGCTACGGGACAAGAGCGGCTGGCGGAAAGTTAACGTTGTAAAAGGCCAACGCTCAGGGAAAAACATCATCGCCCAAATCCAGGGAGTTGATACCCGCGAACTGGCTGAGCCGCTTCTCGGATTAGATGTAGCCGTTTCGCGCGATGCCTTACCCGCATTGAAAGAAGGCTTTTATTGGACCGATTTAGTTGGTCTGGATGTGATTGATTTGGGCGGCAATTTGTTGGGCCCGGTCAAACGGTTGTTTGAAACAGGTGCAAATGATGTGTTGGTGGTGCGCGACACGCGCTCCAGCGATGCCGAAGATATCCTGATTCCATGGGTCAGGCCGTCGGTGATAACGAAGGTTGATCTCGACGCCGGACAAATTTGGGTTGATTGGGATCCCGACTACTAATGCAGTTTTCGGTCATCACATTATTTCCTGAGTTGCTGGAATCGTTTTTGGCATCCGGTGTTGTTGGCCGGGCTGTTAAGAACAAGCACATCAGCGTGACGTTGTTGAATCCGCGTGAATTCACAACCGATGTGCACAGAACGGTGGATGACAGGCCGTTCGGTGGTGGTCCCGGCATGGTGATGAAGGCCGAACCGCTGATAGCAGCGATAGAAGCTGCGAAGACTGAGTTGCCAAACGCCAAAGTGGTGTACGTATCACCACAAGGCAAACCGTTAACACAGGAATGGGTTCGGGAGGCGCAGCATCACGGAGGAGCACAGCCAGAGGCGAACGTAGGTGTGCAGACAGGTACACCGAACCTCGTCCCGTTGATCGTGCTGGCCGGACGCTATGAAGGTATCGATGAGCGAGTCATTGAATCGCACATCGATGAAGAAGTATCCATCGGTGATTATGTCCTCAGTGGCGGCGAAGTGGCTGCCATGGTCATCATCGATGCAGTCAGTCGATTAGTACCCGGTGTGTTAGGGCATCCGGCGTCGGCTGAAGAGGATTCATTTGGTAACGATGGTCTATTGGACTGTCCGCACTACACTCGGCCAGAACAGCTGGGAGACAGAGCCGTGCCCAGCGTGTTGCTGAGCGGTGACCATAAGGCAGTAGCCAAGTGGCGCAGAGAAGCGGCATTAATAAGAACATGGGAGCGGCGGCCGGATTTGTTGCCTAAAGCAACGTTAAGCCCGTCTGACGAATTAGTATTACAGCAGTTATCAGGTAGAGAGACATGAGCAAAATTATCGATGAAATTAACGCCGAGCAGATGGAAAAATCCATCCCTGAATTTTCGTCAGGTGACACGGTAGTCGTTCAGGTACGCGTTAAGGAAGGTGATCGCGAGCGTCTGCAGGCATTTGAAGGTGTTGTTATAGCCAAGCGAAACCGCGGGCTTAACTCTGCGTTCACAGTACGCAAAATTTCACATGGCGAAGGCGTTGAGCGGGTATTCCAAACCTACAGCCCATTGGTTGCCGATATCGAAGTGAAGCGTCGCGGTGCGGTGCGTCGTGCCAAGCTGTATTACCTGCGCGGTCTGACAGGCCGAGCAGCTCGTATCAAGGAAAAGCTCTAACGGCGCTTTGTTACTCGGTTTTTTCGAGTAATTTTATGCAAGTGGCGGCTTGAAATAGCCGCCAACCGACCACAGATCTGTGATCGGATCAGTACCACGGAATTCAAACATGAGCGATACAACCGAGTCCCCTGCGTCTAACCCTGAGCAGATGTCCTTTCAGGCGGAAGTGAGTCAGCTGATGCAGCTGATGATTCATTCGCTGTACAGCAACCAAGAAATCTTTCTACGCGAACTTATCTCTAACGGCTCCGATGCCTGCGATAAATTGCGCTTCGAAGCCATTGCCAACAACGACCTCTACGAAAACGACAGCGATCTAAAGCTGCACGTGTTGTTTGATGAAGATGCCGGCACCATTACCGTACGTGATAACGGTATTGGCATGGATCGCGACGATGTTATTGCGAACATCGGCACCATCGCGAAGTCTGGCACAAAGCAATTTCTTGAGTCGCTGACCGGCGATCAAAAAGTCGATTCACAGTTAATCGGCCAATTCGGCGTGGGTTTTTATTCTGCGTTTGTCGTTGCCGACAAAGTTGAATTAACCACGCGTAAAGCGGGTGACGCCAGCGACAAAGCGGTGCGTTGGACCTCCGATGGTAGCGGTGGTTTTACGCTTGAAGATACGGTTAAAGAAGATCGCGGCACCGATGTTGTGCTGCACATTAAAGAAGACAGCAAGCAGTTTGTTAATGGCTGGCAATTGCGCAGCATTATCAAAAAGTATTCAGATCACATCACCTTCCCGATCATGATGTTGCAGGATGTTCCGCCGCCAGCAGAAGATGCCGAGGAAGAACAAGAACCTGTTACACCAGAGTTTGAACAAATCAATGCAGCATCTGCATTATGGACTCGACCAAAATCGCAAGTGACTGATGAAGAATACGATGCGTTTTACAAGCAGGTTTGTCAGGATTATGAGTCGCCCTTAGCCTGGACACATAACAAGGTTGAAGGTACGCAAGAGTACACATCACTGTTATACATTCCGAAAAAGGCACCGTTCGATTTATACGATGCCGGTATGCAGCGTAATGGCATCAAGCTGTTTGTACAGCGTGTATTCATTATGGATGAAGCCGAAAAACTGATGCCGCGTTATTTGCGTTTTGTACGCGGTATTGTGGATAGCAACGATCTACCGTTGAATGTGTCACGCGAAATTTTACAAGACAGCAAAGTCATCGATAGCATTCGACGTGCATCAGTACAAAAGGTGCTTGGCTTACTCGAAAAAATGGCCGACAAAGAACCCGAGAAATACGCTGAGTTCTGGACTGAGTTTGGGCAATGTTTAAAAGAAGCGCCGGGTGAAGATTTTGCCAACAAAGAACAAGTTGCCAAGCTTTATCGGTTTGATACCAGTAATGCCAGCAAAGCTGGAGACTCGCTCACTAGCCTCGATGACTACATTGCGCGCATGCAGCCATCGCAAGATAAAATTTATTACATCACGGGCGACAGTTATAACGCGGCCAGCAACAGTCCGCATCTGGAAGTATTCCGCGATAAGAAAATTGAAGTGCTGTTAATGCACGATCGCGTTGATGAATGGATGATGTCGTATCTGAACGAATATGATGGCAAATCGTTTGTATCGGTTGCCAAGGGCGATCTCGACTTATCCGGTATTGGACTGGATGATGAAACCCGCGAAGCGGAGAAAAAAGCCAAAGAAGAGCAGGCGGCACAAGCCGAACCACTGCTTAAGCGCATCAAGGAAGTGCTGGAAAACGAGACCAGCGACGTGCGTGCGTCAACCCGTCTAACCTCCTCACCAGCGTGTGTAGTGTTAGGTGAGCATGAAATGGCAATGCATATGCAGCAATTAATGAAGCAGGCCGGACACGAAGTCCCCAGCAGCAAGCCAGTGCTGGAGGTTAATCCGTCGCACCCAATCCTGCAATTGCTCGACCAGGAGCCAGATGATGAGCAGTTCGCCAGCTGGTCACGGTTGTTGCTGGATCAGGCCTTGCTTGCAGAGGGTGGTCAACTCGAGGACAGCGCCGGATTTGTAAAGCGCATGAACGAGATGTTCATGGCTTTGCATCGAGGCTAGCGCCAGAGCGCATCTCCGGCTAGACTTACGCGATATCAGATTTTTTATACGAGCTCATTGTTAATGAAACATTCTCAAAAATGCGGGCGGTTAAAGACGCTTGCCTTGGCACTGTTGCTTGGTATGGCTAGCAGCCTGACCGGTGTTGCGCACGCAGGAGATGCAGCAGCAGGAGAGCAATTGGCCATGACGTGCCTGGGGTGCCATGGTGTTAAGCACTACGTAAACACTTACCCGACGTATCATGTGCCACGTTTAGGTGGGCAGCACGAAGCCTATCTGGTTGCCGCATTAAAAGCGTATCGGGACAAATCACGGGCGCATCCGACTATGCAAGCCAACGCAGGTCCGTTGTCTGACAAAGACATCAACGATCTGGCAGCGTACTTTGCATCAATGGGAGCGAAATAACATGAGCGTTATCAGAAACTTAAGCTTGATTTTGGCGCTGAGTATCGCAAGTGTTGCGCACGCAGGTGGCGACCCTGAGGCTGGAAAAGCCGCGTCTGCCGTGTGTGCTGCCTGTCATGGTGCTGATGGTAATTCTGCTATTCCAACGAACCCCATACTGGCAGGCCAGTACGAGAGTTATTTGGTTCACGCATTAAAAGCGTATCGATCTGGTGCTCGACAAAACGCGATTATGGCGGGTTTTGCCACGGGGCTAACAGATCAGCAAATTGAAGATCTGGCTGCTTACTTTTCCTCTCAGGAAAGTGCGCTTCAAATTGTGACCAGAAAATAGCCGCTTCAATTTTATTACCGCCGATGCATCAGCATCGGCGCTTCATTTCTTGTTTCCAAGAACCGCCCGCGCGGATAGATCGGCCAGAATGGCTTCGATGCTTTTTGGCATCTGTATATAAAACCCTTGTGATGCCAATTTCTCCAGCACCTCGGCTGTATCGGCATTGGGCAGTTTGCGTTCACTATCCAGCTCGAATTCCATCGCCAGTTCAGGGGTTCCCAGTTGACGCTTCACCGGGTCCGGCAGGCTATCCACATTGGTTTCCGGTGCCACGTACACATATAAGCCTTCGGTTACTGAGCTTCTGTAAATTGATACTTGCATGGTGCAAGTTTACACAACATGCGCGTTGATAAATGGCTTTGGGCAGCGCGTTTTTTTAAAACGCGCAGTATTGCAAACGATGCGATTGCCAAAAATCGGGTGCGCGTTGGTGGCCAGCGAATTAAACCTTCCCGTAGTCTGCAAATTGGTGACACGGTGCAAATAGAAAAGCCGCCATACGTATTCGATGTTACTGTGCTTGGCTTAAACGATAAACGGCGTCCGGCATCTGAAGCATCGTTGCTGTATCAGGAGTCAGATGAGAGTATTGCGGCCAGAGAAGAGCTGGCAATGACAGTTCGCGCAAATTATCAGATGCAATCTGGTCTTGCAGGTAGTGGCCGACCATCAAAGAAACAACGGCGCCAGATTATTCGGTTCCAAAACCAGCATGATGTCACAGATGACGATACCAATGGATAGTACACGGAGAATGTCTTGCTAAAGCGACTTAGCGGTATATCGAAAACCATGATCGATAAAACCCGGTCCATGTTGTCTGCCGAACAAGCTGCCGCAGAATCGATAACCTTAGAGCCGGTGATCGTGCCGGAGCACGAGCACCCGGTCACCAAAAAAACTATCAGCGGTAATGCGCTTAAGGTGCTGAACCGTCTCCACGAAGGGGGCTTTGCGGCCTACTTGGTTGGCGGTGGTGTGCGTGATGTGTTGGTTGGTTTGCGTCCAAAAGATTTTGATGTGGCTACCGATGCCAGTCCTGAAGAAGTACGCGCCTTGTTTCGAAATTCACGCATCATTGGTCGGCGCTTCAGGCTTGTACATGTAGTGTATGGCCGGGACATCATCGAAGTGGCGACCTTCCGCGCATCCCACGATAAAGGTGCAGGCGGTGAAATTGGTGAGTCGGGACGCATCGTGCGAGACAACGTGTTCGGCAGCATAGAAGAAGATGCGCTGCGGCGAGATTTCTCGGTGAATGCGCTGTATTACAACATCGCGGATAAAACCGTGGTCGATTACGTTGGCGGACTCGACGATATAGACGAAGGTGTGTTCCGTTTAATTGGCGATCCAGTCACGCGCTGTGAAGAAGATCCTGTGCGCGTTTTACGAGCGGTCAGGCTGGCATCGAAACTCGAATTCGACATTGACAATGCAACGCTTGATGCCATGCAACAAACCTCGCATCACCTGGCCAACGTGCCACCAGCGCGCATGTTTGAAGAAGTATTAAAGCTGTTTCAAGGTGGCTATGCTAAACGCAGTTTTGCTGCAGTGCGCGAACACGAACTCATGCCGTATTTATTTCCATTGTTAGCAAAACGTCTGGACAATAACCCGGACGAGTTGCTAATGAAGATGCTGAACAGTGCATTAAGCAATACGGATAGCCGCGTGGCGCAAGGTAAACCTATAACGCCAGCTTACTTACTAGCGTTCATGTTGTGGCCCGATGTCGAAGAGCGCGCTAAGGCCGCCATTAAAAACGGTGCACCGATTGCTGATTCAATATTGAAAGCATCCGACTCTGTTATGTCCGAGCAATTGAAAGTCATCAGTATTCCCAAACGCTTCTCGGGGCCCATGCGTGAAATTTGGCAACTGCAACCCAGGCTGGAACAGTGGCGCGGTGGACGAGCATTAAAAATTATGGAAAACCGACGCTTTCGGGCGTCTTACGATTTTCTGTGTTTGCGCGCTGGCATCGAACCCAAATTAAAGCCAATGGCCAAGTGGTGGACAGAAGTACAGGAAGTCGATGAACGAGACCGGTTGGACTTTATGTCTAAGAAGCCGATGATCGAGGGTATTTGGGGCAATAAAGTGACCTCCGCAACCGGGAAAAAACGCCGCCGGTACAATAATAAAAATCGGCGCAGAAAAGTTTCGAAGGATAATTAGTTTGGAGCAGCACGTTAGCCCTGAACAAGCCTACATTGGACTCGGTTGCAATCTCGGGGATCGTTTGCGCAATCTGCACAGCGCCATCGACGCGCTGGATGCGCTGGACTCCACCAGCGATATCCAGTGTTCATCGTTTTACGAATCCGAACCCATGGGGCCCGCTGACCAACCCGATTACATCAACGCCGTTGTTGGTTTGTTAACAACTCAACCGCCGCATGAATTGTTAAAGAACTTGCAGTCGATTGAGCAGAAGCACGGTCGCATTCGCACAGGGGAGCGTTGGGGTGCACGCACGCTCGATCTGGATTTATTGTTGTATGGTCAACAACAAATCAAGACAGACAACTTAACCGTTCCGCATCCGGGTATGCCCGACAGATCGTTCGTTTTGTTGCCATTGTCAGAGCTTGCACCCGACATTAATGTTCCGGGTTTTGGAGAAATTAACGATTTACTCAGCGAATGTCAGCAATTCGGTATTCGGCGTCTAAACTCTACTGCATGAAGCATCAATTTATTGCCATTGAAGGCCCCATTGGCGTGGGAAAATCAACGCTGGCTACGCGGCTGGCAGAAGAGTTCAATGCCGACTATATGCGTGATACAGAGACGGTAAATCCGTACTTAAAGCAATTCTATAAAGACCCTGAGTCAGTTGCGTTTCACACGCAGTTGCATTTTTTTGTATCTCGCTTAGAGGTGTTGAATAACCCGGCAGTGACTCAAGCCTCAGGACCACTGGTGTCTGATTTTTTATTGGATAAAGATAAGCTATTTGCCGAGCTCACATTGAACGCTGATGAATGGTGGATGTATACGCGTATCTTTGATCAAATGAGCAAAGCGTGTGTAAAGCCGGATTTGGTCATCTACCTGCAGGCGCCATTGGAAAAACTGATCCAGCGTATTGAGCGTCGCGGTTTGCGGCATGAGCAACGCATAGACAGCCACTACCTACAACAACTCATTACCTTGTATGAACGTTACTTCCACGAATACAGTGATTCTTCACTGCTGATTGTGAATGCCAGTGAAATTAATCTGGCAGACAATCCTGATGATGTTAAGCGGCTAATTGAGCAAGTGCGTAATTTAGATGGCGGACGCCACTACTTCAATCCAGTATCCAGCAGCTGATTCGTAAACTATTGCCACATTCTGCAGCATGACAATGCTTTGGCTTGCTTCTTAAGCTACTGATATATATAATAAAATATCCTTCGGCTCAACTTTGCCTGTGGCTCAGGCGTACACACGCTGTTATTTGCAGCCCGTGTGGTTTATTTAGGTTTCCAACGCGCCACGAAACAAGGCAAAATAGCCGTTTAAAGATTTACAGTCATGGGTCAATACCTCGCGAGCTTATTCGTGCGAGTTTGTATTAAATCCAAAAGGAGACGTACTCGCTATGTCAGAACGACAAAAATTACGAATCGCGCTACTTGAAGATAACGAAGAGCAAGCAGCGCGAGTCAGTGGTTGGATCGAGAACAAGGACTATCACTGCGGTGTGTTTAATACAGCCGAGGATTTCCAGCGCGCTTTCAGAAAATCCAGCTACGACGTAGTCGTGTTGGATTGGACCTTAGAAACCGGCAGCTCGGGTTTGGAAGTGCTGCATTGGATTCGTAAAACCTTAACCAGCGATATACCTATTATTTTCGTGACGGCTCGCCAAGCTGAAGAAGATATCGTGACCGCGCTGCAAGCAGGGGCTGATGACTATCTGGCAAAGCCGGTGCGCCAACATGAGCTGTTAGCGCGTTTGTACGCGTTGGCGCGACGTGCTCAGCCTGAAACCGAAGTGTTGGAATGTCCTCCATACACGTTCGATACGGCTAATCGTCAGGTTAAGTTGGACGATGAAGTGATCAAGCTTACGGAAAAAGAATACGAACTGGCGTTGTTTCTGTTCCGAAATCGCGGTCGGGTACTTTCGCGACAACACTTGCTAACTTCTGTGTGGGGCACGTCTGCAGAACTGAACACGCGTACCGTCGATACCCACGCCAGCCGACTGCGTAAGAAACTCAAGCTTTTGGCCTCTGAACGCTGGAAACTCACTTCGATCTATCAGCATGGCTATAGGCTCGAGGAGCACACAAGCAGCGACTAACCTATGGCGGGTTCGTCCGGCAATCAACCGCAAGCGACTACAAAAGGCATAACCATCCTATGGATGGTTTTGTTTTTTTGTTTGCTGCTGGTTTTAACCTGGGCTCTGGTGTGGAGTCAGGCAACCCAGAAAGTTGATAATCTGCTGCACGATAACTGGGTTCGGTTTTCACAAAGCACACCACCAGAAGAAGTCGCCATTGCGGCTATAGATCCCAATAGCTTAAGACAGCTGGGCCGTTGGCCTTGGTCTCGAGATGTGCAGCTGTTATTGTTCCAGCAACTTGCTCGTTACAAAGTCAAAGCCGCGGTTATCGATATGTTGTTTGTCGAGGCTTCGACCGATAACCCTAATATCGATAATCAATTAGCGCAGGCGATGGGCGAAATCCCCATTGTTATCTTGCCGGTACTGACTGAAGGCCGGGTAGGGGCACAAGAGAAGCTGCCGATATCCTCCATGCTGCGAGTTGTGTCCGATCTTGGTCATATCATTTTACCTATCGACAACGATGGTATTGTGAGGCGCGTGTTTTTAAAAAGCGGCGTGAATGCAGCGCATTGGTCAACCTTGGCGTTAGCTGCGCACCAGATCATTGAAGGACCGGATGCAAATGTTATGGCTGATTTGCCAGGTGTTCGCTATGTGCCAAGCAACCAAACCAATCAATGGGAGCAGGATTACGAGGTTCTGATTCCATTTTATGGACCTCGCGGAACCATGCCAAATGTGCCTGCGGTGGACATCATTAACGGTACCGCTCCCGCTGAAGCATTAGAAAACAAAGTGGTGTTTGTTGGCTTAACCAGCACAGGGTTAGGTGATGTGGTTCCAACGCCTGTATCAGCCCTCGACCAGCCAGTGCCGGGTGTGGAGATTCACGCAAACATCTATTCAGCACTGTTAGACGACCGATTAAAAACCCGTATCGATCCGCGATTAAACATCCTGCTGGCAATCATATTATTCCCGTTAATGTTACTGGTGTATTCGCGGGCAAGACCGCAATGGGGATTGCTGATTGCAGCGGTTGGCGCATTAATTCCCATAGCGCTCAGTTTCGCGCTCTACACAATTTCGAATTTGTGGTTCGCGCCGTTGGCAGCCAGTATTCCATTGTTTGTCAGTTATATTTTATGGAGCTGGAACCGGCTTAATTATCTAAACCGATTCCTTGAAAGTGAAACCGCCATGCTTGCGCCCATTTCGCAAAATGATCGAACCGAAAACGATTTGCTGGCCGACTTTTTCTATAACGCCGAACGTCATTTACCCATTAAAGCGTGGAGCTTTACAGCAAAAGGCCAACAGTTTTCCAACGGTCACGATATCCCTTTACCAGCTGATAATGTGCCGTTAAATCGATGGAATAGAAGTGGCAAGGTGTATTCCAAGCGCTATGACACGCCCGGTAAATTAAAAATTTCAATTGCCGTGCGCGATCCAGCCCTGGCGCGTGAGATTACCAATTACATTGATACTCTGGCGCGTGTGCAGTCGCGAACCAAGCCAGCCCGATTATCCGGTTCTATAGAACGCCTGCAAATCAACACGCTAAAGTTTAGTGATCAGGTCGCATGGTTGCGTAATTTAAGCGGGCTCAGTGAATCCATATTAGAAGGCAGCCCGGCGGGTTTACTGGTTTGGAATGCAGCCGGTGAAATGGTTCGCGGGAATGACATGGCCACGCAGCTGGTATCAACAATTAAGAATGATATCGCACTGGCTGACTTTATAAATCTTGTTGCTGGTGAAGATAATGATGAGAAAGCGCAACGACAGCAAGAGCTCATACTGGAATCAAAACCATGGCAAATTACCTACATAGACGGCGAGCGCGAAAGTGTCATTAATTTTAACGCGGTTGGCGACAACTTATCAGAACGGTTGGTTTGTGCAACGGTTGTTGATGTATCAGAGATTCGTAGTGCGGAGCGTGCGCGGTCTGAGATGGTTGAGTATTTATCGCATGATCTTCGCTCGCCGCTGATATCCGCGTTGTATCTGCTAGAGAATAAATTTGACGAAACCGATCGAGCAGAATCAGATGAGAATGCAGAGCGTATAGAGGCTAATATCAATCGCAGCCTTAGCATGATGGATGACCTGCTGCATGTGGCCAGAGCTGATTCGCTATCGGCGGAAAAATTCGAAGAATTACTGTTTAATGCCGTTGTTGATAACACCATAGATCAGCTATTGCCTCAGGCGCGTAGTAAGTCGATAAGCTTCGATATTCAAACCACCGACGACGATTTATGGATGCAAGGCGATGCTGCATCCTTAGAACGGGCGGTGGCTAATGTTATAGGGAATGCCATTAAATATTCCAATGAAGGCGGTACGGTTGGGATCAAAACGTATATCGATAACGAGCAAATTGTGCTGGAGGTCAGCGATCAGGGCGTGGGTATAGATCCCGCCATGATGGATGATTTGTTTACGCGATTTAAACGCGATGCAAAAGTTGCAAAGAAATTTCAGGGTATCGGATTGGGGCTTGCCTTGGTGGCGCGCGTGGTTTCCCAGCACAGTGGCGAAGTCAGTGCCGAAAGTCCGGGCACCGGCACCACCATCAAAATGGCATTACCTTTATCCGTGACTGTCGACGGGTAGTTGGGTTTCCACATGACCGTCGGTGTAACCAATCAATAGTTTATCGGCCGGGCGCGCTGCAAATAATCCAACGCTGACCACGCCGGTAATGTTGTTAATGATAGCTTCGAGTTCTTCGGGGTCCGTAATATTGAATCCAACACAATCTAAGATTTGATTGCCATTATCGGTACGCGGCCCTTCGCGAAATTCGGGGTCTGCACCTAGCGTTACAATTTCTCTTGCTATATAACTTCTTGCCATGGGTATCACTTCTACAGGCAATGGGAACTCGCCGAGTACATCAACCACTTTGGTGTCGTCCACAATGCACAGAAACTCGGCGCTGGCAGCTGCGATAATTTTTTCCCGCGTGAGTGCACCACCACCGCCTTTGATTAGCTGCAAGTTAGCATTGGTTTCATCTGCACCGTCAATGTAAAGATCGAGTGAACCGGTCATATTCAAATCGAGTATCTCGTAGCCGTGCTGTTGCAAGCGCTCTGCAGTCGCTTCAGAGCTCGCAACGCAGCCCTCGAGTCGGACCTTTCTCTCGGCCAATGCATCTATAAACGCATTAACAGTAGAGCCGGTGCCCACGCCCAGGATGGAATCGGGTTTAACGTGATCCACAGCTGCCTGCGCAGCCGCAATTTTACCTTTATGCATGTTGGTTGGGCTCTGTTGTTGGTTTAGCTATTGACTGCTGGGGGTCTGATTGTTGGTTGATTGGTGCCCACAACCACGCTAAAACGGGGTACATTGTGCGGATGAGCAGTTTTCATCAGCAGTATATCAAACGCATACTCTCGGCACGTGTTTACGACGTGAGCAAAGAGACTCGGCTGCACGCTGCGCCATTATTGTCTGAGCGTCTAAAAAACCACATTTTACTGAAACGCGAAGATGAACAATCCATATTCTCGTTTAAGTGCCGGGGTGCATTTAATCGAATTTTTCAATTGACTCAGCAAGGTTCAGTCAGTGGCGTTGTAGCGGCCAGTGCCGGTAATCACGCGCAGGGTGTTGCTTTGTCTGCAAAACACCTTGGCTTAGCTGCGTGTATTGTTATGCCACGAACCACCCCGCCAATAAAAGTTGATGCCGTTCGCGCTTTGGGTGCTGAAGCCATATTGGTGGGCGATGATTTCAATGCGGCCTTAACGCATGCACTGGCGCTAGCAGAAGAAAAACAATATGCGTTTATCCATCCATTTGATGCCGAGGACACCATTGCCGGGCAAGGCACCGTCGGAGTCGAAATTTGTCAGCAACATCCGCAATCGCTCGATGCTGTATTTATTCCCATTGGCGGCGGTGGTTTAGCCGCAGGTGTATCAGCTTACATGAAGTACTTGCGGCCCGAAGTGCGCATTGTTGGCGTAGAGCCCGTCGATGCAGCTTGTATGCATGCAGCATTTGCGGCAGATAAGTGTGTTGATCTGGAACAGGTAAGTCTTTTTGCGGATGGCGTAGCCGTTAAACGCGCCGGCGAAGAAACTTTCAAGGTGTGCCGTGAGTTCGTAGATGAAATTGTGTTGGTCACTGTGGATGAAATGTCGGCCGCCATAAAAGATATTTTTAACGACACCCGTACCTTAACGGAACCGGCCGGTGCGTTGGCAGTTGCGGGTATGAAACGCTACATTCAAGATAACCAGATTACCGGTCAAACCTTTATTGGTATTAATAGCGGGGCCAATATCAATTTTGATCGATTACGCCATGTTGCAGAGCGCGCGGAAATCGGCGAAAGCCGAGAAGTTTTGCTGGCTGTAAAAATTCCAGAAGAGCCCGGCAGCTTTAAAGCCTTTTGCGAAGCTTTAGGTGCGCGCAGTGTAACCGAATTCAATTACCGTTATGCCAGCGACTCCAGTGCAACTGTGTTTGCAGGCGTTGAATTAACCGGTGGTGATGAAGAGCGTAAGGAGCTGATTCAATCGCTGGAACAAAGCGGCCTAGAAGTGCTAGACATGACGCAAAACGAAACCGCTAAATTGCACGTTCGGTATATGGTGGGCGGACGCGCAAAAATACCTAACGAACAATTCTTCCGGTTCCGCTTTCCTGAACGCCCGGGTGCTTTGTACGGTTTTTTAAGTAAAGTGAGTGATCATTGCAACATTTCGTTGTTTCACTATCGCAATCACGGTGCAGCGTATGGACGAGTGTTGGTTGGATTGCAGTTGCTCGAAACATCAAATGCTGACCTGGCTCAAATTGTTAATGACCTTGGCTTTGTTACGGAAGACGAATCGGGTAATGATGCAATAGCAGCTTTTTTACGATGAGCGTGAATTCAATTTGCTGTTGTTTTTTATTCTATCTTCTGTATACTTCCCACCCCATGAAACTACTGAGCCAAATAACGCAAGAACACAATTCGCAACTCAATGATGCGAATGCGCGCGTGCGCGGGCGTTTTTAATAGTTTTTATCAAACACAAAAATTATTGAAAAGCCCGCTAAACGCGGGCTTTTTTTTGCTTTTAATTTTTGTAGTAGTTTTTTGCGTATTAAGCGTAAGTAATGAAAGGATACATCGATGAGTCA
>CAYMHU010000027.1:0-2103 GCA_964390335.1 uncultured Granulosicoccaceae bacterium | reverse complement strand
GTAGTAGTTTTTTGCGTATTAAGCGTAAGTAATGAAAGGATACATCGATGAGTCAATTTACTAAGTACACCGGTAAAGAAATTTTGGCAATGGGCGGTCACGAAGGCCCTGAGTTTGGGAAAATTCTGCGCGTTGTTAATGCGACACCGCACAGCATTGACGACGTTAAGGCGTTAATCAATCAGTATGCGCCTGCACCTGTTTTACCGCAACGCGGTACTCCAGCGCCATGTCAGTACAACATCACTGCCAATGATGACACAGAGGCAGCTAACCTTGAGGCTGTGCGCGCAACAATGGATGTGGTTCTGCGAACACCGGTTGTTGTTGAAGGCGCAGTAATGCCTGATGCATGTCCTGCCGGTCCAATCGGAACTATTCCAGTTGGCGGGGTGGTCGCTGCTGAGAATGCCATTATTCCTGGTATGCATTCAGCGGATATTTGTTGCTCGTTGATGGCTACAGTATTTGAAAAAGCCAAGCCTGCAGATGTACTCAATGCTGCGCATAAGGCAACGCATTTTGGCTACGGCGGAAGAGAGCCTGAGCGTGCGATTACGTTGTCCGAGTCGTTGAGTGCGTCTATCAATAAGCTGCCTTACCCAGCCGTGAAGTCAGCGGCAACTACACATATGGGTACACAAGGTGATGGGAACCATTTCACCTACGTAGGTACGTTGGAATCTACCGGGCATACAATCATGGTGACCCATCATGGCTCGCGCGGTTTTGGTGCCAAGCTTTATAAAGAAGGTCTAAAAATGGCAATGAGATGGCGAGATAAACTGTCGCCGTCTACACGTTCTTCAAACGCTTGGATCCCGTTTGACTCCGATGAGGGTAGAGCTTATTGGACTGCCTTACAGGTTGCGCGTGCATGGACAAAAGAAAACCACACGTGCTTACATGATTTGACGGCGCAAAGTGTGGTGGGTGAAATCAGAGATCGTTTCTGGAACGAGCACAACTTTGTGTTTCGGGAAGAAAAGACCGATGGCAGTAACTTGTTTTGGCACGCAAAAGGTGCAACGCCAATCCACAATGAGTTCATGCCCGATAGCAACGGAATGCAGATTGTTCCGTTAAACATGGCTGAACCTATTTTGTTTGTGGCCGGTGAGCGCAACAGCACGAACCGCGGATTTGCGCCTCACGGTGCCGGGCGGAATATGAGTCGAACGGCGCATAAAAAACGTATGGCTGGCCGGTCTGATGCTGACATTCTGAAAGCGGAAACCGAAGGTTTGGATATTCGGTTTTATACCGGCGTGACTGATATTTCAGAACTGCCAAGTGCATATAAGAATGCAGATAAGGTTGTTAGCGATATGGATGCTTTTTCGCTTGCCAATGTAGTTGATCGGGTTATGCCGTATGGCTCGATTATGGCAGGCGACGGGCAACGAGATGCTCTGTGGCGGAAGAAGCGAAAGGAACGGGATGCAAATCGAGCGGCTGCTCGAAAAGCAAAACATGCTCGATCTAATCGCTGAGTAAGTTAAGGGTCATTGTCGCTTGGCAATGGCTCTTATCTATCGGTAATGTTTTGGGCGAGTTGTTAGTTAGGTTTTTGGTTCTAGCGCTTTGATTACTAAAATTAACCTCCGCTGAGGTTTGGTTTTATACTTTTGGCTAGTAGGGGATTGAATTTCAACTCCGCTGAGGTCTAGTTTCTAAACCTTCAGCTAGGCGGCATTGTTGTGGTCGGCATCTGACCTGAAAAATTTCGTCATAACTATTATTGAACCGGTCAATAACGAACAATTGAATCAATATGTGTAGACTTCAGGAATCGGCCAAGAATTGTCATTCTACCTTCGGTTTCATTGTGTCGGCTTTTTAAGAAAAAACCACGATTACTGACAACGGTAAATCTACTATTGTGGGGTTATTGTCGATTTTTTCCGTTGTGGGAGAAGTGGTTTCTACCTTTGCTAAACTTAAACATTTGTTTTAAAAGGATTGAACATGTACGCCGCGAATACCAGACAGGTTTTAATTAGCAACCTATTTAATAATACTTAATCGGTTTTCCGGTTAAGGAAGCTGTTAGAAGTACAAGGTAGTCATGACAAACGAAGAAATACAGTTATTCTCAGACAT
>CAYMHU010000026.1:0-54764 GCA_964390335.1 uncultured Granulosicoccaceae bacterium | reverse complement strand
GAGCAGGCTGGATCAGAGCAAGTAGCCCAGTACGTGCGTGATGAAGGTTGGGAAGCGATAACGGCACCTATTAGTCGTGAGTTTGTGCACATGGATGTGCACCGTGAAGATGTGGCTGGAAATCCATAACGGTTCAGTAGCACAAGTCAGCTCGTAGTATGTTCATGCATCGCTACTGCTTGGCTGGTAACGCACAGCAATTCGAATAAAATATTTGCACCAACCAGTGCGGTCGATCCTGATTGATCGAACGCAGGTGCCACTTCCACCATATCTGCACCAATTATATTCAGGCCCGAACAGCCACGAATTAATAATTGCGCTTCTAGCGAGCTTAGTCCACCAATTTCAGGGGTACCAGTGCCGGGCGCAAATGCCGGGTCCAGACTGTCTATATCGAAACTGATATACACAGGGCAATCACCGACGACTTGTTTAGCTTCAGCAATCGTTTTATCAATACCCATTTTATAAAATTCGTCCATGTAAATAACGCGCATCCCACTATCGTGACTGAACTTCCACAAATCTAGATCGTTAACCGAACCGCGGATTCCGATTTGCACAGTGCGCTTTGGATCTAATAACCCTTCTTCGACTGCGCGGCTAAATGGCGCACCATGATGAAATTTGGAACCCATGTAGTCATCACCGGTATCGCAATGCGCATCAATATGGATCATGCCGACGGGTCTGTCTTTCGCGATTGCACGCAGTATTGGTAAGGACACGGAATGATCACCACCGACTGCCAATGGCACGATACCCAGTCGCGTAATTTTTTCGAATGTTTCTTGAATTGCGTTGTGGCTACGCGTTAGTTCAAACGGTGAAGGAATCCATGCATCCCCGATGTCAGCCACACGACATAGTTCATAAGGGCATACCCCAGTTGCTTGATTCTTTGTGCGTACCAGGGTTGATTGATTGCGAACTTCTCTGGGGCCGTGGCGTGAGCCCGGACGGTTAGTCACGCCGCCATCAAACGGCACCCCGATAATGCCAATATCCACACCTCGCATGTCCTCCTGCCATGGTGTTCGAAAGAATGTTGGTATCCCATAGTAGCGGGCTCGTTCCATCGGATCGTAGGTTTCGGCTAATGCTGTCTCGATATGCTTATCTGACATAGTCTTATGTGTACTAAAACCGGATTAAGCGAGTTTACCTGAGACCCTTTGTGCATTGAGGTTTGCTGTGCGCCTGATTAGTGCGCTTGTGCCGAGAATGCACCTTATCGATACATTTAAGGTCCAGATATTCTATTTATTCAATAGTTGCTTGCGCTTATTCATTAAGGATTGTGCTGTATCCAATAAGTTTCTGATACCGGTGTCATTGAGAGTTTGGGCGTCTAATTAATCGTGACAAAGGTTATGCATTCTTGATAAGTTAGGCGAGTAGGGAGCGTTTTATTGAACGTTTGGATTGTTTAACCGGAGTGTATAAATGAATAGAAAGTTGAAATCGATCGTTGTCGGTTGCGCTATCGCGCTAGGTAGTAATAGCGCTATGGCCGAAAGCGTGAATATAGGTGCACCTGCCTGGACTGGTGCACAAGCTATCGCCAATCTCATTAAAGAAGTGGTTGTTACTCGCATTGGTGGCACAGCTGAGTTGGTGCCAGGTAATAATGCTGCCATCTTCCAAGCAATGGACGCAGGTAAAGGAGATATTGATGTGCATCCGGATGTATGGCTGCCGAATCAGCAAACTTTTACTGATAAATACGTTAAAGGTGCTGGCACGGTAACGCTTAGCAGTAATAGCTATGAAGGGAAACAATCGTTCTGTGTTTCTAAAGCGTTCTCTGAAGAAAACGGCGTTACGTCTATTTTTGATCTTGCACGACCTGAAATCGCTAAGCTGATGGATTCAGACGGCAACGGGAAAGGCGAAATCTGGATTGGTGCGCCAGGTTGGGCATCTGCAAATGTGAATGAAGTTAAGGTACGAGACTATGGTCTGATGCCATTCATGGAGCCTATTCGCGCAGACCAAGCAGTGATGACTGCACGCGTTGGGGATGCAATCAAAAAAGGTGAAGGCTATGCATTCTATTGCTATTCACCACATGCCATCTGGTTCCAGCACGATATCGTTCGCCTTGAAGAACCAGCATTCGATCCTGAAAAGTATATTGCGTTGCAACCCTCTGACGATCCGGACTGGTTTAAGAAGTCTAAGGTCATGACCGAAGATGCACTAAAGAATGTTCAAGTTGCATATTCGAACTCACTAAAAGATCGTTCACCTGCCATTGCTGAATTTTTAGCGAATATGGCACTTGATGGCGAAACTGTCAGTAGCTTCGCGTTTGAAATTGAAGGTGGTAAAGATGCCGCTCAGGTAGCTAAAGAATGGGTTGCTGCTAACTCTGACCGTGTGGACTCTTGGCTAGGTCTGTAGTTACTGTACTCAGCTAGTTGTATCAAGGCGCGGACCGGTGTGGCCGGTTCGCGCTCCTCACTGTTCAAGCCGTTACAATACTAAGCCTACTTTACAGAATCTAATTTCCATTGTGAGTGAATCTCCCGCAATACAAATAAACGATGTGTGGAAAATCTTTGGTGATAAAGCCGAGGCTGCACTAGCCGACATCAAAAACAATGGTCTGGGTAAGGCAGAGGTTCTAGAAAAGCATAATTGTGTTGTTGGTGTTGCGGATGTCAGCTTTGATGTGGCTCCCGGCGAAATTTTTTGCGTTATGGGTTTATCGGGTAGTGGCAAGTCCACCCTGGTTCGCCACATTAATCGGCTGTTGGAACCAACCGCCGGTTCCATCATCGTCAATGGGTCTGATGTTATGGCACTACCACCGGCTGAGTTACGCCGGTACCGCAATGAACACATCGCGATGGTTTTTCAAAACTTCGCCCTAATGCCGCACCGTTCCGTTCTGGACAACATAGCAATGCCGCTGGAGATTCGTGGTATCAGTAAAAACCAGCGCTTAGACATCGCTAGTCGTACGCTTTCCATGGTAGAGCTGGATGGCTGGGGAAACAAATTTGCACATGAATTATCCGGTGGTATGCAGCAACGCGTTGGTTTAGCGCGTGCACTTGCATCCGATCCCGAAATTTTATTAATGGATGAGCCGTTTAGTGCGCTTGATCCACTCATACGCCGACAACTCCAGGACGAGTTCATGAAGCTATCATCGGTCATGAAAAAGACAACGGTTTTTATAACCCATGATTTAGACGAGGCGGTACGCATTGGAGATCGAATAGCGATTATGCGTGACGGGCGGGTAGTGCAAGTGGGTACACCTGAAGAGATCGTTATGAGCCCGGCCGACGACTACGTATTTGATTTTGTAGCTGGCATTTCACGTTTGAAAGTGGTTCGCGCTCGCGCGGTGATGAGCCCTTGGGATTCGACTACTGACACGGTTTTGTTAGGCGATGCGCCAACGTTTTCACCGGATGAACATTTAAGCGCATTAATTACGGCCGCAATAGGCTATGAGGGCAATTTACGGATAGCCGATGCAGCGGGTCAAACCATCGGAACAATTGACAGAGCCAGTTTATTAAAGACCGTTATTGAAGGAACGGAAACATCATGAGTACCGTATCCGATGCGAATACGTCAGAGCAAAACATGGCGTCAACAGCGATTGATACTGATCAAGAGCAAAGCGAACTTATCTCGCAATTTGTTGAAACCAACCCAGATTACTACATTAAGCAGTTTAAAAAAATTGGTGCAAAGACTGGTTTTAGCTGGACCTTTAATTGGGCCGCGGCGTTACTCGGTCCGGTGTGGTTTGGCATGCGCAGCCTGTGGAAATGGGGTTTGCCTTTTGTCATGCTGGAAGTGTTTGCTTACATTCAAATTGCACGTGGTTGGTTTGGCGACTTAGGTGCTGAAGCGTTGGAGCGGGTGTCGCAGATAGAAGGCACACTTGCCTTTCGGAAGCAGCAGCTGGCGGCTGCTATCGAGAAAAATGCCGATAACGTCGAGGTGTTTGAACGTGCCATCGCGTCATTAGAATCGGCCGTTTCAGACATTCAGGCAGAAGCATTAGCTGCGCAAGCCGCTGGGACAACCATAGCATTGGCGGGCTTGGGATTGCTACTGCTGGTGAAAATTGTCGAAGGCGTGTTGGCGAATCCAATACTTGAAAAACGCTACTTTAATTGGTTGTCCGACAGAACCATCATATCCGGCTTGTCTGCGCATCGTACTTGGACTAGCGTAGGATTTGTGCTGCTGACCATCATCGTCAGTGTGGTGCACTATGCGTTTCCCGGCAAGTTTAGTTTGTTAGCGGAGTTCCCGACCACGAACGATGTTCGGCTCACCGCCATATCATGGGTTGAAGCATTATTCGACTGGCTTATAGAGAAGGGTGATTGGTTGTTTACGATCATTACATTGGGTATTCGTTGGGTGCTAGACAATTTGGAACTTATCTTTGTTGGAACGCCATGGATTGTTGTTGCAAGCTTTATTATTTTACTCACCGCATTATCCGCCGGTAAGCGTGCGGCCATTTTTGCCGGTGCCTTTTTGGCCTACATGGGATTTCTTGGGTTCTGGGAAAAGGCCATGATTACGCTTGCGTTGTTGGGCACTGCCGCAATGCTCAGCATCATTATTGGTATTCCGTTAGGACTATTCTGTGCTCGTCGCCCACGGTTCTATTCGTTTATACGTCCCATTATGGATTTTATGCAAACCATGCCGGCGTTCGTGTTTATGATTCCGGTTATCGCTTTTTTCGGCACGGGAAAACCTGCAGCCGTTGTCACCACCATGATCTTTGGTGGTACGCCGGTAGTGCGTTTAACTGTGCTGGGCTTACGAGGTGTACCAGAATCAATTAGAGAAGCGGCAGTGGCCTACGGTGCATCCAAGTGGTACTTGTTGCGCAAGGTCGATTTGCCGTTGGCAGCGCCGTCCATTCTTGCTGGCATAAACCAAACTATTATGTTGAGTTTGGCTATGGTAGTGGTTGCATCGCTAATTGGTGCAAAAGGCCTGGGTGAAGATGTGCTCGAAGCATTGCAGTATGCAAGCGTTGGGCAAGGCATACTTGCCGGTTTTGCTATTCTGTTTTGTGCCATGATTCTGGATAGAATCGTGCAGGGTCAGCGTAAGTAGCCGATGTTTTTAGCGTGCAAAAAACACGCTAGTTATCGTAGAACAATGAGTCGGGGTTTTCGCCTGAGCCGCTAGCGCCAGCGGCTTTGTATTCGTTCAAGTGCATCGCTACCCGGATTCAATTTCTCATACGGAATTGTGGCCATGGCTTGTTCGCTAGAACCGAGTGTGTCGTGCATCTCTGATGTGCTTTCTTCAAGGTATAACAATCCTGTTACTACTTCACCTTTAGCCCGGTGTTCTTCAATATAGGTAAGCGCTTCTATACGATTGGTTGGGTCGTATTGTTCATCTACGCGTTTGAATCCTACACGACTACCATCGTGCATCGTAATTTGCTTGTATTCTCCGGGGCTCACCTGACTCACGATTTCTTCATGCTGCGCAGTAAAATCGGCATACACAGTTTCACGCATATTGGCGCGAGTATGCGCATAGCTTTTTGTTGAGCCTTCGTGATCATTAAACGTCACACATGGCGAGATAATATCCAGCAATGCAAAGCCTTTATGTTTGATCGCGCTTTTCAATAAGGGCACAAGGTGCTCCTTATCACCAGAGAACCCACGACCAACAAACGTGCAACCCAGCGAGATGGCCAGTAAGACCGGATCGATCGGTGAATAGGGGTTGGCTTCACCTTTTTTGGCTTTACTGCCACGATCGGCACTCGCGGAGAATTGTCCTTTGGTTAAGCCATAGACGCCGTTATTTTCAATCAGGTACATCATATTGATGTTGCGACGGATGGCATGTGCAAACTGGCCAAGCCCAATAGACAAAGAATCGCCATCGCCTGATACACCGATGTATTGCAGTTCTCGATTACCCGCGTTCGCACCGGTAGCAATGGAAGGCATACGGCCATGAACCGAATTAAAGCCGTGAGCACCGCTTAAAAAGTACGTAGGCGTTTTACTGGAACACCCAATACCGGAAACCTTCGCAACCCTGTGAGGCTCCATGCTAAGTTCAAAATAGGCTTGCATGATGGCGCTCGATATAGAATCGTGACCACAACCTGCGCACAAGGTAGATAATGAACCTTCGTAATCGCGAACCGTTAAGCCAATTTCGTTTTTAGGCAGGTCTGGATGCGAGATGTTGGGTTTTTTAATAAATGACATAGTCTACGCCGCCTGACCTTTAGTGATATTTTCAGAAACTGCTTCAACGATAAAATCGCTGCTGACGGGCATGCCGTCATAGGACAACAGTGGCACCATTTTGCTCGGATCAATTTCCAATTCTATGCTTAGCAATTGGCGCAACTGTGCGTCGCGGTTTTGCTCAACAACGAAGACTTGTTCGTAGTCGTTGATAAATTCAGCAACCTGGTCGTTAAACGGAAATGCACGGATGCGCATGTAATCCAAATTGGCAATACCGGTATCGCTCATGCGATCACGTGCTTCGCGAATAGCACCATCACAACTGCCAATAGACACAATGGCCCATTTTTTATCGGTTATGGGTTTGTTGCTTTTAGTTTCTGGCTGCTTGCTGATAATGGGTTCAGGCACCATGGTTGCCGCAGTATCGAACTTGCGTCTGAGTCTATCGACAACATCCTTGTATTCATCCGATTTCTCGGTGTAGCCACCGTATTTGTTATGGCCGGACCCCCGTACAAAGTACGCGCCTTTTGGGTCGACGCCAGGCAGGGTGCGATAAGGTATGGCATCACCATCTACATCCAGATACCGATAAAACTTGTCCATGTCTTTAAGTTGCTCGGCGTTATAGACTTTGCCACGAGCTGGTACATAGCTATCGTCCCATTGAATTTCTGGAATCATCCAATCATTCATACCGATATCAAGGTCGGTTAGCATGATGACGGGTGTCTGCAGTTGTTCAGCCAAGTCGAACGCATTTTGCGACATATAGAAGCATTCGAGCGGGTCAGCCGGAAATAGCAACACGTGTTTTGTATCACCGTGAGATGCATACGCTGCCGCTACGATGTCGCATTGTTGCGTGCGCGTTGGCATGCCTGTTGACGGACTGACTCGTTGCACATCATAAAGCACAGCAGGAATTTCAGCGTAGTAGGCAAGCCCAAGGAACTCGCTCATCAGTGATACACCGGGTCCACTGGTTGCCGTGAATGCGCGTGCACCATTCCAGTTTGCTCCAAGCACCATTCCGATAGCTGCCAGTTCGTCTTCAGCTTGAATAACGCAGTAATTATTTTTACCGGTATCGGGATCGACTCGTAGCTGCTGACAAAAAATACTGAAAGCATCAATGAGCGATGTAGACGGTGTAATAGGGTACCAACTTGTTACGGTTGCGCCGGCATATACCGCGCCGAGTCCGGCAGTGGTATTGCCATCAACCAATACATGACCGGCTGTTTTATCCATTTGCTCCAGCCGTAAATCTAATGGACAAGCGAAGTGCTCTTTTGCAAAGTCGTAACCCATATTTATGGCCTGCATGTTGGCATCCATTAAATGAGGTTTCTTGCCAAAAGTTTCTTCTAAAAGTGTTTTAACCACATCCATGTCTATGTCGAGCAAGGCGACCAGCGCACCGACGTACGCAACGTTCTTCATGAGGACTTTGGCGCGTGCAGATTCGAATGCTTCGTTGCATAGACCAGATAAGGGGATACCGAATACTGTAACGTCTGAGCGACTAGCAAGATCTTGTCGCGGCCAGGTGTTGTCGTACAGCAGGTATCCACCAGAGCTGACGGTGGCCAAATCGTCATTATAGGTTTCGGCATTCATGGCGATCATCATGTCGACCTTGCCTGTACGACACAGATAACCATCCTTACTGACTCTTATCTCATACCAGGTTGGTAGTCCTTGAATATTGGACGGGAAAAAATTCTTTCCGGTTACCGGTATTCCCATACGGAAAATGGACTTCATTAACAGGCCATTGGCACTGGCAGAACCAGTTCCGTTAACGTTTGCCAGTTTTATAACAAAGTCGTTGGTTCTATTCGATGCTGCAGCGTTCATAATGAATTAGGAAAATGCGTAAGGGATGGTCATACGGGATTTGCGCATATCCCATGCGCCTGTAGGACATCGTTCAGCACACAAACCGCAATGTATGCACAGGTTTTCATCTTTCACCATGACTTTGCCTGTTTGCGGCAAAGCGTCGGATACATAGAGTACTTGATCAGTATTGTTTGCAGGTGCTCGTAGACGTGTGCGTAAGTCTTCTTCTTCGCCATCTTTGGTGATGGTTAAGCAAAGTGTGGGGCAGATGTCCATGCAGGCATCGCATTCGATGCAAGCTTTTGCTTCGAACACCGTTTGAATATCGCAGTTCAAACACCGCTCAACCTCTTTGGCTGTTTGTTCTGCATCAAAGCCCAATTCAACTTCGATGCGGATGTCTTTAAATCGTTGAGTAATATCAACATGATTCATTTTCAGGCGATCTGTTTCGTCGAAGTCGTTAGAGTAACTCCACTCATGAATACCCATTTTTGTAGACAATAAGTTCACGCCGCGAGTAGGTCTGTCGCTGATATCTTCTGCGTTGCAGTATTTGTGAATAGAGATAGCAGCGCGATGACCATGCTCAACAGCCCAAATAATATTTTTAGGACCGAATGCGGCGTCTCCACCAAAGAATATGCCCGATCTGGTGGCCTCATGCGTGACTTCATTGACTACAGGCGTTTCCCACTTATCAAGCTCTACGCCACTGTCTTGTTCAATCCATGGGAATGCGTTGTCTTGACCAATAGCGAGGATTACGTCGTCGCATGGTATGGTGACTTCTTCAACAACGGTGGGTTTGGATAAGTTGCCTTGCTCGTCGATATCGTAATGCAGCTTGTCGAACGTCATGCCGGTAAGCTTGCCATCTTTAACCACAAACGCTTTTGGCGAGTGGTTAATCATAATTTCAACGTTTTCTTCTTCGGCGTCTTCGAGTTCCCATTCACTGGCTTTGAACCAGGCTCGAGGTTTGCGAGCCATCACTTTTACATTCTTACCGCCTAAACGTAACGAACTGCGACAACAATCCATTGCCGTATTACCAACGCCAATGATCAGCACGTTTTCACCGATTGAATCAGTGTGCTCGAACGCAACGGATTCAAGCCAATCAATACCAATGTGGATGCGATCTGTATCGTAGCGACCAGGTAAATCTAAGTTCTTTCCTCGCGGTGCACCGGTGCCAACGAATACGGCATCGTAACCTTCATCCAATAATGCATTCATGCTATCGATGCGCGTGTTAAGTCTAAGATCAACGCCGCGCTCTACAATCATGGCAATTTCATCATCCAATACGGTTTCAGGTAACCGGAAAGAAGGAATGTTAGTGCGCATAAGACCACCGGGTTTGGCATGTTGTTCAAACATGACGATGTCATAGCCAAGCGGCAGTAAGTCGTTTGCAACCGTCAGTGATGCTGTTCCGGCTCCAATACAAGCGATGCGTTTGCCATTGCTTTTGCCCTTTGGCGGTAGCATGGGTCGCACATCGTCCGATAAATCAGCGGCCACGCGTTTCAATCGGCAAATAGCGACCGGTTCTTTATCTATCCTGCCGCGTCGGCACGCCGGTTCGCACGGGCGATCGCAAACGCGACCCAGCACGCCTGGAAACACATTGCTTTTGCGATTTTCCAGATAAGCGCCGGTGTAATCGCCGAGAGCTATTTGTCTAATATAATGGGGAACGTCGGTATGGGCTGGACAGCCCCACTGACAATCAACCACGCGATGAAAGTGATTTGGGTCGCTAATATTGTTGGACTTCATGGTGCCGTTTGCCGTCTCTAAGCTGGATTCTGGGCCGGTTTAAAGAGTGTAAGTTCAGTCAAACCGGTTATTTCAGGCTTGGCTGAAGTCTTAAATCGACACACAAAACTATATGACCGTATAGACCAAAAGTAAACCTGTGTAGCCCGTAAGTAATGCCTGTTTTTCAGCGTGGTATATGCAAACTGATGCTCAATTTAGAAATGCTTTTTGTAGTAAAACCACATCGAATGAAATCATGAGGTATGCAAACATCCTTCCAACGGCTGTTTTTGACGGAACAAACCCAAGGTAGTTAAGCTACCCAATTAGCAAGAGCACCTTTAGTATGAAGAAAATTCATGAATCTCAGTTAAGACAGACTTTACGTAATGATTGGTCATAAAACACCGATGCAGCCACCGAATCTGTACATTGCTCCACAAGTGCAGTCGCTGCGTGACTTGCATCGGGATGTCGTTAATGGGGAATATTATGGACGCAGTATTTATGATGTTTTGGCCGTGCAGGCTGAAGCCATCCTAAACGCCCATGCACAGTGTATCGCTGCAGTGACCTTTCATTTGGCGTGCTGGTGCCCAGATTTTATCGGACAATCTGCAGACTCGATTATGGCTGGTAGTTTGAATGAACAGCAAGCTCAACTGACTATTGCAAAAGAGCATGGCTTTGCCGATTGGGATGAAGTGACTCAATTAAAAAATGTTCCTTTGCAATCAGATTTTGAGCGCGCCGTAGATGCCGTTGTTGCAGGTAACATTCAGCAACTCAGCGAGCTACTAAACACCAATCCCGAATTAAGCAATCAGGCATCGCAATATGGTCATGGTGCGAGACTGCTGCATTATGTTGGTGCAAATGGTGTTGAGTCCTATCGGCAGATAACACCATTAAACGCTGCAGACGTGGCGCAGGCTTTGATCAATGCTGGTGCCGAAGTTAACGCGATGGCCAATATGTATGGCGGTACCACCGCGTTGGGTTTGGTTGTTAGCAGTGCTCATCCGCATCATGCGGGCGTAGTAGAAGCGATATCGGCAGTGCTCAAACAAGCCGGCGCGATTGAATGAGTGGTAAAGCCTTGAATGTTTATGGGTGTTTTATCTGTTCACGTAAAACACCTGCAGTTCAACTGGTCAGGTAGAAAATACAATGGATTACTTATTACTTATTCATAACAATACCGATGTGCCTACCAGTGTCCAGCAATGGGATACATTTTTTGAAGCAGCAAACGCCAGCGGTATGTTTCGCGGTGGTAGCGAAATAGCTAACCGCGAATTGCTTGGTAAAAAAACAATACCCAACATCTGTCATGCCATTGGTGGGTTTATGCGTTTTGAAACAGATGACAAGCCTGCGCTTCTGGCGCTGTTGGAACAACACCCAGTTGTATTACAAGGTGGGAGTCTTGAACTGTGCGAGATGCCCGTCACCTAGTTTGGTGCTAAGGTATAAATCAGCGCAGTAATCAACTCTTGGGCCCAACGCGGAGTAGCACTCTATGTTAAATCACCAATACACACAGCAGCGTCCTGTTTTGCTGACCTTAATGAAGCTTGTCGTTGGTTTAGCAGCCTGTGCGATGCATTCTATAGCTATAGCATCCGATACCTATCAAACAGAGAAAGCGAAAATAAAAGTCGAGGAAGTTGTCCGAGGCCTTAATAGCCCATGGTCAATCGCGTTTGTGTCAGCCAATGATTGGCTTGTGACTGAACGCGGCGGTAAATTGCGGCGCGTGGTCAATGGAGAATTGTTGGCTAAGCCCATTGCCGGAGTGCCAAAGGTTGCCGCAAGAGGCCAGGGTGGGTTGCTTGATGTTGCCTTACACCCTGATTTTGCTGAAAACCAAACAGTGTATTTATCGTATGCCGGTGCGGGAGCCAATGGATCCGGTACGGAAGTGGTAAAAGCGAAACTGGTCGACAATACCTTAGTGGATTCAGAAGTCATCTTTGTTGCACTGCCGAAACAAGGTGGTGGACGTCATTATGGTTCGCGTTTGGTGTTTGATAAGGCGGGGTACTTATATATATCGTTAGGTGATCGCGGCAACAAAAATATCTCGCAAGACACACTCAGCCATGCAGGTTCCATTATCCGGCTAAACGACGACGGGACCGTGCCACAAGATAATCCATTTGTAGGCGATGCTGCGGTTAAACCGGAAATCTTCAGTACCGGTCATCGCAACGTGCAAGGTATGACATACGATCCGCAAACAGACTTACTGTGGTCTCATGAACATGGACCACAAGGTGGTGATGAACTGAATCAGGTTGCTGCCGGCAAAAACTATGGTTGGCCCACTATCACATATGGCGTTAATTATGGCAGCGGTACCGCAATCGGTGAGGGCACGGCAAAGCCAGGTCTTGAACAACCAGTGTATTTTTGGGATCCATCTATAGCACCATCAGGCATGGCCATTGTCAACAGCGATAAATTTCCGCAATGGAAAAACAATATTCTGGTTGGTGCGCTTAAATATCAGCTTATTGCTCGGCTGGAAATGCTCAATGGTCAGGTAGTGCATGAAGAGCGATTGTTCGAGGGCAAGTACGGCCGTATTCGTGATGTTAGACAAGGACCAGATAACAACCTGTACTTCATAACTGATTCATCCAACGGGTCTATTTACCGCATCAGTTCAGCAGCAAACTAGTGATGTTAATACTGTTTGAACACAACTATCGCGGTTGCAAGCACGGTGAAGCCGCATAGCAGTAGTTTAGATACAAACTCCATTGTGCCATCGATAAGCAGTGCGTGAATAACGCTGCAAACAACTATAACCAACCCGATGACTGTATGAAGTCTGCGCCACAATTTTTGAGATAAGCGCAATTTTGATCTCATTGTTGCGAATAGGCTAGTGGCAAACACGAGCCACATGGCTATAACGCCCCACAACGAAAATGCAGTGGGAGACTGAAACAATAACGCATCAATCACGTCAGGAGGGCTGCTTACCCATAGCCCGGCAACATGAATAACAACGCTCACCAATAATGTAAAACCCAGCAGGCGATGTAGGCGCCGCGATTGCAATAGATTGATACCGGGAAGTGCACCTTGTGCCAACAGCGGTTGGCAAAACAAGACTGCTAGGCCAAGCACACCTGCAAAACCCGCGATAATGTATGGCGGTTCTCGCCATTGTAACAGTGAGCTATTGGCAGCAAAGCTCAGTGGAATAACAATAATTGCTACAACACAAAACCATATAAAGCTGTTACGCATCATTGTGTTTAATGCAGTGACTGAGTTGAGTGCTGAACGATGTGTTGCCTTGTTAAAACGACTAACTTGCCTCCAATACAAAATGTGCACTTAGGCTGGTGTCATTGGGGCTCGACATAATGGGACGTAAAAACACGGTTTTGTAGTCGCCACTATCATAAGCCAGATGACCGTGTGCCTGTCCGAATGCGGGCACAATCTGAGGCATCTCAAGTTTAAATTCGCCGTTTTCGTCTGTTAAGGTGGCGCCATGACTGTGTGGGTCGCGTTCATGGCCTTCTGTTGTGTGCGCCCAAATTTGAATGCGTTGACCCGCCAGTGGCGCACCATCGCCGACACGTCGCACAGTACCAGTCATCCAGAAACCGCCTCCGCCAATTCGTTCAACAATGGGTGCATCGCGTAAATAATTATTAGACCCGCCACGCATCGACCGGGTTGGCGCATATTGATTAGCATGTAGCGGTGTTAGCAGTCCGCTATTAACAGTGGCAACGGCAGCACCAGCAGTGGCTAAAAATGCTCGTCGGCCAGAAAAAAAACGCGTCATAAATACGCTCCTGTTGCTAGTGAGTAGATAGTTTTGTGCCTATTTCAATCGCTGTACGTAAGGCTCGCAACCCATCCTCTCCGCTTACCAGTGGTCGAGTGTTGGTGTTGATAGCATTAACAAAGGATTCGATCTCAGCCAGAATGGCGTCACCTTTGCCCAGCGATGCATCGTCGCAATGGATTGGAGGTATACCGTCGTCGTTAAGTTCCTTGTTCCTTTCCACTTTGCAAACTCGCGACGTGTTTTCCTGAAAATCAATGGCAATGTAGGAGTCTTTCTGGAAAAAGCGCATGCGTCGTTCCACTTTCCCGCTAACTCGGCTGGCGGTGACATTAGCAACACAGCCATTACCAAACTCAAGTCGAACGTTTGCGATGTCCGGTTCATCGGATACAACTGGTGCGCCATTGGCATGAATAGCAACCAGATCGGCTTGTACTAAATGCAAAATGATATCGATATCGTGGATCATTAAGTCCAACACCACATTGACATCTGCGCCCCGTTTAGTAAACGGTGCCAAGCGATGTGATTCGATAAAAATGGGATTGGTCAGCTGATCTGCCACAGATAACAGTGCTGGATTAAAGCGCTCCAAATGGCCCACCTGCAAAATACAGTTGTTAGCCTTTGCAAGGTCCACCAAGGTTTGCGCCTCATCAACGGTCACGGTCATTGGTTTTTCCACTAACACGTGGATGCCGGCTTTGAGTAAATCTTGCGCTACCGCAAAATGCGTGGTTGTCGGTGACGCGACACTAACGGCATCCACCTGACCAATTAGCTCAAGATGATTGCTGATTGCGTTTGTGGATAACTCAGCCGCAACTTCTTGCGCACGTGCTGTACTGACATCGCAAATAGCCACAAGCTCGCAACTGTCCAGCTGCTGGTATTTTTGCGCATGGAACCGACCCAGGTAGCCGGTACCGACCACGGCCATGTTTAAGGTTGAATTTTGTGCAGGATCGGTTGTCATCGTGGATAATTTATTTGGGCAAAAACACAAACCACAGTATATTGCACAACCATGACTGTAACACCTCATTATATTGCCGGCGTTGACGAAGTCGGCCGCGGCCCATTGGCGGGTGTGGTGGTGGCCGCGGCGGTAGTATTGAACCCGAGAAAACCCATCGACGGCTTGCTGGATTCAAAGCTACTTGATGAAAAAAAGCGCAATTTGTTAGACAATCAGATTCGTTCCAACGCCTTGTCTTATTGTGTAGCGGAAGCCACGGTGGCAGAAATTGATCAATTAAACATTCTGCATGCAAGCATGTTGGCGATGCAGCGGGCTGTGCAGGGCCTGTCTGTTGAACCCCACTTGGTGTTGGTCGATGGTAATCGCTGTCCGGAACTTGAATTTCCGTGTCAGGCCATCGTAAAAGGTGATCAACGCGTACAATCTATCAGCGCCGCATCCATTGTGGCTAAAGTGTATCGCGATAATATGATGGTATCCCTGCATAATGATTACCCCGAATTTGGGTTTGACCGTCACAAGGGCTATCCAACTGCACAGCATCGAGCGGCTATTATGCAATTTGGTGTAACTGAAATTCATCGACAGTCCTTTGCTCCGGTGCGCAAAGCCATGCAAAGCCAATCCAGGCCTTACCAAGGAAGCAAGAACATAAAAGCATGAGTGCCCGCTTCATCCACTTAAATGTGCATACCGAATTTTCGTTGGTCGACAGTACGGTACGCGTAAAACCATTGATTAAACAAGTAGCGCAAACCATGCCCGCTGTTGCACTGACTGATCGTGCAAACATGTTTGCGTTAGTTAAGTTTTATCGCGCGTGTCTGGCCGGTGGTGTTAAACCCGTTGCAGGCGTTGACGTTCGAATTGAAAATGAATCCGGCGATCAGTATTTTCGTGCATTGCTGTTGGTACAAAACGATATTGGCTACGGAAACTTAACGCGCCTGGTGTCACTTGGTTATCAGGAAGGCCAGCAGGCTGGCACGCCAGTGTTGAAGCGGCAATGGGTACACGAGTATCACGATGGGATTATCATGCTATCCGGTGGTCTTGATAGCGATGTTGCTGATGCAGTTCAGCGTGGACAAGAGTCGCAAGCTGTTGCTTTAGCGACAGAATGGCAATCGGTGTTCGGTGATCGTTACTATCTGGAGCTGACACGAGTTGGTCGGCCGGGAGAGCAGCGCTACATCCAAAGTGCGTGTGAGATTGCGAGCAAGCTGGGTTTAGGTGTCGTTGCAACCAACGATGTCCGCTTTCTAGAACAATCTGATTTTTCGTCTCACGAAGCGCGGGTGTGTATTCAGTCGGGTTATGTGTTGGCAGACCCTCAGCGACCCAAGTTGGTTACAGAACAACAGTATCTAAAAACGCCGGAACAAATGCTGGATCTGTTCCAGGATATCCCTGCTGCTATCGAAAATTCCATTGAGATTGCAAAGCGTTGCAATCTGCAATTGTCTTTGGGTAAGCCGGTGCTGCCGGACTTTCCGATTCCTGAAAACTTGACAGAGTCGGAGTACTTTCGTCAGTTATCGCAAGAGGGTTTAGAAGAGCGTCTTGCGATGTTGTACGACACCAGTGCAGAGAACTTTGCGCAAATTCGAGCACCGTATGATGTACGGTTACAACAAGAGCTGGACGTTATCTCTGAAATGGGATTCCCCGGGTACTTTCTCATTGTGGCGGACTTTATTCGCTGGTCCCGCGACAACGATATTCCCGTAGGGCCGGGTCGTGGTTCCGGTGCCGGTTCGTTGGTGGCATACGCGTTAAAAATAACGGATCTTGATCCGCTCGAATATGATTTGTTGTTTGAACGATTTCTGAATCCGGAACGTGTGTCCATGCCCGATTTCGATATCGATTTTTGCATGGATGGACGCGATCGCGTTATTCAATATGTGTCGCAAACCTATGGCTCGCGCCGCGTGTCGCAAATTATTACCTACGGCACCATGGCCGCAAAGGCGGTGGTGCGCGATGTAGGCCGAGTCATGAGTCATCCGTATGGCT
Organism: uncultured Granulosicoccaceae bacterium; assembly: GCA_964390335.1. GTDB lineage: Bacteria > Pseudomonadota > Gammaproteobacteria > Granulosicoccales > Granulosicoccaceae > Granulosicoccus. The sequence continues at coordinate 38,095 of CAYMHU010000026.1, read as the reverse complement.
TTGTTGATCGCATCGCCAAGATGGTGCCCTTTGAAGTGGGCATGACGCTGACCAAAGCACTGCAAGAATCAGAAGATCTCGCGCGCGCGTATCGTGAGGATGAAGAAGTCACGTCTTTGTTGGATATGGCTTTGTCTTTAGAAGGACTTGCACGCAACGCGGGCAAGCATGCGGGAGGGGTGGTCATAGCACCAACTGCACTTACTGACTTTACGCCATTGTATTGTGAACCGGATGGAAGCTCGCTGGTTACGCAATTTGATAAAGACGATGCTGAAGCGGTTGGTCTTGTTAAGTTTGATTTTCTTGGCTTGCGTACCCTAACCATTATTGATAACGCAGTTAAAGCAATTAATCTGCATCGCGACGAACCGCTGGATTTACAAACCTTATCACTCGATGATAAGCCAACGTACGAACTATTACAAAAGGCTCTCACCACCGCTGTGTTCCAGTTGGAATCAGCGGGCATGAAGCGGCTTATCGAACGCTTGCAGCCTGATAACTTTGAAGACATCATCGCATTGGTTGCGTTGTATCGACCTGGTCCATTGCAGTCAGGCATGGTCGATGACTTTATTGATCGAAAGCACGGCAAGAAGCCACTGGCGTGGCCTCATGAAGATTATCAGCTGGATATTTTAAAACCCATATTAGAACCAACGTATGGTGTCATTCTGTATCAAGAGCAAGTTATTCAGATAGCGCAAACCATGGGTGGGTTTTCGCTTGGCGCAGCGGATCTTTTACGCCGCGCAATGGGTAAAAAGAAAGCTGAAGAAATGGCGCAGCAACGCCAAGGGTTCTTGAAAGGTTGCTCTGAAAATAACATCGATAAAGACTTAGCCGGCAATATTTTTGACCTGGTTGAAAAATTTGCGGGCTATGGGTTTAACAAATCGCATTCTGCAGCTTATGCGTTGTTGTCGTATCAAACAGCGTGGTTGAAGTGTCATTATCCTGCTGAGTTTATGGCTTCTGTGTTGTCAGCGGATATGGATAACACGGAAAAAGTAGTTGTACTCATTGAAGAATGTCTATCGATGGGTATCAAAGTTCTTCCGCCTGATATTAATCAATCAACCATCCGGTTCTCAGTACCCGCTGCCAATACCGTGTTGTATGGTCTTGGTGCTATTAAAGGTGTGGGTGAGGGTGCGCTTGCGCATGTGCTCGTAGAGCGTGATAACAATGGTCCGTTTAAAGATCTTGATGATCTGTGCCGCCGGGCCGATCAAGGCAGTGTTGGTAAACGCGTACTTGAAGCGTTGGTCAATTCCGGTGCCGCGGACGCACTCGGTCCCAATCGCGCATCGTTGATGGCGCATTTGGATGACGCCTTACATGGTGCCGATCAATTTCATCGTAATCAGGCTGCCGGCCAGGATGATCTGTTCGGGCTCGAGCCGGCCACCACTGCTGGTCTGGGTTCATCAAGTGATCAAGGTGACATCGATGGAGCGCAAGCCGAGAGTATGCCCACCTTGCCCGCATGGCCCGACCGTCAACGATTACGTGCTGAAAAAGACACCCTGGGACTCTATTTAACCGGCCATCCCATTAACGAATACAAGTATGAATTGGAGAAATTTACCAACGGCAACTTAAAAACTATTTGCGCAAAAGCCGGCGGCAGCAATAATCAGCCCAGCTATCGGCAAAAAGGTGTGCCGGTTATTGCTGCTGGTTTAGTCATGGGGGTTCGGGTCAGAGATGTTCAGGGCCGCAAAATGGCCTTTGTGACTATTGATGACGGTACAGGCCGAGTGGAAGTTAATCTGCGAGGAGAGCTACTCGAAAGCCATGGCCATATGATTGTAAAAGATGAGTTGCTAGTTGTAGATGGCGATGTCAGTCCAGATGATTTTAACGGTGGTTACAAGATACGCGCTCGCGAGGTGTATGATCTGAGTCAGGCCCGTGCACGATTTGCGCGGCGGCTGGTCATTAATCTGACCCGCAACCAATTGCCCGCAGACGGATTAACCGAACTACTGCAAATGCTGTCAAATTATAAAAGCGGCAGCACGCCGGTTTGTTTTGAATACGAAAACGAGCAAGCGCGAGCGACCATCAAGGCAGGGCGCCATTGGTGGGTAAATCCGCAGAACGAATTATTGGATAATCTGAGCCAAGTGACTGGCAAGGATAATGTGCAATTGGTTTATTGATGTAGAATACAGAGAATGAATCCGAACTTTCTTGACTTTGAACAACCGATTGCCGAGCTCGAGGCTAAAATTCGGGAGCTTCAATTTGCCTCAGACGACGCTGATATTAATATCAGCGAAGAAATCGAGAAACTGAAAAATAAATGCGATTCGCTAACGCAATCCATTTTTTCAAAGTTAACCTCGTGGCAAATTACCCAGCTGGCGCGACACCCGCAACGACCCTACACGCGATTCTACATTGACTCCATATTCACCGATTTCGATGAGCTGCACGGGGACCGTCTTTACGGCGACGATCCATCGATTATTGGTGGCATCGCGCGTCTGAATGACAAGCCCGTGATGGTGATTGGACACGAGAAAGGGCGAGACACAAAAGAAAAAATCCATCATAACTTTGGCATGCCACGACCCGAGGGTTACAGGAAAGCCAAGCGCTTGATGGAAATGGCCGAACGTTTCGACATCCCGGTACTTACCTTTATCGATACCCCCGGTGCTTACCCGGGTGTTGGTGCTGAAGAGCGCGGTCAGAGTGAGGCGATTGCGCGTAATTTATTTGTCATGGCTGGTTTGAAAACGCCCATTATTTGTACAGTTATTGGCGAAGGCGGTTCAGGTGGAGCGCTCGCCATTGGCGTGGGTGACCAAATCATGATGCTTGAATACAGCATCTATTCGGTGATCAGCCCGGAAGGGTGTGCGTCAATTTTATACAAGAGCGCCGAGCGTGCTGCAGATGCGGCGGAGTCCATGGGAGTCACTAGTCAACGCCTTGTTGATTTAGGGTTGATTGATCGGGTTGTGAAAGAACCGTTAGGTGGCGCGCACCGAGACCCGGATGCCATTGCTCAGTCGCTGAAATCCGTATTGGCAGAAGAGCTGTCCCGTCTGTCAGAACTATCCACTGAGGCCTTAATGTCCGCGCGCCAAGCCAAGCTTCGTGCCTATGGCAGATTCAAGGAAGCGTAGTGGCCTCCGAAGCAGCAGCCACTAAAGCGCAGCACCAACCGCTGGAAGCGCTAACTCAATATGTTGATTCCCAGCTCGCGTTAACCCATATCTGCGTCGCCTACAGCGGCGGAATGGATTCGCATGTGCTGTTACACGCAGCTGCAAAACTGTATTCCACGAATAAGCACATCAGCGTTCGCGCGGTGTATATCGATCATGGCTTGCAAGCCAACAGCGCCCAATGGGCCGCGACCGCGCAATCGGTTTGTGACAAGCTACAAATCCCATTAACGGTAGAACGGGTACAAGTTCCAGACTCAGGGCAGGGACCCGAGGCGGCGGCTCGACAAGCTCGTTACGAGGCCTTTGCCAACCTATTGGTGCCGGGTGAGCATCTGTTGCTAGCACAACATGCTGAAGATCAGGCAGAAACCTTTTTACTACAAGCATTGCGTGGCAGTGGCCCAGATGGTCTTGCAGCCATCCCGCGTAAACGCACGTTTGCGTCAGGGTATATGGCCAGACCGCTCATTATCTGTTCACAAGAGGCGCTACTGAATTATGCGCGCGAGCAGCAGCTCGAATGGATTGACGATCCATCAAACGAGGATACCCGGTTCGATAGGAATTTTTTGCGACAGGAAGTGTTGCCGCTGATTCGCTCGCGTTGGCCCGCTGCGTCGCAAACCTTGTCACGCTCGGCGATGCGTTGCGCAGCTGCCAGCCAAACACTGGTGAGTCTTGCTAAAGACGATCTGGAAAAAGTACAAGTGCTCGGAAGCGGTGAGTTGCGAATTTCGGAGCTCAAAAATTTGCCTAGAGAACGTGCGTTTGGCGTTATTCGGCTGTGGGTGCGTCAGGCAGGTTATCGAATGCCTCGCCTGCAGGACTTGCTGCACGTTATGTCGGATTTGCTGTACGCCAGCGATGCATCGCATGGCATTGTCAATGTACGTGAGTACGAGTTTCGACGCTACAAAAATCGCCTGTACTTATTTGGTGGGCAATCCAAGGCCACCCCTTACGCGTTGGAATGGCACGCGCCGTATGGCGATTTGCGTATCAACGAAGCCGGGTTAACGCTGACCAATGCAGAATTACTGCAACACGGTTTGGAGCTGCCCAAAACCGGTGTGATTCAGATTCGCAGCCGGCAAGGTGGGGAATTGATTAAGTTGGGCGATCCACCATTCCACAAGTCGGTTAAAAAAGTGTTGCAGGAATCCTCCGTGCCTCCATGGGAACGCGACACTGTTCCGCTTTTGTACATCGAAGATAGCTTGGCTGCCGTGTGGAACATTGCCGTCAGTGTCGATTTTCGATCGGTTACGGAAATAGCTTAACGCGCCACAGGCAATTGTCTGTTAGCGGCTATTCTGGTAAACTTTACTTCCATTCTGGGCCTAAACAAGGCCTTATGCCCAACGCTTGTGAGTTGGTTTCCCGGTACTCAGTCGACAGCTTAATATGACGCGATTTATCTTCGTAACTGGTGGCGTTGTTTCGTCCTTAGGTAAGGGCATTTCATCGGCCTCACTCGCGGCTCTACTTGAAGCGCGTGGTTTAAAAGTCGCCATGCTCAAGCTTGACCCTTATATCAATGTTGACCCCGGTACCATGAGCCCCTATCAGCATGGCGAAGTCTTTGTTACGGACGATGGCGCTGAAACCGATTTAGACTTGGGTCACTATGAGCGCTTCGTTCGAATTAAAACGAGCCAGAAACATAACTTCACTACCGGCCGGGTTTATGAAACGGTTATCGCGAACGAACGCCGAGGAAGTTACCTGGGCGCCACGGTTCAGGTCATCCCGCATATTACTGATGAAATTAAACGCCGCGTTATGGTTGGCTCCGAGGGTGCCGATATTGCCATGGTTGAAATTGGCGGCACCGTCGGTGATATTGAGTCGCTACCGTTTCTGGAAGCTATTCGTCAAATGGGCGTAGAGCTTGGTCGTAATAAAACTCTGTTTTTGCATTTAACCTTGGTTCCGTATATTCCCACAGCAGGCGAAATTAAAACAAAGCCTACACAGCACTCGGTTAAAGAGTTGCGATCCATCGGTATTCAACCAGACATTTTGTTATGTCGTTGTGATCGTCCATTACCAGAGGGTGATCGTCGAAAAATAGCGTTGTTTACCAATGTGCAAGAGCGCGCTGTTATAGCGGCATCTGATGTCGATTGCATTTACGACATTCCACGCATGTTGCATGAACAAAATCTGGATAGCCTCGTCGTCGAACAATTCGGTCTCGATCTACCACCGGCAGACTTATCCGAATGGACTGCTGTGGTTAACGGCATCAGAAACCCGTCTAAGTCGGTCACCATTGGCATGGTCGGTAAATACACTGAGCTTACTGAGTCTTATAAGTCGTTAAACGAAGCGCTTACGCATGCGGGTATCAAAACCGATAGCCATGTGAAAATCCGGTACCTCGATTCTGAAAAGCTGGAGCGCGGAGATACCAGTGCCTTGGCTGAAGTGGATGCCATCTTGGTCCCCGGTGGTTTTGGCACCCGAGGTGTAGAAGGCAAGATCGCAGCGGCACGGTATGCGCGCGAAAATAAAGTGCCCTATTTGGGAATTTGCTTGGGCATGCAAGTGGCTGTTATCGATTTTGCGCGCAATATTGCCGGCATTGATGGCGCTAATAGCAGTGAGTTCGATATGGAAACCACCGACCCGGTTATTGCTCTCATTACCGAGTGGCAAAACGAAAATGGTGAAACCAATATTCGCGACAACGACTCTGATTTAGGTGGCACCATGCGTCTGGGTGGCCAATTGTGCAAAGTGGCAGAAGGCAGTCTCGCAGCAAAAGTGTACGGCTCTACCGAAGTCACGGAACGTCATCGGCATCGGTTTGAATTTAACAACAACTACTCTAATCAACTTGTATCGGCGGGTTTAGTTATCTCAGCCAGATCTAACGACGATCATGGGCTGGTGGAAATGATTGAACTACCTGATCACCCGTGGTTTGTTGGATGTCAGTTCCATCCTGAGTACACGTCAAATCCGCGTGACGGTCACCCATTGTTCACAGGGTTTATAAACGCGGCGCTAAGTGCTCAAGCGAAACTTCAGCAAGCGCCAGCCGCTGAGGCGCTCGATATCACTACCGAACCGGCAGTATAAATTCCAATGCAATTATGTGGTTTTGAAGTAGGACTGGATCAGCCGGTTTTCCTTATCGCAGGTCCGTGCGCTATTGAGTCAGAGGCGCTAGCCATGGAAACGGCCAGTTTTTTAAAAAACCTGACCGATAAGCTCGGGATTCATTTTATTTATAAATCTTCGTTCGACAAAGCCAATCGTTCATCCATCGATAGCTTTCGCGGACCCGGTTTGGAAGAGGGCTTGCGTATCTTGCAGCAAGTGCGCTCTGAAATCGGCGTGCCTGTGCTGACCGATGTGCATGAAGATACGCCAATGAATGAAGTTGCAGATGTTGTGGACGTATTGCAAACACCAGCCTTTCTAGCACGTCAGACTAATTTCATGCGTCGTGTGGCCATGGCAGGTAAACCTGTGAACGTAAAGAAAGGTCAGTTTATGGCACCATCGGATATGCAAAACGTTGTGGATAAAATGCACGCCAGCGGTAATAAACAAATAATGTTATGCGAACGTGGTGCGTCGTTTGGCTATAACAATCTGGTATCGGATATGCGTGGACTTGCTATCATGCGCTCAACGCAATGCCCGGTTGTATTCGATGCCACACACTCGGTGCAGCAACCGGGTAGCCAGGGAGCGTCATCGGGTGGCCAGCGAGAATTCATCCCGGTATTAGCGCGGGCGGCAATTGGTGCGGGTGTGTCCGGTCTGTTTATGGAAACTCACCCGAACCCAGACAAGGCATTAAGTGATGGTCCTAATGCCTGGCCAATGGGAGATATGGAAGCATTGCTAAGCACATTGATTGAATTGGATGCTGTTGTTAAGCGCAATCCGTTTGCGGAGGCACCCCACCTTCGTTAACGTCATAATCAGTTTTTTTAATTAGCTCTAAAATTAGCTCTACAAATTGAAAGGTCAGCCACAATGAAAACCAAAATTGTTGATGTGAAAGCGCGAGAAGTCATGGATTCACGCGGTAACCCCACTGTTGAGGCCGACGTTATGTTGGAGTCGGGCGATGTAGGGCGCGCTATCGTGCCATCGGGTGCATCTACCGGCGCTCGAGAAGCGTTGGAGCTTCGCGACGGCGATAAGAGCCGTTATGGTGGTAAGGGGGTTTTGTCTGCGGTCAATAATATTAATACTGCGATTCGCGACGCGGTCATTGGTCACGATGCTGCCGATCAGGCAGGGCTTGATCAATTGATGCTGGATTTAGACGGCTCTGAAAATAAGGACAATCTGGGTGCCAATGCATTGTTGGGTGTGTCCTTAGCCAATGCACGCGCCATGGCCAATGCCAGCAATGAAATGTTGTTCTCTTATTTGGGTGGCAATGATGCGGTTAATTTACCCGTGCCTATGATGAATATCATCAACGGTGGTTCGCACGCAGACAACAGTGTTGATTTGCAGGAATTCATGGTTATGCCAGTGGGTGCCAGCAGTTTTCGAGAAGCATTGCGGTGCGGTGCTGAAATTTTTCATAGCTTGCGCGGCGTGCTATCAGGACGTGGTATGAACACCAACGTAGGGGATGAAGGCGGATTCGCTCCAAACTTATCATCTAACGAAGAAGCCATCGAAACCATTTTGCAAGCGATCGATAAAGCGGGTTATACCGCCGGTAAGGATGTCTACCTTGCATTGGATGTGGCAAGTTCAGAATTTTATAAAAACGGGGTATACGATCTGGCATCGGAGGGTCGCCAGTTTGATGCGGCGCAATTTGTAGACTATCTGGCTGATTGGGTTAATCGTTATCCTATTATTTCTATTGAAGACGGGTTAGATGAAGCTGACTGGGATGGATGGAAAATTATGTCCGAAAAACTCAACGATAAAATTCAGTTGGTTGGAGATGATTTATTTGTGACTAACCCAAAAATTTTGCAAAAAGGCATCGATCAGGGAATCGCCAATTCTGTACTGATCAAAGTTAATCAGATTGGTACGTTAAGTGAAACGTTGGAAACCATAAACATGGCGCATGCGGCTGGCTATACAACGGTCACGTCGCACCGTTCTGGCGAAACCGAAGACACAACAATTGCCGATTTAGCCGTCGCCACCAATGCCAAGCAAATCAAGACCGGGTCTTTATCGCGCTCAGACCGGATTGCCAAATATAATCAGTTGCTTCGCATAGAAGAAAAGCTTGGTGATCGCGCAGTCTATGCCGGTGCCAGCGCGTTTAATCAAACCCTGTAACCGGCGTAGAGATCGCAACGCTATGAAAGTGCTTGTTGTTGTATTGTTGCTGCTACTGGCAACGCTGCAATATCGTTTGTGGTTTGGCGATGGCAGCGTGCAAGAGGTATGGCGACTCAATCAGCAAGCACGCGAGACCAAAGCAGAGTTGTTGCGTTTACGCAGCCGTAATCAAGCACTGGAGGCGGAAGTGGCTGATCTGAAAAGTGGTTTAGATGCAATAGAGGAACGCGCACGTTCGGAGTTGGGTATGATTGATAGAGACGAAACGTTTTATCAATTTGTGCGTGAGCGTCGTGGCAAAACCAATAATGTCAGCACTGAAATAGATCCTGCTGGCGGGCCCAAACTCATCGACAGAACCGGCGCGGCCGCAACCAGCAGTGACCCCTGATACCCAATCTGCCAAAGAGCCAACAACGCTATGGGCCGTTGTACCAGCGGCAGGGTTCGGCTCCCGGATGTCTTCAAGCATTCCGAAACAGTATTTACCATTGGCTGGAAAACCCGTTTTACAACACACAATAGACACCCTGCTGGGTGTGTCTAATTTAGCTGGTATCGTTGTTGTGGTTGCTAAGAACGATCCGTATTGGCCTGCATTGCCGATCAGTCAGCATGAGAAAATACATTCGATACTGGGTGGTGCAACTCGGGCAGATTCCGTATTAGCTGGTGTGAGCTATGTGTGCCAGTATCGCGATAATGACACAGTTGATGATGTGATGGTACTTGTGCATGATGCTGCTCGTGCACTGACTGCGCTCCAAGATATTGAACAACTGATTGACCAAGTGAGCGCTCATCCGGAGCAAGGTGGCTTGTTGGCTGTGCCGGTGCAAGATACACTAAAACGAGCAGATTCACTGACCATACAAGCCACAGTCAGTAGACATAATTTGTGGCAGGCGCAAACCCCACAGTATTTTCGCGCACATGATTTGCTGCATGCACTGACAACCAATCACAGCGCGATAGTAGCCGGGGAGATCACAGATGAAGCCTGTGCAATGGAACAATCGGGGAAAAGCCCCATGCTGGTGGAGTCGCAATTTCCCAATTTCAAGATCACTCGACCAAACGATTTTGTTGTTGCCGAAGCCCTGCTACAGGCCAGTGCACACAGCTTTGGTAATAAAAAAGCAGACCAAAATAGTCGTGAAAAGCTGAATGAACAGGGAGAATAAAGTCAGATGAGAATAGGTCAAGGCTTTGATGTTCATGCGTTTACTGATGGCGATCATCTCAAAATTGGCGGGGTGACCATACCGTTTGACAAAGCGTTTTTAGCTCATTCTGATGGTGATGTTTTATTGCATGCAATAAGTGATGCTCTATTGGGTGCTGCGGCGCTTGGTGATATCGGAAAACATTTTCCGGATACCGATGCGCACTATAAAAACGCTGATAGCCGGGATTTATTGCGCGCAGTGGTCGCATTGCTGCACGAAAAAAATTTCCAATGCACTAACGTAGACGCTACCATAATCGCGCAACGGCCAAAAATGTTGGAACATATCCCTTTAATGATTGAAAACATCGCTGCTGATTTGAATTTGACGACCGACAGAGTGAACGTTAAAGCAACGACAACGGAACGACTAGGCTTTTGTGGACGCGAAGAAGGCATTGCTGCAATGGCGAACGTTTTAATTACAACAAAATAATTGAAGATCATTCTATTTCCTTAGGTTAAAAGCATGGCGAACATAGCAATAATTGGTGGAACTGGCCTGGCCAGAATGGAAGGCCTTATGTTAACGGGGCGCGAAATGGTTAAAACACCGTATGGAGCACCATCGTGTCCACTGATTTATGGCACTATAAATGGTGTTGATATTGTGTTTTTATCGCGACACGGTACAAGGTTATCCATACCGGCACATCGCGTTAACTACCGTGCAAACATTTGGGCTTTGCACTCTGTTGGTGTTAAGCAGGTCTTAGCGGTGGGTGTGGTTGGTGGTATTCATAAAGATTGTAAAGTCGGTAGTTTTGTTGTTCCCGATCAAATCATTGACTACACAGCCGATCGCAATAGCAGTTTTGACCATGCCGAACACATGTCAAATAGTAAGATCGACTTTAGTTATCCCTACAACCATGATCTACGCCAGGCATTAATCTCGGGTGCTACAGAATCAAACGTTGATCTAGTGGACCACGGCACCTACGGTGCCAGTAATGGTCCAAGGTTGGAGACCGTGGCTGAGATTCGACGTATGGAATCTGATGGTTGTTCGATTGTGGGTATGAGCGGCATGCCTGAAGCATCGTTGGCGCGCGAAGTCCAATTGGACTATGCATTCTGCGGTTTTGTTGTGAACCCTGCTGCGGGTAAAGGCGATGGGATTATCGATACTGCCAGTTGGGCAGCCGCGGTATCTGACGGCGTTGTTCATGCTCAACGGGTGTTGTCGACTACTTTGCCGTTGCTAAAGTAATGGGGTTAGGCGTCAACAAGCTGCGTTTCGGTTTGATCTATTTTCGCATCTTGGGTAGCGTCCAAAATTAGCTGAAAGTGTTGCTTCAATTTACCCATGAGCTCGACAACATTCTGGTTCTTCAAGTTGCGGCCAGTAGAACAAATAACCGCGCTACTCATCGCGAACTCGTAGTCGACTGTTATTTGGCCGGTTTTATCGTTTCTGAATAAGTATGAAGCCAAACGAGTCGGCAACAACATCAGCACATCGCTGGTTTTCATTAGTTCCAGTGGTGTACTTAAATCCCCTTTAAAAACAAAACGCGGTGCTGGCAGATCAAACGCCTTCATTGCGTGACTGCTTGCAATACACTGATTGGTAGTGGATCCAAACACAGCCCAGGTTTGTTTCTGCAGTGTTTGTATGGAAATGCGGCCTGTTTGCTGCAGTAAAGGAGATTTAGCTCCCGCAAACACACCCAATTTTTCGATAAACAGGTGTTCTGAAACAATGTCTTCGTGTGACGCTTGTAGCTGCTCATCAGCAGTCAGTATGGCCAAGTCTACGGTTCCGTCTTCTAGTTTGCGTAAAATCTGTGAGAACGAGTCAGTAACAAAACGAATAGGTGTTTTGTGTTGCTCTGGAGGAAAGTGGTGAAAGAACCCTGTTAACCCTGCGAACGTAAATATTGGACTGGTACCGATGGTGAGTTCACGCATTTCGAGGTTCATGTGCTGGTGCAAGGTGTCATGCGCTTGCAGGACGACCGCCCGAACATCACGGCCATGTTTGGCCAGCCTTAAACCCAGATCGGTAGGCGAAACTCCATGGCGCGTTCGACGAAGAACGGGGCCCCCAGCCAGTTCCTCGAGGATCTTCATATTACGAGTCAGCGTTGGCTGAGTAATATTGAGTTTGATCGTGGCCTTACTGATCGAACCGCAGTCGACGACTTCGGCTAAATATACAAGTAATTTTGAATCCATAGTAAACAATCCGAGTAGTTGGCTTGCCTTTGAATTCCGTGTCGCACTTAGATACGTTGTTGAGAGAATTTGCACTCAACATAGCGGCTAATTCATGTAGCAACTTCGATCTTAGCAGTAAAATTAGTCCAAAAGTGTATACGAAGGTTAGTCTTTAGTTTAGTTATACTGGTATACGCATGTCAGTTGATTGGCATATTGGCTTTGTATCCCGTGCTCGGACACGCTTGAATTGATTCATTAATTCTCCATTTTACCAACGAAAGTACCTATGGCTCAGGCAAAAAATATTCTGTTCGTGATGTTCGATCAACTGCGTTTTGATTACTTGAGTTGCACGGGGCATCCGTATCTAGAAACCCCGCATTTGGATAAACTTGCATCAAACGGCGTGCGGTTTTCAAGGTGTTACGTGCAGTCACCCGTTTGTGGTGCATCGAGAATGAGTTTTTATACCGGACGCTACGTCCACAGTCATGGTGCAGCATGGAATAACTACCCACTGAAAGTAGGCGAAATTACCTTGGGTGATCACTTGCGCGATGTTGGTATGGATTCATGGCTTGTGGGCAAAACACACATGGCGATCGATAGTGGCGGTATGCAGCGCCTAGGTATCAATGCAGATAGCGTCATCGGTGCTCGTGTCGCTGAGTGCGGATTCGATGTGTTCGTGCGAGACGACGGCTTGTGGGGAGAAGGGCCGGACGGTGCGTACGATACTAAAGAATCGCCGTACAATGCCTACCTCAAAGAAAAACAGTATTCGGGTGATAACCCTTGGCACGATTATGCTAACTCCGGTGTGGAAACCGACTTGGAGATAGCATCGGGCTGGTTACTCAAACACGCCAATAAGCCGGCCAATATCCGCGAAGAGGACTCAGAAACTCCATGGTTAACCAGGCAGGCTATGCAGTTTTTTAAAACAATAGAGTCAAACGGCGATAAACCGTGGCATTGCCATTTGTCTTACATTAAGCCGCACTGGCCTTACATAGTTCCAGAGCCTTATCACAGCATGTACTCGTCGGAGCACGTCGTTCCGGCAAACCGATCCGAGGCCGAGCGCGTAGGGGCTCATCCAGTGTATGAAGCTTACTTTAACAACGCAATCGCACAGGCGATTAACACAGGCGGTATTCGAGAGAAGGTCATTCCGTCCTACATGGGATTAATTAAACAGTGTGACGATCAGATCGGTGAACTGTTCGCATATATGGCGCAAAACGGTCTGATGGAAAACACGATGATTGTAGTGACATCTGATCATGGAGACTACTTGGGAGATCATTGGTTGGGCGAGAAAGATCTGTTTCATGAATGTTCGGTCAAAGTACCGCTGATAATTTATGACCCGTCACCAGAAGCTGATGCAACACGCGGCACCGTCTGTGATGAATTGGTTGAGAGTATCGATCTGGCTTCGACCTTTTTAGACGTGGCCGGTGGTGACTCTGTAGCAGCCGACCATATACTGGAAGGCAAATCCTTGTTGCCGTTTTTGCATGGGCAAACACCAGCGAAGTGGCGCGATTTTGCAGTTAGCGAGTTTGATTATTCCGCAACGCCAATGGCTGCAAGGTTGAATTTGGAACCACGTGATGCGCGCTTATTCATGGTGGCTGATAAACGCTGGAAATTCATGCATGCCGAAGGTGGTTTTCGGCCAATGCTATTTGATATGCAGGCGGACCCGGAAGAACTTCATGATTTGGGCGACTCCGATCAACACACTGAAATACTCGATCTCATGTATGGCCGCTTAGCGCAATGGGCTCGCCGTTCCTCTCAACGGACCACAAAAAGCGAGAATGATATTAAGGGTATGCGCGGCGCTTCCCGGCGTAAGGGTGTACTACTGGGGTTGGTCGACGGCACTGAGGTCGAAGAGGAGTTGTTGGAAAAGATTCGTGGTAAAGCGGCAATGAATTATGTGGATTCTGAAAAGGATCCACAATAAACCTGATTGTGTTTGAATACATGCGCGGACTTACGTACCGCAGAACGTGGCCTTAACTCGCTGGTCCTCAGTGGGCGCCTGCGCATAGTGTTCAAAGCCAGCTTGTTCGCTATAGGGCTGGCTTAGCACGCTCATTAGTTTGTTTAAAGGTTCGTAGTCCTGTAAATACGCCGCTTGAATCATTTCTTCAATGCGATGATTGCGCGGAATGTATGCCGGGTTGGCGTTGCGCATGAGTTCGGACTGGCTGTTGTCGGGCGCAGAAGCATCGTTAGCATCTGCTGCACGTCGAGCCCGCCAGGATTCAAGCCAGCTCAGCGCTTCATCAGCTTGCGCAAACTGCTGTATAAAATCGTGATCGATATCGTTGCATAAGGCTCTGAAGGTCAGTGTAAAGTCCGCTTGGTTGTTGGACATAATGTCCAGCAGATCGCTGATGAGTTTGGGATCCGTATCCTGTTGGGTGTGCAGCCCCAGTTTTTTCCGGAACCGATCAAGGTATGCGTCGGAAAATTCCGTATTAAAATGATCGACTGCATCTTGCGCGAGGGTCAGCGCTTTGTTTTCATCTTCGTCTATTAGTGGCAAAAGGCTCTGGGCCAAGTTTGCTAAGTTCCATTGTGCAATTCCGGGTTGGTTTTTATAGGCATAGCGCGATGCATAATCTATTGAGCTAAATACTGCATCTGCACTATAGGCATCCATAAAAGCGCAAGGTCCATAGTCGATAGTGATACCCGCGATCGATGAGTTATCGGTATTCATGACCCCGTGAATAAAGCCGATTGATTGCCAGTGCGCGATCAATTGAGCTTGTTTGCTCGATACAGCTTTTAGTAATGCCAATGCAGGGTTAGTTGCATCTTCTAGTTCTGGGTAGTGGCGCGTAACAACATGTGATGTAAGTTTTTTTAGCGCATCGAGATCGCGGCGCGCTACGAAATATTGAAACGTGCCGACTCTTACATGGCTGCTGGCAACGCGTGTCAGCACAGCACCTGGAGTGTGCTGTTCGCGTATGACGTTTTCACCGGTACTAACGGCTGCCAGCGCACGGGTGGTTGGTACTCCAAGCGCATGCATAGCCTCACTGAGTACAAATTCGCGGAGCACGGGCCCGACGCCGGCGCGACCATCGCCGTTGCGGGAAAACGGGGTGGGTCCGGCGCCCTTTAGTTGCAAGTCGTAGCGCTGATTATCGGTGCCGACAATTTCACCTAATAACACAGCGCGTCCGTCTCCGAGCTGTGGCACCCAGTTGCCAAACTGATGCCCGGCATAGGCCATAGCGATTGGGTCGGCCCCGTCAGGAATGCTATTGCCGGCCAATACGCCTACGCCTTCCGGGCTGCGTAAGTCCTCCACGCGTAAACTGAGTACTTCGGCTAAGGCTTCATTGAGTGTGATCAGTCTGGGGGCACGGACTGGCGTTGGATGTTGCCGTGCATAAAACTGTCCGGGCAGGGTCGCGTAACTGTTATCAAAATTAAATGAACTGGTCATGCGTTATAAACTTGAGCCATTGCTATTGGCCATTTTTTCTGGCGTGGGCACATGCTCATAACTTAAGTGAGATTCAGTTTGCCATAGTCCGGAGCGGCTTAGCGCGCGAGCATTTTGAAAAAACACGGCGTCAATTGCGATGCGAATACAACTCAGCGGCAATGTGCCATCGAGTTCAAACTGGCTTAGCAGAGCAGGGTCTGTTGATACGGTGGCCTGACCATTGATACGCACTGTTTCGTGAATCCCGGGAATTAAAAACAATAAGGCCACTCGCGGATCTTCAATAATATTTCTAAGCGTATCCAGGCGATTGTTGCCACGTCTGTCAGGAATAATAAAGGTCTTGTTATCGAGTATTAAAAAACCTTTGTCGGACGCATCTCCGCGCGGTGCGCAATCGAGCCCGCTTTTGCCAGCGCTCGCTAAGACAAAAAAGCGCGCTTGTTGTATCCAGCGAGTGTAGACTTCGTTAAGTTCCGGAGCCTGCTTCTTTAATGAAGCAGGTTTTGGTTTGCCGTAAAGTAACTCCAACTCGCTGGCGGACTCAATTGTGTGGTTTTTCACTGCTTGTCCACTATCGGTTCGCGCACAAACCGTTCACTGAACGTTTAATACGGTTGCGTGATGTGCAATATGATCGCTGATAAATGACGCAATAAAATAGTACGAATGATCATAACCAGGTTGCATGCGGTAATTGATAGGTTGACCCGCTTTGTCGCATGCAGCTGTAAATATCTCCGGTTGCAAGTGTTCGCTCAAAAACTGATCTGAGGTGCCCGTATCAATTAGCATCGTTGCTTGACTGGGATTGGCACTAACCAACTCAGTCGCATCATAGGCTTTCCAGCTCTCTTTGTTGTCGCCCAAATAGTGGCTGAACGCCTTTTGACCCCACGGCACTTGCGATGGCGATGTAATGGGCGAAAATGCGGAAACCGAGCGATATGTCTCAGGGTGTTTCAAGTGCAACGTTAGTGCCCCATGCCCGCCCATTGAATGGCCGGTTATGCCTTGTGCAGACATATTTGATGGGAAGGCTTTTGCGATGAGCTCTGGCAGTTCATTAACAATGTACTCGTCCATACGATAATGCTTAGCCCATGGATCTTGGGTAGCGCTTAGATAGAAGCCAGCACCTTGTCCAAGATCGTAGCCTTCATCATCGGCAACGTTGTCACCGCGCGGGCTGGTATCAGGAGCGATAACCATTATGCCGTGTTTGGCAGCGGCAGCCTGTAGCCCGGATTTCTCCATAACGTTTGCCCAAGTGCAGGTTAATCCTGATAAATACCACAGCACGGGTACCGGCGCAGAACTAGCCTGCGGAGGCGTATAGACCGCAAAGCGCATGGAACAAGCGCATGCATCGCTGTTATGCGTGTGTACGGACAGTTCTCCGCCATGACTGGCCCATTTGGATTCTAGCTCCATTAGAACATCACAACGCTGCGGATACTTTCACCAGAATGCATCAGGTCAAAGGCTGTATTGATATCGTCCAGTGGCATGGTATGCGTAATCAGACTATCGATATCGATACGTCCATCCATGTACATATCGACAATGCCGGGCACATCTGTGCGACCTCGGGCACCACCGAATGCCGAGCCTCGCCAAACGCGTCCGGTGACCAATTGAAACGGCCGTGTTTTAATTTCTTGTCCGGCGCCTGCAACACCAATGATGATGCTCTCACCCCAGCCTTTGTGACAACACTCTAAAGCTGCACGCATAACATCCACATTACCAATGCACTCGAATGAGTAATCGGCACCACCACCTGTGAGTTCAACCAGATGATCTACCAGGTTATCACCATGATCCGCAGGGTTAACGAAGTCGGTCATGCCAAATGATTTGCCCGTTGCTTCTTTAGCGGGATTCAGATCAACACCCACAATTTGTCTTGCACCGACTAAACGCAAGCCTTGAATAACGTTTAAACCAATACCGCCGAGCC
The DNA here is from genome assembly GCA_964390335.1 of uncultured Granulosicoccaceae bacterium. Classification (GTDB taxonomy): domain Bacteria; phylum Pseudomonadota; class Gammaproteobacteria; order Granulosicoccales; family Granulosicoccaceae; genus Granulosicoccus. Next base: position 20,777 of record CAYMHU010000026.1, on the reverse strand, counting down.
CGAATACAACCGCAGTGGAATTCGGTTCAACTTTTGCGGTGTACATGACAGCCCCGATACCGGTCGTCACGCCGCAACCGATGTAGCAGATCTTGTCGAAGGGTGCGTCTTTACGAACCTTGGCCAATGAGATCTCCGGCAACACCGTGTAGTTTGAGAACGTTGAGCAACCCATATAATGAAGTAGCTTTTCACCCTTGTACGAAAAGCGCGATGTGCCATCTGGCATAACACCTTGGCCTTGTGTGGCTCTGACTCGTTGGCATAAATTCGTTTTTGGATTCAGGCAGTATTCGCATGTTCGACACTCAGCTGTATACAGTGGGATAACATGATCCCCAACTTCGAGCTCGGAGACTCCCGGTCCGACTTCAACGACAACCCCGGCGCCTTCATGACCTAAAATGGCTGGAAACGCACCCTCTGGGTCTGCGCCTGAGCGTGTGAACTCGTCGGTGTGGCAAACGCCCGTGGCTTTGATCTCAACCAATACCTCACCGGCTTTTGGACCGTCGAGATCAACTTCGACGATTTCGAGAGGCTTGCCTGCTTCAAAAGCAACTGCGGCTCTGGTCTTCATGCGCTATTTCCTTTTGTGTGGGTGTGATTAAGGCACATTGTCGCAGTAAAATGCCTCGTACACAAATACTCGGAACAACAAGTGAAATGCGGCGTAAAATAAGCGATCAAGTTTGTGCTGAGGCGCGGATTTATTCCTGAGGAACCCAATGAAAGGTCACGATGTAGGGATTGGTATAGTAGGAACCGGCTATATGGGAAAGCTGCATAGCGTCGCTATGCATGCAGTGGGTGCCGTGTTCGATACACCATTGCGTCCGGTGTGCGAAATGATCTGTGCAACAACTGACGCTGGCGCAGCCGAGAAAGCGGCGCGGTTTGGTTTCAACCGTTCAACGTCAGATTGGCGTGAGTTGGTTCAAGACGACAAAATCGAAGCGGTTGTCATCGCGTCGCCGCAAAGCACACATTTGGAAATTGCCAGAACTGCGCTCGAACTGGGAAAGCCGGTGCTGTGTGAAAAACCATTAGGTGCATCGTTAGCTGAAAGCCGGGAATTGGTTGCCATCGCCGATGCCACTGGAGTGGCGAATATGGTGGGCTTTAATTACATCCGCACGCCTGCATCGCAATTTGCGCGGCAGCTTATTCAGAATGGTGAAATTGGTGAGATCACTTTTTTTAGAGGTGAGCATACTGAAGATTTTTTCTCAGACCCTGCATCGCCGGCGCATTGGCGAACGCAAGGTCGCGCCAATGGCACGATGGGAGATTTGTCGCCACACATGATCAATGCGGCATTAGCGCTTATTGGTCCGATCGACCGCCTGTGTGCCGACATTGAAACTGTGCATGCTCAGCGGCCCAGCGACACCGGCATGAGCGATGTCACGAACGACGATCATGCGCAATTTCTATGTCGATTCGAAAACGGTGTAATGGGGCATTTGTTTTTCAGTCGCGTTGCGACGGGGCGAAAAATGGGCTACGCCTATGAGGTGCACGGTACAACTGGTGCAATCCGATTTGACCAAGAAGATCAAAACGCCATTTGGTTATATAAGCGGGAAGGACCAGAAGCACAACAGGGTTTTAGAAAAATTCTGACAAACACTCAGCACCCTGATTATGTCGAGTTCTGTTTGGGACCGGGGCACGGTACTGGTTATCAAGATCAAATCATTATTGAGGCACGCGACTTTATGCAAGCGATAGCAACGGGTGAGGCCATATGGCCAACCTTTAAAGACGGCATGCTGGTGAATCAAGTTATTGAAGCTGCATGGTCGTCGCACGAAGAAAAATCATGGGTCTCAGTTAACGATTATTGATTGGCAAATTGAAGTCAATAAAGTCAGCAAATAAAAGGCAGTGAAAAAAGCAACCCCAATCCCGGACGCCAATCGGCGTTTCGCAGTAGCGCCAATGATGGAGCTGTCTGATCGGCATTTTCGATACTTAGCGCGCCTGTTAACGCGGCACAGTTTGTTGTACACCGAAATGCTGACCAGTAAAGCTGTGATCAAGGGCGATCGGGAATATTTGCTGGGAACCGATGACGCTGACTATCCCGTTGTATTGCAGTTAGGTGGTTCGGATCCAGTTGAAATGGCGGAAGCTGCCAGCATAGGAGAGGCGTGGGGCTACGACGAAATTAATATGAACGTGGGGTGTCCGAGCGACCGTGTTCAATCAGGTCGATTTGGTGCTTGTTTGATGGCAGAACCACACACGGTAGCAGCCTGCGTCAGCGCGATGCAAGACAAGGTGCAAGTGCCGGTTACAGTAAAATGCCGATTGGGTATTGACAGAGACGACAGCTACAGCGCCTTGGAGAACTTTGTGCAAGTGGTGCGCGACGCTGGTTGTCAGCACTTTATTGTGCATGCACGAAAAGCCTGGTTAGACGGGCTCAGCCCAAAGGAGAATCGCACCATCCCACCACTGCGGTATCCGTTTGTATACAAATTAAAAGAAACACTGCCAGATTTGCACATTACGATTAACGGTGGCGTTGAAACCTGGTCAGAAGTCCATACCCATTTAAAACATGTAGACGGTGTTATGTCTGGCAGAAAAGCCTATTATCAACCTGCTTTTTTGGGCGATGCGGATGCATCCGTGTTTACAGACTTACCTAATGCAAAACCATCAACGAGCGATGTTGAGTCCTTAGCCAAGGTTGCACGCGCCTATGCGCAGTATGTTCAACGCTGGATTGAACGCGATGTTCGCGCAAGCGCATTAACTCGCCATATCGTATCGTTATATCACGAAGTGCCCGGTGCCAGGTTATGGCGACGCCACATGAGCGAGAATGCTAGTCAGTGCACCGATGCCGTGCAGCTTGTGGAAGATGCACTGGTGCATGTTCTTGAACCTAACAAAGTAAAACGCGCGTAAACATGGCCGGAAGAGAAGAAGCACCGCATAGCAATCGCCGTGACCTTGCGAACCTAAAAAAGTTATCGGTTTATTTGTGGGAATACCGAGGGCGGGTGTTACTTGCCTTAGGCTGTCTCATACTCAGTAAGCTTGCCGTAGTGGCCGTGCCACTGTTGTTAAAACGCATTGTTAATACCCTGGACAACGACGGTTCAGCATCATCAGTGACCGGCAGTATTTTATTAATCGCGCTCGGGCTGGTTGCGGCATACGGACTACTTCGAATAGCCAATTCGTTTTTCAAAGAAGTGCGCGATGCGTTGTTTGCTCGGGTGAGATACCGTGCAATGCATAGGCTATCCACGCAGGTGTTAACGCATTTGCACCGATTATCTTTAAGCTATCACTTGGAACGGAAAACCGGCAGCATTTCCCGTGACCTCTCCAGAAGTGCGACCAGCCTCAGTTCCATTGTTAATCTACTTGTTTTTAATATCGTGCCAACGGCCGCCGAGTTCTTGCTGGTCGCGCTGATTCTACTCGGTGGCTATGGCTGGCATTACACACTGGTCGTTGTCATAACGGTTGCTTTATACGTATTGTTTACGCTGAAGTTTTCCGGTTGGCGGATGCAGTTTCGCCACGAAATGAACCGGCTGGACTCCCTGGCCAATGGTCGGGCAGTTGACAGTTTGCTGAACTACGAAACGGTTAAGTACTTTAATAACGAATCGAAAGAACAAGTGGCTTACGATCAGCACTTAAGCGATTGGTCAGATGCGGGTGTCAAGAGCCAGACCACAATGTCCATGTTGAATTTTGGTCAGGCCGCTTTGGTGGCCATAGGCGTAACCATCATCATGATGCTGGCCGCGCGAGATGTTGCCGAAGATGTCATCACGATTGGCGATATCGTGTTGATAAACGCGTTGATGCTGCAATTGTTTGTACCATTAAACGCGCTAGGCTATGTGTACCGCGGTTTGCAGTATGCGTTAGCGGATATGGATCTGGTTATCAAGTTATTGGAAAAGACGCCGGAAATAGTAGACAAAGAAAACGCCCAAGAACTGGTTGTGCGCGAGGGACGGATCGAATTCCAAGATGTACGCTTCTCTTACTTACCAGAGCGCGAAATTATCAAAGGCATTAGTTTTACCGTCGAGCCCGGCAAGAAGGTGGCGGTTGTGGGGCCGTCAGGTTCGGGTAAATCGACGTTGTCGAGATTGTTATTTCGTTTCTACGAGGTGAGTAGTGGCGCGATAAGTATTGACGGTATCGATGTGCGGAACTGTACACAATCGAGCTTACGTAGAGCACTGGGCGTGGTGCCGCAAGATACTGTCATGTTTAATGACACCATTCGCTATAACCTGGCGTATGCCAGAAATGATGCTAGCGAGTCTGAAATAAAAGCGGCAGCTAAGGCTGCTAATCTCGACGCATTTATAGAGGCCTTGCCCCAGGGATATGACACCATCGTCGGTGAGCGCGGTTTAAAATTATCCGGTGGTGAGAAGCAACGTATGGCGATTGCCCGGGTTATTCTGAAAAGCCCGCCGATTATCGTGTTTGATGAGGCGACTTCCAGTTTGGATACGCGAAGTGAACAAACCATATTGGAAGGATTGAATGCTGCTGCCCAGCGAGCCACATCGTTGGTTATTGCGCACCGCTTATCAACGATTATTGATGCTGACGAAATACTGGTGTTGGATGCTGGCGTCATTGTAGAGCGAGGCACACATGACGAACTGCTGCAACGTCAGGGCTTATATGCCAACCTGTGGCAGCTGCAACAGCGTTCGGACGACTAAATACACACCCATAGTGAGAGCTGGCACAATGAAAGCTAGCTTTTAGTTAAGCTTAAAAACTCGTTGCGCGTGTTAATGTCGGTGCGGAAGCGGCCTAGCATGGCAGAAGTAGTCATCGACGAGTTCTGCTTGCCTACACCGCGCATCATCATGCACATGTGTTTTGCTTCAATAATAACGCCCACACCCAAACCGTTTGTCACATTGTTAACGGCATCAGCTATTTGTTTGGTCATATTCTCCTGGATTTGTAAGCGACGTGCATACATATCAACGATGCGCGCAATTTTGGACAAGCCGATGACCTTTCCCCGGGGTAGGTAGGCCACATGACATTTGCCGATAAATGGCAACATGTGATGCTCGCACAGCGAGTACATTTCAATGTCCCGTACAATGACCATCTCATCGCTGTCAGATTCAAACACGGCGTTGTTTAACACTTGTTCCAATGTTTGGTTGTAGCCTTGCGTTAAAAACTCCATGGCTTTGGCAGCACGCATTGGTGTGTCTTGTAGTCCGTCGCGATTCAGGTCTTCCCCGATTTCTTCAAGGATGGTCTCGTACGCATTTTTAATGTTTGACATTCTTTTCCGTTCCGGCCCGGTACTGATTTTGTTAATGCTCAGAAACTATAACGGAAATTCAGGTGTTACGTGCGTCGACGCTGCATTTCGTGCCAGATGCTCGTCCGAATAGTGACAAGCCTGTGAATTTAGCTGCGCAAGTAGACAATATTCAGGTCTCAGCGGGTAGAATGAGCCTGTATCCCTTTTTATTAAGCCTAATCGTCCGCTATAGGGTGACATAGCGATCGGTTTCATCGGAGTCAGTTTTATGGGTCTTATTTTCTGGGTTGTGGTTTTTGGGGTCGCGTTATTTGCATTAGCGCGTTACAAAATCAGCTTGCCTGTTTTTACTCTGGCGGCAGGTGTCGTTTTGCTGGTGGCTCGTACCGCTGGCTGGTTACCAGGTGCGTTTGGCGTGGCCATCATTGCTCTGGCCGTGATTGCTGCGGTTATTTTCAATGTGCGCAGTATTCGCCATAAGCTGGTTAGCACCCCGTTATTAAAATATGTGCGCGCAGTACTGCCACCAATGTCCGATACTGAACGTGAAGCAATCGATGCCGGCACCGTTTGGTGGGAAGCAGAATTATTTCAGGGTGCACCTGACTGGTCCAAGCTACTCGATTATCCCGAAGCAGAGTTAACAGCAGAAGAACAAGCCTTCGTTGATGGTCCGGTGGAGGAACTGTGCGCCATGATGAGTGACTGGGAAATTACCTACGAACTGAACGATCTGCCCGAAGCATGCTGGAACTTCATTAAAGAACAAAAGTTTTTGGGTATGGTTATCCCGAAAGAATATGGCGGTTTGGGTTACTCCGCCATGGCGCATTCCGAAGTGGTAATGAAGCTATCCACCCGCAGTGTGAGTGGTAGCGTCAGCGTCATGGTGCCCAATTCGTTAGGGCCAGCCGAACTGTTGCTGCACTACGGTACCGAGCAGCAAAAAGATTATTACCTGCCGCGTTTAGCCGTCGGCAAAGAAATTCCGTGTTTTGCATTGACCGGGCCGTCCGCTGGTTCTGATGCCGGAGCAATGCCAGATTACGGCATCGTTTGTAAAGGTGAATACAATGGTAAGGAAGTGCTGGGTATGCGAGTTACCTGGAACAAGCGCTATATCACTTTAGCTCCCATAGCAACGTTGTTGGGTTTGGCTTTCCGAGCCTACGATCCTGATGGCTTACTCGGCGATGAAGAAGACTTGGGTATTACTTGTGCGCTTATTCCGACTGATACCCCGGGAGTCAATATCGGTCGCAGACATTTTCCTGTAAACCAATCCTTTATGAATGGTCCAAACAGCGGTGATGGAGTGTTTGTCCCAATGGAATGGATTATCGGTGGGCAACCTATGCTGGGTCAGGGATGGCGAATGCTAATGGAATCGTTGTCAGTTGGTCGTGGGATTTCACTACCTTCATCAGGAACAGCGTCGGGCAAAGCGGCATCCCGGTTTGTTGGTGGATATTCTCGCATACGACATCAATTCGGCTTACCCATCGGCAAATTCGAGGGTATCGAAGAAGTACTGGGCAGAATTGCAGGCCTAACTTACACAATGGATGCGGGGCGCCGTTTAACCTGTGCCGCGCTCGATCAGGGCGAGAAGCCGTCCGTTGTGTCTGCCATATTGAAGTACTTCAATACCGACTCCATGCGCACAGTCGTTAACGACGGTATGGATGTATTAGGTGGTAAGGGTATCTGTATGGGCCCCGGTAATTTTATGGCGCGACCTTACGAAGGTGTGCCAGTGGGAATCACTGTAGAGGGTGCAAATATACTCACGCGCAGCATGATTATATTCGGCCAAGGCGCATTGCGCTGTCATCCGCACTTGGTGGCTGAAATGAACTCTGCGTCATTACCCAACAAACGCGAAGCGCTGGAGAGCTTTGATGAGGCGCTCATGGGGCATATTGGTTACGCGGTCCAAAATGGTGCACGCTCAATGTTCCATGGCTTAACAAAGGGTCGTTTCGTCCGTGCGCCTATTTCAGGACCGAACGCAAAATATTATCGGCGCTTAACTCGCATGAGCTCGGGTTATTCTTTCCTTGCTGATTTCGCCATGTTGTTTTTGGGTGGGGGTCTCAAACGTAAAGAAATGCTGTCTGGTCGCTTTGCTGATGGTCTGGTGCATATGTACATGGCGTCTGCTGTATTAAAACGTTTTGAAGACACCGGTGCACCGGCAGCGGATCAACCATTAATGGAATGGTCGGTTCGTTATTGCCTGTTCCAAACCCAAGTGGCGTTAGATCAAATCCTGCGAAACTTCCCCAATAAATATGTGGGCCTGGTGTTACGTGGGATCGTATTTCCATTAGGCAGACGCTACCGCACACCTAACGATAAACTCACGCAACAATGTGCGAGATTACTGTTGGCTCCATCAGAGGCGCGAGATCGCTTAACCAGCGGCACCTATATTAATGACCGGCCGGATGATGTGACCGGCTGTATCGAACACGCTTTGAGACTGGTCGTGGCCGCTGATGGTGCAGCCCGTAAACTCAAAGACACCCGATTGAAGCAACCATATGGGGTTAGTTACGCAGATTGGATGACGCAACTCGTTGCGGATGATGTGCTTACTGCCGATGAAACCAAATTGTTGATCGAGGCTTACGATGCAACGCAAACGGTGATCAATGTAGACGATTTCCCCAATGATTTTGCGCAGGGCCTGTCAAATACACGCTCTGAAGACATGAAACGCTCTGCATAGCCGCTCTGTATAGTCATTGGCTGAGCTCGTCTCTGCAGTTAAATCTGCAAAATCGATTGCGACACATCGATTGCTCCAAAAAGAAGCCCCTACAGTTTAGGGGCTTTTTTTATGAGTAAATATTGATCAGCGCACGCAGCACGGCAATGTCTTCACTCACAACTACCGCCCACAGAATATTATCCCCGTGTAACAATGACTTGAGCGCCTGAAACTACCCGGCCGGTGTAGTATATTGAATGAACTTTCAGCGGTTTTTTTACTCTGCTATATAGAGTTTGACTGCATAATTTTCCCAACTCAGGAACCGCACCAGTTGCATGTTTGAGCTTTTTTTAAAATACCCGAAAAGCACATGGCAACATGCAGAGCTGGTTTTCGCCAGTGGTTGGCCCGCTGGGGGCTTGGTAGCCGCAATAGTTTTGGCAATGTTTGCCATTGTGGTGAGTCTGCAACGACAAAACTTAAGTAAATCCCGACGGCTCATAGTGGGTGTACTTCAAGCGGCAGTCATCTCAATTGCCTTGTTGATGCTGTGGCAACCGTCTCTCAAACTTGAGCAAATGCAACCGGGTGAAAATTCAGTTGCCTATTTGCTTGACACTTCCGCTAGTATGCTTGCAAGCGATAGCAATCAACAATCCCGACTGCAGCAAGCTCAATCATTGCTTAACGATGCTGCATTAACCAGAAGCACGCTGTTCGACTCTACTGTGTACAGCATGGACGAGTCCTTAACTGTTATCAATCCCGACTCTCAATCCATTGTTGCGGGCAAACGTTCCGCTATTGCCGATAACTTAAAAACGGTTTTGGAAACTGTCAGTGAACAGTCATTAGCAGCAGTTGTGTTATTGAGTGATGGCGCTAACAACGTGGGTCAGCAAGATTCAGAATGGTGGCAAGCGATTAAGGCCGCTGGCGTGCCAGTACACACGGTGGGCTTTGGTTCTAACACGATTATCAACGATATAGAGCTCAGTGATGTTGCCATTGATACTCAAGTTAGCGAAAACAGTTCTGTTGTTGCTCGATTGCAGCTGCAGCACAATGGATTCAATAGAGCCCGAGTGCGAGTGCAAGCGGGTGAAGAACTACTGTATGCAGACGACATTACCTTAAACCCTCAGGCGTTAACATCGTTTCACAGTATTCGATTTAATAGCGGCGAAGCAGGTACACGTGACTTACGTTTTTCCGTTGTGCCGGTAGACGATAATGGCGCGGCACAACTTGAAAACAATACGGTGAATAACCGACAACAACGCGTGTTGGATGTGGGTAAGCACCCAAAGCGTATCCTGTATGTCGAAGGTGAGCCGCGCTGGGAATATAAGTTTATCCGACGTGCACTGCACGGTTTTAACGATGTGGAGGTCGTCAGTTTTCTTCGTACCTCGCCAAATAAATTTTACCGACAAGGTGTGAAGGATGCGTCCGAGCTTGCAGACGGATTCCCTAAAACCCGTGAGAAGTTGTTTGTATACGATGCCATCATCATAGGCAGTTTGGAAGCAGCCGAGTTATCGGCTGACCAACAAGCTAATTTACGAGACTTCGTTAGTCAGCGCGGTGGTTCTTTATTGATGCTAGCTGGTCGGCGCGGGCTTGGCGACGGTGGGTGGGGGCGTTCTGCAGTTGCGTCGGCATTGCCTGTTACGCTAAGCGCCAGAAAAAATGCGCTGGACTATGAACGTATTCGTGTGCCCATACAACTCAGTACACAAGGAGTCAGGACGCCTTGGTTAAACATTGTTGAGCCGGTCGCCAGCGCTGAACCGGGTGCTGAGAACGCAGATGAGCGATTACAGAATATAGAGCAATGGGCGAAATTACCCGCCGCAGGAGATGTGCAGTCTATTGGTGATATCAAACCGGGGGCGACTGTATTACTAACAGCGCAAGTTGGTAATCGATTAGTGCCAGCGCTTGCATGGCATCGATACGGTCAAGGCCAAAGTTTTGTTTTCGGCACCAGTGGAACTTGGCGCTGGCAAATGGGTATGCCATCCGAAGATCAATCCCATGAGCTGTTTTGGCAGCAGTTTTTATCTCATATTGCGGCCGGCGCACTGTCACCCATCACGTTTGAAAGTACGCAAGCGGTGTATCGCGATACACCCGATATACCCGTATCTGTAGTGTTGAAACAAAGTGACTTTACGCCGGTGGAGTCAGGTGAAGTCATTGTGGATGTTACGTTGCCGTCGGGCGACACGGTCGCAACCACTCTGGTTGCCGATATTGATCAACCCGGCAGATTCATAGGGTCGGTTGCTGCTCCCGAAGATGGGCCATACTCCATGCTCGTTAAAACGCCCGCTTTAGGCGAAGCCCAGACAGCTACTGATTCAACGCAGGTCAAACGATGGTGGATAAAGGAAAGCAATACCGCAGAACAGTTTGGTAGCGCGTTAAAACGTGAATACCTACAACGAATCTCGGCTGCAACTGGCGGCCGGTATCTGGATGCGAGTAATGGCAATGAACTCGCTGACATTCTAAAACTGGAAAACGCCGGTCTTACACGCGAGGTATTGCTCTCATTGTGGAACTTACCTGTGTTCTTTCTCGCGCTCATTTTTCTTAAAGGGTTGGAATGGCTGTTACGTTTACGGTGGAAGCGACTATGATAAAAAGCGCCGTAAAAGTAGCATTGCTGTTAGTGCTGCTGTCATGTCAATATACGTACGCCAAAACCACTGCACTTGTGGTTACAGGCATCGGCGGCAATGAAGAGTATGCGGAACAGTTTTTAGCACACGGTAATACTATCGTCGACGCACTGCGCTCGGTAGCAGATGAGGATGCTGATATCGAATTGCTAAGCGGGCTGCAAGCCAATCGCGACGCGGTACTTGAGCGCATCGAATATCATGCATCGTTATCGGGCGATGTGTTTATGTTGTTTCTTATTGGGCATGGCACGGTGGATGCTGAAACCTGGCGTTTTAATATTCCGGGTACAGACATAACCACATCCGATCTGGTTTCATCATTGGCACTAGTTAGTGCTCCCAAGCAGCTTGTCGTTGCGGCTACCAGCGCAAGTGGCGCAATACTGGATGTGTTAAGTCAACCGGGGCGCCATGTTGTTACCGCAACTAAAAGTGGTGGTCAGGTCAATGCGGTTCGCTTTCCAGAATACTTAGCTCTTGCGATGGAGTCATCGGTTGCGGATGTTGATCGTAACGAAATCCTGACCCTTGCAGAAGTTTGGCGATACAGCAATGAACAAACACAAAAATATTACAAAGATAAAAAACTGATCGCAGCGGAGCAAGCCCGGATTAATTCAGATGCTCCTAATGACATCATGCTTGCACGACTTGGTGCGCTAAAACACGCAAAAGATAACCCTGCTGTAGCGGCACTACTAGAAGAGCGACTCATACTGGAGGATGAATTCGCCAGTCTGAAATCCAAAAAACCAATGATGGATACACAAGCTTTTTACGCAGCGTTAGAACCGTTGCTGGTGTCCATAGCAAGATTACAACAAAAAATTGATTTAGCCACGGGGTGGGGTGATAGCAATGAATAACATCCGTCTGGCGCAATTGGTGTTAAGTCTTCCTCTGTTAATTTGTGCGCAGTCTGCAAATGCGCTGACTATTCATTATGGAAACGATCGTCATAGCGAGTTGCTTCAATGTGATGAGCTGACTTACATTGGTGAACAAAGCAACGCCGAACGCTGTTATGAGCAATTGCTGGAAAACGACGACCCCTTAATAGCAGCGAATGCGGCAGCGGCGCTGGGCGATGTTCGTCTTGGAAATAGACTGTTTAGGCAAGCGGCATCGAACAGCAACAATCCTATTATTAAAACGCATTGGGCTAAACTGTATATGGATACTCATCAAATTAGTGATGCTGTTTCGTTATACAGAGAAGCTTTACTGTACGACGATAATTTTTTGCCGGCCCGGCTTGGTTTAGTAGAAGCTACCATGCGTACATTCGAAGCAAAAGCGCGTGAAGATCTGAACAACATCCTGATAGATCATCCAGGTAATGCGCATGCCTTGCTATTACTCGCACGTCTTGAGCTGGAGCTGCAAAACACCGATAGGGCGCGCTCAATATTGGATTCTGCAGAGGCCAGTTTAAGGAACGAAGGAAAGCCGCTTCTGGAGGTTTATGCTATGCGTGCCAGTGCAAATTTGCTCGACGATAAACCGATAGAGGAATATGCCAGTCAAGCGTTGTCCGAGAATCCGTTGTATGGGGACTTCTATGCAACAGTTGCGCACTTTTACATTATTACGTATCGCTACAGAGAAGCCATAGAGTTATATCAAAAAGCCGTGAAAATTAATCCGGAGCTTGCATCCGCGCAGCGCGATCTGGGCATCAACTATTTGCGCGTCAATAATCTATTTGCCGCTCGGTACCACATTAAAAAGGCTTTCGATATCGATCCATTTGATGCCGAGACAGTTAACACACTGAGGCTTATGGACTCACTGGATGGCATGCGGATTAGCGCTGTTGATGTACCCGATCCAGCAGATCCTGATTTGTCGCTGGGTCGGGTATTGATTCGTCTGGACCGAGAAGATGCTGATGCTCTGGAGCCGTATGTCAAAGACCTGTCGATCAAGGCTGTGCAGGAGTTGACTGAGCGGTACGATTTTAGATTAACACGTCCGATGGTCGTCGAGTTGTATCACGACCATGATGACTTCGGCGTGCGTACGGTCAGTACACCCGGCATAGGATTACTAGGCGTAACGTTTGGCTACCTGACGGCAATGGATAGTCCGAAAGCGCGACCGGCAGGTGACTTCCATTGGGGGACCACGTTGTGGCACGAAATCGCCCATGTGTTCACGCTCTCTGCAACAAACCATCGACTACCGCGTTGGTTTAGCGAGGGTTTATCGGTGTATGAAGAATGGAACACCGGCCCGCTACGGGACCGCACCATTGGAATAGACACCTTGATTGCGATATCCAAAGGCGCTCTGCTTCCTGTCGAAGAACTGGACTCCGGTTTTGTACGTCCCAGTTATCAAGGGCAGGTACAGGTGTCATACACGCAAGCCGGACTCATTTGCGATTTTATTTCTAAAAATTACGGACATGAGGCGCTGGTCACCATGTTACGTGAATTCGCCGATGCGAAGCCAACTTCCAGTGCGCTTATGAGCGCCATCGGTATTGATGGTCCGACGTTTGATGCATTGTTTCTCGAACATATTGAAAATCAATATGGTGAGTTAGCTCGAGATCTGGATGATTTTCAGGTAGCGAACCGCCAACTAGGCCGCGCTGTCAATGCAGAAGATTGGATAAGCGCTGAAATTATGGCAAAAGATATCATTGAACGCGATCCCAGCAGAGTATCAGCGGGCAATGTGTATGAGGTGCTAGCGCAAGCCCAACGTGAACAAGGTAATGAGGATGCGAGTACGCAAACGTTATTGGAATGGCATTCAAGAGGTGGGCATGGAGTTGCGTCGTTACAAATTCTTATTCGTGCGCTCAGAGATCAAAACCGTATTGCTGAATCAGCCGAAGTTATAGAATCGCTTAATTGGGTTTACCCGTATGCTGTCGAAGAACACCGCTGGCTCGGAGACTATTACCTGGAAACCGAACAGGCATCGCGCGCCATAAGAGAGTATGAAGCGTTGCTAGGGTTGAGGCCGCAAGACCCAGCTGTCGCATGGTTAGGAAAAGCGAAAGCTCAACTACTGATTGGTGATGCAGAAAAAGCTCGCCGACAAGTATTGTATGCATTAGAAAGTGCGCCATTTTATCGTGATGCGCAAAAGCTGCTACTGGAATTTAATGAAGGAGAAAGTGTTGACTGATAAAAGTATGCAATCGGGTGAAACCGGTGAATTGGTACAACGATTTCGTGGTGTAAGCAACGCGCTTAGATCTGAAGTAGGCCGCATCGTCGTTGGGCAAGATCATGTCGTTGAGCATTTACTCATAACGCTGCTTGTGGGCGGTCATTGTCTGGTTACCGGTATGCCGGGCACGGCAAAAACACTGTTAGTGCGTACGCTTGCAGACGCACTGGGATTGAACTTTAATCGCATTCAGTTCACACCCGACTTAATGCCTACCGATATCACCGGCACCGATATCATCGAGCAGGATGATTCTGGTGCTCGAAATTGGCGATTTGTACCGGGCCCCATATTCACGAACGTTTTGCTGGCCGACGAAATTAACCGTACTCCGCCTAAAACTCAGGCAGCACTGTTGGAAGCCATGCAAGAGTACTCCGCAACGGTTCGGGGTTCTCAGCACATTATCGAGAAACCATTCTTTGTATTGGCAACCCAAAATCCACTGGAATTGGAAGGTACTTATCCGTTGCCGGAAGCTCAGCTCGATCGATTCCTATTCAATATTATGTTGGACTATCTGCCGCTTGAAGATGAAATTGCGGTTATCGAACGGTTTACTACTGATGTGTTACCAGAGCCTGTCAAAGCCTGTACTAATGCAGCCGAAGTGCGCGCATTTCAACAGCTCACGCGTCAGGTGCCAGTCAGTAATTCAGTTGGGCGATATGCGGTTGAATTAGTACGTGCAACGCGTCCGGGCGACGTTAGTGCAACCGAAACGGTTAAGAAATATGTGAAGTTTGGGGCGTCTGTGCGTGCCGCCTTGTTTATAACAATGGCCGCTAAGGCCAGAGCCTTAATGCACGGTCGGTATCATGTTGCTACTGAAGACATCGATGCGTTGGCTGCACCGGTATTACGACACAGAGTTATGCTTAATTATTTTGCTGAAGCGGACGGTGTATCCATGGATGATGTACTGCAAGATTTAGTCAATACTCGAGCCGCTGCTTAAACCATGAACCCGTCCGCCAATAAACATGCCAATGGTTCTGCAAGTCGGTTTTTAAAACCTGAGCTTTTGGCGCGTTTGGGCACGCTCGAACTGGTGGCTCGCACTGTTGTAGATGGAGTACTCACTGGGTTGCATCGTTCGCCGGACTTTGGTTTCAGTCAGGAATTCGCTGAATACCGGGCTTACAATGAAGGCGATGACTTGCGGTTTGTCGATTGGAACGTTTACGCGCGAGCCGATCGTATGTATGTAAAACGTTTTCGTGGCGAAACGAATACATCAGTTAATTTGCTGTTGGATATGAGTGCGTCAATGGCATTTGGCGAGCCAATCAGCAAGCTTGATCAAGCACGTTTTTTGGTTGCATCGCTGGCCTATTTAACTCGAAAACAACATGATGCATTAAGCATAACAATATTTGACGATGTCATCCGGGAGCATACCGCGCCGAGTGCTCGTCCGGATAGTTTAATGAAAGTGCTGGGATTACTCGAAACTACTGAGATTGGCAATGCCACTGATGTAGTCGAGGTGGTGAAAGGCTTACAGGCCACGCTGCCGAAACGAGGTCTGCTGGTGTTGGTATCCGACCTATACACGCAACCTGCCGATCTGCAGTCCGCGTTGCAACATTTAGTGCACGTCGGTCACGATATAGCGGTATTCCACATTCTCGATCCGGATGAAATTGATCCGCCGTATAAGAAAATTGCAGCCTTAAAAAGTTTGGAGTCAGGCAATACAGTGATAGTTGATCCTCAATACCTGCATACTGACTACAAAACGGTGTTTAGTGAACATTGTAAACTGTTAGAAAGTAGCTGTATAAAAGCGGGTGCCGACTACATACAAGTAAAAACAAGCGACCCATTAGATAACGCTATTGTTAACTATTTACACTTCCGGGAGCGTCAAGCACGATGAGTGTGTTGCTGCCATTGTATCTACTCGGATTGTGCGGATTGCTGCTGCCGTGGATTCTGCACCGCTTCAGCCATCATGAACCGCCAGTGCAGCCTTTTCCGTCTACCCAATTTCTGGAAGCAACTGCACCGCCGGCTACTTCTAAACGTAAAATCAAACACTGGCCATTGCTATTACTGCGCCTGCTATTTCTTAGTCTTCTGTGTTTTTTGTTCGCACAACCGTGGCTTCAAGATCGCCAAGCGGATACGCCTGCAGCGCAGTTGCAACTGGTGGTAATGGATACATCGTTGTCGATGCGCGCAGCAGACAAATGGTCGCTGGCCAAAGAACAATTACAAGATACATTGCAAAATTTGCCTACTGATGACGCTGTGCAATTGTTTGGTTTTGCAAATCAATTACAACAACTCAGTGAACCGGTTATAGACCGCTCCGCGTTATCCGCTGCTATCGGTGCATTAACCCCAGGGTATGAGTCTGCAGACTATGGCGAGCTAATGCGCCGATTAAATAAGATTGCTAGTGATGCCGATTTGCCAGTGTTCGCAACCTTTATAACTGATGCGCAGCGATCGAATTTGCCGCAACAAATGAATACGCTGCTGGCAGGGAAACTGGTGGGGCTCAATATTGTGCCGGTGAGTTCAGGGCCGCTAGTCAATTATTATCTGTCGGCTGAAGCCCGCACTGCTGACTCTTTAACGGCGCGCGTTAGTGTTAGGGTGGGGCAGTCTAACAATGCCAATGATATCGATCAGTCCATGAGTAACAAGTTGCTTCAAGTGATCAGTCAGGGCGAAGTACTGGCCAGTCAAAACGTGGTGCTGGGCAATAATGAATCTGTGACTGTGCAGTTTGAGTCGATTAACTTGCCAGTTAATTTTAATTCCGAATTAACAGTGGCTTTCGCCAATAATGATGAACTGCGTGAAGACGATAGCATGCTGGTGCCGGTTCGAGGTTTGAATGTGACTGAATACCATTACGTGAATACGACTGAAAACGCGTCTGCTGCACGTACTCAAACGAGCGTTTTTGTCAGCACCGCGCTAGAGGCTAATGGCGATTTCAAGGTCACATCCCATAATGAACTTAATGCTGCAGTTTCGTCTTCTTCGCTGCACAGTATTGTGGTTGTTGAAGATATACAAAATCCACCGGAAGCCATTCAGCGGTTTGTTGAAGCAGGCGGTAACGTGCTCTTGATACCGGGCGCAAAAACGGCCAGCAATACCGACACTGTTTCGTTAACCGGTAGCAGCGTTTCGCAAATAGATATGGCGCATGAACTTGGTCTTGGTGATATCAATTGGTTTGAAACTCGGTTCTTTGATAATCAGGCTATAAAAACGAATGATTCTGATCGTGTTTTAATCTCATTAGACTCTGGAGTGCCATTGTTGGTATTACAACAATATGCCTCGGGGGGTAATCTGATCATATTGAATGATCCGCTCGATGGTTATGTTAGTGATTTACCATTACAACCAGCATTTGTAACGTTGATGCAATCGATCGCAGAATTCTTTGATGCCAGCAGCGCATTGCCATTTCGCTTAGCAGTAGGCCAATCCTTGTCTCTGCCGGCGAATGTTCAGTTATTGTCACCAGAAGGCGATACCATGCTGAGCTTGGCTCAAGTTGGTCAAAGTAACGATATTCGTCTGACCGAACCTGGTTTGTACTCAGTATTGGGCAGCCAATCGGCAGATCCTGTGTTAGTGCATATCGACACGACTGAGTCCGTACTGGCACCAATGTCAGACACTGATATCAACGGCTGGGAAAAACGTCACGATGCGCAAGCTAACCAGGAACGTCAATTGGCTAACAATGCGATCGCGTCAGAATCAACACCAGCACTACCGGATGCAGAAACAGCTAGCAGAGTGTTTTGGCGAATTTTGTTACCGCTGATGCTGGTGTTTTTAGTAATTGAATCGTTAACGGGTAATCGGTATTTATCCGTTCGGAGGGATGGCCTGTGAACAGAAAATCCAATTCTGAGAACCTTTTCTTAGCCTACATTAAGAGTGCTAAACGCCGTGAGACCGCTCGGTTGGTCTTGTTGTTTATCGGTATTTTAATGGCGTTTGCTATTGCAATCACAGCATTGGGCTCGTATACCGGTTTGGTCCGGGGTTTTTCACCCGCGATAACTAACTCAACCAGATTACTGATGGCCATAGTTGCTGTGATTATGTTTATATGGTTGTTGTGGGTACCTTTAAGTAAATTATATGCAGATAAAGGGGCAAAACTCATTGAAACGGCTGATGCCGCTTTCAATGGTCGAGTGCAAACTTATCTGGATACACGCCAAACAACCCCGGGACACCAGTTTTTACCGCTGCTTGCACAAGATGGTTTGTCGGTCGCAAAGCGGGTTCCTTTGTTTCGTATCGTACCTATGTCCGCTATTTTGTGGTCTATCGTGCTCATTGCGAGCTTGCTGTTTTTTACGGTAGGTTTTTTCCAGCGAGCACCGGAGCCATGGCGCAATGCAGCACAACACATTTGGATGGGGTGGTCTACACCGGGTTTGGTCGTAGCACGAAGTATCGATGTTGGACCCGGTAATATGGAGTTACTGTCGGGTGAAAACCTGGCACTGAACGCGCAAATAAACGGATTCAAAAGTCAAACAGTCACCCTGCATGTGCGAGCAGCAGGGCAGGAATGGCAATCCAGCGAGATAGCAGCTGAAGACAACGGCTTCGACTACACCTTATTCAGGGTGGTTGAACCAATGGAATATTATTTTTCGGCAGCCTATACACAAAGCGAACGCTATGAAATTAGCGTTGTTGAGCCAGCGCGTCTACAAAGTATTGAAGCCACTATTACCTATCCGGAATGGACCAAATTATCGGTAGAAAATATTAACGATGTTGGTCGGATAAGCGCTGTTAAAGGGTCTGAAGTTGTTATGACTTTTAAAACAGATAGACCGCTGCAAGATGCCTATTTCAGTTATGGTGATCAGCAGTTGTCGCTGGAACAAAACGGGTTGGAGTACAGCGTTCGTTTTCCAATCAGTAAAGATTCTCAATATCAATTATTTGATCGAATGTTGGATCGCAGTGTGCCTATTAGTGCAGAGCACGCGGTAGTAATTCAAGGTGATGAACCACCCGAAATCAGATTTGAATTGCCAGGCAGAGATGTGACTGCGTCCCCTGTAGAAGAGGTCTTAGTTCGGGTATTCGCACGCGATGATTTTTCGGTTGAATCTGTTGAGCTGCTGTACTCTATTAACGCGGGTGAATGGCAAATTACGCAATTAGGCACTGAGCCTCGCTCAGAGTATGTATTTACGCTTGAATCCTTAGGCGAGAAAATAAATGGCATAGACACCGAACAGCCCATGCAACCCGGTGACCTTATTAGTTACTACGCTCGGGTGCATGATCACGACAGCACAGCCGAAACCGACATGATGTTAATCGATGTGCGCCCGTTCGACCGACGTTTTTCTCAAGGCAATGGCGGCGGTGGTGGAGGCGGTGGCGGTGGTCAATCCGCTAACGAAGGCAGCGAAATATCCAAACGCCAGAAAGAAATATTTATCGCAACCTGGAATTTACGTCGTGCTACAGATGAAGCAGGAGGAGACCCAACACCGCATTCCGATAACGGTCAGCTCTTGGCAGAGTTGCAGGTTACCCTAGCCGAGCAAGCGCGTACTTTAGCCGATCGCTCCGAAGCGCGAGAACTTGTACAACAAGGTGAAGAAATCAAACAGTTTGTTGATTACTTGAGGCAAGCGGCTGAGGTCATGCAACCGTCTGCGACTGCACTAGAAGCGTTAGATTTTGAGGCAGCAATTCAACCGCAACAACAAGCATTGCAATTATTGCAACGAGCAGAAGCTTTGTTCGCTGATATTCGGCTTACGCAACAAGAAGGGCAATCCGGTGGTGGTCAGTCACAACCGGGTAAAGACATGGCAGAAATGTTTGACTTAGAGATGGATCTTGCCCGCAATCAGTATGAGCAGCCCGATCGCGGTTCCGAAAGTAATCCCGGACAACAGCTGGATGAGATTTTTGACAGGCTTGCGGATCTGGCGCGTCGACAGCAAGAGCTGGAAGAGCAACGCAAGAACGAGCAAAACCTGACCCGGGAAGAGCGTTGGCGCCAAGAGCAGTTATCACGTGATCTAGAAAGACTTCGAGAAGAGTTGCAGGATTTACAAGAACAAGCAGATCAGGAAGGAGAGTCAGGTCAACAAGGCGGAACGCAAGAAGCAATCAGACAAGCTGCCGAGAATTTGGAGCGTGCGCAAGAAGCATTAGAGCAATCAATGCAAGAACAACAGTCCACGCAACAGGCAAATCAGAGTGGCGATCAAACCGGCTCGGAAAGCGACGCATCCGGTGAACAAACGGCTCAGAACCAATCCGATTCCGCAGCCGAAGAACTTCAACGAGCAGTAGATGAATTGGCAACACAGCGCTCGGAAGATTTACGAGCGGGAATTGAGAATGCAGTGCGAGATGCTGATGACATCTTACGTGAGCAACGACGCACTGAGCAATTATTGCGTGACGCTATTGAGCGCGCGGTAGAGTCGCGTAGTGCTGGGGTCTACTCTCCCGGACTTGATCGGGAGCAAGCAAAGTCGTTGGCAGATCAAAAACGTCAATTACAAACTGATCTGGATGAGCTGCGCGAAGAAATTCAGGAACTAGCACAGCGTTTCGGTGATCAAGCCCGAAACACAGGTAGAGAATTAAATGAAGCTATCGATGAATTAGATGAAAGTCAGGCTTCATCTATATTAGGCATTGCAGGTGATTCTATAGAAGCTGGATCCTTGGCTACCGTGCTGCCGTCAGAAAGTTTAGTCACGAATGCAATACGGGATTTACGTGATCGGCTGGCTGATGCTGCAGGTGTTGCAGAAGACGAAGGTATTCGTCCAACACAAAGCGAAGATCTGCAAGTGGCGGACGCCCTAAATCAAATTCGTAGTTTGCGTCAACAACTCGAACAAGG
>CAYMHU010000025.1:38779-56535 GCA_964390335.1 uncultured Granulosicoccaceae bacterium | reverse complement strand
AGGCGTGATTTAAAAGCCGCTAAGGCCTTTCTAAAACAGGCTCAGTCCTATTGCGGACTCTACCCGCCTGCCACTATCGTAACCGATAACGAAAACGGCCACCCTAAAGGTGGCCGTTTCATTTTGATAACGCTACTGAGTTTCTGTAGCTATTTCATTAGCTAAGTTACCAACCCGTGGCTTCCTTAACCGCCAAACCCAGTTCAGCCGGTGATCGGGTGATGGTTACACCTGCACTACCTAGAGCTGCAAATTTATCATCAGCGGTACCTTTACCACCTGAAATAATAGCGCCCGCGTGGCCCATGCGTTTTCCTGGAGGTGCAGTGACACCGGCTATGTAAGCAGAAACAGGTTTAGTCACATTCGACTTTATATACTCTGCAGCTTCTTCTTCAGCAGTTCCGCCGATTTCGCCCACCATCAAAATAGCTTCGGTTTGCGGATCGTTTTGGAACAGCTCTAACGCGTCGATAAAGTTGGTACCCGGAATAGGGTCACCACCGATTCCGATACACGTGCTTTGGCCGTAGCCTAAATCAGAGGTTTGCTTTACACATTCGTAAGTCAGTGTACCCGAGCGCGATACAATACCGACTTTTCCGGCGTTGTGCATGGGCCCTGGCATAATGCCAATTTTACACTCGCCCGGAGTAATGATGCCGGGACAGTTTGGGCCAATTAATCGAACGCCATTTTGTTGAACCGCAATGCGCGCTTCCAGCATATCCAGTGTTGGAATACCTTCGGTTATGCACACAACCAATTCCACACCAGATTCTGCAGCTTCAATGATGGAGTCTTTACAAAACGCTGCCGGCACATAAATGACCGTTGCGTTTGCACCGGTTGCATCTACGGCATTGCGTACGGTATTGAATACCGGCAAACCTAAATGTTCGGAACCGCCTTTTCCAGGTGTAACACCGCCAACCATTTTGGTACCGTATTCAATGGCCTGTTCTGAGTGGAATGTACCCTGACTACCGGTAATTCCCTGACACAGGACTTTGGTATCTTTATTGACTAATACGCTCATGATGCGGCTCCTACTGTGTCTACGATCTTTTGGGCGGCTTCTCCTAAATCACTGGCCGACTGTAAGTTCAAACCACTTTTATCCAGTAGTGCGCGACCTTCGGCAGCT
Organism: uncultured Granulosicoccaceae bacterium; assembly: GCA_964390335.1. Classification (GTDB taxonomy): domain Bacteria; phylum Pseudomonadota; class Gammaproteobacteria; order Granulosicoccales; family Granulosicoccaceae; genus Granulosicoccus. The sequence goes on along the minus strand of CAYMHU010000025.1, from coordinate 55,388 downwards.
TTAGTACCTTCAAGACGAACCACCACTGGCACATCAATGCCCACTTCACCAATGGCTGCGATAACACCGTCTGCGATTAAATCGCATCGAACTATGCCGCCAAAAATATTAACCAGAATGCCTTTTACGTCGGGGTCGGATAAGATAATTTTTAATGCTTCTGCAACTCGTTCTTTGGTGGCACCGCCACCCACGTCTAAAAAGTTTGCAGGCTGCCCACCTTTTAACTTAATGATGTCCATTGTGGCCATGGCCAAGCCGGCGCCGTTAACCATACACCCGATATTGCCTTCTAATGCGACGTAGTTTAAATCCCATTCAGCAGCACGCAGTTCACGTTCGTCTTCCTGCGTTTTATCTTGAAGCGCCTCTAAATCTTTATGACGATACAGTGCATTTCCATCAACATTAATTTTACCGTCTAGGCAGATAAGATCACCTTCTTTGGTAATCACCAAGGGGTTAATTTCTACTAGCGCTAAATCTTTTTCTACAAACAACTTACACAAACCAGTCAGCAATACACTGAATTGTTTAATCTGCGCGCCTTCTAAACCTAAGCCAAAAGCCAATTCGCGGCACTGGTACGGCATAACACCTACTAACGGATTCAGTTCAGCTTTAAGAATTTTTTCGGGTGTGTCATGAGCCACTTGCTCGATGTCCATACCACCTTCGGTCGACGCCATAACTACCACACGTTGACTGGCACGATCGATAACCATACCCAAATACAACTCGCTGGCTATATTACTGGTTTCCTCAATCAGTACAGTGTTAATAGGCTGACCATTTGCATCGGTTTGGAAGGTCACTAAATTAGTCCCTAGCAAAGACTTAGCAAATTCTTCAGCTTCAGCAGGTGTATCTACCAGCTTTACACCACCCGCCTTACCGCGGCCGCCAGCATGTACCTGTGCTTTTACAACGACTTTATCAGTGGTGAGTTTCTCTGCTGCTGCTCGCGCTTCAGCCGGGGTTGCCGCAACAATATTGTTTGGCACTGGCATCCCATACTGAGCGAACAAGGCTTTCGCCTGATATTCGTGAAGGTTCATGTTTGCTCCCAAAAACCGATTTAATTAAAAGGTGGTCTACTAAAAATTATTATGTATTTATTACTTAAACTGTTTACTCACACTAATTCAAACTGAGTATGAGATTGCGTTTTATTGTCAGGCGTTTTTACGCACTCGGTTTGCAATATGAATTGCGCGTCCATCAGCACTCAGCGCAGCCTCGTGCATCGCTTCCGATAAGGTTGGATGCGCATGAATGGTACGGGCGATGTCTTCTATATTGCCATCAAACTCCATGGCCAAAACCGATTGACCCAGTAATTCTGAAGCGCTGGGGCCAATAATATGCGCACCCAACAGACGATCGGTGGTTTTGTCCCGCAATATTTTCACTTGGCCGCCGGTGTCACCCCGTGCTTTGGCTCGTCCACTGGCTGCAAACGGGAAAGAGCCCGCCTGATAATCCACGCCTTCAGCTTTTAGTTCTTGTTCGGTTTTACCGACCCATGCAATCTCCGGATGGGTATAGATGACATTCGGCATAACGTCGTAGTTTACGTGTCCGTATTGGCCTGCAATTAATTCCGCTGCCATAACGCCTTCTTCTGAACCTTTATGCGCAAGCATGGGCCCACGCACGGAATCACCGATGGCATAGATGCCCGGCACCCCGGTTTCGCAGTGGTCATTGACTTCGATAAAGCCGCGTTCATCCATTTTGATGCCCACATCATCCGCTACGATATTAGCGGTGGCGGGCTTTCGGCCCACTGCCACGATCAGTTTGCTCACAGTGATTTCCTGATCGCCGTCTTTATCTTGATACGACACTTTAACTTTGTCGCCTTCAACTTTACTGCCAGTTACGCGCGCGCCCAACTGAATATCCAAACCTTGCTTTTTAAACGTACGGCCGGCATCTTTCGCAATTTGCTGATCAACCATGGGCAAAAACTCATCCATCGCTTCCAGCAAGACGACCTCCGATCCTAAACGACGCCACACACTTCCCAACTCTAATCCGATGATTCCGGCGCCAATGACACACACAGATTCGGGTACTGATGTCCAGTCAAGAGCACCAGATGAGTCCACCACTATATCGCCTTCCAATGGTGTAATCGGCAACTCTATGGGTACAGAGCCGGTAGCTAGAATAACGTTATCAGCGTTATAGACCTTCACCGCCCCGTCGTGATCAGTCACTTCAACTTGTTTGTTTGCCACCAATTTGCCAGAACCAATCAGCCATTCAATTTTATTGGCCTGAAACAGCATGGCAATGCCGCCAGTGAGCTCACTGACTATTTTGTCTTTGCGCGCCACCATTTTGGGCACATCAACGGTAACGTCGCCGCACTGAATTCCCAGCTCATCAAAATGATGTTTGGCTTCATCGTATTTTTCTGTGCTTTCCAACAGCGCCTTAGACGGAATACACCCCACATTCAAACAGGTTCCACCCAGTGCAGGCTTGTCTTGCTTGTTAATCCACTTCTCTACACAGGCGACCTTTAATCCGAGCTGCGCAGCACGAATAGCTGCAACATATCCGGCAGGTCCAGAACCAATAACAATGACATCAAATTTATCTGACATAAAATTCTCTTAGGCAGCTTTAGGGCGCTTATAAATCCAGAACCAAACGATTGGGATCTTCAACCAGCTCTTTAATGGTTTTCAAAAAGCCAACCGCGCCCTTACCATCAATAATGCGATGATCGTACGACAAGGCCACATACATCATGGGGCGAATAACCACTTGGCCATTCTCTGCAATAGGCCGCTCTTGTGTTGCGTGCATACCCAAAATGGCACTTTGGGGTGGATTCAATATTGGAGTAGACATTAGCGAACCGAATACACCGCCGTTCGATATTGTGAACGTACCACCTGTCATATCTTCAATAGAAATTTTGCCATCGCGCGCTTTCTCTGCGTAATCGGCAATCGCTTGCTCAAGATTCGCGAGCGACATATTCTCTGTATTTCGTACAACAGGCACAACTAAACCACGATCAGATGACACGGCCACACCGATATCACAGTAACCGTGATACACAATGTCGTCACCATCGATACTGGCATTCACATCGGGGTATCGTTTTAAGGCTTCGGTTGCGGCTTTAAGAAAAATAGACATAAAGCCAAGCTTGATGCCGTGCGTTTTTTCAAACTGATCTTTGTACTGCTTACGCATATCAATGAAGGCTTGCATGTTCACTTCATTAAACGTTGTGAGCATGGCTGTGTTTTGCGAAGCGTCCAACAAGCGTTCGGCGATACGCGCGCGCATGCGAGACATAGGCACGCGCTCTTCAGTACGTTCGCCCATCATGACACCCGATGATGCCGCAGTAGCCGCGCTGCTAGCAGATGCACCTGATGCCCCTTTGGCAACATGCGCTTCTACATCTTCTTTACTGATACGACCGTTTTTGCCAGTGCCTTTGACATCGGATGCACTTAAACCATGCTCGCTTAACAATTTTCGGACAGCAGGACTGGTTTGGCCATCATCGTCTGAATCTGCACTTGCAGCAGCAGTTGCAGTACTGGCTGCGGCAGGCGCACTGGCTTGCGCCGCTGGTGCTGCAGCTGACTGACCGGTACCCGGTTCAATGCTACCAATAACCTGATGCGCAACCACCGTAGAACCTTCGGGTTCTAAAATTTTACCCAACACGCCGTCTTCGGCTGCCGGCACTTCCAGCACGACTTTGTCGGTTTCCACATCGACCAAGACTTCATCGCGCTTTACCGCATCGCCTTCTGCTTTGTGCCACGTAACGACTAATGCGTCGGCTATGGATTCAGGCAGTGTTGGTACTTTTATTTCGCTGCTCATGGGTCTTGTCCAGATTCGATTTCGTTAATTAATAAATACTATGGTTCAAATAAACGGTTTAGGTAAGTCTTGCAACTTAAGCCTTGTGACTAAACGCTAAACACGCACGTAATTTTTTTCTTGTGAGTTCTCGACAATGCCGAGGGCTTCATCCACAAGGCGCTTTTGTTCAATAACATGCTGACCGTGATAACCACTTGCAGGTGAAGCTGATGGCGTGCGGCCAGCAAACTCAACACCAATGGTTTCAGGTGTCACGCGCTCGAAACGGTGTCGGTTAGAACGCCATGAACCTTGATTACGCGGCTCTTCTTGACACCACACGTATTCTTTTGCATTTTTGAATGAAGCAACCGTGCGTTCCATTTCATTGTACGGGAACGGGTACAGTTGCTCCAGACGAACCAGTGCTACATCTTTCAGTTCCTGCTCGCGACGCCGCTGCAGCAAATCGTAGTAAACCTTGCCGCTACAGAAAACCACTCGCCTCACATCGTCTGCCTTGATATCATCGATTTCATCGATGACTGGCAAAAACTTACCCTCAGCGAGCTCTTCCAGGGTGGATACCGCCAATGGATGGCGCAGTAAACTTTTGGGTGTCATAACAATGAGTGGCCGTCGTAAAGGACGTAGCATTTGTCGACGTAGCATGTGATAAGCCTGCGCAGGTGTACTTGGCACCAGTACTTGCATGTTGTCTTCAGCACACAGCTGCATAAAGCGCTCGATGCGCGCAGAGGAATGTTCAGGACCCTGGCCCTCGTAACCATGTGGCAAGAACAATGTTAAACCACACAAGCGCCCCCATTTTGTTTCGCCTGAACTAATAAACTGATCGATAACCACTTGAGCGCCGTTCGCAAAGTCACCAAACTGACCTTCCCAAATGACCAGCGTTTCTGGATCGGCTTGCGCGTAGCCATATTCGAACGCGAGCACTGCCTCTTCAGACAACACGGAGTCGATAACTAAAAACTGGGCTTGATTGCTATTGATGCTTCTTAAGGGCACGTGCGCTTCGCGCACCAATTGGTTGTGCAGCACAGCATGTCTATGCGCAAACGTACCGCGCCCGCAATCCTGACCAGACAACCGCACGGAATAACCATCTTGCAAGATAGTGGCGTATGCCATGGTTTCGGCATACCCCCAATCCAATGGAATTTCGCCGGCTGTCATTTTGCGACGATCTTGCAATAACTTGTTTACTCGAGAATGCACCACAAACCCATCAGGCAAGGTGGTGAGTTCGGTAGCCAAAGCTTTAATAGAATCCACCGGCACTTTGCTATTGTAAGGTGCACGCCAATCGGTAGTGTTTAAATACTGATCCCAGTCAACAACCAGTTCGGGTGCAGTCTTTACGCCTACCAGCACATCGGGCGCAACGTTCTCACCCGCATCCAATGCGCTTCGATATTCTGTAATCATCGCATCGGCTTCCTCTGCGGAAACCAATCCTTCATCCATCAGCTTCTGCGCATACAACGTGCGAGTGGTTGGCAGAGCTTTGATTGTTTTGTACATCAATGGCTGTGTAACGGATGGTTCGTCCGTTTCGTTATGACCCAGACGTCGATAACAAACCAAGTCGATGACCACCGCTTTTTTAAATTCCATACGGAAGTCGAGCGCTAGCTTGGTAACGAACAACACGGCTTCCGGATCATCGCCATTCACATGAAAAATGGGTGCGTTGATCATCTTTGCAACATCCGTTGCGTACAGCGTTGATCTTGCATCGGCTGCATTACTGGTAGTAAAGCCGATCTGATTATTCACAATGATGTGCACGGTTCCCTTGGTGGAAAAACCGCGCGAATCGGCCATATTGAACGATTCCATGACCACGCCCTGACCTGCAAACGCTGCATCGCCATGTATGGCAATGGGTACCACTAAATCACCATCATTATCGCCATAACGATCTTGCCGCGAACGAACTGAGCCTTCCACTACGGGAGATACGATTTCAAGATGCGACGGGTTAAACGCCATAGCCAGATGCATATGACCAGTATCGGTTTTTAAATCGGATGAAAAACCCTGATGGTATTTAACATCGCCTGATGATAGAGACTCATCATGCTTGCCTTCAAATTCTGAAAATAGTTCGGCTGGATTTTTACCCAGAATATTCACCAGCACATTTAATCTGCCGCGGTGCGCCATGCCGATAACCATGTCTTTAACACCGGCAGCGCCAGCGCGTTGCACTAGCTCGCTCATAATAACAATGAGACTTTCAGCGCCTTCCAGACCGAACCGCTTTTGACCCACAAAACGCGAACCCAAGTGTCGCTCTAGGCTCTCACCTGCTGTCACGCGTTGCAGCAACCAGCGCTTCACTTCTGAGTCCAGTTGCGGTGCCGATGCAGCCGTTTCTATACGAGTTTGTAGAAAATCTTTTTGCGTGGTGTGGTCGATGTACATGTATTCGTAACCGATACTGCTGCAGTAACATTTTTTTAAATGCTCGATGATGTCGCGCAGCGGTGCACGATCAATTCCGTGCAAGGTTGGCGTTGGAAACACCGTATCCAGATCCAGACTGTTTAAACCGTATTCACTTAAATCCAATTCACGCACCACGGCTTCGCCATCAGTGCCCAATGGATTGGTTTGCGCACGCTGGTGTCCACGAACTCTATATGCGTTGATTAACTGCGATACGTAGATTTGTTTCAGCTCATGCTCAGAGGATTTGTTGAGCGTACGATCATGTGAACGGCGATCGACACCGTTTGATTCGAAACGATAAAACTTGTTACGAATTTGAGAATGCGGAACGTCGTGCTGATTGCCGGCAACGTCAGGTAATTGCTTAAAATAATCGCGCCATACCCGATCGACTGAATCAGGGTCTTGCAGATACAGCTCGTACTGGGCTTCAAGATAAGCCGAATTGGCTCCTCCCAGCATTGAGGTTGCGATCTGCGCCTTCATTGAACTCATGGACATTTCCTGGCTGTACACTGCTCTTTTAATTTCATTATCATTGCGCTTTTCATACCACTATCGGTGCTCCGGGGCCTTTATAGGTGCTTTGGTATGTTATCGATGATGACTTTGGTGAATTCGTCGGTGTTCAACTTACCCCCCAGATCGCGCGTAGACTGGCCGGACTCAATGGCGCCGAGCAGGCTCAGACGTAAGGCATGGCCTAAATCGTATCTATCAACGTGATCCAGCAGCATGCCAAACGCCAATAACACGGCGGCGGGGTTGGCCACGTTTTTGCCCGCAATATCGGGTGCAGTACCCCCTGCCGGATCGAACATCGCAATGCGAATGTTGTTGTCTTTGTCGAACGAATAATTCCCGCTGGCGCCGGTGCCAAGACTGCCCACCAGACCTGACGCCATATCAGATAGGAAGTCACCGTATTCGTTCAACACGAGCACCACTTCGTATTGAGTGGGGTCAATAATGATTTTTGCCAGCAAAGCATCGAACAATTCAACATGATGATCAACATCCTTGTTTTGTTCGGCGACTTCTGCCACCACCGATTCGAATAAGCCATCGGTAACACGCTGAATGGTGTGCTTGGAAGAGGATGTCACGCTGTAATGACCATCGCCGTAGCGCGCACCTTTTCTACGTGCCAAATCAAACGCGAACTTCGCTGCCTGCATACACGGTTTTCGCTCAACCATACGTAACGACACAGCTGCATCTTCACCGATAAGTTGACCGGGGTCATCGTAGGTGCCGCCCGTGGCTATGCGCACAATATGCAGACTGACATCTTCTTTAAAGTTGGAATGAATGCCTTTAATGGATATAGCAGGACGATAAATCACACTAAAATTGCAAGCCCGACGGATGAGCGCGTTAGGACTTTCCTTATCGGTTACGGTGGGGTACTTCACCGCCAAGTGGGTTTTATCCATTGACTCAACGGCTTCATCAATAACATCCATGCCGCGCTTATTACGATTTTCAAGACTCCAATCAATTGGAATAAATTGAAAATCTGCGGGTAAAGATTCAGCAACCTGATGTACCGATTCTGCAAGCTCTGGCCCAATACCGTCGCCCTGTAATTCAGTTATTTGGATGGTGCTCACACTGACTCCGATAAGATCAATAGGGATAAATACCAGGACGCTAATTGCCCTGGAGGAAAGCCGGGCAGAACTGTTGCCGGGAAGTTGTTTACAGGCTTAGTCATCATAGATATTAAACCGCTCCGGATTTGCCCAGAATCTGGCATTCAGCCATTCCGGTGCTTGCTTGTAGTCACTTAAACGATAAGCGAACAGTCGCTTGTTGGTTTCTACATTGTGTTGTGGATTGACCAAGCGAAACCCGAACGCAAAAAAACGCTCATCGGATAAGGGCATCACACCATTATCGCATTGCTGGTCTAAATTATCTGCGCCCACCTCCACCAATAACCCTTGCGGCGCGAGGCGACGAGCCTGACCTAACATTTCATCTATATGGGGTTCGCTGCCAAGCAGGTGCAGCATCAATGCGGTTTTTTCAGGTTTGATGGGGCTGGCAGCATGCTGAGCGTCAAATTCTGTCAGTTCGCGGCATTGCTGTATTTGCACAGAATCGTTGCCGCCATTGGCTGACTCCAACACCTGCTGTAGTCGAAAAGTCGGTTCACCGACTAAGGCCACGTGTGTTGGCTTTACATCTAAAAGCCATTCAGCACAGCGTTGATCGTACAAGGCTAGTCCTTGGGGTGAGACTGCTTGTACTGGGCTTTTTGCTCGTCCGTTGCTTCCGTTTGATATTGCGCCTTCCAATCGGCATACGGCATGCCATAGACGCGCTCCCGGGCGGCTTCATAGTCAATATCGATATTTTGCTCTGCTGCGGCTTGCGAATACCATTTAGACAAGCAATTTCGGCAAAAACCCGCCAGATTCATTAAATCGATGTTCTGCACATCGGTGCGCTCCGCGAAATGCGCTACCAGCCTTCTGAAAGCCGCAGCCTCCAGCGCTTCTTGGGTTTTTGCATCCAGCTCACTACCTGATTCGCTCATATCCGTCCCGATCCTCAAAATGGGGCTTTTATTATAAAGAGTTAGCCCGCACTCTCCTACCATACAACGATAAAACAGCTATTCTTCGGCCCATATGAGTGGACAATTCTATGTAAATGCGTTTTTGCTGGCCGCAATCGCCGGCGTCATCGGGTTTTGGTGGACCAGCACCCGCGCCCGCGAGCTGGCACTGAAACATGCTCGCAATTTGTGCAAACGTGAAGGCGTTCAGCTGTTGGACCACACGGTGGCACTCAAAAAGCTTCGACCCGGCAAGCGCTCGGGTGGTTCCGCGTGTTTACGACGGGTTTATGGCTTTGAGTTCACGGCCGAGGGTAGTTTCCGGGACGCTGGCAGCGTGACGTTAAACGGACATACGCTGGTCAATGCGTATTTACCATACACCCGCGACGAAGATGGCAATCGCGTGTTTGTACAATGAGCGCACGATCGTCAGTCATATTGTGTAAAACGGCGTGAGGTTCATGATTTTTGCCGTAATACGTTAAACTTGCCGCTAGTCTATTGGAACCTATCAAATCATGACCTTATGCCCCTGCGACTCTGGCGAGTCGCTAGCATCTTGCTGCTCAACCTTTATCGATGGCGGCCAACAGGTCGAAACCGCAGAGCAACTCATGCGTGCACGTTATACGGCGCATGCACTTGCCAAGATGGAATTCATTTTTAACACGCACCACCCGGCCTCCAGAAATGAAATCGACAAGGCTGCCACCACGAAATGGGCCTCAGAATCAGAATGGCTGGGCCTTGACATCCGCAATGTTGATACCTCAGCCGAAAACACCACGCGAATCGAGTTCACTGCAACTTATCGCGATGCGAACAAACAAAGACATACACATCATGAAGTCGGTGTGTTCGAGAAATACCACGGTCAGTGGTATTTTCGGGATGCAGAGGTACCAAACGTCGAACAATACCGCCGCGACAAACCCAAACTGGGTCGGAACGATCCTTGCGCGTGTGGTAGTGGCAAGAAATATAAAAAATGCTGTGCTCTCGCAAGCTAATAAGCTTGCACCAAAAAACGCAATGGCACTGACCTAACAGTCGGGCACCAATGGAGAAAAACAATGGATAAACCTTGGCTCAATTCTTATCAAGCTGGCATGCCAGCGGAAATAGACATCAATCAATATTCATCTGTTGTTGATATTTTTAATACTGCCACCGCTCAGTTTAGCGATAACCCTTCATTTACCAACTTCGGTAAAACCATCAGCTACAAAGAGCTGGATGATTACACTGCGCAATTTGCCTCGTGGCTGCAACACGAGGCTGGACTGACAAAAGGCGATCGCATTGCGATCATGATGCCGAACTTGCTGCAATACCCGGTAGCCGTGTTTGGTGCACTGCGCGCAGGTTTGGTTGTTGTCAACACCAACCCGCTGTACACCGATCGAGAGCTGGAACACCAACTTAAAGACTCTGGTGCAAAAGCGATTGTGGTCGTTGAGGCCTTTGCTCATACACTGGCAGATGTTATTGGCAATACAGAAGTTGAAACTGTCATAACAACCCGATTTGGTGACATGCTGAGTTTCCCCAAATCGATGATTCTTAACTTTGTGATTAAATATGTTAAGAAAATGGTTAAACCGTTTAGCCTGCCTGGCTCACATAGTTTTAAAGATGTACTGAGTAAAGGCGCTACCTTGCCAGCGGCAACTGCAGAACTAAACCATAAAGACTTAGCCTTCTTGCAATACACCGGCGGCACAACAGGCGTAGCTAAAGGTGCCATGCTGACCCACGGCAACATGGTTGCCAACATATTGCAGGCGCACACATGGATTGGTGGCTCATCATTGAAACAAGGCGGCGAAATTATTATTACAGCCTTACCGCTTTACCATATCTTTGCGTTAACGGCGAACTGCCTGACATTCATGAAGCTTGGTGCATTGAATGTACTGATTACTAACCCACGCGACATGCCAGGCTTTATAAAAGAGCTGGGCAAATTTAAATTCACCGCCATTACCGGTGTTAACACACTGTTCAACGGCTTAATGAATACAGATGGATTTAAAGACATCGACTTTTCACACCTGCACATGACCCTGGGTGGTGGTATGGCCGTACAAAAAGCCGTGGCAGATCGATGGAAAGAGATCACCGGCACCACTCTGGTTGAAGCGTATGGCTTAACCGAAACCAGTCCGGCCGCCTGTATCAACCCCTTGGATTTAGCCGACTACAACGATTCGATTGGCTTGCCTATTCCATCTACTGATGCATCTATACGCGACGAAGATAACAATGCACTGCCACCTGGTGAAGCAGGCGAACTGTGTATTCGCGGACCTCAAGTCATGGCAGGTTATTGGGAAAGACCCGATGCAACTGCCGACACCATCGACAGCGAAGGCTGGTTACACACGGGCGATATCGCAGTCATGAACGAGCAAGGCTATTTCAAAATAGTGGATCGGTTAAAAGACATGATTCTGGTTTCCGGCTTTAACGTCTATCCAAACGAAATTGAAGCTGTCGTGGCCGAAATGCCTGGCGTACTTGAAGTCGGCGCTATCGGTGTTCCCGATGAGCATTCCGGTGAAATCGTTAAAGTGGTTATCGCGAAAAAAGATGAATCACTGACGGAAGAGCAAGTGCTCGCACATTGCAAAGAAAATCTAACCGGCTACAAGCGACCCAAGATTGTGCAGTTTGTGGATGAATTGCCTAAAACCAATGTGGGTAAAATTCTGCGACGCGAACTGCGGGACTTATAAGCGTAGCCAGTCAACACATCATGGCATTTACCACGCTAATCAATGTTGATGAATTAGCGAGCCAACTTCACAACCCAAACTGGGTTGTGATTGATTGTCGGTTTTCACTGGCCGATACCTCTCAAGGTGAAAACCACTTTGCCATTTCACGGATACCAGGAGCGCAATACGCGCACTTGGATAAGCATTTATCCAGCGCGATCATTAGCGACAACACTTCCAATAATACTGGCCGGCATCCACTGCCCGATAAACCTGTGCTCAGCGAGCAGTTCCGGCAATGGGGTATAAACAGCGAGTCGCAAATTGTTGCCTATGATGATAAGCCAGGGGCAATTGCCAGTCGCTTATGGTGGTTAAGCCGGTGGCTAGGGCATGAAAAAATAGCCGTGCTTAACGGCGGCTGGGCAGCATGGAACGCCAATGAGCACGATATAGAATCAGGTGCTGCAAGCAACCCAAGACCACCAGGAAGCTTTCAAGAAAAACCACCGCTTACCCAAGTGGTACTTAAATCTGAAGTACTCGGCCCGTCATTATGTTTACTCGATGCCCGGGAAGCCGAACGCTATAACGGTGAGCAAGAACCCATCGACCCCGTAGCAGGCCACATACCGGGGGCCTTGAATGCACCGTTTTTGCAAAACATATCTCGCGATGGTTTATTTAAATCTAAAGATGCATTGCGTGAACGTTTTGCGCCCGCTATTGCTGCAGCAGGTTCTAAGCAACTGGTCCATTACTGTGGCTCAGGCGTTACTGCGGCGCACAATATGCTGGCAATGGCCCATGCCGGCCTGGAACCCGGCTCTATGTACGCAGGTTCATTTAGTGAATGGGTTAGCCAACCGGATGCCGATCAATATCCAGTGGTGCGCCAGGAATGCTAAAAATATCAGCGTAATGGACTTCTCGAACACGCTCGTGCTTACGTTCGTAAAATCGCGACAGTGTTTCTGTAACCACCGGGAATGCAAGCTCATCCCAAGGTATGTCTTGTTCATCGAATAATGCTACCTCGCTGGTTTCCTCACCGGCCTTGGCATACCCATCTTTTAAGCGCCCAAAAAACATTAAGTAAACCTGACTGATACGCGGTAAGTTATACACCGCAAATAAACGTAGATCTTCAGTTTCTGCGCAGGCCTCTTCACGTGCTTCGCGAGCCGCGCCGGTAAGAGCCGTCTCCTTGTTCTCCATAAACCCTGCAGGCAGTGTCCAATAATTTTTGCGTGGTTCGATATCGCGTTTACACAACAACACATTGCCACGCCATTCGAGCAAACAACCAACAACATTCTTAGGGTTTTCGTAGTGAATAAACTCGCAGTTGGTGCACACTGCGCGAGGTCGGTTATCCCCTTCCGGCACCATCTGTTGAACTGCATGCCCGCAGCGTTGACAAAAAAGTAGGTCAGTCATTAGTTGTTTTCAGTTGTTCCTAAGTCTCGTAAACGAGCCACCTCAGTTTCCAGGCTCTGTAAGTTTACGTTGCTGGCGGGAATGGGATCACCGACAACCATACCAATTCGGGCAAACAACCGCTTGGGCATTTTGAGAATGGCGCGCCCGTCTTTACGACTAAACATACTGCCCCATAATCCGTGAATCCCGACTGGAATCACCGGCGCAGGCGTTGTCTCTATGAGCTTCATAATGCCATTTCGAAATGGCTGCATGTGCCCGTCATGTGTTATGGCACCTTCAGGGAATATACACAACAATTCTTCGTTTTCTATAGCCCCTTGCATGTGGACAAAGGCTGCATCGTACATGGCTTTATCTTCTTTCTGACCGGCTATGGGTATTGCTTTCGCGGTTCGAAAAATAAAATTTAACCCGGGGATATTAAATATCTTGTAGTACATAACAAACCTAACAGGCCTGCGCACACTTCCGCCAACCAACAATGCGTCGATAAAGCTCACATGGTTACACGCCAATATGGCAGCACCGGTTTCCGGGATTTTGTCCAGATTTTTGTTGCGAACACGATACAAGGTATGGATAAGCATCCAGATCATGAAGCGCATCAAGAATTCAGGCACCAGGCGAAAAATATACGCAGCAACCAGTGCATTCATAACAGCAACCGCTGCAAAGGTTGATGCAATTGAAAGCCCAAATGACACCAGCAGCGCAACCAATACAGCCGATAACACCATAAACAACGCATTCATCACGTTGTTGCAGGAGATGGCTCTGGAGAGGCGATCGGGCGCACTGGTTTTTTGAATTAAGGCGTACAGAGGCACAATATAAAAGCCGCCAAATAATCCAATAAGCACAACATCAAGGATGATACGCCACGCACCATTTGATGCGATAAATTCACTGATGGTTAAGCCCGTTCCAAACGGACTAGCCGGCGTTGCAAAAAACAGATCGAGACCAAACAACGTAATGCCCAACGCACCCAAGGGCACCAAACCAATTTCTACTTTGCCGCCGGACAATCGTTCACACAGTACCGAACCCGCCCCGATTCCAATTGAAAATGCGGCCAGTAGCAATGTGTACACATCGCCATTACCACCCAGCACATCACGCGCATAAATGGGGAACTGCGCAAGATACGTTGCCCCCATAAACCAGAACCATGAAATGCCCAGTATGGATTGGAAAATAATCCGGTTTTTAGCTGTGTAAGAGACTAGCTTCCAGGTTTCTGATATTGGGTTAAAGCGTACTTTTACATTAGGGTCGGCTGGCGGTGCTGGCGGTATTTGTCGGCTGGCCAGAAAACCACAAATGGCCACCACCACTATGGCCACGCTGGCCAGTGCCACAGAGCCATTGGGTGCTTTAATAATAATTTGTGTGCCTAGAATGGTACCGAGCAAGATAGCCAGAAAGGTACCAAGCTCTACGACGCCGTTGCCGCCAATCAGTTCAGTCTCATGTAAGTGCTGCGGCAGAATGCCGTACTTGATGGGCCCGAAAAAAGTTGATTGCACACCCATCAAAAACAGTATGCCCATCAACATGGTTACATTGCCAAGATAAAACGCGATGGCACCAAGACACATGATAATTATTTCGGCCAATTTAATGCGTCGCATCAACATCGACTTTTCATACTTATCAGCGATTTGACCGCTGAATGCAGAGAACAAAAAGAACGGCAAAATAAACAGCCCGGCAGAAAACGCGATAAGCTGCCCAGCCTTTTCGGCGCTTAATTGCATTGCGCCAAAACTCAACAGCGCAACCAACGCATTCTTGTAGAGATTATCGTTAAATGCACCCAGTAATTGGGTCACAAAGAAAGGAGCAAAGCGTCGCTCTTTTAGCAGCGCAAACTGACTGGTTTGTTTGTGGGTATCGGCACTTGCGCGTGAATCACCGGAGGTATTCATCGGCACGCAAGCCCGAATAAATTTAGAGTTTGTGCGGGACGCAAAATGCGCCCTGCAAACCAAACATACTGCTTAAGCGGCTGAAACCTCAGATGCCTGCCACCCTTTGTCGCCTCGTGTAGCAACGAATTCCACTTTTTGCCCTTCGGACAAAGAGCGATAACCCTCGCCAACAATAGCGCGATAGTGAACAAACACATCTTCGCCTTCCGGGCTAAGAATAAAACCGTACCCTTTTGCGTTGTCGAACCACTTAACGGTTCCGCTTTTGCGTTCTTCTGACATAACACTGCATCCTCAAAGTCAACTTGCCGATATCCAGCTTCGCTGCTGAATATCTGACTGCAAAAGGAAATTAGCATGTAGCGGCCCAACTGTTCGATTGCATATAACCCAATTCATAGTTGTTTACAAAGTGGACTTGAAAACGCAATGAATCCAAGATCGTACTAATCAAGAGTGAACAATTTGTCACATGAATGTTGCTCATACAGCGCATTTACGTCGTGTCAGCCGATAGTACCGGCATCCGAGCCTCATATCTAGGTCTGCAATGCGCGATTAACAATTTCATAGACATCAGGTGACAAGTCACTGACGTCTGCGATGCGTTGCAGCGATGACTGCATTTGTACTTGCTGTGGTTCAGCGAATCGCTGCCACTGCAGAAATGGGCTGAGTAAGCGAGCAGCCATCTGCGGATTCGTTTTATTCAATCGCACGATATGGTCGGCAACCAGATCATAGCCCGCCCCATCGACTCGATGAAAATGCAGTGGATTACCCATAGCAAACGCGCCAACCAGCGAACGAAAGCGGTTGGGGTTTAGATCGTCAAAAGCCGGGTGTTCAAGCAAGGCTTGGACTTCGTCCAACACCGCATCGTGATTGGCTTTGGCCTGAATCGAAAACCATTTATCCACAACCAGCTTATGCTCAGACCATGTTGCATAAAAATGAGCAAGGCATTGATCTCGTTGCGCACTGGCGTGATCACAAAGAACCGTTAGCGCTGCTACCCTGTCGCTCATATTGGAGGCTTGTTGGTACTGTTGGTTAGCATGATCTAACCATTTTTCGGTTGGCAACTCACTTAATAAAACCAACGCAGTATTCGCCAGCTGCCTCACGCCGATGTTTTGTGTTTGCTGCCGCTCAGTTGATTGTGTTACCAGCGCCAGCAATTGGGATTCGTAATACGTTGCCAACGCTGTTGCTACAGCACTGCGAGCACGATGGATGGCATGTACATCAACCCGAGATTGATTATTAGCCAGCGTTTCGATACTGGGTAAATCCAGAACTAAGGATTTAAAACCTGCATCCAGTTGTTTATCAGCGAATATGGGTTCAAACGCTTTTATAAAAGACTCCGGTATAACGCTTTGCGGATCCGTCAATCGTTGCTCAATGATGCGCGTACCCAATCGCTGCCCGGCTTCCCAACGATTAAAACTATCTGAATCGTGGGCTAATAAGAACGCAAGTTCGTCGTCACTGTAATCGTAATCCATGATGACCGGAGCGGAAAAATTTCGCAGCAACGATGGCACTGGCGCGGATGGCACCGCATCAAACACAAACGTTTGTTGATCTTGGGTTACAGACAACAC
>CAYMHU010000025.1:24326-38679 GCA_964390335.1 uncultured Granulosicoccaceae bacterium | reverse complement strand
ACCGCGTTTCCATCGTGACGTTCAAAGTATAAATTAATACCATCCATATAGGCCTCTGGCCCGAGCAAGGTGTGAATCATGCGAATAATTTCCGCACCCTTCTCATAGACAGTCAGCGTGTAAAAATTGTTGATTTCAATGTAGGAGTCCGGACGAATGGGGTGTGTCATTGGGCCCGCATCTTCCGGAAACTGCAGATTACGCAATAGCTGCACATCTTCAATGCGTTTTACCGCACGTGACTGCATGTCGGAACTGAATTCTTGATCTCTGAATACGGTTAAACCTTCTTTCAGGCTCAATTGAAACCAATCACGACAAGTAACGCGATTTCCCGTCCAGTTATGAAAATACTCATGTGCTATAACGGCTTCAACACCAAGAAAATCGGTGTCGGTGGCAAGTTCTGCGTTCGCTAGTACGTATTTCGAATTGAACACATTGAGCCCTTTATTTTCCATTGCACCCGCATTGAAATCATCAACGGCAACAATCATAAAAAGTTCTAAATCGTATTCAAGCCCATAAACTTCTTCGTCCCATTTCATGGAACGCTTCAACGCATCCATGGCATAGTCACATTGATCGATGTTGTGTTGTTCTACATAGATATATAGTTGAACTACACGTCCACTTCGCGTTACGAATTGATCGTTTATAAAAGCCAGGGAGCCGGCAACCAACGCAAATAAATAACACGGCTTGGGGAACGGGTCATGCCAATCAACTTGGTGCAATCCATTAGCAAAGTCTTTTTCACCTACCTTATTGCCATTAGACAGCAGCACCGGATTGGTCTTTTTATCAGCTATGATCGTTACATAAAAAATGGACAGCACATCCGGACGATCAAGGTAGTAAGTGATTCTGCGAAAACCCTCAGCCTCACACTGAGTACAGTAATTTCCACTGGTGCGATACAAGCCCTCCAGCGCTTTATTAGCCACCGGATTGATAACCGTAACAATGGCAATTTCACATTGATCGGGGAGTTCGCCGATTGTTAGCGATTCATCAGTCAGTACATACTGAGTATCAGTCAGAACAGTACCATCCACCGATACGGATGTTAATTGCAACTTATCGCCATCGAGCACCAATGCACCTTGCGTGCAGCGCCTGACTTTCAGTTTGCTGGTAACCGTGGTGCGTTCTGGTTCCAATTCGAACCGTAAGTGGGTTTCATCTATCGTCCACGCGGGGGGCTGGTAGTCGACGCGATTTACCGTAATCGGGCTGGCTTCTTTCATTAATATTTGAGATTTTTTGCACGAACAACCCTCGATTTTACTACAACAAATTGTTTAAACCCCCCCCAATTGGTGTATTGACCACCGGGCATAATGACGAGAAATCCATGCATATCCAGTCAATTTATCCGGATACAGCGCATTTTCAATGGGTGAGCTGTGCGCTGAGGCGCCCTTATCGCAGGCCCGACTCAAGTCCTCCGCAGCTGCGCCCGAAAACAGAGCAATAAACACCATTTTCTGGACACCGTAAACTTGCCTAAATTTGCCACCGTGCGGATTACCGTTTTACTACTGGCACTGCTGTTTTTTGGTTTCCTGAGCCTGACGCAGCTGGTATATACCAGAAACTGGAATCAAACGATCAACGTCACTGTGTTGCCAATCAATGCAGATGGGCATCTGGTCACCGCTGACTACATAAACAGCTTAAACACGGATACCTTTTCGATTATCGATAAATGGGCCGAACGCGAAGCACGCAGGCACAACCTCGATCTAGAGACACCGTTTAAGGTCACACTGGGTGAACAAATCAACGAGCTACCACCGCCCTGGCCGGCCAACGACAACTGGATGGCTGTATTGGTTTGGGGATTACGTTTCCGTTGGTGGGCATATCAACAAACCAAAGATAACCATGAGGGATTAACCACCGTACGCATGTTTGTCATGTATCACGAAGGTGACTCAGACCAACCACTTGCCCATTCCTTAGGCATGCAAAAAGGTTTACTGGGTCTGGTGCACGCGTATGCACGGCACGAACAAACCAATCAAAATAATGTGGTCATTGCGCACGAATTACTGCACACAGTTGGCGCAACAGATAAGTACAGTCAGTATGGTTCGCCGCAGTTCCCTCGCGGCTACGCTGAAATGTATCGCGATCCCTTGTTCCCACAACGTTACGCAGAAATTATGGCGGGTCGCATACCCACATCTGAATTTACGTCTTACATGGCAGAAAGCTTACGCAGCGCGCAGATCAATGAATTCACCGCGTTGGAGATCAACTGGATAGATTAGGCGCTTTTAACCACCCCGGCCGCTCATTAAGCGCTACACTTGCTGCATGACATTCGTCGCAAAGCTGAAACACACATACAAAGCGCTGAGCGTCCCACTGATTAGCGGCACACGCGCGATCCTGCTCTGCACCTTGGTTGGTGCAGCTATGAGTGATGTGCATGCGCAAGCCAACACAACAGTAGAAGATGTTGAGCAAGAAATTTCCCAAACCCAGCAGAAACTTAAACAACTCGACGCTGAAATCGCAGAAGGTCGCGCATTAAAAGCCAAGCTCGAAAAAGCCCTGCAAGCAACCAATAAAAACGTTGGGGAACGAGCAAGCCGCATTGAAGGCCTGAACACCGATATTGCTCAGTACAACGCTAAGCTTGATCAATTGGAAACTCGCATTACACAAGAACAAGCCAACGTTGAACGTCGCAAGCAAAGTCTTGCCGTGTCGATTCGTCGGGCGCAAAGTGTCACAACGGCGAATGGTCTTAAAGTGGTATTGCAGAACGACAACCCGGCATTAATCGACCGCTTGAATGTCTACACCGACTACTTTATGCAGGCTCAACAAACAGCTATCGACGAACAATTACATGCCATTGAAAAAATAGAAGCCGCGCACTTCGAAGCCTTAAAAAATCGTAATTGGCTAAATCATATTAAAAAGAAAGCGACTAACCAATATGCAACGTATAAGCAGGACGCACATAAAAAACAGCGAAGCCTTGGTGAAGTTAACACTGATATAAGCACAAAAACGCGCACGGTTGCGCAGCTCAAAGCGGATCAGGTTCGTCTCCAAACCCTGATGGAAGAGTTAAAGACGGCACGTATCGCACAGTCGGGTTATTTCAAAGCCGGGCAAGGCACCTATGGGTTGCCGGTGGCTGGCACCGTGGAGTCACGCTTCGGTGACGTGAAGTCGGTCGGAAAACTGCGCTGGAACGGCTACTTCATCAGTGCTCGCAGCGGAACACCAGTGCGTGCCATTGCAGATGGTGCCGTAATTTACAGAGACTGGCTGCAGGGCTTCGGCATGCTGGTCATTTTGGACCATGGTGACGGCTATATGACACTCTACGGTGGTAACCGCGAGGTCAACGTACAGAATGAGGACTGGGTCGAATCAGGTGCAACAATTGCAACTGTGGGTGATTCCGGTGGTCAGAAGGTATCAGGGGTCTATTTTGAAATTCGCCATAACGCGAAGCCTATCGACCCAAAAGGGTGGGTTGACGCCAAAAATAGCGTTAAGACAGCCAAGAAGTAGGTGGTCTCTGCCGAAAATAGCGGTAGACTGCCAGTAAAAGAACGAACGATCTTAACCCCACTTGGGTGTTAATTTTCGGAAAAATGCGGGCAATCGGCCTGGATTACTGAACGGTTTTGGAGCCACTAAAACATGAGCGTGAAAACTAGACCTCTCACTATGGTGCTATTGGGCACCTTACTCGGAGCCTCCCTGTCGCTGGGACAAGGCGTTTGGGCCACCCGCAACGCCAGCTCACACGCGCTACCTCTAGAGCAAATGCGCACATTCACCGACGTGTTTTCACGCATTAAAAGCGACTACGTTGAAGAAGTCTCTGACGATGAACTACTGGAATATGCCATCCGCGGCATGTTGAATGGTCTTGACCCCCACTCCGCATATTTAAATGCTGAAGAATTCAATGAATTGCGCATCGGTACTACCGGCGAATTTGGAGGTCTGGGTATCGAGGTGGGCATGGAAGATGGCTTCGTGAAGGTAGTTTCGCCCATAGACGACACCCCGGCTCAACGAGCAGGCATGCAATCGGGTGATTTAATTATCCGCCTCGACGACACCCCAGTGAAAGGCTTAAACCTCAACGATGCCGTTAAATTAATGCGCGGTAAGCCCGGCAGCGTTATCAGCTTAACGGTTATCCGCGAAGGTGAAGACGGGCCGCTAACCATTGATATTAAACGCGATATTATCAAGGTGACCAGTGTTCGACATCGCATGCTGGATGACAACTATGGCTATTTGCGCATTTCCAATTTCCAAACCAAAACCACTGCCGACATGCTCAAAGCCATTCGTACAATGAAAAAAGAAGCGGAGAGTTTAGACGGCTTGGTGCTTGACCTTCGGAACAACCCGGGCGGCGTATTATCTGGCGCGGTTGGCGTATCAGATGCCTTCTTGAACGATGGCATGATCGTATACACCGATGGTCGCGAAGCCGATAACAAACTACGCTACGATGCGACTCAAGGCGATATCCTGGATGGCAGACCTTTAGTGGTATTGGTTAACGGTGGTTCCGCATCAGCATCTGAGATTGTTGCGGGTGCCATGCAAGATCACCAACGCGCCATCATCATGGGCACCAAAACATTCGGCAAAGGTTCTGTGCAAACTATTCAGGACTTACAAACCGGCGGGGCTGTTAAGTTAACAACATCTCGTTACTTCACACCCAAAGGGCGTTCTATACAGGCGCTTGGTATTGAACCAGACATCGTCAATAAGCCTGCTACCTGGAATAAGCCTGAAGAAGAATCTGATTACAAACCGCTGACCGAGTCCAACTTATCAGGCCACTTATCTAACGATGAAGAGCTGACCCCTGAAGAGAAGAAAGCGGAAGAAGAAAAGAACAAAGCGGATAATTTAGTGTTTGATGACTACCAGTTATACGAAGCACTGAATTTACTTAAAGGGCTAACTATTCTGGAAAAGCAACGCGGCTAATTTAGCTACACGCTACGCCCGCAAAGGCAGCGCTCACGCACGTGAGTTGCTGCCTTTTTTATTTTCTAACTGCAGTAACGCTTCCTTTCGCTCAACGCCCCACCTGAATCCGCCCATTGCCCCATCGCCGCGCAACACCCGATGACACGGAATTAATAATGCGATGCGGTTTTTTGCACAAGCCGATGCGGCAGCACGGATGGCATTTGGCTGACCAATGCCCTGAGCTACCTCCTTATAACTGACCGTGTGACCATCCGGAATGTGTTTTAAAAAAGTCCATACTTTTATTTGAAATACCGTGCCCCTGATATCCAACGGAATATCCGGTTGAGGTGCACCGTCACTCAAATGAACGTTAATCGCATCAAACCAGTTTTGCAGCGCCTGTGATTGATCAGCTGCGCTTGATTGCAGTTTTGCGTGCGGAAATTCTTCTTGTAGGTTTTTTTTCAGTTCACGTTGATTCGTACCAAACATCGCAAAACAAACGCCGGCATCGGTAGCTGCAATCATTAATAAACCCACTGGGGTTTTGCCACTGGTGAAATATATATGCTCGTTCGCTGCACCTTGTTTGTACTGACTTGGCGTCATGCCCAAACCACGTACCGCCTTGTCGTAGATGCGACTCACAGAGCCATAACCAGATTCAAAGATGGCGTCGGTGACCGATTGACCTTGTTTAAGGTATCCCTTAAAACGCTGTTGGCGAATAGCATCCTGGAACTGTTTTGGTGACACACCGACACAGGCTTTAAAGATCTTTTGCAGATACGCTGCAGACAAGCCAGATTCGTCTGCTAAGCGAGACAAGGGCAAGGACTCGTCAGCGTGGGCTTCGATGTATCGAGCGAGCTGCACGACCTTTTGATTATTGGCCTGAATGTTCATATGACCAGTATAAGCCTTAGATTTTGCTTGTCGATCCGATTCTTGTTGTCAGTGATAACATAGCCAAAACAACAGTTTGGAGAGAAAGATGGGTTGTCAGTATTTTGAGCCAACCGACGGTGGTGCAAACTCCATTACAGTGGCTATGCCCCGATTAACGTTCGGCAGAGGAACACTGAGCGAGCTTGGCGCTCGTACCGCACGCCTTGGTTTAAAAAGTGTGGTGCTGTTCACCGACCCCTATCTGGCTGACGGCCCACTAGTTGCAATCGCCAAAGAATCACTTAAGGCCGCTGATATCGAAACGCTGGTTTACTCCGACATTCGTGTTGAGCCATGCGACGACACAGTACAAGCCGCTGCAATGTATTTAAAAAAAGCGCCAGTTCAAGGCGTGGTGTCTGTGGGTGGCGGTTCGGTTATCGATACAGCAAAAGGCGCGTTATTAGTTGCAGAGTTAGGTGGTCATATCAATGATTATTTTGCGCCACCGATTGGACAAGGCAAGGCAATCAACAAACCATTAATGCCGCACATTGCGTGCGCAACAACATCCGGCACAGGGTCCGAATGCACATCAATTACCGTAATCCGGGTTAATAGCTTAAACACAAAATTTGTTATTGCTAATCCGTATTTACTACCGGTAGAGGCGATTGTCGATCCTCAGTGCTGCGATAGCCTGCCAGCCAACGTTGTGGCGTCCACCGGTTTCGACCTATGCTGCCATGCACTTGAGTGCTTTACCGCGCGTGCATACACACAACACGCGTGCGTTAACGATCCTGGAGCCCGTCAATATATTCAAGGCGCTAATCCCTTTAGCGATTTAGCTGCGCGCGAAGCCTTGAGCATTGTGGGCGACTATTTAGTCAGAGGTGTGAACGATCAAACCGATACGCAAGCGCGCGATAAACTGATGTGGGGTGCAAGCCTTGCCGGCATCGCATTTGGAAATTCCGGAACACACTTACCACACGCTATGTCTTATGGTGTCACCCACTTAATGCATGACATCACAACAGAAGGTTACCCGATCAAAACGCCTTTCGTACCACACGGTATTAGCGTGGTTGTCAGTGCACCTGCAATATTTCAATACACTGCAGAAGCAACACCAGAACGTCACCTTGAAGGTGCACAGCATTTAGGCGCAGACGACAAGGGAGCAACCATAGATGATGCTGGTGAAGTGTTGTCTAAAAAACTGATTCAACTCATGCGGGACACTCATATGCCCAACGGACTGACTGGTGTAGGCTTTAACGATCAACACGTAAAGGCTCTAGCAGAATCTTCAGTGCGACAAGCACGCGCAATCGCAAATGCTCCGCGTGAGTCTAATGTGGTTGATTTGGAAAATATGTATAGCAATGCATTATCTTATTGGTAACATCCGATTATGACTACTGTAATTCATAGCCGCGTTGAACTGTGTCGCCAGGGAGAATTCAAGCAATGCAATGGCCGCATGAAACCAGGCTGGGCTGTTATGGGCGATGTGCAGTTTTAAAAGGTTATTGCTTGTTGCTGCCCGATCCTGTTGTGCCGCATCTTAATGCCATGACAATGAACATGCGGCAGCAGTTTCTCAGCGATATGACAATACTTGGTGATGCCGTATTGAACGAAATTTGAGGATGTCAAATTGAAAAGTCCCCGACCAGTTACCCGGTCGAGGAAATTTACACTTACGGAGGTTTAACTTATTGCTAATCTATGCGTTAATTTATGCGTAAAGCTAAGCGTTAAACTGATTACTTAATTGATACGCCCAGCGCACGTACGGTCTTAACATTCAGGTAACGATCTACAGGCAGTCCCTTTGCACGTTGAAACGCGTTAACCGCTTTGATCGTTGACGGGCCAAGATCACCATCGATTCGCCCCGGATTAAAACCCGCTTTCATTAAGGCAGTTTGAATTTCTACTACGCGATCTCGTGTGGTATTGGTTTCACACAGAATTTCTCGCCAGTCCATATGACCAGCTTTCACCAGTTGCTGCTGAGTCACGGTTGTGTACTTAGCAGGAATAGCAACCGTACGCTTTTCAGACGGTATCGCCTCTTCCACTACCCAGATTGTCTTATACTGAGCAGGCACCACGACAGTTTTTGTTGTTGCTTCTTTATCAACAACTCGCTTAGTAACAACATCGTACTTAGCAGGAATTTGCCGCTCTACTGCTGATGCGGGTTTTTTCAATACCCGCTTCTTGATCGTTTTATAGGTAGCAGGCACCTCAACCAAACACATGATTTCACCTGTTGACTCATCTATGCGCTGTATAGGGCCTGTTCCTTTTTTCCAGGTTGTGTACGCGGCTTTATCAAGTACGCGCTCTGTAACGGTCTCATACACAGGTGGCACTGTTTCAGTGACTGTACGAGCAGGTTGAACCATGACTCGCTCAGTGACGGTTTTATACGTGGCAGGCACAGTCACCAACTTTGTGGATTCCTCTTGAACCATCACGCGTTTTTTAACTTTGCCATACTTGGCGGGAGTCACTTCAATGCGCTCACTAGCCTCGCTAATTAACTTGCGCTCTTCAGTTGTCTTATATTGAGGTGGCATCCAAACCCGTGTAAAACACTGTCCAGCCGATGCATTTGGCGGCAACAAGTCTTCTCCACTCGCACCCGACACTGGCATAGTATTATCGCGTTTGGCTAATGCTGCCTCACGCGCATCTAATTGGGCTTCCTGCGCAGCCAAGGCTGCTTGTCGATCTTCTAATTGCTTAAGCATATCGGCATTGTCACCAACCGCACCTGTACCACCTGTACTGCTACAAGCCGTAACCGATAACAAAACGGCGACTGATGCAAAAGCACCAAATTTATTCATACTCATCTGTGATTATCCTCACTGCTTATTTTAACTGTCGGCCGTACAACGTGACTGACAACGAAGTTACTTAACGAACTCAACAGCACAGTTCTGATCTGCAGAACCAACCAAGAGCGTTAGTAACCAGTGTGGCGGCTTACATTCAAACCGCTTGAGTGATAAAGCAAGCAAGCGATAAACCTGGAGATGTTTTTTTTAAGTGAATTATGCAAACTAATGTGACTTGAAAAATGTAATGCAGTTAATCGTTATTAACAATTACTGATTTCGATCTATAAAACAAGCAATTAGAGGGCTTGTAATTTCATTGCAAAGCAAACGCGTTCAGAGCAAAATATAAATTTATGTCGGTTTATGCACTCGCGCGCAAAATGAAACTAATCATTTTTTTGTCCGGCGAATCGTTTTATTAACCGTAACCATACGTGCAATTGGTACGTGCATACCGTGACACTACTGCGTACTTTACTAACGCTGATACACTCGGATGTAGTCAATCTCAAACTTCGCAGGGAATGGAGTCGTTTCATCTGCAGGACCCGGAAACCATCCGCCAACAGCAAGATTCGCGATAATGTACATTTGTTCCTTAGACACTGCAGCACCCTCCACACGGTGCACTTCAACGCCATCCACGTACCAGACAATTAAATCTTCAGACCAATCAACTGAATACACATGGTAATCAGCTGAAAAATCGTTTATGAACGATCGCCCTTCGCTTTTTAAACGGTCAGTGAAGTTGCCATCACCATCGAGATCAGCAACATAATGGTAAGCTTGATTTGCGGTTGTGGTTCTATCCCCAATGGCTTCAATAATATCGATTTCAGGGTCTTCGGGTTGGTCCTGGTGATAATAAGCATTCAATAGCCAAAACGCACTCCATAATCCTTTACCAGCCGGCATCTTAGCGCGCATCTCAACGCGGCCATATCGAAACCTGAAGGAGTCATAGCTAGTAATGACACCAGATAAATAAGGCTGACGGTTCAATGCAAAACTGTTGTCCGCTGTATTTATCACGCGACCCGTTTCATCAACTGTATTTCCATCAGTATCTAAAACAACAACCCGAAAACGACGATCGACGCCTGGCACCAGATCATCCATGAATACCGAGCGCCCGTCGGTGTTCAACACAAAGATATCGTTTTCGTATATGTCGTAGCTAGCCGCATTTGCCACAGCATTCCACGATATTTCGGCAGTGGATTTTGAATAGATATCAACATTAATCACCAACCGTTGCGCTTCTTCAGCAGAAGGCGTTGGCCCATTTCCGGTGTTCAGCGAGGTTTCGGCTTCGATGATTAACTCATCGCATCGGTCGTAAACCAGTACTTTATACGTGTAGTCGATACCTTCTTGTAGGTTGGATTCGTACCAGCTTGTGTAGTCTGCGCCAATCAGCGATTGGTATAGCTCACCATTGCGATAGATGTCGGTCCGTCCGGCGCGATTAGGTCTGTCCCAAGTGAGCTCCGCTGTTGAAGCCGAGTACACTTTATGCTGTAGATAGAGCCCAAAAGGTTTAGCTGGAACTGCCTGTGGACGATCACCCGTATTGATGGTAAGTTGCGCAGAAACTATCTCCCGGTTATTCGCATCCAGCGCAATGACTTCATATGCGTAATCGATACCTTCGCGCACCAAAGGTTCAAAGTACGACCCACCTGTTACCGTGGCTTGCAGGACGCCATCACGATAAACTTCATAATGCGTGGCGCCAGCCGGTGTCCGCCATAAAAGCTCAGATGATGTAGCCGAATATATAGAGCTAGTTAGATAAAGCTCTGTTTGATCGAACGGGGCTTTAATGGCCTCTATCGACAACACGCCATCGCCCATTTGAAATGGGTTATACCCAAATTGGTTGTCGTTTACATAATACTGCTGTTCATTATTGATGATAACGCCCGGACCCCATAAATACTCGGTGTTCCATTTATTACGATCTAGTTCATCATCATCAAAATTGTCTTCGAACACTAAGCGATACGGAGCAGATGTGTCTTCAGCTTCGCATGTGTCTGCAAACACTGGTGACGAAAAGCTCGCAACAATAAGCAATACAGGGCTTAGGATGACGGTTTTTACCGGGTTGTTCATTTGTTTGCTTTCGAAAAGAGTTGTCTTCAGTTTAAAGCTAAATAAAACATCAGCGCCGACCGAGTCGCAAAATATCGCAACGTTTAAGTCCAATGACAAGGTATTGGCTTTTTGCGTGACATGATGGCCACCAATAATACAACGGCCATCAGAGGGCGTGATAGGTACTATTACCCTATCACTACTATCCCTATCACTACTGCTCCTATTGATATTGTCTAATTCGTGCGACGCTGATTCCTACGACCCTGATAACGCCTCAGCCAGAAAATCAATTCTGTCCTGACCCCAGAATAGCTGACCATCCACGATGTACGTAGGCGAACCGAATACATCATTGGCATGAGCTTCTTCAGTGGTTTCCCGAAAGAGCCTTTCAAGGTCTGGTGTTTTTGCTTTTGATAACAGTTCTTGTCCATCAATACCACAATCATCTGCCAAGGCAACCAAGGTAGATTCGTCGGCAATGTTCCGCTCCTCAGCCCAACACGCAGTCAAGACCGCGTCACTTAAAGCCGCCGCCGCAGTATTGCCAGTGGAGCCGCCAGCTGCCAACACCATCTGCGCAGCCAACGCCTGGTTTGCTGGAAAAAACGCCGGCTCAAGATTCATGGGAACATCCAAGCGCTTGGACCAGCGCTTTAGCTCATCCATACGAAATCGTTGTCTTGACGGATGGCGTTTTGCTGGCGGTAAACCACCCATGTTGTCGAAGGTTTGCATAACATCTATAGGCTTGTAGTTCACCACGACATTATGCTGCGCCTTTAAGGCGTTAAATTGCTTTATAGCCAGATAACTCCAGGGCGAAATCAGGAAATGGTAGTAATCAATTGTTTGGCTCATGTTTATCGGCTCTTTTGGTTAGCTTGTAGGTAGCTTGTTGAGTAGTTCTGGTTTAGCTAAATCTGTCTGCCCTATGTCACAGCGATCTTTACTTGTAAAACATGGCCTGGAAACGGTTTAGGTAATCTGTGGGACCATCGGGCTATTTGAAAATTCCCCATGTTTTAGATCGACATGTTAAATGTAGATTACATATGGACTAGTGCAGTGCAATTTGTCAGTTTTTAGTTATAGTGAAAACGCAGCAACGCCAAGCAGGGTTGTTCTGTCTGCGACACAATATAAGACAGTCGTTTTTCTTACTTCCATTATGGACGATATGGAGTATAAGTCGAGATTCGCTATAGTTTAATTTGCGCATGATTGGAGTTCTGAAAAATACTTGGGCACTGATGCTCGGCATTTTACTGCTTATGCTGGGCAACGGCTTGCAGGGCACGCTTCTGGGTGTGCGTGGCGCTTTGGAGAACATCGATTCCTCCACCATGGGCTATGTCATGTCGGCCTACTTTATTGGCTTTCTTGGTGGATCCCAAATCACTCCGTATTTACTCAGGCGCGTGGGGCACGTTCGAGTTTTCGCAGCGCTGGGCTCACTTGTATCGGCTGCATTTATTTTGTACGCGGCTATCGTACATCCGGCCGCATGGTTACTTCTGCGATTAATGGTTGGTTTTTGTTTTTCCGGTATCTATGTTGTGACAGAAAGTTGGCTTAACGATTCGGCCACAAATGAAACCAGAGGGCAGTCGTTATCCTTGTATCTAATAGTGCAGATGCTGGGCATGGTGCTGGGGCAACTACTGCTTAATGTTGCAGACCCTAACGGTTACGATTTATTCGTGCTCATAACCGTACTGGTATCGGTGTCATTTGCGCCTATCTTGTTATCGTCCAGCCCTGCGCCAAGATTCGAAACGGCGCGAGCCATGTCTATTAAAGAGCTAATCAAAGTATCGCCATTAGCATGCTTTGGGACATTGCTACTCGGTGGAGTATTTGCAACGTTGTATGGAATGTCACCGGTCTATGCTACTGAAATCGGTTTGTCTATTGCAAACGTGTCGATATTCGTCACGGCTATTTATCTGGGCGGCATGTTATTGCAGTACCCCATTGGTTGGCTATCAGATCGATATGATCGACGTTACTTGATTATTGCCGTCACAGGCATGGGCGCGTTAACGGCCACTTCGGGCATATTCATAGGAAATCACATCATCTCGTTATTCGTGGTGGCTTTTTTAATTGGTGGCATGTCCAACCCTATTTATTCATTGCTACTGGCGTACACAAACGATTACCTCGACAGCGACTTAATGCCTGCCGCATCAGGCGGTTTACTGTTTATCAACGGATGCGGCGCTATGACAGGACCAATTGTCGTGGGGTATGCCATGCAGAAATTTGGCAATCACTGGTTTTTTATAACCATTGCCATTCTAATGGCCACTATCTGCGCGTACGGAATTTATCGTCTAACGCAACGCAAATACAACATTGCACCTGAAGATCTTGCACCTCACGTAACAGTCACAACACGCATTACAGCTGTAGGTGCCGAAGTCGCGATTGAAGCCGCAGATGATGCACAGTTGGAGTTGTTGGAAGACGAGGATGAAATCATTGAACACGTATGGTCAGACAAATCTGAGAACAGTTAGCTAAAGTGTCAAAATCGGATCGATCCTACCTTTTTACACTGATCTGCCTACCCCGCGGTAGTTACGGGTTGTCCGTTTGGGATTTAAGCCGTAACTCTCGGTATAAGGTATATAAACCCATTGCCACAACAATGGCGGAACCGAGAAAAGTCAGCGCATCCGGCACCTCACCAAAAAACACATACCCAAATACAATTGCCCACAACAAACTGGTGTAGCGATACGGCACCACGTATCCAACCTCACCCGTACGCATCGATAAAATAATAAATTGGTACCCGAAAAATAAAAAGAACGATGCCCCTAACAGCACCACAGTTTGATGCAGGTTCATTGGCACCCAGTTATCCAAAAACAGCGTGATAACCATGCCCACAATCCCGATAAAAAAAGCGCTAAACCCCGATACCAACAACGAAGGCAGTCTGCTTGGCAGCCCTCTGGTGATCAGGTCGCGTGCAGCAGCAAAGACAACGGACAACAACACCAATAACGAAGCGATATGAAAACCGGTATATCCGGGGCGAATAATAATAAGTACGCCAACAAAACCAACGATAATGGCCAACCATCTACGCCAACCAACCGGTTCTCCCAAAAACAACGCTGCGCCCAACGTTACGGCCAATGGCAGTGATTGCAAAATCGCCGACAAATTGGCAAAAGGCAATAGCGGCAAAGCGGTTAAGAAGCACAAGGTGGCGCCACCTTCCATTGCACCCCTTAGCGAGACTCTGGCTGTGAACGCTTCTTTCCATCGAGGTAATAATCCACGTTGCCATACAATCAGGAATATTAAAATCGTCAGCATCAAACCACGAATCCACATGATTTGTGGTGTGGGCAAACTACCGTGCAACGATTTAATTAGTACGTCATTTATCACGAAGCCCAGCATGGACAACATCATGAACAGGCTGGCTTTTACATTATCTGAAACTGGCATTGGGGGATGGTATGCCAGTGGCTGGATTATGTCGAGCTAAC
>CAYMHU010000025.1:0-24226 GCA_964390335.1 uncultured Granulosicoccaceae bacterium | reverse complement strand
CTATTCAACGGTTACAGACTTAGCAAGGTTCCGTGGTTGATCAACATCAGTACCTTTGATTATTGCCACATGATAAGAAAGCAATTGCAGCGGAACCGTATAAATAATGGGCGCGATGAGCTCATCACAAACCGGTACTTCAAGTACCTTCATTGTTTCGTCGCTCTTAAACTTGGCGTCCTTATCAGCGAACACATACATGAGGCCGCCTCGTGCTCGAACTTCTTCTACATTCGACTTTAGTTTTTCAACCAGGTCATTTTTCGGTGCTACCACAATAACAGGCATATCGGCATCAATTAGCGCCAATGGTCCGTGCTTTAGTTCACCCGCAGCGTAGGCCTCGGCGTGGATATAAGAAATTTCTTTTAGCTTCAGTGCGCCTTCCATTGCAATGGGGTATTGATCACCGCGACCTAAAAACAAACTGTGGTGTTTATCGGCAAAATCTTCCGCCAGTGCTTGAATGGGTTCATCCATTGCCAGAGCTTGATCAAGCTTTGTTGGCAGGCTTTGCAGAGCTTTGCACAGCTCGGCAGATTTCTCTTTTGACATACCATTGTGCTGGCCTATTGCACCCGCTAGCATTAACAACCCGGTTAGCTGCACTGTAAATGCTTTAGTTGATGCCACACCAATCTCGGCGCCAGCTTTCATCAAGTAAGCCATGTCGGATTCACGCACCAAGGAAGAGCCGGGTGCGTTACATAACGTCAGGCTGGTCATGTAGCCTTGCTTTTGCGCTAAGCGCAACGCGGCAAGCGTATCGGCTGTTTCACCGGATTGCGATATGGTGACTAACAAACTGTTGTCGTGCACATGGGATTCGCGATAGCGATACTCAGATGCAATTTCAACATTGCACGACACACCACCAAACGCTTCTAACCAATAGCGGGCTGTCATGCCCGCATGATAACTGGTACCACAGGCAATTATCTGCACGTGCTCTACCTTAGACAGTAGCTCAGACGCCGATTCACCAAATGCCGAGTCCAGTATTAGACCGTTTTCGAATCGACCTTCCAGTGTGCGTTGGATAGCTACTGGCTGTTCATAAATTTCCTTTTGCATATAGTGACGGTAGTTCCCCTTATCGCTCGCATCGTTCGCTAAGTTGGATTCTTCTATTTTGCGTTCAACCGGATTGCCGTCTTCATCAACGATCGACACAGACGTGCGTGTGATTTCAGCAACATCGCCTTCTTCCAAGTATGCAAATTTACGCGTGACTGGTAACAGAGCCAGTTGGTCCGATGCAATGAAATGTTCTCCAACACCATAACCAATAACCAAGGGACTGCCAGAGCGTGCAACGATCAAACGTTCCGGTTGATTTTTATCCATGATGACAGTGCCGTACGCACCTTCAAGGAGTCTTACAACGTTTTGCACTGCACTGAATAACGAACCGGTGGACTTCAGTTCTTTTTCAACCAAGTGCGCGATGACTTCGGTATCGGTGTCTGAATCGAACTCGTAGCCTTCGCTTTGCAACTGCGCTCTGAGTT
This sequence comes from uncultured Granulosicoccaceae bacterium, assembly GCA_964390335.1. Lineage (GTDB taxonomy): Bacteria > Pseudomonadota > Gammaproteobacteria > Granulosicoccales > Granulosicoccaceae > Granulosicoccus. The sequence goes on along the minus strand of CAYMHU010000025.1, from coordinate 22,715 downwards.
CTTCGTGATTTTCGATAATACCGTTGTGCACAACCGCAATGCGATCAGTGGAAACATGTGGATGCGCATTTTTCTCGTTTGGTTCACCGTGTGTAGCCCATCGAGTATGTGCGATGCCCACACCACCCGGCATGCCAACTTCATCAACTGCATCTACAAGTGACTTAACCTTGCCAACCCGACGAATTCTCTGCATGTCGCCATTAGCATCGATTACAGCAACACCCGCAGAATCGTATCCACGGTATTCAAGGCTTTGCAAGCCCATCAACAAGATGTCTGCTATGTCACGCTGCGCTACTGCACCTACAATTCCACACATGGCTTATGAGTCCTTGAACATATTATTTCTTTTTAACTGGACGCGGCCAGTCTTTGATTTCAGTTTGCTTTGCACGTGTTAACGCCAAAGCAGCCTTCGATACGTTTTTACCGATTGTCGATCCCGCACCAACAGTTGCGTCTGCTTCGATGGTAACGGGCGCCACCAATGCTGAATTCGAACCAATAAAAACGTTATCTTCAATAACGGTTTTATGCTTGTTAGCACCGTCATAATTACAAGTGATGGTCCCAGCACCGATATTCACATTTGTACCGACTTCAGAGTCACCCACATAGCTCAGGTGATTCACCTTACTACCTACACCGATATTGGCGTTCTTTGTTTCGACGAAGTTACCGATCTTTGCATCGTTTGCCAGCATCGAACCCGGGCGTAATCTTGCAAATGGGCCGATACTGCAATTTTCGCCAAGTGTTGCACCCTCAAGTACACAGTGAGACAGTACTACGCTGCCATCGCCCAAATGACTATCAATAATGACGCAATTGGGTCCAATCGTGACATTGTTTCCAATACTGCATTCGCCGATAAAAACACAATTAACATCGATCTCGTTATCGGTTCCGGTTGTTAGCAACCCTCTAACATCAATGCGTGCCGGATCGCGCAAGGTCACACCTGCAGCCATTAGAGTTTCGGCCTGTGTCATCTGATAAACGCGTTCAAGCGTGGCTAATTGTTCGCGACTGTTAATACCTTCAGCTTCCCATGCATCTTGTGGGTGTACCGTCTGAATAACTTGGCCATCTTGAACGGCTAAGCTGAAAATATCCGTGAGGTAGTATTCACCCTGCGCATTATCGTTGCTAATTTGGCTCAAATACGATTTCAGCGCACCACCGTTTACGGCTAATACGCCCGCATTAATTTCATTGATTGCGAGCTCCTCAGCAGTTGCGTCCTTTTGCTCAACAACCCCGGTTACGGCACCATTAACTCGTTTAATACGGCCATATCCGGATGGATCGTCCACGATCAAAGACAACAGACCCAGCTGATTCTGATTGGTTACATCCACCAACGATTGAAACGTCTCCGCTCTGGTCAATGGCACATCGCCATACGTAATAAGCACCGTATCGTCATCTTCAATACCTTCGAGTGCCTGCTGAACCGCATGGCCGGTACCCAGTTGTTCAGTTTGCATGGCCCAGTTCACAGAATGCTGGATTGTTTGTTGTACTTGGTCTGATCCGTGACCGATGACCACCGTGACACTGGCAGGGTTAAGTGTTGCCGTTGTGTCAAGAACATGACCCAACAGCGGCCGACCGGCTAACCGGTGCAGCACCTTGGGCATGCTTGATTTCATGCGTGTACCTTTGCCGGCAGCAAGAACAATCAGCTTGATCGCCATTTAATACTCCGAAGTAATGCGATATACGCGAATATTATCGCAATCAATAACCATCAACCGTAATGGCAGACTGGAAACTATTGCGAAGATTGACGCTCGGCCTAACCGAGACTCAAAGCGAAATTTATTGAAAAGCAGCCAATTATTCGCATTCCACATATTCGTAATCCACAAACAAAAACGCCGACATGTAAGTCGGCGGTTCCGTTAAACAAGATAGCGTCAAAATTGACAGCTTGCTTTAATGTGAAGTGCGTACCAAAAGCCCTATTTTCGCAGCTTTTTAACCAACTGCAGCTGTGCTGCAGCCTCAGCCAATTGCGATTGAACTGCGGCATAGTCAATCTCGCCTGGCTTCGCACCTGCTAACGCAGCTTCGGCTTCTTCTTTCGATTTCTGCGCAGCGGCTTCATCGATGTCATCCACACGCAACGCAGTATCCGACAACACGGTTACAACGTACGGCTGAACTTCAAGAATTCCACCCGACACGTAAATCGCTAAATCTTCGTCATCGCCAGACGTCTTCACCCGAATTTCACCTGGCTTGATACGCGTGATAAATGGCGTGTGGCCAGGTGCAATACCGACCTCACCCAGCTCTGCCGAAGCGACGATCATTTCCGCTTCGCCGGAGAAAATCTCCTGCTCAGCGCTAACGATGTCGACTTTGAAGGTGGCAGCCATGATTAGCTAGCCATCTTCTTAGCGTTTTCAACCGCTTCGTCAATCGCACCTACCATGTAGAACGCCTGCTCTGGCAAGTGGTCGTATTCGCCTGCGCAAATACCTTTAAAGCCCGCGATGGTGTCTTTCAATGTGCAGTACTTACCGGGAGAACCGGTGAATACTTCCGCAACGAAGAATGGCTGTGACAAGTAGTTCTGTACCTTACGAGCACGTGCTACAACCAGCTTATCTTCTTCAGACAATTCGTCCATACCCAGAATAGCGATGATGTCTTTCAACTCTTTATAACGCTGCAGTGTGTTTTGTACTGCACGAGCCGTATCGTAGTGATCAGCACCGATAACTTGTGGATCCAACTGACGACTGGTTGAATCAAGCGGGTCAACGGCGGGGTAGATACCCAGTTCCGCAATGTTTCGAGACAGTACAACCGTTGCATCCAAGTGAGCAAACGTGGTTGCAGGAGACGGGTCAGTCAAGTCATCCGCAGGTACGTATACCGCTTGGATAGATGTGATAGAACCGGTTTTGGTTGAAGTGATTCGCTCTTGCAGATCACCCATTTCCTGTGCCAGTGTTGGCTGATAACCTACCGCTGATGGCATACGACCCAGCAGTGCTGATACCTCGGTTCCTGCCAGTGTGTATCGATAAATGTTATCGATAAACATCAGTACGTCACGCCCTTCATCACGGAAGTATTCCGCCATGGTCAAACCGGTTAGTGCTACACGCAAACGGTTTCCAGGAGGCTCATTCATCTGGCCATAAACCAGTGCTACTTTATCGAGTACATTTGACTCTTTCATTTCGTGGTAGAAGTCGTTCCCTTCACGAGTACGCTCACCTACACCTGCGAATACCGAGAAGCCAGAGTGCTCTGCCGCGATGTTACGAATCAGTTCCATCATGTTTACGGTTTTGCCTACACCCGCACCACCGAACAATCCAACTTTACCGCCTTTCGCAAACGGGCAGAGTAAGTCGATAACTTTGATGCCGGTTTCTAGCAGTTCGGTTGAACCTGATTGCTCTGCATAGGTTGGTGGCTCACGGTGAATCGGCATGCGATCTTCAGTAGCGATTGGACCGGCTTCATCGATTGGGTTACCCAATACATCCATGATGCGACCCAGCGTTGCCTGACCAACAGGTACCGAGATTGGCTTACCTGTGTTTGTTGCAACAAGACCACGCTTCAAACCTTCCGATGAACCCATCGCGATTGAACGCACGATTCCGTCACCCAACTGACCTTGAACTTCCAAGGTAATGTCGGTGCCTTCAATGGTTAATGCATCATAGGTTTTTGGCACTGCATCACGTGGAAACTCCACGTCGACTACCGCACCGATAATTTCTACAACTGTTCCAGAACTCATAGCTGTGTTCCCAAAAATTAAAACTGTTTATTAAAGCTGTTGCAAACCACTCTGCAGCAACAGCTGTGGGTTAAGTGTGTAAACGGTTATACCGCTGCCGCACCACCCACAATCTCTGATATTTCTTGTGTAATAGCTGCTTGACGTGCTTTGTTGTACTTCAACTGCAAATCGTCAATCAGATCGCCCGCATTATCCGATGCACTCTTCATCGCGAGCATTCGTGACGCCATTTCGCACGCAATGTTCTCGACCACTGCCTGATAAACCAGGGACTCGATGTAGCGAGTCATTAAGTGATCGACCACTGATTTTGAATCGGGCTCGTAAATGTAATCCCAATGATGCGTGAGCTGTTCGTCAGCGTCTGGCTTTGCAGGTAATAACTGCGTAACGCTTGGAGTTTGCGTCATTGTATTAACGAATTCGTTCTCAACAATGTACAAACGCTCTAGACGTCCTTCGTCGTATGCGTCGAGCATGATTTTTACACTACCAATCAGTGTTGCCAGTTCAGGTGCATCACCCAGATCAGTAACCTGACCCACAATGTTGGCGCCCATGCGCTTGAAAAACGCCTGTGACTTCTTACCAATGGTGACCACATCTATTTCAGCACCTTTGTCTGACCATTCGGCCATTGACGCTACCGCTTGTTTGAACAGATTCGTGTTTAAACCACCGCATAATCCACGATCAGTGGACACAATAATGTAACCAACACGTTTTACATCGGGTCGGTCCATCAGGTATGGGTGGTGATATTCAATGTTTGCCGAAGCCACGTGACCTATTACGCTGCGCATTTTTTGAGAATACGGGCGGTTAGCAGCCATACGGTCTTGAGCTTTACGCATTTTACTTGCGGCTACCATTTCCATAGCCTTAGTGATCTTTTGAGTATTCTTAATACTCGCGATCTGCGTTCTTATCTCTTTTTCACTTGCCATGTCGGGACTCCGTATTGCTTGTCATCAAAGCGTTGCGAACGACTACCAAGTGCCGTTCGCTTTGAATGCTTCGATTCCCTTACGGAATGCCGCGGCGATGTCATCGTTCCAGTCACCTGACTCACTCACCTGATCAAGCAGATCTTGATGATTACTACGCATGTGAGCATGTAAACCTTCTTCAAAGCTAACCACTTTGTTGAAATCAACATCGTCAAGGAAGCCTTCATTAGCCGCATACAGAGAAACACCCAGCTCACCAACCGATAGCGGTGAATACTGCTTCTGCTTCATTAATTCTGTAACGCGCTGACCACGTTCCAACTGCTTACGAGTGGTTTCATCAAGATCAGATGCGAACTGCGAGAACGCCGCCAATTCACGATACTGAGCCAGTGCCAATCGAACACCACCACCAAGCTTCTTGATGATTTTGGTTTGTGCCGCACCACCTACTCGAGATACCGACAGACCCGCGTTAATCGCTGGTCGGATACCTGCGTTGAACAAATCGGTTTCGAGGAAGATCTGACCATCGGTAATCGAAATTACGTTGGTTGGTACGAACGCAGATACGTCACCCGCTTGCGTTTCAATGATGGGCAATGCGGTTAGCGAACCGGTTTTGCCTTTGACTTCGCCGTTGGTGAATTTTTCAACGTAGTCTGCACTTACGCGTGACGCACGCTCTAATAAACGAGAGTGTAAGTAGAAAACATCACCAGGATAAGCTTCACGACCTGGAGGACGACGTAGTAGCAGTGATACTTGGCGATAAGCCCACGCTTGTTTAGTCAAATCGTCATACACAATCAGTGCATCTTCACCGCGATCACGGAAGTATTCACCCATGGCACAACCAGCGTATGGCGCAACGTATTGCATTGCAGCAGAGTCTGCCGCACCCGCTGCAACGACAATGGTGTGGTCCATCGCACCGTGCTCTTCAAGCTTGGTTACAACGTTAGCGATGGTTGATTGCTTTTGACCAATAGCCACATAGATACATTTAATACCAGTGCCTTTCTGGTTGATGATCGCATCGATGGCTACTGCTGTTTTACCCGTTTGGCGGTCACCGATAATAAGTTCACGTTGACCACGACCAACCGGTACCATCGCATCGATTGCTTTCAAACCTGTTTGAACCGGCTCATCAACTGATTGACGATCGATTACACCAGGAGCGATTTTTTCAATTGGTGACGTGGCTGCCGCATTGATTGGGCCTTTGCCGTCGATTGGCTCACCCAAAGAGTTAACCACGCGACCCAGCATTTCAGGACCAACGGGTACTTCAAGGATACGACCAGTACATTTAACTTTGTCGCCTTCTGATAACGACTTATAGTCGCCCAGTACAACCGCACCAACAGAGTCACGCTCAAGGTTCAACGCCAGACCGTACAGGTTGTTAGGGAATTCGATCATCTCACCAGACATAACGTCGGTTAGACCGTGGATACGAACAATACCGTCGTTAAGACTTACGATTGTACCTTCGGTACGTGCGTCTGCTGACGCTTCAAAATCACCGATCCGTTGTTTGATCAGTTCACTGATTTCTGATGGGTTCAGTTGCATAGCAAAAATCCTCTAGAGTGCCGCAACTTTGCGGCTTTGCTTTGCCAACAGCTATCTGAGGCAAAGCCCATTATGTATTACTGACTCTTTGCGCTCATCGCCAAAGAGTTAAAGGCTCTTAATATTAAGAACCGACTGCGTTTGTCATTTGTTCAAGACGACCTTTAACAGAGCCATCGATAACCAAGTCACCGGCACGAATAATGGCGCCGCCAATCAGGTTGCTATCCACGGTGCTAACGATGCGTACTTTTCTATCCAGACGCTTGCTGAGCGCTGCAATAATTTTATTGCTTTGCTCATCCGTTAATTCGAACGCGGTAGTGACAGTCGCTTCGATTTCACCTTCGGCCTCAGCGCGCAGCTCTTCATAAATGCCACCGATATCAGACAGCAGTTTCATGCGGTTGTTTTCGGCTAATAATTTAATGAAGTTGCGGCTGTCATCATCGTTGATCACGTCGCTAGCAACGGTTTCCACCATGCGTGCAGCATCGCCTTGAGTCAGGTTTGGTGCGTCAAGTCGTTCTTGCATATCGGGGTTGCCGATAATGGCACCCAATACTTCGAGCCGATTTGACCAGTCATCAAACTTGCCAGAGTCACGCGCTATTTCGAACACCGCTTTCGCGTATGGTCGGGCAGCAGTTGTAAAGTCAGCCATGCTCAGACACCCTTAGAGTTGTCCGACCAGGTCATCAATAACCTTTGCGTGGGATTCCGCATTGACTTCTGCACCTAAAATTTTGCTAGCGCCTGCTACTGCAAGTGACCCAACCTGCGCACGCAGGGTTTCTCTTGCTGTAACGACTTCCTGATCGATTTCAGATTGTGCAGCTGCTTTCAGGCGATCGCCTTCAGACCGCGCAGTCGTTTTGGATTCTTCAATGATTTCATTGCCGCGCTTCTGAGCTTGAGCAACAATTTCTGCTGCTTGAGCTTTCGCATCGCGCAACATTGTTTCAACTTCCTGCTCAGCTTCTTCACGACGCTGTGCGCCTTGTTCGGCATCGGCAAGACTCTGCGCGATTTTATCCTGACGTTCCCGCATCGCAGCCATAATCGGCGGCCACACATACTTCATGCACAGGGATACGAAGATAGCGAATGAAATTGCCTGGCCAATAAGTGTCAGGTTCATATTCATGTTGCTCTCCTTCTACTTTAGGGTGGCTTTAACCGCCAGTGACCTGAGCGACGAATGGGTTCGCAAACGTGAAGAATAGAGCAATACCAACACCGATCATTGGAACCGCATCAAGCAGACCCGCCACGATGAACATTTTAACCTGCAGCATCGGTGTCATTTCTGGCTGACGAGCAGCACCTTCCAGAAAACGACCACCCAATAGACCGAAGCCGATCGCAGTACCAAGAGCACCAAGACCAATCAACAGGCCAACTGAAATTGCGGTCAAGCCAACTACTGTTTCCATTACTAACTCCCAAAAAATATAAATTTAAGTTTTAAAACTAAAAAGCAAAATTGCTAAAAATCTAACTGTGCACGTAGCCCTAGTGATGCTCGTGCGCCATGCTCATATACACGATGGTCAGCATCATGAAGATAAATGCTTGCAACGTGATAACCAATATGTGGAACAAGGCCCACGGTACAGATAAAGCCCACTGCGCATAAAACGGCAGTAGTGCAATCAGAATAAAGATAAGCTCACCAGCGTACATGTTGCCGAATAATCGCAGCCCAAGTGAAATAGGTTTTGCGATAAGTGCAACACCTTCTAACAGCAGATTAATTGGCACAAACAATAGTTGAACCAGCTTGTTAGGACTGTTAAACGGCTGGAACGCCAGCTCAGCAAAGAAACCCCCGGCACCCTTGATTTTGAAGCTGTAGTAAATCATGAGTGCGAATACAGAGAAAGACATACCCAGTGTGACGTTGACGTCGGTGGTCGGCACGATTTTCATATATGGGATGCCGGCTAGCTCTGACGCGTACGGTATCCAGTCAACCGGGATAAGATCCATCAGGTTCATTAGGAAAACCCAGACGAAAATAGTGAGTGCTAATGGGGCAACCAGTTGGCTTTTTCCGTTGAAGGTGTCGCGCACGTTCTCGTCAACGAATTCAACGATGGTTTCAACAAAGTTCTGCAAGCCGCCAGGTACGCCAGCGGTGGCTTTATCCGCAGCCTTTTTAAATAACCACAGGAATAACAAACCCAGGCCAATGGACCAGAACATGGAGTCCAGATGAATGGCCCAAAAGCCCATTTCCGCGGCTTCCTGACCGCCATGAGCGATACCCAAGCCGTTTTCAGGGTGATAACCAAACACCAGATTTTGCAGGTGATGCTGAATATATTCGGTAGTTGTCCTACCAGCTTCAGAAGATGCCATATTTTCCTACTGCGAGTACCGCCCTCGTTCATATAGTGCGAACACTAACGGCACAATCCAAGTCATTGTTTGTACGATCGCGAAGCCTGCGAATAACGCCAATGGGCTTAGCGGTTTGACCTTAATAAACACAATGGCGAACAACGCCATAGTCAAAATCATCTTGCCGGCAGCGCCAGCATAAAAAGAGCGCACTATTTTTTGCGCAGCTCTGGCTCCTCGATGGCGAAACGCCCGAAGAGCAAAATAAGTGTTCGGTAACCAGGCGATCATGCCACCCAGGCCTGCCGATACTGCTTGCAGTTGACCGCCGATCAACAAACCAGCGATTGCGACCAGTGCTATAGCAACAAACTGACCAAGCAATAACAGCTTAATAACACGCAAACGTTGACTAGCCTGCTGCATATAGAAGGCTCAAGTAGCCGAACACCTTGGTTATTAGCGGGACAAAAACCGTCCGAATTTATCGGCGAATTATAACAGCGTTTTAAGTCTTTTACGTGTTAGCTGCCGAAATTAGAGTTGCCAGATTAAGACGCACCCAACGCGGGAATTTAACGCCGATTTAGACAGTTTGCCGCCGCAGACACGATTGTAGGTTATTTAATCAAACCAGCAAGCGTGATTTCTTAGGCACTAATTAATGTGTTTCAGGATTCCTTCCAGTTCATCCACGGAGGAATAACTGATTTCCAAAGTGCCGGATCCGCCTTTTTTGTGTTTTATGGCCACCGCGGCACCCAATAAGGTGCTCAGTTTTTCGCGCAACGCTTCGATATTCGGGTCGGGTTTGGCCGCCACCGGTTTAGCTGGTGATTTACCTTCGCGCAGATCTTTAACCAGCTTTTCAACGGCGCGAACCGTCATATTCTGGGTTATGACGCGCCGCGCAATATCTGGCTGGTCGCCACGCGGTGCTCCGAGAATGGCGCGGGCGTGCCCCATATCCAGCTCACCAGTATCAACCAGCTGCTTTACATCATCGTGCAGCTCTAACAGGCGCATAAGATTGGTTACAGCAACGCGAGAGCGACCCACTTCCTCGGCAACCTGTTGATGCGTCATACTGAATTCGTTACACAAGCGTTCGAGGGCATGCGCCTCTTCCAAGGGGTTGAGGTCGGCACGCTGAATATTTTCGATGAGCGACACAGCCGCAACCGACTGATCGTCCATGTCTCGCACAATGGCCGGAATATCAGTGATACCCGCCAATTGTGCAGCTCTCCAACGTCGTTCACCCGCTATCAGCTCGAATTTCCCTGCATAGGCTCGGACCAATATGGGCTGAATTAAGCCCTGAGCAGTGATCGAATCGGCCAACTCCTGCAACAGTTCTTGATCAAAGTGTCGGCGCGGCTGATACGTACCGCGACTGATTTGATCAACGCCCAACATGCGCAATTTATCGCCGCTTTGCATGTCGGCTTCCACAATTGGAGCTTGTGCCGCGGAACTGTCGTTGGCGCTTTGCACCGAGTTTGAGGAATCACTGATTGGTGCCGACGTGGTCGCGCTCGATATTGGGCTTATCGAAGCGGCCGTACTGTTATGGGTAGCATTCTTGTTAATAACGTCGTTACTTTTTGACTCCTCGACGGCACCGGCACTCGCGTCTGGGCTGGGTGAAGAATCTGTAGCTGGGCTGGTGGGGCTTTGCGCGGGCTCATCGGCTGGCCGGTTTTTTGTGGCACCGCCCAACAAAGCATTGAGATTGCGTCCCATACGCGTTTTCTTAACCATTCGCCGACTCTATTTTATTCGTTGATTCAACCACTGTTTTATCGGTCGCTGGGGGCACTTGAGTTGCGGCTCCTGATCGCGGGTTAGCACTACCACGTTGAGCTTCGAGACGCAGAATTTCACCTGCCAGCGCAAGATACGCCAATGCACCACGTGATGATTTATCGTAACCCACAATAGACACACCGTGGCTGGGTGCCTCAGCCAGACGTACGTTGCGCGGCACGATGGTTCTGAACACTTGCTCACCAAAATGCTCCACCAACTGAGCGGAGACTTCCACGCCTAAATTATTGCGCCCATCGAACATGGTGCGCAGCAAGCCTTCGATTTTCAGTTGCGGATTGACCGCCTCCCGCACCCCATCGATGGTTTCGAGCAGTGCAGATAAACCTTCCAGCGCGTAGTACTCACATTGAATAGGCACCAACACGCTATCAGCGGCAACAAACGCATTCAGGGTGAGTATGTTCAGCGAAGGCGGGCAGTCAATCAGAATGTAATCGTAATTTGCCCGTGCGGGAGCCAGCGCGTTTTTAAGTGTCTGCTCGCGATCGTCCATGGCCATCAGCTCGACTTCGGCCGCTGTTAAATCAGCATTGGCAGGCAATATATCGCAGTTATTAGCTTCGGATGCTTGCGCCACGTCGGATACAGGCGTGCCTTCGACCAGCAGATCGTAGCCGGTTAGCTCGGTTTCGTTTTTATCGATGCCACAGCCCATAGTGGCATTGCCTTGCGGGTCCAGGTCGATCAGCAGCACGCGCTTATTCATGCTACCCAGTGCGGACGCAAGATTGACGCTGGTCGTGGTTTTCCCGACTCCACCTTTTTGGTTGGCAATTGCGATAATGCGGCTCATCTATAGAGTGTAATCTATAAAAGGACTGCTCGCCGATCAGTTCTTGACACAAATGGCCACATGTCGACTGGAATCGATGTACGGCACATCAATTTCATACACGCCCTGCAGTTGAAATCCGTCTGGCAAGGTGCGCGGCATGCGCTCTTTTAAACCCAACATGATGATAATTTGCGCATTGGACTTACAATGCGGTTCGATACTGCGCAAAAAATTATCAGGCGCAGTGAACGCGCGCGACACAATGGTTGCCGCTTTAATATGGGCGTCTTCAATGCGCGAATGGACAACCTCCACATTGTTCAATCTCAGTTCAACGCAGGCCTGTTGTTGAAAGCGGGTTTTCTTGCCGTTGGATTCAACAGACACGAAGTTTAAATCGGGTCGCGCAATCGCCAACGGCAGTACTGGCAATCCGGCACCACTACCAACGTCCAGCAGGTCGTAAACTTTACTCTGGTGATTCTCGAGCTTGCTTGCCTTGTCTATGGCTAGCTGAGGCAACCACGAGAGTAACGACAAACTATCCAGTAAGTGTTTAGCCACCATGTCATTGGGATCGCGAACCGCCGTTAGGTTATACACACGGTTCCACTTATCCAACAACTGAACGAAGCTCAACAGTTGTTCTTGTTGTGTGGAATCCACATTGACTTTCAGCATGCGTAAGCCTTCGCTTAACAAACTGTTTAGCTGGTCGTTCATTGTGCGAAAGGATTCCTGGTGCGCTTGTCAATTTGAATGAGTGTAAACAATGAGCTTAGTTTACGTCATTAGGGTGATTAAACGCCGACTGGTTTAGTAAGTGTTACATATGCATACAGTAGAAGATGCAAACTTACGCTAATTTAACTTCCACTATATTTTCGCAGAACAGTGATCGCATGTTGGCATGAGCGTTGTTGACCACGTCCCATTTGTAACGGCGATAGATGAGCTCATTTTTAAAAACCTTGCAGTCATTTAACGGATTAGTTTTCATGAACATATTCAAACAAAGCGTGATGGCTATCATGCTGATTTATTGCTGTAACACTGGGATGGCTGCTGAATTTAAGCAATCGGTTGGTGCCGGCTTGCAGTACGGTGGCGTGATTGGCTGGCAAGGCGCACTCCTCAACAGCAACAACTCGAAGTTCAAATTGGGGTTTGGCTACACCGGGACTTCATTCGGTTATGAGCGCTTTATCCTTCCCAATGTGTCGCTGGGTGGGCAACTATTTGGTAACCAATATATCGCCGGTGGTGCAATAAGTGCTAATTACTATCTCTCATCAGGTACTACTAAAGGCTGGGTATTTGGAATAGATTTCTTTCGAGCCTACAATTCAGGTGAGCAGGCACTGGATTCTATTATCCGGTATTTTGAATTCGTATTCGATACGGATCTCGTTGATTATGATGCTAGGTTGAAGAATGGAATTTCGATATCGATTGGGTATCAGTTTTAATTTACCTTAAATACTCGGTTAAACTCTCGATCGCCTTTTACACTGAATTTTATCGCCCTGCTACCTGGCACTCGTTTCAACCACCGCAACTGTTCGAATCTTTCAAAAAGGGCTCGACCAAGACTACCCGCCAAATGAGTGCGACGTTCACTCCAGTCAAGACACGTTCTGCACAGCGGAGATCGGGATGCTCGTAGCGCGTTTAGATCAATACCAAGATCACCAACAAACCGTTCACCTTTCGCAGTGACTATTAATGAACCTTTCTTATCAAGGATGCAGCTACTGCTAATCAAATAATCGTATAGCTGGATACCTTTGTATCCGGCTAAATGGTTGTAGCAAACTCGTGCAACTCTCATTCGTTCATCTCGCGGCCCGGTATGTGTTCGCAGAGGCTCGTGCGCGCTGGTCAAATTCATTAGCGATTCCAAAAGCGCAGCCACGTCTTCGCTGGCAAGAGCAAAGTACTTGTGCCGTCCTTGTTTGCGCATCAATAGCAATCCACCAGCCTCCAATTTGGATAAGTGCGTTGTGGCAGTTTGTGCAGTAATGCCAGCTTCGGTTGCTAGCTCAGATGCGGTCAGTGCTTTGCCGTGCATAAGCGCACTGAGCATGCGAGCGCGGGCATTATCTCCAAGCAGAGCCCCAATTTTGGCAATATTCGGCGTGCTATCCATAGTTCGATGTTAACCGAAGCATTCACACATTACAAACGTTCATACTCACCGAAAACCTTACAAATGAAGGATATCCAGATGCTAACTTGCGTGATTCGTTACCATATTGATCCAACTAAGAAGGCTCAGTTCGAGCAGTACTCGCGCAATTGGGGTGAGGCTATTCCGAGGTGTGGCGCCGACCTAATTGGCTACTTTACACCATGCGAGGGATCCAGCACCTTGGCTTATGGCATGTATAACATTGCGAGTCTGGCGGACTATGAGGCCTATCGCGCCAGACTCGCAGCCGACCCAATCGGCAAAGAGAGTTATGAATTTGCCCAGCGCGAAAAATTTCTATTACGTGAAGACCGGACGTTTTTAACGCTTGCGTCCGCACCACATGGAGAAACAACATGATTGCGGTGATATTCGAAGTGGAACTGGCAGAAGGTTGCAATGACGAGTACCTTTCCGTTGCAGCAAACATTCGGCCGCAACTTGAAAAAATTGACGGCTTTATCTCCGTAGAAAGATTCCAGAGTTTGGTGAATCCACAAAAGCTGGTGTCGCTGTCGTTTTTTCGAGATGAAGAGGCCGTGATGCAATGGCGCAAGGTCATGGACCACAAAGACGCTCAACAGCGCGGCCGCAATGGTATTTTCAAAGACTACCGACTACGAGTCGCTAATGTCGTGCGTGACTACGGTATGTTTGACAGGCAAGAAGCGCCAGCACCGGTGGCGGCTGAGCGAAAATCATGAGCGACTTAGTACAGCGGGGAGATACCATTCGATATATTGCCGATCGTCCGCATTCAATAAAGCCAAAAGAAGAAAGCACGCGCAATATTGATTGTTACCGGGTCTTAGATTGGCTTAATGAAGCACTTTAATAACGCAACACCTTAATGGTTCTGTACACGTCAATCAGCAATACTTACCGGCAGTTTCTGTGTAAACACAAACTTAAACCCGCCTTTGGAACCATTACCAAACGACAATTCACCACCAAGGTTTGTCGCGATTTCCTGACAAATAGCTAAACCTAATCCTGCGCCTGTACCGGTTGCATGTTCTGCACTGCGATAAAATGGCTCTGCTAAACGTGCCAAATCTTCTGTTGTTGCACCAGGCCCATTGTCAGAGACACAGAAAATATCTCTACCATTCTCCTGATATATTTCAATTTCCACGGTGCCATTGTCCGGTGTAAATTTGATGGCATTGGATAATGCATTTTGAATCAAGTGCTGTAATTGACCTTTCGAATTGATCATTGACACGGGTTCACTGCGAGCTAATTCAATTTCGATATTTTTTCGATCAGCTAAAACCAGTAACTGAGACACTTGTTCCTTAACTAAGTCATTTACATCAACCGTTTCTATCTCTTCGTTAGTCACACTTTGACTTCTGGCCAAGTCAAGCAGTTGATTCACTAAACGCTGCAATCGCTCAGCACTATTAAAGAGTGAGTTTTGACGTTTTTGTCTGGTGTCTTCATCTTTGGATTCCGTCAGATTCTCTATCTCTAACGATAATGCCGTTATGGGCGTACGCAGCTCATGAGCGGCATCAGCAATGAACCGCCGCTGACGTTCAATGTGCTCATGGTTCTTTTTGAGCAAAGCATCAATGGATGCCACAAACGGCTTCACCTCGTATGGGATATCCTTGTTAGTCACGTTTACGGGTAGCAGCGAGTCAGATGATTCAATACTGTGACTTAAATCGCTAAGCGGTTTAAAGCAATACCTCACTACAAAATATATTAAGAACGGTAATAGCAACAACAAACCCAATAACGGCAGCGCCGTGTTCTTTGCGCTTTTTAAAGCTAATTCTGCGTTAACCGATTGCTTTTGAGCCACCGCAAATGTTTTATTCGAATCAGCATCTTTAACAATCAACACCCGCCAAATATTTTTGCGTGCATTCATGGTATGGAATCCGGCACTGATGGATGGTTTTATCTTGAAGCCTTCGCTGCTGTTATTGCCTACCTCCCACACTTGTACGCCTTCATCTACGTCGTCGTCTTTAAAGATGTTTCGATCATATTGCACACTCACCTGGCCACTTCCGACCAAATAGCCAACGGACAAAAGCGTTTCATCCTGAATTTCGCGTGCTTCCAAATAAGAGGAGATTGCCGCGGTGATGGTTGCAATTATGAGAACAACCAACAGTACAACCGCCAGCGATACAGACAGCCGGGTGCTGAGCTTTGGATTATTGTTGTTGAGCTTGATCATTCTCGTTTTACTGTCCAGCCCAAGCCTCTGACGTTCCTGATGGCCGACTTATCAGACTTCTTCCTAAGACTGTGAATCAGAAACTCAATCGCATTACTGTTGACTTCCTCTTCCCAACCATAAATTTTCTCTTCTAGCTCTTCGCGTGAATAAATTCTACCCGGTGAAACCATTAACGCATGCAGTAAACGATACTCCTTACCCGTGAGTTCCATTTCTGCGCCTTTGTATTCAACGCGTTTATCCGCAGGAGCGATAAGGAAATCGACATTTTCAAGATTGGGCTCGCCGGTGTTCTGGTGTCGCCGAGCGACGGCTCGAATTCGGGCCATGAGCTCTGCAATTCGGAATGGTTTTACCATGTAGTCATCGGCGCCTAAATCGAGTCCCGCTATTCGATCTTCGACTGCGTCTCTGGCGGTGATAACAATGATGGGAATTTTGTTTCGTTGGTTACGTAGTTTCTTGATAACGGTCATGCCGTCTTGTTTGGGTAGACCTAAATCCAGCAGCACCAGCTCGAAAGAACCCGCCTCTATACTAGCCAATGCTGCTGCTCCATCTTGTACCCAATCTGCGGCCATGCCTGCATCTTGCAATGCATCGTGGATGGCCGAGCCTATTTGCGAATCATCCTCTACTAACAATATTCGCACTTCATACACTCCTAGGCAGGATTAGGTTCACCTGTGGACGTTCCTGCGGCATCAGACGCCTCTGTGACTTCTGCTGTTTCGGCAACCTCTGTAGCATCAGTTACTGCATCCGCATTTGCCTCAGACTGCTTCGCCGCTTTTTCTATGTTTGACTTCATCGCCCATCCGGCCAAAGCGAGCACCGGCACCAAAAGTAGCGACACGGCCATCAAGAATACGCTGGCGAATACCGCTGCTACCGCCAGACCCACTCCGCTAATTAAAATAAGCGGCTTGATCAACCATTTGGTTTTAGGGTCATCATTATCAAGCAGCACGAAAGATTTTAATTCATCGTGGTCGATTACGGTGCCTTCGATATTAACGGTGTTTGTGTTCTTAATCATATTTGGTATCCCCTGGTTATTTAAGAGTCAGCGTTTTTGCTGATGGGTCTACTATAAGAACCGAAAATTAGCGGAAACTTAGCGGATGGCAAAAAGGGCAAAAAATGTGATGTGGATACCTGAAACGGCCATTTAGCCCGGTATCCAGCCGTTTATAAGCCGAGCTGGCACTTGACAGGGGCATCATCGAATCTATACTCACCCGACTACACCGAGTAAAAATATAAGGGTAATAAGCATGGACGTTAACATTTTCCGGCTAAAAAGCTGGTTCATACTCTTTGGTCTCATTATCATTTCAGGTTGCGCCGCAAATGCTGAGCGCATCACCGAACTGCAGCCCAATGCCATTAATAAAGACAGCAAAGTCGGTGTTGTTTGGATAAGCCCGTGCTCCAGAAATGTCGGCTGCAAAGAATCAGGTGCAGCATCCAACCTCGGGCAGTTTGTACCAGACGGTGCGAACGGACTGTTGGTCTACGGCGTTGTGATGTCGGCACATGAAGATGTAGGCGATGCGCTGGATAATGTTCCGGCTGACCCTATTGTTGAATCAAATTTTCTAACGCCAATTGCAACAGCACTACAGGCCAAAGGCGCAGTGGCGTCTGTGTCAAAACCGTTCTTATATCAGGGTGATTTGACTAAAGCCGGCAAACACTCGGTGATGAAATTACAAGAAACGTTAGAGGAGCTGCACCCAGGAAGTAGCTCTATTTATTTAGCGTATGGATTTGATCAACCTTATGAACTCACCGACATTGCAAATGAGCTCGATAGCACAACGCTGGTTGTACTGGATATGCAACAATTTGGCATTCGTCGGTCTTTCGGCCCCCTAGGAGTACCCACCGGCCGACCATACGGGCTTTCACTAGTGAGAGTGTTCGTATGGGATGTTGCCACGCAATCCACTTTGTATTCTGACTTCGGTATTGCGCGCGCCGATATTGGCGGTAACTGGCGGGACGACAATTGGAAACAGGTGTTTTCCGCAACTGAAACTGCTCTGAAACTTGCAATTGATCGAGCAACATACCCGCTAGTGGATGCAATCAATACACAAAAGTAATTGCATACGCTACCGTTAGAGTTTCCCGGCTTTACGCAGCTCCGGCACAATATAGTCTTCTATGACCTTAACGGGCAGCTTCCAATCATCTGGCTGATTGTAATTACCCGCAAAAATAACGGTAACAAGATTTTGTTTGGCATTAACTGATAAGCGCTGACCACCATTGCCAAATGCAGCCGCCAGAACAGGGTTATCAATCGGCCCAAGCAGATACCAAAAATGACCGTACTGGAAATTCGAACCTATCTGCATACGAGGCTTCAACATTGTTGCCAGTGCTTTTTCTGAGACTATCCGCTTGCCTTTATACATACCGCCATCTGCTATCAGTTGGCCAACTTTGGCAAGATCGAGCGCGCGCAAGCGCAAACCTGACGCAGCAGAAGGTTCGTTATCACGACCTTTTACCCAGGTAAACTGCGAGATACCTAACGGGGTGAACAAGTTTTCTTTCGCAAAAGCATCAAGCGATTTACCAGCACCATTCGCTATCAACTTGCCAACAATGGCTGTTGCACCACCTGAGTAATCCCATTGCACTCCCGGCTCACCAATAATGGCTTGCTCTAATATAAATCGATAGCGATCGGAGGCATTTTCCATCGCGATTTCGCTATTGTTAGGATCAGTGTAAGGCAGGTTTTCATTCCATGCAGTGCCCATGCTCATCGTTAATGCGTGTTCAATTTTTATTTTTTGACGCGCTTTGTCACTAGCAAGATCTTCATACGCTGGAAACTGTGCGTAGAGTCCCGCACTTGGATCAGGTACGACACCTTTGTCCCGGGCAATGGCGTAAAGTAATCCAACAATGCTTTTAGTGACCGAGCGTAGATCGTGTTGCGTATCGGCTGAATGTTTTGTCATACCCTGAGGCCTGCCCCAGAGTTCGTCCTCTCCGTCGAAGAATGCCGAAGCAATAAGCTCATTGTCTGCCATGCTTACAACACTGTGCAAACCTTTTAACGAACCTTCATCTATACCTTTTTGCAGTTGATCTGCCAGACTGTCTTGAGCGAGTGCGTTACAAAATAAGAGTGGTGCGAGCAAAACGCCAATAGAAAAATAACGTAGGCCTTTTGCTGACGGGTACGATCTCATGGATGCCATAGTACGAATCTCCCTTATCGAGGGCATCCATACTAAATTAATATCGG
This sequence comes from uncultured Granulosicoccaceae bacterium, assembly GCA_964390335.1. GTDB lineage: Bacteria > Pseudomonadota > Gammaproteobacteria > Granulosicoccales > Granulosicoccaceae > Granulosicoccus. Next base: position 3,790 of record CAYMHU010000025.1, on the reverse strand, counting down.
CACTGTGTCTTGACCTGCCAAGGTGAGGTTGGCAGAGCTCATGGCCCCCTGCTTTCCAATTTGAGTTGCCTTAATGTGCTGAGACAAATGTAGGGTATATCGATGCTATTTCCAACAACTGCTGCTCAGCACCGTCTCGCAATGATTGTATTTCAGACTGATAGCGGACCGGGTCCTGGGCATCCAGAACACCAGCCAATGCTAGCTTCATCTGGGGTACATCCGAGCGCTTTACAATGTCACGGTATCGATTTTCAGCGATATCTAACCTGCCGGATAGTGTATCCACCTCGGCCATGTGTTCTTCAATTAACCAATAGCCTGGGAACAGCGAATCTGCTTTGTTAAAATAGTGATAAGCATCATCGAGTTGTTGTTGCTCCAGTGCCAGAATGCCGTGTTGTAAGAATAACCACGCATTCATATAGCCTGAGTCTCCCACCATCCGCTCTTCAGCCGTGATAAGCCATTGCTTAGCAAGATCATAATTCTCCGATGCAGCGTATGCCTGTGAAAGCCGGGCTGCATTTTCAAACGATGGGTTACGCGAGTCAAGCTCCGCGAAGCGATTGATTGCTTCCTCAGTCAAACCCGCCTGCAATATCGCATCACCTCTTAACTCATTGACAATCAAGCCGTGCCCTTTTGGTGTGATCAATTGCGACTTCGTTCGCTCTAAATCATCGATCGCCGCATCTGTACGGTGAAGGGCAAGATGCACACGTGCGCGCGATAGAAAGGGCCCGATATCTGATTCACTGATACTAAAAGCCTGCTGAATGGTTTGGTCAGCAAGTTGGTAATCAGCAAACGCGCCACTGAGTCTGGCTTTATCAAGATAAGACAACGCGAGTCTTTCAAGATGTGTCCAAGAATCAGGGTACTGCGCTACCAGGGCGTTCAATGATGCGATGGTTTTATTAACTTCTGCAAGCTTTTGATTAAAACTGCTGTTGGCATTGGGTGCATGCCGAAACCCAACAAAAGTTGCATCGTATTGATCAGTTACACTTTCCAGTAACGCCTGAGTAGACGGCTTAGAACCGAGCACCAAAAACACGACCGCAACAGCACACACCAGCGTCCCTGCTGCTGCGATGCTTTTTCTAGATTACATTAATTGATTGATTGACACTGCATTAATCAATGTGGTGTCGCCAGATAAGGAAAAGAGTCACTGAACGCTTTATCGTTTTCAGCTGGGTTGAGCACCCCGACCAAGGCATCTGGCGCATGCGGTGCAGGCTCTCCCGTGAGTTCGAGTAGCGCTACTGCCAAAGTAACATCAATGACAGGATCAGTTAACGTTCTGCCGTTCGGAAAACCGGCAGCTGCCGCAGTATTTATTTTAATGGTGTCCGGCAGGATGAGGGGCACCGCAAATTGCGCACACGTACCAGTGCCGTCTCCTACAACCGTGCATGGAGTCAGACCAAGCTGCGTAAGCTGATCGTCGAGCGCACCGTGCAAAGTTTGTAAGCTTGCCAGGATCTCTGGTACAAAATTTCCCGCTGCGTCATCGGTTGGGTTCGCATCGTTATAGGCATCCTTGCTACTAATTAGCGCAGTGGCTATCGCGGGCATACCCATTCTATCAATCCGAGTGTATGAGGAAACATCGGCTGATTGGAAATCGAAACCAGAATCAACTTCAGCACCATTATCATCATCATTACTGCTGCAAGCAGATAGAGTGAAAACAACGCATGCAACAATTGACAGCGCTTTATAAGTATTGTTTTTCATATTGTCTCCTTAGAGTGAACCCGTTGTGGCCCAGGTTTGAAGTGAACCGCCATTGGCTGTTATCGATGCAACAGGCATCTGCAGCACGATAGCGGTAATGTTCAGTCCGGCGACATCGTCTCTGTTAGGGTCGAAGGAAATGGTACCGGTGCTAACTGTGGTTACAAACCCAGTCTGATCAAAGAAAAACGGATCATCAGCCAGACCTGACCATGCGCTTACTTGTTCGTTCGTTAGGACAGTCTCTACCGCGCCTTGAATTAAAGTTGCATCTTGTGAATCAGAAACACGCATTCCCCACGCTCCTTGTTCATCCTGAGCAAAGCGAACATAAATTTGAGCATCGGAAACACCATCAGCCGTTTCACTGGTATCGAAGTGGATCGTATACAAAAGGTTCGCATCGTAACTAGCACCCATACCTGGCGAACTGAAGGTACCGAACGTTAACGCGAGATTAAGCTGATCGTTTTCATGCCACGCATAAAAGTCTCCAATATCGGCAGCCAATCGAGCGCTGGCCCTGGGTGCTTCCTGATGATCAGCTGCATACGAGGTGCCAGCGGATAACAACAGCAATGCACTGGCAGCTAACGCCTGTGTTTTGCGATGATGTTGTTGGGGTAGTCGCATAGTGTTTTCCTTATGGTTTTCGGTTATTGTGTGTATTGAGGTCCCGCACTTGCTTAAAATGCGGTGGCGTTTGTAGCCAGTGATCGAGCGGAACGTTGATTGCTGGCATCTACCGCCGCAACTTCGTAACGATAGGTCGTACCACTTGTGAGTGTGTCGTCGAAATAACTGTTTCCTTCGACGCTGGCCACCAATTGGCCGTCGCGGAAGACTTCATACATAACAACTGTCTCATTACCAGTTGAGCGTTCCCAGAACAGCTCCAGCGCTGAACGCGAGTACACGCTGGTTGTTAGATTCATCGGTACGCTTGGTCCTTCACTATGTTCATGCTCATGATGATGATCCATCAACGTATTAGACAGGTTTCCTCTGATCGCACCGGCTGGGAATTCTGGGTTGTGGATATTGATGTAAAAATCGCTGGGGTTATTCAGGATACGCTGCACGATTCCGGCTTCACCTGTGGGAAACTTACCCTCCTCGCCTTCAGTCAGACAATCGGCCGCATTGCCATCTTCCGGTCCAGCGAGAACAGCGACAACTGGTCCGTTTGTATCGCGTACACCTTCGTGAATATGAGCGGCCATTCCATCACCCACGGGCACGAGCTGGATTTTGTCCACTATCATTGAGTAACACAACGTTGTGGCATCACCATCAATACCAAAGACGTATCCAATCCCTTTACCGTTCGGATCGCCAACCAAACGCTGAGTTGGGTCGTCACCAACCTCTTCGCGTCCATCCATCTCTGCAATGAGCAGTGTATTGGTATGGCCAGCATGAAGCTGACTGGTTAAAGACAAGTACGCGACTACAGTAATACTTGAAAGCAAAACTCCGCGACTAATGTTCACATCATCTCCTTACAGATTGATAACTAACATTGCATTTTCCAACAACGAGAAACAGGAGAAAAGACACCCTCACTACTAGTACATACGGTCATCGGTAATAAAAAGATGCAGATCGGGACAATAAAGTGCTAAATAAATTTAATGTTCATGCGATACGTACAGAATGCCTAGAAAGATGCAACGGACTAAAATATAAACTGGTACAGTAATAACCTAGCCAAATAGCATTACCTTTCTCTTTATCTCAGATGTATCAGCGTTTCAAAATCACGGTTAGCAACTAATTGAATTCATGTAATGGATAGTCAGAATCAAACTATTCTTCGCTCGCTTCTCCAAGCTACATCGATCGGCGATCGCGAGGCATTCAAAACACTATACGAATCGTGTAGTTCGCCTCTGTACAGTATTTTGCTCCGTATGTTGAAAGTAGAGTCGCACGCCCAAGATGCATTGCAGGAAGTTTTTGTAAAAATATGGCAAAGCGCCGACCAATACGTAAGCGCTTCCAAATCAACGTTGTATACCTGAGCTACCTGTCGCGCGAAGAT
>CAYMHU010000024.1:42090-60146 GCA_964390335.1 uncultured Granulosicoccaceae bacterium | reverse complement strand
TGTTTAAACCGGCGAGTCCTGCCATAACGTTGGTGATGCCGTGTTCGGCGCCGGCTTGCGCGTCCGGAAACTTCGCATCGCTCATGCCACCGGCAGCACCTGTTGGTAAATCATAAAATGCACCCATCTGAGCACACGCCGCTGTTAATAGAGCTTGCTCTGCAGAGCCAGCGCACATTTTCCGCCAACCTAACGATCGTCAGCGACTTAATCAATCGTAAAAATACCGATTATTAATCGGTATAATCGATTAATTATGAACATTGACCTCCTAAACACATTTCTGGATGTTATCGATTCCCGAAATTTCAATCGCACTGCCGATTGAATGGGTATCGCGCAGTCCAGTGTGAGTGCGCGAATAACAGCATTGGAGAATAAACTCGGCACTCAGTTGTTCGAACGAGGGCGACAAGGTGCCACACCAACCTCGGCCGGGGTGCGTTTTGAAGAACATGCCAGACTCATACTCGCATCATGGCAACACGCTCAACGTGACGTCGGTCAGCAATACGGAAGCGCTAACGTTCTGTGTTTGTCGGGGCAGTTCAGCCTCATGCGGCCAATATTGGTTGATTGGGCTATCAAACACCGCGCCGACACAAATCAGGCGATTGATCTGCAGGCAGACTATTCCAATCAAATTGTGCGGGACTTGTTGTCGGGTGTTGTTGATATTGGGTTACTGTATTCTCCGAAAATACTGGCAGACTTGACAATACATCAGGAGGGAACGCAAGTATTTCAGATGGTGTCCAGCGACAGTTTAGTACTGGAAGACGTTAACGCACAGACTTATGTGAAAACGGGGTACACCGACTATTTCGTGCGCACGCACGATGAGCTGCTGCCACATTTGTCGTTTGCGCCGATCGCCACCGGTAACGAAGCAATGTCGATCGAATTGCTAAAACAGCTTGGCGGTACCTCGTATATACCAATAGAACAGGCCAAATTATTGTGCGAGGAAAACAGCGAATTCAAATTTGTACAAGATGCACCACAGATTCCCTTAGCAATTTATTCAGCAGTACACGTTCGACGTCGCCATGATGCAACCATTGCGCAGGCATTATCGTCATTGCGTGACATACTGAACGCAACCCAACTAGCGGACTGGTAGAGTAGAACGATGAAACTAGGTGTGATTTGTGATGGCATTAGCCGTGATCTGGCTCATGCCATCGATGTGATGGATGAATTTGATCTTGAATACGCCGAGCTCCAGTATGTTGGTGATAAGGAAGTGGGCGATCACACCAGTAGAGAAGTGCAAGAAATAAAATCCCTGCTAGAAGATCGAGGCAAACCTGTGTCGTGTTTATCTCGGCATATTTTTGCGGGCATGACAACAGCAAACAAACCGGGTGATGCGTTGCATACGAAACACATGGATGCGCTAAGGCGCGTTATTGCAATGGCACATGAATTAGGTTCTCCGTTAGTTCGCATCATGACCAGCAAAAAAGAACAGATTCTTTGGGGATTAAACGGCGCTGAAAAATGGAATGTGGCTCATGGTGCGTGGGATTCCTTACCGCCGCTTATTGCACCTGCGTGTGAGCTTGCTCGTGCGGAGGGTGTCACGTTGGTGGTTGAAACAGGCAATGGCACTATGGTTAATTCTAACTACACTGCGCGCAAGCTTATCGACGATTTAGATGCAAAAGATGTATTAAAAGTGTTGTGGGATCCCGCCAACAATTGTTGGTGCCACGAACGTGCGTATCCCGATGGGTACAATGAAATCAAAGACGGTTACCTTGGGCACATACATATTAAGGATGTGCAGGTTGATACGCCACGGGCTTTATTGGAAGTTCGTCAATTGGGCAAAGGGCAACTTGCTGATCAGTTGGCTCCCATGGCGGATGCACTCAGAGCTGATAGTTATTCTGGGGCTATCTCGTTTGAAAGCGTTTACCATACCGGAGATGGCGATTTTGAAAACGGGTTTAGGCAAAGCGTAGCATTGTTCAAACAGCTTTATGCTTAAGTAATTTCATGGTAAAAAATGAGTAGTAAGCTTATATGAATGCGTCTTATCCACCATTGTCTGAAGTGCGACAGACACTACGCGTAAAATGGTACCGCAGTCCGATTGATCATAAGCGATTGCGCGAACTGTCTACCAGATCCGACAAAAAAGGATGGATCCAAGCTGGAGGTCACGTTGGTTTATATTTAATTTTCGCGTTAATCACCGTTGCATTTTGGGCACAACAATTCTGGCTAGCGTTTTTCGTGTCGCTATGGTGTCTTGGGTTTATTGCAACCTTCTTCAAAGGCACTTCGGCGCATGAGCTGGGCCACGGAACGGTCTTTAAATCCAAAAAATTAAATGTCATATTTCTGCATGTAGTTAGTCTTATCAGTTGGTGGGATCCATACGACTACAGCGCCAGTCATACTTATCATCATCGCTATACAACACACCCAATGGCCGATCGTGAAAACGTGTTGCCGCTAACACCTTCGCTGGCGCCGTTAATATTGATCCAACTGTGCACTTTAAATTTATTTTCAAAACCCAGCCGAAACTTCAGTAAGGGCGGGTTTATCTGGACAGTGTATTTAACTGCGCGTAGTGCGCTAGCGATACCTGCTGGGCATACGACAATCCCGAGTCAGGAATGGTTGGCGAAACTGCACGATGATCAACCGGAAACGTTTAAAAAGTCCGTTGCCTGGTCTCGAGCGTTGCTGCTGATTCACGCAAGCGTGTTGTTGGTGTCGGTTGCTACTGGATGGTGGGTATTGAGTTTAGTGATATCGATGCCTGCGTATATCGCTAATATAGGCAGTTACCTGTTGGGCACAACACAGCACTGCGGCTTAATGGAAAACAATGCAGATTTTCGCAAGAACACTCGGTCAATTAAACTCAACCCAATAATGAGATTCCTATACTGGCATATGAACTGGCATACGGAGCATCATATGTATGCCGGTGTGCCTTGTTACAATTTACAAGCACTTGCACGTGAGATTGAAGCGGATATGCCAACACCACTGTCACTGTTTGAAGCGTGGCGGCAAATGCGTGACATTTGGCATCGGCAAAAAGCCGACCCGAACTATGTGTTCGACACACCAGTGTCAACTGCAACCAACGACTCAGGTATGTCAGCTGATGAAGACGTTGTTGTGTCTATCGGTGATCTGGCGCCCGAGCATTCAAAAGTAGTTTGATTCAAACACTATCGGGCAGTTCGTAACCCACGGCGTAAACTTTTTTTTAGAGTCCAACGCTGATTCTGTTGTCATGTCGTTGCCGAAACGGTCGGTGTGTACGATGTCTAATTCGAACGGCGGTTTTCCGGTTGTCATCCAGGCACTGAGAAATTCTGCACTGCCGCCGCCTGCTCCGATAACGGCAACCTGCACATCTGAATTCATTTGTTGTCTCCCGTTGTCGTCGATTGTTCTGTAAGTGGCACTTGCAGTGTGGAAGTACTGGATGTTATGCAACTTCCATGATAGCTTCATCATATTGATTGCTGATCAAATTTATCTGATTTCTTATCTTATATCCCTGTGGAAATTGTTCCGCAAACTATACGTAAAACACCGCAATGACAAACCCAGCAAGCCCGACTCCCTCCTCAGACAACATCCTAATCGGTGTTGCACTGATGTTGGGTTTTTGCATAACCGCTCCGTTGTTGGATGTTGCGGCAAAGCTGGCATCGACCAGCATACCCGTGGGGCAGATTACCGCGGCGCGATTTATTGTGCAGTGTGTATTAATGGTGCCGGTGATTGTGATCATGGGGCTCTCGTTGCGCGTTGCACGCGAGCAATGGTTGACCTTGGTAGCGCGTGCATTGTTTTTGCTGTTCGCAACCTTTTGCTTTGTTACGGCTATCAGCGTGATGCCGCTTGCCGATGCGCTGGCAATTGTATTTATCGCACCGTTCATTGTCTTGTTATTCGGTAAATTTTACTTAGGCGAAGAAGTTGGTCCGCGCCGGGTAGGGGCGTGCTTTGTCGGATTTGTTGGGGTTTTATTCGTTATCCAACCTAGCTTTGCAGCGTTTGGAGCTGTGGCGCTCATTCCACTTGGTACCGCAGTATCGTTCGCATTCTACATTCTGGTAACGCGAGGGCTATCGCGCCGCATACATCCCGTGACCTTGCAATTTCACACTGGTCTAATCGCCAGTTTATTTTGCATACCGATTCTGTTTCTGGCCCAAGGATCCGGTTCTGAATACTTTGATCCAGTTTGGCCTGGTGGCATTGCATGGCTGTGGCTCTTTAGTGCAGGGTTCTTCGCCTCAATAAGTCATATGATGATGACTTATGCGCTGTCGTTAGCACCGTCAGCCACGCTTGCACCGCTGCAGTATTTTGAATTACCGGTTGCAACCCTGTTTGGGTATTTGGTATTCAATGATTTTCCGAACACGCTTAGCTTGATTGGTATTGTTATTATTATCGGAGCCGGACTGTACATGATTCACCGTGAGCGGGTGACTGCCCGACAGCTGATGACAGAACGCGCCGCGCCACCTATCTAGTGGTTCGACAGCAACCTAGCCGCTGTGACTTCCACTACTAAAAATTGCGCTGATTTTGCAAATTTGCGGTAGACCCATTACTATGTAATAAATCTATTTTTAGTGTTTTTTTTAGCATTGCCCAGTCAATCTGCGCACATAATTTTTAGTCGAAATAGCCAGCGTTCCGCGAAGCGCAACGGAGAAAATGATGAATTGTGTTTTTGTACAACTACGCTGCCAACCGGGAAAAGCGTATCAGGTTGCAGACGCATTGTTTGAGCGCGAAGTTGCTTCGGAGCTTTACTCCACCAGCGGCGAATTCGATTTACTAATGAAATTGTATATTCCGAAAGATGAAGATATCGGAAAGTTCATTAACGATAAAATACTCGATATTGAAGGTATTGCACAATCATTAACAACCTCAACCTATCGAGCGTTCTAGTCTCAATTTTCTTTACTCAACAAACGTTCTGGCAAAGCCAGAAAAACAACAGTTACCTTTTGGAGGTTTTAATATGAAGAAGACAGTACTCGCTGTTGCGGCATCGACTGCGTTACTCGCGGCAACAGCGGCATCGGCTGACTCAGTTAAAGTCGGAATGATCACAACGCTAACCGGTGGCGGTTCACACTTGGGTGTCGATGTACGCGACGGATTTATGTTGGCGATGGAAATGGCTAATTCAGATATCGAAGTTATTGTGCGTGACGATGCGCGTAAACCTGATGTCGCTAAGTCATTAGCGGATGAGTTGGTTCAAAAAGAAAAAGTGGATATTCTCACCGGCATTATCTGGTCAAATTTGGCCATGGCGGTTGTGCCTCCCACTGTTCGCGGGGGCACATTTTATTTGTCACCTAATGCTGGTCCTTCTGCGCTGGCGGGAAAAGCCTGCCATGAAAACTACTTTAATGTAGCGTGGCAGAATAATAATCTGCATGAAGCAATGGGTAGCCACATGAAAAAAGCTGGAATTAAAAAGCCGTTTATTCTGGCGCCTAATTATCCTGCCGGTACGGATGCACTCACCGGGTTTAAATCGCGTTTTGGGGAGCCGGAAGGCGAGCTCTTTACTAAGCTGGGACAAACCGACTATGCGGCAGAGTTGGCGCAAATTCGCGCTTCCGATGCTGACAGTATTTTCTTCTTCCTACCGGGCGGTATGGGTATCGCATTTATGAAGCAGTTTGCTGGGTCCGGTATCGATTTACCGGTTTATGGTCCTGCCTTTTCATTCGATGAAGTCATTCTAGGTGCGGTTGGTGATGCGGCCATTGGCGTAAAAAATACCTCTCAGTGGTCACACGATCTGGACAATGCTGCGAATAAAACATTTGTGGCTGCGTTTCGTGAAAAGCACGGTCGTACACCAACGCTCTACGCGTCACAAGGCTATGACACTGCCAACTTAATTTTGTCTGCGCTAAATTCGGCCAAGCCAAGTGATGCCGATGCATTTCGCAGCGCGCTGAAAGCCGCAGATTTTGATTCGGTGCGCGGTGATTTTAAATTTGGTTCCAACCAGCATCCTATTCAGGATGTGTATGTTCGTGAAGTTGTCGCCGGCGATGGTAAACCAACTAACAAGTTGATGGGTGTCGCTATCGAAGATCTTCAGGATGCCTTTGCATCCAGTTGCAAACTGTAAGCTTTGCGTTACGCCACTCGCTCTGTTGAGTGAGTGGCGGCTTCTTTTTTATCTCACGTAGTTTTCTAGATGACGTTCGCCCTTTTTTTTGAGCAACTGTTAAACGGTGTGCAGTTCGGGGTAATGCTGTTTTTGATGGCATCTGGGCTAACACTGGTTTTTGGTGTCATGGGGTTAATCAACTTGGCACACGGTTCTTTGTACATGGTTGGGGCCTTTGTATGTGCATACGTAACTGGAGTATCTGGTTCGTTTTGGCTTGGTCTATTCAGTGGGGCGCTTGGTGCTGCTTTGGTAGGTGCGTTCATCGAGCTGGTGGTGATTAGGCGCATATATGATCGCGATCATCTTGATCATGTACTAGCGACATTTGCACTCATTTTAATTGTCTCGGAAAGCACACGTTGGATCTTTGGTGCCAGACCATTGTGGTTGGATGTGCCGGAGTCCTTGTCTGGTTCGGTCAATTTATTTGGCGGTGTGGTGTATCCGCAATATCGATTGTTGATCATAGCTATCGGGGTATTAATTGCCATAGGGCTGTATTTTTTAATTTCACGGACACGTATCGGTATGCAAATTCGCGCAGGCGAAAATGATCGCGAGATGATTGGCGCACTTGGTGTGAATATTTCAACACTCTATACGCTTGTTTTTGCACTAGGTGCTGCATTAGCCGGGTTGTCCGGAGCGTTGGTTGGTGCACTGCAGTCTGTACAAGTCGGCATGGGAGAGCCAGTGTTAATTTTGGCCTTTGTCGTCATAGTTATTGGTGGGATTGGTTCGATCAAAGGCGCACTTATTGGTGCGTTGCTGGTTGGTGTAATCGATACATTGGGCCGCGTGTTATTGCCGTCGTTTTTTGGTTTGTTCATGGGTACAGCAGACGCTACCAGCGTAGGCTCGGCGATCGCCTCGATGTTGATTTATGTGCTGATGGCCGTCGTGCTAGCGCTCAAGCCACAAGGGTTGTTTCCAGCCAATGGCTAAATTCTCTCGTGAAAGCTATGTTAACGCGCTGCTGGTGTTAAGCGTGTTCTTGGCTGCTGTTATCGCATCACATGTGGGTGAGGTTTACTACGTCAATTTGGCTTCGCGAATCACCATTGTAGCGATGGCGGCAGTGGGTCTTAACCTCGTGCTTGGTTTTGGTGGTCTTATCAGCTTGGGACATGCAGCATTTTTTGGTTTGGGTGGCTACGTTGCCGGTGTGTCGGCATTCCATGCATTTGACGAATCACAATTTGCAGGTTTAATTTCCGGCACTAACAGCATGTTGGTGATCTGGTTAGTCGCAGTCATCGTTGCCGGGCTCGCAGCTGTGCTTATTGGCGCCATTAGTTTGCGCACCAAGGGTGCGTATTTCATTATGATCACGCTGGCTTTTGCGCAAATGATTTATTACTTTGCGATTTCGTTTCCCGTTTATGGCGGCGAGGACGGATTGCCTATTTATCTGCGTAATCAATTTCCGGTACTCGATACCGATAACTCGCTGCATTTTTTCCTATTGTGTTTTTGCTTGCTACTGCTATCAATTGCATTGACACGTCGCATTATGGCTGCGCGTTTTGGTGCGGCATTGACGATGGCGAAATTGAACGATACGCGCCTGGCTACGGCAGGAATCGAACCTTATTCCATTCGCTTAACAGCTTTTGCGCTGTCGGCCATGATCACCGGTTTGGCCGGTGCGTTGTTTGCCGATCTAAACGGCTTTGTTGGACCCAGCATGCTCAGCTGGCATCGATCGGGTGAGATTATGGTGATCGTAATATTGGGCGGTGTGGGTCGCTATTACGGACCACTTGCTGGTGCGATTGTTTATGTCATGTTAGAGACATACATTGGCGGCATAACCGAACACTGGCAGCTGTTTCTGGGGCTGATATTGCTTGGTGTGGTGTTGTTTGCCAATGGCGGCGTTATGGCGATGCTAGCAGGGAAAGCTCGCCATGAGTAATGCCATACTAAAAATCGAACATTTGCAAAAACGCTTCGATGCTTTGCAGGTAAGCGACAATGTGAATATCGATTTGCATCCTGGAGAAGTGCACGCGCTAATCGGTCCGAACGGGGCTGGCAAGTCAACACTTATTGCGTTGATTGCCGGCAACCTTATACCGGATGCGGGCGGTATTTTTCTTGCTGGCGAGCGTATCAATGGGCTCAGTGTGGCAGCGCGCGCGCAACGTGGTTTGGGCCGGTGCTTTCAGGTGTCAACTCTGGCCATGCCACTGTCGGTTAGGCGTAATGTGATGATTGCCAGTCAGGCAATAAGCGGATCAAGCTTTCGTTTCTGGAAAGCAGTGGAGAAAGACGTCGAACTGAACCAAGCTGCAGATGAAGCTATTGAACAAGTGGGCTTGATGCATAAAGCCAATACTGCGGTTTCGGTTTTATCGCACGGTGAGCGCCGCCAAGTTGAGGTGGCCTGCGCGTTGGCGTTAAAGCCAAGATTGTTATTGCTTGACGAGCCTATGGCAGGTTTAGGTTCGGCGGGGTCAGAACACCTAACAGGCATTCTTGAATCACTAAAACAACATATTCCCATTTTGCTGATCGAGCACGATATGGATGCGGTGTTCAGACTGGCTGATCGAATCTCGGTATTGGTGTACGGCAAGATTATTGCGCACGGCAATGCGGATGACATCCGTAGCAATCCAACTGTTCGTGAAGCTTATTTGGGCGGTTATGATTAATGCTGCGAGTTGAGAACATAGAAACGTTTTACGGTCAGTCGCAAGCCTTGTTTGGGGTCGATCTCAGTGTTAATCCCGGAGAGCTTGTGGCGTTGATGGGTCGTAACGGCATGGGCAAATCGACAACCATTCGCTCAATCTGCCAACTCACACCAGCACGGCATGGCCGAATTTTTTTCAATGAAAAATTACTCAACGGTCAGCAAGCTTATCGTGTTGCGCAGGCTGGCATTGGGTTGGTGCCTGAAGGTCGGCGCTGCTTCAATAGCCTTACGGTGCAGGAAAATCTGATCGCGACTGCACGACCAGGGCAGTGGGACGTTAACAAAACAGTGTCACTGTTCCCACGGCTTGCCGAACGCAGCAAACAGTATGCGAATACATTGTCGGGTGGTGAACAACAAATGCTGGCAATTGGTCGAGCATTGATGACCAACCCTAAATTACTGATCCTCGATGAAGCTACAGAGGGTTTAGCGCCTGTTATTCGGCAAGAAATCTGGGTGGCAATCGAAGCCTTGATGCAAGAAGGTTTATCAATCTTGTTGGTCGACAAATCGCTTAAAGAAATACTAAACGTTGCCAGCCGGTGCGTCATTCTTGAGAAGGGCAAAAGTTGTTGGCAGGGCAGGCCAGCAGAAATAACTAACGATATTGTCAATCAATATCTCGGACTTTAAATACTGAAAATAAGGTATCATCTGGCCGGTTGTATCCCATAGCCTTGTTGCTGCATATCGATTCGAGCATATTGTCTGCTCATCCTTTGCTTAAATAAATTTTTTTCCAAACTGTCAGAATACGAGAGACTGTCCGGTACTACTCTCCGGGCTGAGAGTATGATCGGAACCATTTGTAAATGATGAAAATTCGCCCCACCAGTGCTACCTTATCTGAAATTTTAGGTGTGGCTGTAGAGTACGACTTGCACCTCAAACCTAATGAGTTTATCCAATACCTGGATTTATACTCGACCTACATCAGTCTTAGCGAAAGTGTAACAGAGACGGCAGTTGAATCTCCCGCAACGTTCTTTGAATTTATAACTAGCCAGTCCTTGCTTGAACTCGCCTCGTCGATGACAACATTTGAGACAGGCGAACGGCTTATCGCCCCTGCTGCCTTGAAGATTACTGAGACATCGTTGCCGGAAGATACTAATTTATTTTCTGGCAATTAATTTAGCGTTGACTGTGTACTAGGGCCAGTTACTAGTACACAGGCTTCCACCGACTAAACAACACAAACGCAACAATAACTGATAACGCAGACAGTAAAAATGGCGCTGCCGGCAGATAGACAGGTGCATCGCTTTGCGTGAAATAGCTGAACACCCGTGTCATAACAAACGGGCTGATAATAGTTGCAATAGCCGTTAATGAACTCATTGCCCCTTGCAATTCGCCTTGAGCGTTTTCCGGAACACTGTTGCTCATTAACCCCTGTAGCGCAGGCACCGCTAAGGCGCTGAACACACTGATAGGCATAAATGCAAACACATGCCACGTCTCGGTCATAAAGGGGTACAGCAGGAACGATAGCAGGTGTACGCTCATACCAATCAGTGCGGTGAGCTTCTCACCGAAGCGTGCAAGGATTGGCCTTATTAACACGCCTTGAATAACCACGATACCAGCGCCATAGGCAGCCAGTGAGAGACCTACCAAGCGTGCATCCCAATTGAATTGTGCACGCCCGAAGAACGCCCAGATTGACGGATAAACAAAAAACGCGATGCTCAGTAATAGAAACACTAATAGCATGGGCATAAGACCCGGCAATTTTTTCATTTGCTGGAATGCACCAAAGGGGTTGGCTCGCCGCCATTCAAACGTGCGTCGGTTGCCTTTTTTTAAAGACTCCGGCAATACAAAGTATCCAAACAACATGTTCGCAAACGCCAACGCCGCCGCTGCAAAGAACGGTGCTCGGGACCCGTATTCTGCCAGCAATCCGCCAACCATCGGTCCCAGTACAAAACCCACACCAAATGCAGCACCCAACAGCCCAAAGTTTTTCGCTTTGTCTTTGCTGGAAGAGATATCCGCCATATAAGCGGCCGCAGTCGCATGCGTTGCGGCAGTGATGCCGCCAATAAAGCGCCCGATAAACAACAGCCACAGGGATTGGGCGAAGGCCATGACGAGGTAGTCCAGCGACATGACCAACAACGCTATAAGCAGTACTGGCCTGCGACCGTAAGCGTCAGACAAACCACCCACCGTAGGCGAAAACAAAAACTGGTTAATTGCATAGACAACAGTTAACGTGCCGCTCCAGATTGCTGCCTGACTCAGATCAAACTTGCCGACTTCCTGAATCAAGTCTGGCATCACCGGCATAATGATTCCGATTCCCATGGAATCGAGTACCACTGTGACAAATATGAAAATAACAGGTAAGCGCATAATTAAGCCTTGTCCAGAGCTATGGAGACTCAACCCTCAATTGGCAAGTAATGGCGAGCTTTAGTCTATAAGATTCGCCCGCGAGTCGCTATTGTATAATCACTGAATCATAGCGCGCTCCCATTCATCTATAAAATTTTGCCTTTTCAATCGGTCTAGAAAAATCATCAATCCTGGGTCGAGTGCTATGGCAGACCTTTGCAGCGAATCGGGGGCATGCTGTAGAGACGGCAAGGTCTTACTCAATTCATTTGGGCCACCCCACTGCGCTGAAATTAGATAGCGAACGAAAGAAATTGCTGCGGATTGTTTAGTGCTCTGTGCGGAGATAAGCGCCGTGCGCATCATGGTGGTCGGAAATTCAGATGGAAGTATCACTTCAATTTTATCGGCAATATCGGCCCGCGCATCTGCATAGCTTCCCAATACATTATAGGCAATAGCGATTTTACCCACGGTCAAATCATCTATCATTTTCCCTGAACCTCGGTACAAACGAACATCGAGGCTGCCGATTATTTCGGTTAGTCGCCAGTAGGTTTCTGAACTCCGGGCATCTTGTGTAGCAAACAAATAACCAAGTCCCGACACTCTAACATCGTAAGTACCGATTCTGCCTTTGAACGTACTTGTGTGACTGCGTAGGATTTCAATCATTTCCTGTCTTGACTGCGGTATTGGCAAATTTTCGAATGCAGATTTGTTGATCACAATGGCTGCCGGTTCAAGTGTAAAACCGAACAAACTCTGGCGCCATTGTGCCCACTCAGGGTGTTGCAAATCATCGGCGCGCAGTGCGAATCCATCGTTCACCAGTTTAAGCTGCAAATCCATGGCGCTGGATATTACTATGTCGTACCGATCACTTGATTGTTGAAACTCTGTGTAGACATCAGACGAACCGGCTACCAAATATTCAATAGTGAGGTTGGTGTTGTCTTTCAGGAAACTTTCAACAATAGGGGAAAACACATTGGTATCCGCGGTGGAAAGAATCCTGATCGTACTGCTAGTGGTGCTGCCTTCGAAGCTTTTGCGATCTTCCCACTCCACCGCTGTTGAAACCGCAGAAAAAAGCAGTGTTATCAGAGCGAGAATATAACGCATGCTCCCCCCTGTGGTCGGTTTTCAATATTCAACATACCCCCGTGGGCGTTGGCTATATCAGTTGCTATGGTCAAACCCAAACCCGAGCCGATTGTGCCTTCAGCATTGCGACCTCTGGCAAAGCGTGTGGTAACAGAATCTAATTGATCTTCTGGAAAACCGCTGCCTTGGTCGCTTACTTCCACACGTGGTGAAGGCGTGGCTTCTACATTGATGTTCACGTTGCTCTCAGTTGGCGAATACTTAAGCGCATTATCTATAATGTTGCTGATTGCGTTTTGAATGAGAATAGGATCGTCTTCGATCCTGACGGACGATTCACCGCTTAAACTTAAGTCTATATGTTTCATGTTTGCTACCGGGCGCTGCCTGCGCACAACCTCCGAGACCAATTCAACCAGATCAATCAGGTGGCATTCAAGCTGATTGGCTCTGAAGGTTATCATGGCGTGATCGAGTATTTGAGTCGATGCTCGCGAGCTTTCGTCTATCGCGCGGATCATGGATCTGACGGCTTGTCGATTTTCTTCTTTTTCTACTCGTTGTAGGGTAGCTTCGGCGCGCGAGCGCACCGTTGACAAAGGTGTTCTGATTCTGTGTGCAGCCTCTGCAATAAACTCCTCCGATTGACTAAAGGATTTTTCCAGTCGCATCATCAGTTTGTTAAAAGACAAGACCAGTGGAGCCATTTCAGAAGGCACACGTTTGGTTACCGGGCTAAGATCTTGCGGGCCGCGTTTGGCAATTGAATTTGCCAGAATTTTCAGTGGCCTAATAGCCGTAGATGCAGCCCAAAGAGATAACAGCACCGCTAGCACAAAGAAAACAGCCCCGTAAACCGCTGCGGTTTTTGATATTTCCCTTAGCGTGCCGGACAAACTATCCTGAGTTTGCGCGATCGTGGCTATGACTTTGGTTTGAACGTCGGCCCCGACCATTACTCTTGAGGCGGTTACTTGGCGGACTTGGGTGTTTAGAAAACGGGTGGATTGATAGTTGCTTTCTGTGTCGCCATCCATTGTGGGAATACTTAAATTCTCATACCCGGAGAGCAATTGATCATCTTGAAAGATGGCATAAAATATACGATCGTCTGTTGCCGTATTTAACATCGAAAAAGAAGAGTAGGGAATATCGAGTTCAACTTCTCCCCGTTGCAAGGTGGCGGTATCCAGGATTGATATAACCGACGCAAAAAGAATACTGTCCTGACTTTGCAGTGCAATTTTTGCAGCGTAGTCTCGTACGGCAAAGTAGAGTAGGAATGATAAAAAAGCTACTCCCGCAATAAGAGTAACTACGAGCCGATTGCGCAGTGAGCCAGATATATTGGCCGATTTATTCACTGTCTAACCGATAGCCCATTCCGCGGGCTGTGGTAATGGTGAGCTTTGAATCTTCTAAATGTTTTCATACACGCGCTACATAAACTTCGATCGCATTTTCAGAGACATCGTTGTCATACGAAAACAATCTATCAACCAATTTTTGTTTTGAAAAGATCTGCCCCGGTGCATTCATAAATACTTCAAGTAGTCGCAGTTCTCTGTTGCGCAATGTACGCTTAACTCCGGCTACATTGAGATAGCCCGCGACCGGATCAAACTCAACATCTGCAATTCGGATAATTGTTTGAGTCGACCCTGACTTGCGGCGCAGCACTGCTCGGCAACGTGCCTCAAGCTCGGCATGATCAAACGGTTTTGTTAGGTAATCATCGGCACCAAGATCAAGCATGTTTATTCTGTCAGATACCTGAGATCGAGCGGTTAATACAATCACAGGTGTGTCTTTATTGCTAGCTCGATGGTGGGCCAAAAACTCGGTGCCATCACCATCGGGTAACATAAGGTCCAGCAATATTAAATCGTAATCGCTGGAATTAGAAAAGGTAACCGCATCGGCGAAATTCTCAGCATGATCCAGCACATGGCCGTCAATTTGAAGCCTCGCTCCAATTGCTTGAGCTAGTTCTATGTTGTCTTCAATCAGCAGGTATTTCATTCACGTTTCTTAAACTCTAGGGGTAACTTGTCAGGTTCTTGTCAGGGTAGCGTGTTTCAATCTCTAGCGTGTCCCGTAATGCGGATTCTGTCAACCTGGAGGAATTATTTTGAAAATTAATTTGTTTCGGCGCATTTTATTGGCGTCTGCACTGGCGATGATAGAGCGTCGCCACACCGGCAACTTCTGCCGACAAAGTACTCGATAGTATTCACTTTCTTATCCCTGGTGGTGCAGGTGGTGGTTGGGATGGTACTGCGCGTGGCACCGGCGAAGCCTTGACCAAGGCAGGTTCAGTCGGTACTGCATCTTATGAGAATATGTCTGGTGGCGGTGGCGGTAAAGCCATTGGCTATTTGATCGAAAATGCGGAGAGCAATCATGGTACGTTGATGGTGAACTCCACACCTATCGTGATACGTTCATTAACCGGTGTTTTCCCGCAAAGTTTTCGTGATCTAACGTTAGTGGCGGGTACCATCGGTGACTACGCCGCCATAGTTGTTAACAAGGATAGTCCAGTTAACAATATGGCAGATTTAATTGCCGCTTATGACGCGAACCCTACTAAAACCGCGGTTGGTGGGGGCTCTGTACCTGGTGGGATGGACCACCTTGTTGCTGCAATGGTTATGGAGGCGGCTGGTAAAGACGCATTGGGTGTTAAGTACATTCCATACGATGCAGGTGGCAAGGCAATGGCCGCGCTCTTATCGGGTGAGATCGCAGCACTCTCCACAGGATTTTCGGAAGCGGTAGAACTTGCCAAAGCGGGTGAAGTAAAAATCATTGGCGTAACTGCAGACGAGCGTGTAGATGCAGCGCCTGACGCAATGACAATGAAAGAGCAGGGTATTGACACCACATTCGTAAACTGGCGTGGATTTTTCGCCGCGCCTGGATTGCCGGATGAAAAACTTAAAGTGTATCAGTCGGTTTTGAGTGATATGTATGCTACGGATGAGTGGGAAGAAGTCCGTGCACGTAACGGTTGGGTAAACATTCACAATTCGGGTGATGATTTTCGGTCCTTCCTCGAAGCGCAGGAAAAAGTCATCGGTGATCTGATGAAAAAACTCGGCTTCTTGTAGCACTAATTTTGGCAGAGCGTTTTTTCGCTCTGCCACTTACTTCGTTAAGGGCTCAACATGGCGTTGGATCGTTGGATAGCACTATTGATTTTAGGTATCTGTCTTATTTATGGATATACCGCATGGTTCGCAATGGACGATGCGCTTGCGCCGTTCATGCGTCGCAATCCGATTTGGCCAAGTACTTTTCCTAAGGTGTTATCGATTCTTGGAATCGTCGCTTCAATGATTATTGTTTTGGGCTTAGAGCAAGCAGAGCAAATAGAAGCCAAGAATACAGATAAACTGGATTATCGCCGGCTCACCGAATACAACCTTGGACAAGCCGTGCTGCTTTTAGGCTTAATGGTGGTTTATGCGCTCTGCCTTAGACCTGCTGGCTTTCTCATTTCTACCTCTGTGTTTCTGATAGCAGGGTCTGTAATTCTTGGTGAGCGAAAGTGGCACGTAATGATCCCCGTTGCCGTTTTTGCAGCATTGGTAGTCTGGTATTTGGTGCAACAGGTGTTGGGTATTTATATGCGTCCATTGCCAAGTGTGCTATCGAATCTGACTGGAGTTTGATGTGCTAGAGGGAATTTTAATCGGGCTGAAAACAGCACTTTCTATCCAAAACCTATTAATGGTTATTGGCGGATGCCTCATAGGTACGTTTATTGGCATGCTACCGGGCCTTGGCCCCATGTCTATTATTGCCATAATGATTCCGGTAGCCATCAGTATGGGCGATCCATCGGCGGCATTGATTTTACTGGCCGGTGTTTATTACGGTGCCATTTTTGGAGGTTCTACCTCTTCCATACTGTTAAACGCCCCCGGTGTCGCTGGCACCGTTGCCAGTAGTTTTGACGGTTACCCGTTGGCCCGACAAGGCAAAGCTGGCAAAGCACTCACAGTAGCTGCGATAGCGAGTTTTTGCGGCGGCACTATCGGTGCGATTTTACTGATGATATTTGCGCCAGCTTTATCATCTGTCGCATTGCTTTTTCATTCGGCAGAGTATTTCGCACTAATGATTGTTGGCTTATCAGCCATAGCAGCGTTTGCCGGCACAGGGAAAGTGACCAAAGCCCTGTTGATGACCATACTCGGATTGATACTGGCGACGGTAGGTGAGGGCGCATTGTTTAATATGCCGCGTTTTACGATGGGGCTCATGGATCTGCAATCGGGCTTTGGTTTCATTACGCTAGCGATGGCTATGTTTGCATTGCCCGAAGCTCTGTATCTAGTATTAAAACCGCCACGCGAGAATTCAAACAGCGGTGAAATAAAAGACTTACGTATCACCGCGCGCGAAGGGATAGCCATTGCTCCCGTTATCGGACGACAATCATTGCAGGGGTTTTTTATTGGTGTGCTGCCCGGTGCCGGTGCTACTATCGCAAGCTTTTTAGGCTATGCAGTGGAGCGCAATATTGCTAGTAAGGAACAACAGGAACAGTTTGGTAAAGGATCAATTAAAGGCCTAGCAGCACCGGAGACGGCCAACAACGCGGCTTGTACCGGGTCATTTGTACCGTTGTTGACACTAGGCATACCAGGCTCAGGTACCACGGCAATCTTACTCGGCGCGTTGATTGCACTTAACGTATCACCCGGTCCGCGTTTAATGATTGATGAACCGCAAATATTCTGGGCAGTTATCATATCAATGTACATTGGTAATCTGGTTTTATTGATTCTAAACCTGCCGTTGATTCCTTACATTGCCAAAGTACTTTCTATCCCAAGGCAATACCTGATTCCGTTTATTCTGTTTTTTACTTTGATGGGCGCTTATATTGGACAGAATAACGCGACAGAACTTTTATTACTCGTAGGTTTTGGTATTTGTGCAACCGCGCTAAAATTCGCAGACTATCCGCTAGCGCCGTTGTTAATTGGATTTATTCTGGGTGGTATGCTGGAGGATAACTTCTCACGATCAATGCAGCTTTACGACGGCATTGCGTTTATTTGGCAAAGACCAATGACGCTAGGTTTGTTAATGCTTGCCGCTATACTCATAGTTCTACCAAGCTTCAGAGCAAGGCGTGCGCGATTGCGTGCGCCAGGTATAGAGGATGGCGATTAACCTCTATTACCCCCGGGCAATCGATTTTCAGGGCGTGTCGCTGCTGCACGCATCGAATGACTAGACAGTAACCTCACTACATGCGGTTGGTGCCGTTGTCGATATTTCCGATTCTTAGTTAGAACAGGAAGCTTTATGAGGTATATAAAATCTGCAGGAGTGGTATTAATTGGCATTGTGTTGTTGTCAACAGCGCATGCCTCAAACCTACGCATAGTAGGGGGTTCAGAAACGGTTATCGACCAGTATCCATGGATGGTTGGCATGGTTAATAAGGGGCAGGATGCAACAAATGTGTTTTGTGGTGCATCTGTCATATCGCCTCAATGGGTGTTAACTGCCGCTCACTGTTTGGAAGGTGAATCGGCATCGAATCTGGACTTGATTTTTAAAACCGATAACTTAGCGCAGATAGGTACTGCAGAACGTATCGCTGCCAAACGAATCATCATTCACCCCAAGTACAACACCAACACGGTTCTCAATGACATTGCACTAGTTGAGTTG
>CAYMHU010000024.1:30232-41990 GCA_964390335.1 uncultured Granulosicoccaceae bacterium | reverse complement strand
GAGCCCGCAGAACCAATCGAACCAGTTGAACCGACTGACCCTGCATTTGCTGCCGTTGAAATGATCGTCGTTGATGGTTTCGGCAATGTCGCCGTAGATGATCAGGGTTTCGCTTTTGTTGAAGTGTTCAATATGAGTGATGCACTTGTCAGCGTTAGCGATATTCAAATTGATTCACTCCAGGATATTTCAGTTGAGTACGAGGATTGCACCAACAGTGCAATAGCGGCGTACGAAGCTTGCTATATAGAATTGCAATGGACGCCTTCCGGAGAGGAATCAATCGATGCCGATCTCTCGTTGAATGCGTCCGCAGGCGGTCAATCTGAAACACTCACCACGCCACTGGTTGGCGTATCCCAATCGTTGGCGGAGTTTGGCGACACAGTGGAATATCCAGATGCACAGTTCGAAACAGACCATGCATGGCTCTGGGAGTTTGACTATGACGATAACGATGATGGTGATACTGCCGTTGGTACCGAGTTTGGCAGCGACGATGAGTTTTGGTTGTCGGGTTTTTTCAACAATGTAGAAGCCATCGATCTTTTCTTTCTGTATCAACTTGATGGTGCGAACGCCGTGATCTTCATTGACGACGTGGCCGTCTACGAACTTAGTCATGCAAAAAAATGGGATGAAGCCACAATTACCGTACCAGCAGGCGCGACTGTTCGTTGGCAATTTAAATCGATAACGCAAGGGCGTAAACGCGGCTCTGTGCGCATGAATGGTTTTACGCAAGCAGCAGCAAGCGTGAAACAAATCGACGCATCCACTGACTCACCAAGCAGTGCACTAGCAGCACAACCGCAATTGGCAGACATGGTCGGTGCGGGTGCTAATGGCATCATGGGTTCTTTTGTGATTATGTTGTTGCTTGCCATGCGTCGATGGCGAAAAGCTCCCGTGAGCGTTCAGCCTTGAAATACAACACGTTGATAAAGGTGATAGTGGTCTTGTTTGGCCTAATTGCCATGATCAGCTTTGCCGCCGGTGGATCCGCACCGGCGGCTTTGCTGTCGGTTGAGCGCACAGGAAATGATTTAACACTGAGTGTCATTTCAACCGGGTGCTCGAAAGACGAGGACTTCTATTTGCAGGTGCATGAAGCAGGTGACAAACTCGTTGAGGTCACCTTGATTCGCACACGAGCGGATATCTGCAAACGATTTCCAAAACCCTTGCTAATCGAAAGGTCACTCCCCAAGCACGCTGCTTCAGAAATACCGATTCGGATACTCAATCCGATCGTTACGCTTCAATCCAGAAACCCGCCATAAGGCAAACCCCAGTACTAGATTGTGCCTGCGCAACCTGCCAGGCACATTATTCTCTTGACACAAGATGGTCGTCCAGTTTAGTTTATGTCCAATATTGATGAAAATGGACAACATTTTTGTTTCAACGAGCATCGCCAGATCAAACAGTTGTTAACACCTTAGCTGCCGCACTGCGGCGGGACATCTCGTTTGGCGTCCTACCACCCGATCAAAAGCTAAAAATCGAAGAGCTTCGTCTGCGTTACGGCGGCTCAAAGCACTCGCTTCGCGAAACGCTGCGCTTGTTAACGGCTGAAGGATTGGTTGAATCGGTTGCACAGCGTGGTTTTCGAGTTACCTCAGCCACACCTCAAGATCTCAATGATATCTGCCTAGTGCGGGTTCAAATTGAAAAACTTGCGCTCGCACGTTCAATAGAACTCGGTGATATCAAATGGGAATCGGATGTTGTTGCCTCGCACCATGCATTGCAAACATTAGAGCAAGCCATAAGAGAATCGGCTGATGATCTGAATACGCTGCAATGGGACGAAGCATGCAGAGCGTTTTCCGCGGCCTTAGTAAGCGCATGCGACAGCCCGCGCTTAATGAGTTTGCAACAAAAGTACTTTGATCAGAGCCGGCGTTTCAGGCTTGCGTTGTTACGTGAAGGTGAGTTGGATTTTAATAAAAGGCGACAACGACAACAGGCTCTTGTAGATGCGCTGATTGCGCGTGATGAGTCGCGAGCGTTGCAGTTACTTGAAGAAGATATTCAATCAGAATTAAAACTGTGTACTTAATAAAAAATATTTTACCCTTGGAGAAGAGATATGAAAACCTTTAATCGGCGAACAGCCCTAGCGTTACTGGCAGGCGCAACCATGCTGGCGGGTAGTCTAACTACGATACCTGCGTATGCAGAAAACGAAAAAATAAAAGTGGGTGCACTTCGGTTCACTTCGCATTCGGCAAGTTTTATTGCGTATGAGAAAAACTATTTTGCAGATGCCGGGTTAGATGTTGAGTTTGAGTTTTTCCAAGCTGCTCAACCAATGGCAGTCGCTGTTGCAAGTGGCGATATCGACTATGCTGTAACCGCAGTGTCAGGTGGTTTAATCAGCCTTGCTCAAAAAGGGGCAATTAAGGTCATTGGCGGCGCGCTAAGTGAAGAGCAGGGTATCGACGGGCAAAAAATCCTGGTTTCCGACAAAGCGTATCAAGCTGGAATTAAAACTCCCAAAGACTTAGATGGCGCATCGTGGGGTATCTCGCAGGCCGGATCATCTTTTCATTACATGGGTGCAAAAATAGCGTCTGCCGAAGGTATAGAGCTTAAATACAAACCGTTGCAGAAAGTTGGTGCAATTATAGGTGCGTTAAAATCAGGCCAAATAGATGCCTGGTCGATCGTTCCTCATATTGCAAAACCACTGGCTAAATCAGGGGCTGTACACATCATCGGAGACGTATCTGATTATGTCAGCGAATATCAAGTGACTACCGTTTTTACATCGGCAAAAAATGCTGCTGACAACCGAAATCAGACCGAACGATTTCTTAAAGCATTCTCTCAAGGTGCAGCAGACTACGCTGCGGCCATGATCGATAAAAATGGTGGAGATGATGGCGTGAATGAAATGGTTGATTTAATCCATAAATACGTTTACACAGACCGCCCTCGTGAGAAAGCGGCACCGTCTATCATCAACGGCACCATGCGTATCAACACTGGTGCAGCGTTAAATATTGCATCGATCAAAGATCAACTCGCGTGGTTCCAGTCGGAGGGCTTGGTTGATAGCGACATCACTATCGATACACTGGTTGATAAATCGTACGTTGATATTTTGGGTGAGTAAGTCACCGGCGCGTTATCAGTAAAGCAAGTGAAAAACAGATCAAGTGAAAATTAAACTTGAAGATGTTGGTCATCAATACGGCAATACAGCCATATTGCAAGACATTTCCCTTGAAATACCCAACGGCCAGATCGTCTGCATCATCGGACCTTCTGGCTGCGGTAAATCAACATTGCTGCGTTTTATGGGTGGGCTCGAACGACCCACGCAGGGTCAAGTCTTGCAAGTGGGTGAGCTGCCCGACGGCTGTTTGAATCCGCTAACGTATATTTTTCAGGACTTTGCGTTACTGCCTTGGCGTACGGTTGCGGGCAACGTGTCATTGGTATTAGAAGATCATGGAATCCGTGGTGCGAAAGCATCTGCAACCATAGCTGACGTGCTGGCTCGAACCCGCTTAACCGATTTTGCCAACGCGTTACCCAAGCAATTATCTGGTGGTATGAAGCAACGTGTTGCAATAGCAAGAGCCTTAGCCGTGAACCCGGCGGTGCTGCTAATGGACGAACCATTATCTGCGCTCGATAGCCAAACGCGTGAACTACTGATGGATGACTTTGTTTCGTTATGGACACGGCAGCCTTTTACTGCCGTGTACGTAACGCACAATCTTGCAGAGGCGGTTCGACTTGGGCATCAAATTGTTGTGCTGTCGCGACGACCTGGAAGGATTTGCGAGGTTCTTGAAATTCACAAGCCATTAAGTGACAGAAAGTTTGGTGATGCTGATCTTGATTCGTATCAAAAACAACTGTGGCAACTGATGCGCGAAGAGGCGCGAGCAGCCGATGCAGAACTCATCAGTGGATAACAAGCAGCGTACGAATGAAGTGTCGTTTCGTGGGGGTGGCTTTTCGCCGAAACCGCGACGATGGGTTGGGGTGGTTGTGTTCGTTGGTCTGTTTGTTTTGGCTGAACTCGGTACACGATCAGGATTTATTTCGCCGCTGACCTTGCCCAAGCCTTCTGATGTACTCAAAACATTTCAAGAGTTATACACCAGTGGTTTGCTTTTTAAGCACTTACTACCGTCGCTTAGCCGATTAGTTGTGGGTGCAACAATAGGCGTACTAACCGGGATTATGGTTGGCACACTCATCGGGCTCTTTTCTTATGTGCGTTCAGCCTTAGTGCCGTTGGTTGCGGCAATATTTCCTATTCCCAAAATTGCGTTGCTCCCGTTGTTTGTTATTTGGTTTGGCATTGATGAAGCGTCAAAATATGCCCTGATTGCGTTCGGAACATTTACCCCAACGGTGGTTGCTACTTACGGCGCGGTTGATAATGTCGATCGCACTTTAATTAGAATGGGGCAGAGCTTTGGTTTATCGTGGTTTTCCATTGTGCGTAAAATCGTTTTGCCTGGCGCCATGCCGGGTATCTTATCGGGGCTGCGAGTCAGTCTGGCTATTGCAATTATCTTATTGGTTGCCGCCGAAATGTTAGGTGCTGAATACGGAATTGGCGCTTATATTCTGGAAGCAGGATCGCTATATGATTTAGAGCGATTGTTTGCTGGTGTGATCATATTATCTTTGCTTGGTGTTTTGATCAGTGCTGCAATTGGCGTGATCGAACGGCGGTTGCTGGATTGGAGGGCGTAATTCGCTACCCACCCCGTGTGCTTATACGACGCGGTAGCTTGGCTATTATGATGTCACCGGCAGCTGTACCTTTCTACCTTCGCTAGCAGTTTGCTTGAAACGCTAAGCTATTCCAAAAAGTTAATACTTCGGTACAAAATATCATTTTTCCTCCAGCTGTTCGCTTGATACTGTGAAGTATCTCCGGTGGCTGGCCACTCGGAACGGTGGTGGATATCCCGTAGTTCGAATAAGCAAGGGAATGCTCGTAGAAATACGAAGCACCTAAAACACTGAAATCGCACATTAGATGTAATGAAAACCACTGAGAGGAAGACAACATGAGATCAATTAAAACCAGCAGCCTCATTAGCGCTGTTGCTACCGCAGCGCTTGCGCTGACAGGTACGTTCGCGCACGCAGATTATCCAGAAAAAAATATCGAAGTCATCATATCGTATGGGCCGGGTTCTAATACCGACACCGGCGGGCGATTGTTTATGAACGCAATGGTAGCAGCGCTGGGCGATGCTAACTACGTTCCTGTCAACGTAGCCGGTGCCGGTGGCACCATTGGTACGGCGCAACTTGCAGCAGCCGACGCTGACGGATATACACTCGGTTATAACCCGATTGCCACAGTGACCATCCAACCGCACTTGCGACCACTGCCCTATGGCAAGGAGAGTTTCGCGCCGATTTGCAAAGTCACTGAAACACCGTCGGCAATTATGGTGGCGCCCGACAGCGAGTATCAAAGCATGGATGAGCTGATGGCTGCAGCAAAAGAAGGTAAGGTTGTTGCTGCAGGTCCGGCTCCCGGTTCATTACCTTATATTGCAGCAATGTCGGCGGTCAAAGCTTATGGTGCTGATGTCACCTATTTGCCAGTTGGTGGAGGCTCCAAAGCTGCAGCGTCTGTGTTAGGTGGTGAAGCCACTATGTCCACCGACATCTACTCCGCAGCAAAGAATCGTGGGTTAAAAGCGCTTGCTATTCTGGCCGATGAGCGCCGACCCGATGCACCGGACGTTCCTACCCTGAAAGAGTTGGGGCACGATGTTTCTTTATCGGTGTGGTTCGGTTTGTTTGCACCCGCAGGTACGCCTGAAGATGTTATTGAAACATTATCCAGCGCCTGTGCACAGGCAGTTAATGATCAAGCGTTAATTGATGGGATGGCAGCGGCTAATCACATTATCGATTATCAGGACCGTGCAACGTTCACTGAGTTTTATAACGATCAGTTTGCCAACAATAGGCAGCTACTCGTTAATATCGGCTTGGTAGAATAAGCGCATGTAAGCACACCGCAGCAGTCTTATAGAAAACAGCATAGTGGATCATCCACGGTTCGATATAGCGCTTGGTGCTGTGTGCGCGCTCTTGGGCATTTCTTTGCTAGTGCCCTCGTACCAAGAAGGCGCCCGGGTATTCCTCATCCCGGGCGACATCTCTCCTTATTTTGTCCCCAAGGTATTTCTGTACTGTTGGATCGTGTTATCCCTCGGTATATTAGCCAAGGGCTTGGTAAACCTGCGAAGGCATACTGAATCTCCACCACAGCACAAATGGATGATGATCATCAGCACATTTGTGATTTGTGTGTTCGCCACTGCACTATTGAAACCATTAGGCTATTTGGTGGTGGCACCGGTGGCTGTCTTTTTAAGTGTTTGGATGCTGGGTTATCGAAACTACCTGCTTAATGGCGTTGTGTCGCTGGGCGTGTCAGTTGGTCTTTATCTGTTACTTGTTCGGGTTGCCGGTTTGAGTTTGCCGGCGTCTCCGTGGCTTGGTGTATGAACCCAGAGACATTTAGTGCAGCGCTTAATTTAGCCATCGATCCAGTAGGTTTGTTAATCATGCTGGGTGCAACCTTTATTGGTATGGTGGTGGGAGCATTGCCCGGGTTGGGTACGGTAACCGCGCTGGCAATGGTGTTGCCGTTTACCTTCATTTTAAGCCCGGCCTACGCCATAGGGATGCTGCTTGCGATTTATGTCAGTTCTGTATTTGGTGGTGCGATACCTGCCGTATTGATTAACGTACCCGGCACACCTCAGTCCGCTGCAACTTCATTTGAAGGTTACCCAATGGCGCAACGAGGTGACGCACCATCGGCACTGGGCTGGGTTACTGTCGGCTCTGCGTTAGGCGGTATATTCTCCGCCACTGTTTTAATGTTTGCTGCACCGCAACTGGCATCGCTCGCACTAGAGTTTGGCGTTGTTGAAACCTTTGCATTAATCGTTTTTTCACTGACCACCATTGCTTGGGTTAGCGCGGGCAACCCACTAAAAGGTTTATTGGCAGGCATTATCGGTTTAACACTTTCCACTGTTGGCATTGACGAGATGAGCGGCACGGCTCGGTATACGTTTGGCAATTTTGCAATGACCGCAGGTTTTCATGTTGTACCCATACTCATTGGCTTATTTGCGTTATCAGAAGTGTTTGCTTCTGCGGGTAAAGGGCCGAGTAAGTCCATTCAGGATGTCGCGAAAGCGGGTTTTAAGGTTGCGCCGTTCCGTGAGTGGTGGGCGCTGAAAGTCACAGCGGTAAGATCATCTGCTATCGGCACGTTCCTTGGTATATTGCCGGGTGTGGGGGCCACGGCTGCATCATTAATTGCATACGCCCAAGCGCGCGCAGGCTCGAAAAATAAAGATAACTTTGGTAATGGCGAGCCTGAAGGATTATTGGCTTCTGAAAGTGCGAACAACGCAGTCACGGGTGGCGCATTGGTTCCAACACTTGCACTCGGTATTCCAGGAGATGCCGCCACAGCCGTAATGCTTGGCGCTCTGATCATTCACGGTATTACGCCAGGAGTAGAACTGTTTACCCGCAACGGTGAACTCGTGACGTTTATTTTTCTGGCGCTGTTTATTGTCAACATCATGATGTTGGTGGTTGGCGCGTTAACATCTCAACTATTCACCAGAATTCTGAAACTGCCGCATGCGTTAATCATGGGGGCAGTCGTTGCATTGGCGCTTGCAGGATCGTATGTTATTCGTGCGTCAATACTCGATGTTTGGGTTGCAGTGATAGCAGGGTTTGCAGGCCTGTTACTAAGGTACTGCAATGTGCCACTTGCACCCATTGTTATCGGTTTTATTCTCGGTCCAACACTCGAGAACAGCCTGCGTCAAAGCCTGATACTCACCAAAAACCAACCACTGCAATTTTTTCAAAGTCCGATTGCCAGTTTCTTTTTTGCACTGACCCTAGTCGTTGTGCTGTGGCCTTGGTTATCTAAGGTTTTTAGCAGAAAAAAGAACTAATCTGTCGAAAGCAAACCGAGATGCGCTTAAAGCTGTATCAGACATAGGCTGGTGCGGCTCAGCTGCTCAGCTATAGCGGCATACCTGCGCGTGAAAGTTCAAAAATTGGGTTGGCACCCCTCGCCTCTGTTACGTTATGCTGCTTAGCGTCAATGCTTTGCTTGAGATTCACTACCAATGATTACAATATGGGGCCGAGCCAGTTCGTCAAATGTGCAGAGCGTGATGTGGTGTATTGCGGAACTGGGTCTGCCGCACAAACGTATTGATGCCGGCCTCATGTACGGTGTGACTAATACGCCAGATTATTTAGCGATGAATCCGAACGGTACCGTTCCAACCTTGATCGATGGAGAGGGACCTGCCTTATGGGAGTCCGGTGCGATTCTGCGCTATTTGGCAAATACCTACGCTGATGGTGAGTTTTGGCCGAAGGATCCACTGAAACGCGCCGATGTTGATCGCTGGGCCGAGTGGGGCAAGGTGAGTGTGCAAATGAATTTTAATGCGCCGATATTCTGGCCTGTGGTTCGTTTGCCCGCTGACACGAGAAATGAAAAAGCTGTACAGGCTGCAATTGCTACCTTCGAAAACAAACTTAGGATTGCACAGGATCAATTACGGCATCATTCATTTCTAGTGAGTGAACAGCTAACATTGGCAGACATTCAGTTTGGGCATATCCTGTACCGCTATTTCGAATTAGAGATTCACAGAGCAGACTTACCCGAGATTCGCCGTTACTACGAAATGCTCACATCAATGCCTAACTATCGCACTCACGTAATGATTAATTTCGATGAATTGCGCTACAAGCCCGATTAACAATGAGTGATAACGAATCCGGGAAATTGAGTTCAAGCACGCAGGCTGGCTCAGAGCTTTCAGCATCAGAGCGCTCAGCTGTGTCCACGTTGTATCGCCTAAAACCATTTTTAGCTGCTTACAGCGGACGCGTAATTCTTGCCGTGGCAGCTCTGTTGGTTGCTGCTGCCGCAACCTTGGCGCTACCCACCGCCTTTCGTTTTTTGATCGACTATGGGTTTGCGTTTCCTCTTACAGGTAATAACGGTGACATTAGTGCAGGGCAAGTTAATGGCGTCTTTCTTGTTCTATTGGCTGTTGCTATCGTGCTGGCTGTATCAACTGCTCTACGCTTTTACTATGTTTCGTGGTTGGGAGATCGCATCATGGCAGACCTTCGCCAAAGGGTTTATCACCAAGTGCTACAACAAGACCCCGTATTTTTTGAAACGCTACGAACCGGGGAAGTGCTATCGCGACTGTCAAGTGACACCACATTAATTCAGTCTCTAATTGGTTCAAGTATTTCGATGGGACTGCGTAGCGCACTATTGTTTGTAGGCGGGCTCTTGATGATGATTTGGTCGAGCCCTCAGCTAGCCAGTATTATTGTTGGGCTGCTGGTTGTTGTTGTCGTGCCCATCATTTTTATTGGGCGGCGCGTGCGTAAGCTATCCAGAGACAGCCAAGACAAACTGGCTGACACCGGGGCATTAGCCAACGAAACATTAAACGCGATGCCAACGGTGCAAAGTTATGTGCGCGAAGAATTGGAAAGCGATCGCTATGCGGTGGCAACTGATAACGCTTTCGCTAGTGCCATTCGTCGAAATCGTCAACGATCATATTTAACAGCTCTGGCAATCGCACTGATCTTTGGCAGCATTGTGTTCGTATTATGGCTAGGCGCGCAAGCCGTTATTGAAGGCACCATGACGCCGGGCTTACTAACACAGTTCATTTTATACGCAGCAATTGTGGCCGGATCCACAGGTACTTTGTCAGAAGTCTATGGTGACGTGCAAAGAGCGGCAGGCGCTACAGAGCGCTTACTCGAGTTACTTGATGCACAACCGGCTATTGTCTCTGGTAAACAACAGCTGGCTTTTAAAAATGACAATGCGCAATTGGCACTAGGTGCGAGCGTTGCGTTCGACCAAGTGACTTTTAACTATCCCAGTCGTCCAAACGAGATCGCATTGTCAGATGTTAGCTTTTCCATAGAGCCAGGACAAACCGTTGCTGTTGTCGGTCCATCGGGTGCCGGCAAAACAACTATTATGCAGCTCCTTTTACGATTCTACGATCCGAAACATGGGTGTATTAGAGTCAATGACATTCCTATTAACGAGCTAGAACTGGATGAACTTCGAGAAGCCATTGGTTTCGTGTCGCAAGACAGTGTTGTGTTCTCTGACGACGTATCTGCGAATCTGCGCTATGGCAAGCTTGACGCAAGCGATGATGAATTACATAAAGCCGCCAGTGATGCACAAGCAATAGAGTTTATTGAACGCTTGCCCGACGGTTTTAATACCTACTTGGGCGAGAAAGGCGTGCGACTCTCGGGTGGTCAACGGCAACGAATTTCTATTGCTAGGGCGTTACTAAAAAACCCGCCTTTACTGTTACTGGATGAGGCAACCAGTGCGCTGGATGCCGAGAGTGAGCACAAAGTACAGATGGCATTGGATTGTGCAATGAGTGGTCGAACCACCTTAGTGATCGCCCATCGTTTAGCCACCATTGTGAATGCTGATAAAATTATGGTTTTAGAAAACGGCAAAATTATTGAGACGGGAACACATGAGTCTTTGCTAAAAAGCTCCGGCCTGTATGCCAAGCTTGCTCAGATGCAGTTTTCCAGCACTTAACCTTGCGTAATGCTATAAGCACCGATAACACATGATGAATTTTGAAAAAATAGTAAAGAAATCAGAATCAGACATTGAACAGTATGGCTGGTCATTTATGTTCGTTGATGCGGACAAGGTTAGTGGTATGGAGTCTTTCTCGTATACCATTGGTTTCGAGAAAACATACGCGCATCCAGAGATTATTATCTTCGGGCTGCCCGCGGAAATATCTCATAAAATTTTAAGTGCCATTGCCGCAGCTATTAAAGAAAATGAAACCATGCCATTGCATGAGCCGGTAGAAAACATCATTGGTAATGACCTGAAGGTGATCTTCAAGCCGCTAGATCATGATTTGTATGCCGACTATTTAAGCATAGCGATAGAAGCCTACGGAACTTATGACTTTCGCACGCAGATTATGCTGTGGCCGGATAAAGAGGGGAAGTACCCATTTGAGTCCGGTTACGATACCAAGGCGCAGCGAAGTGCTAAAAAGGCGATATCTGCATCTGATAATTTTGACGTACCGGCTTTGGGGTTAGTTAAGAAGTTGCATTGAGGACTTACAAGTTCCCAATGGTGACTGTTGTTGTCGT
The DNA here is from genome assembly GCA_964390335.1 of uncultured Granulosicoccaceae bacterium. GTDB lineage: Bacteria > Pseudomonadota > Gammaproteobacteria > Granulosicoccales > Granulosicoccaceae > Granulosicoccus. The sequence goes on along the minus strand of CAYMHU010000024.1, from coordinate 30,734 downwards.
TACATTGTTGTCAGTAACTATTTCATAATCGACAGGTCTAACAGTCCAGCTGATTTCATAGTCTCCAGGAACCTGGCTTTCAACCTCCAGGTATATGTTTGGGCTGCGTCCGTCCCTAGGAAGTCTACGAAACAACTCGCACTATTGGAGAGTGACAAGGCTTGGCACATATCAGGCTCTACATCGTTAATAGGGCACCGGAATTCATAGCAATGATTTTAGGTCCTAAACTCATTAAAGTCCGTCGATTTTAACGGTAATCCCTCAATTTAACACTGAACAAAAGAGCAGAAATTAAGCTGCCATTTGGAGATTACCTTTGAACCCAGTGTGAGAAGCTCAAGTCCAAAACGGACATGACATAGTTCCGGTCGTGGAATGACAGATTGCGTGTTCTGTCCCATCGCAGGTGGGATGGTATTATCAATCTTGTTTAATGTTTCTTCATCTCTGTTTATTGGTTAGAGCTCAAAATCAAAGACCTGTCCCTAATAAGCTACTC
>CAYMHU010000024.1:10034-30132 GCA_964390335.1 uncultured Granulosicoccaceae bacterium | reverse complement strand
TCTCTGTTTATTGGTTAGAGCTCAAAATCAAAGACCTGTCCCTAATAAGCTACTCCTCAGCAAGTTGATCAACAAAGATACTTTCTTCAAGAAACCTTTGAACGGATAGATAGCGCCGTACTCACACTGTTGGATGTGAACACGCCAGCCTGATCAAACGAAGCAGCATATACAATTTTCTGTTTCTATAAGATTCACTCTACAACTAAGCACTATCGTGATACCTGTCACGAAGACGCGCACCGGATGTTACTTGGTCCACAAATACATGAAGCTTCACCGAGAACTGCCGACCACCTTTGTGACGCCTGACAAATTCTGGGCGAATCGTGTTCGGCAATTCCATTCTACGGGGAGGTTTTATGAAACCCGATCAAGCAAAAAAATCCTTGGCAGTGATCATGCCGCTCATGTTTGCCATCGCCTGTGGTGGCGGTAGTCCTACGTCTACACCTGATGTGTCTACACCCGATATTGGGGAGGCCATTTCAGATAGTCAAACTGTTACTGGTCGAGTCGCTGATGGCTACCTGCAGGGAGCCATAGTGTGTGTTGACATAAATGAAAACGGCCAGTGTGATCCTGGCGAACCGCAAGTTGAATCGGGTGAAGGTGGTAGCTATGCACTGGATATACAATCAAGTAATGTCGGTAAACCTATCCTGGCTGAGGTGCCTGCAACCGCGATAGACGAAGATACCGGCCTGCCATTTGGAAAGGAATTGGTGCTGAGTACGCCAGGTGATAAACCAGAATTTGTGAGTCCTATTACTACACTGGTGCATCAGGAGCTTAAGAACAATCCCAATCTGAACACTGATGATGCAGCTGCGGCAGTTCTCGAAACACTTGGATTACCTGATGAAGAAGACTCAAGTCTGTTTACCGATTATGTTGCAAAAAGCGATGATGACGATGAGCAGCAACGAGAGAAATTTAAATTCTTACACCAAACAGCTCGCGTCGTAGCGAGCATGTTGGATGAGATCCACACGAGCGTCGAATCAGCAGCGAGCGAGCAGGGTATCGATGTAGATTCACAAGAGACCGCTGCGGCAATTCGACAGTTGGTTCGAGAAGAAGTCCGTAACCAATTACCTGATATTTCGGCAGCCGTCGCCGAGCGCATACGTGAGATTGAAGAGCTTGCTGCATCAGGTGGTGCACAGGAAATCAGGTTAACTGATGAATTTAATCCGGATTCAATTTCTGAGAGTCTGGGTAAAACGAGTTTAACCAAAGACATTGCAGAAAAAATCGACGCTGCCAAACACGAAGCACCGGCTGAGATTGCCAGAATGGATGAAGTGCTGGCTTCAGGTATTTATATCATCGATGTGGACTGTGAAAGAAATGATGAGTACGAATCAGAGGATGGCCTTGTCGAACCCGCCGTTGATCAACATGCAGTGATTCTCAATGATGAGGGTGTGCCCGAAATTATTGAGATGCCAGAATACTGTAGTGCAGGGTATACGCATGTGATTACCGAAGCTATTGATGATACAGCGGTCGATGGCAGCCTGAATGATGATGCTGCTGTCGAAGGTGCGGTGCCTGCCGCGGCGAACCTGGTAGTGACGCATTACCATTACGGTTTTGATGATACCACCGGCAGCAAAGGCTGGATTATGGAAGAGCAGGAGCATGAAGACACTCCACATCTGCTGACGCTCGTGAACGGGGATTGGTTGCCGGTTCAACATGACGGCCCGTATGGTGTTGTCGAATTCACTGCCGATGGTGCCGCAGTGATGAACACAGATGAGGGCAAACTGCTGGTATACGCATCAAGCCGCGACTTGTCAGGAAAATCGGTACTGCACCATGTGCTCAATAGAGGAGATGACAAGAAGCTTGCTGGTTTGGTGGATGAATCGCAGACTTTCCCAACGGGTTCAAGTGCGCACAAGTTGCACATCAAGCGTAACGCGTCATTGATAGTGATGTTTAACTGGTACCCAGAAGAGCAAGACTATAACGCCGTTGATTACTGCGCTCAATATGGCGGTAACTGTAATGTCGTCTACGTAAAAGATGATGCTGCATATGGATCTCTGCCGCTTGCCAGTCTCACCGAGTTTTCCGATGGCACAGTGATTGATAGCTTGGCACATGATAGACACGAAAATTTGCCAATTGATGTTGCGTTGAACGTACATACGCTTGACGCTACTACGACTTTGACGGGCAAAATTGCCGGCGATACCAGTACTGCGGACGCTAAGTCAGGTGGCATTGCAACCTGGACTATTTCGCCACGGCACTACGGTATCGAAGCGGGTCCGGGTGTCGAGCCTTATCCAATAGACAAGCCAGCGCCGATAGAGAATCAAGAATGTATTAAAGAAATCAGCTCTAACGAAAATGGAATTGATATTCAGCTTTCGGACGAACCGGCTGCTGCCGTTCCTTATTGCCCACAACCAGTTGATCATGTATCGATGGTTTGCAAAGATGCAAACCAGGACATCGTTACAATCATGGTGCCGTCGGATCATCCTGCCTACTCATCCGAGGATCAAAAAGCGATTCAGGAAAATCAGGGTTTACTCGCCAATGGTGAGCAGGTGAGCACTCCGAATTGTCCGTTGCCGCCAACTGGTTCAGAAGCTGGTGTGGCGCTTAACGACTTAGCTCCTGACGGTACGGTAGTTGAGCGCAGTGATGCGCTAGTGATTGGCGAAAGCCGTTGGCACACGGTCACCATTCAGGGTGTTGACATGGTCGCCATAGAGGTACCGGTTAGTGTTCGTCATCGCATGGACGAAGATGAAGTGGCTGAGATGCTACTGATTCAGGATGGTGAGTTTGTTCGCCGCGGTGCGCGTATCGCGGAACATGCTGTTGATGATGAAACGGCCTATAACGCTGAAGCGTTTGATACGCTTTTACCTGTGGTTGAGGATTACGTTGATGTGGATCTGGAACAGCCACTGTTCTAGTTTTGTCGTTTCGGGCAGCGGGGTTGGATTGCCCCGCTGCTTCTTTGCTAAGAGCGGAGACTACTACCGAGACACAGCAGATAGAAATGAGTGATCGTCGCTGAACTGCGTACAGCTGTCACGATTGAAAGTGGGGCGTAAATGCTCAGTTAGCATGTTCTGTGTAACAAAAATCAAAACCAAAGATCTGATCCCAGATGTTGGTTTCTTAGCTCAAGCCACGGTTTCAATGTTTTTAGTGTTCTAATTTCTTTTTTCATTTTCTCGGTCTGATTCTTGTCCTGACTAACTCGCTGTAAGTGTTTATCGATTGCGGAGTCCACCTTTTTTTTGCTTTGAGAGTAGAAGTTTTGGTAGACCATCCAGTGTAACGGAGACCGTAGTGCGATATTTTTCTTTTCCTTTTTCAACTCGTTAATTTGATTCTCCAGCGCTTGAGTCAGTTGTTTTTCATCTTGCTTTGAGAGATCGCTCTGATCATCGACATACTCTGCATGCAATGCCAGAATGGTCATGACATCACTTTTTTTTCTTGCATGGAGCAGGTCAGCCATCAACACCTGCTTATTTTTGCGTATCGTAGAGTCAGGCTCTCGGTCAGGGTGTAACTTTGCTGCAGTTATACGGAATAGACGCTGGAAAAGTTGGTTTGTTACTGTAGATGTGCTCGGGTGATCAAACGGTGTAGCCTCAATGTTATCGTCTTCAACATCGAAATCGAAGTCAAAGAAGTCTTCATGCTCAGAATCACTGTTTGCTGACTCTTGCATTTCCTCTCCATCCTCTTCCACAGCGTCATCCTGTATTTGCTGTTTGCGATTGATAATATCTGCTAGTTGTTCGGACGGGGCGAAATTTGATTCATCCTCTAAAGTGATACCGAGCCGGAACGCATCGTATCGAGCAAGATCGTCAACTAGCTCCTGATCTACCAGCGCAAAGCAATGCATCTGGTTAGTTAACTCCTCGATCCAATCATCGAGTTCGAAGCGTTGCCATTGCGCCAAGGATTTGCGTTGTGCCAGTTTAATTAATATGTGCAGGAGTGGTTTGTCTGCTTGTGCGGCTTCTCGTTCTACTGGATGAACCTCGGTTTGAATGCGTTGCACCAGCGATTCCAAATCTTGCTCGAATTGAGCGTTGTGCTGTTTGTGGTGCTCGGCCTGTTGCCAGAGTTTCTGAAAAGCAGATTGCTTTTTTACATTACGGGGTGCGGTCAATTGATTCATCAAGTTCCCTCCATGGCCCTGAGTATGATCGATAAAATATACAACTTATCTAGGTCGGAGTCTATAGTTAAGATCTGTTAGCATTCCGTGTGCAGCCCAAATCAAAATCAAAGACCTGACCCCATGAGTTTTGTTAAAGGCTTACATGCCGGCGCGAGTTTACCTCCCTTGTTGGTGCTACTGGGTATGATCGGTTATGCGTCATTGGCAAAATCCTTGGACTTCAGTCTGGTTGAAACGGTGATGGGTGCTGCTGGTATCTATGGGTTGCCCGGGCAAGTTGCATTGCTCGAACTCTATGCGTCAGGTGCGTCAGCACTGGCTGTCGTTATTGCCGCATCCATGGCCAATATGCGCTTTCTCCCGATGGCCATTTCATTAATGCCTATATTTGAACGCTCGGGCAGTTTCTACAAATGGCGCTATGCGATTATCCATTTAATGTCTGTAAACAGCTGGTCATTTGTGCTGCAAAGCTATCCTACTATCACAGCCAGTCAACGTTTTGCCTTCTTTTGTGGATTCGGTGCCGTGTGCTTCTCTTGCGGTATAGCAGGCGCGATTTTAGGATGGATGATGGCTGGTTCACTGCCAACCGAAATAACGCTGACACTGATATTTTTAAATCCGGCTTATTTTGTTTTTTTATTCTGCGCCAACCGTAACCGCAATGTGTTAATGGCAATGGCGGTAGGTGCGGTACTCGGTCCGCTCTTTCATATCATATCGCCAGAATGGGGACTACCGTTGTGCGGCCTGGTTGCCGGTTCCGCTGGATATTGGCTCGACAAAAAAACAAAGGCGGGTACGGTTGGGGTTTCCGGGGCGAATAAAAACTAGTGGATACAAACACTGTATTTTTCCTGATTGTAGCGGCCTCAATAACCACCTATTTTTGGAGAGGGTTCGGCGTATTGATCGCTGCTAGGTTGAATCCTGATGGAGCGGTTTTTGAATGGATTAGTTGTGTCGCTTATGCCATGCTTGCAGGCCTCATGGCCAGAGTACTTGTTCTGCCAGTTGGATTATTGGCTGAGACCACGATGCTCGTTCGTGGCATTTCAATGATCGCAGGGTTTATCGTATTTTTTGCGCTTAAGCGAAACTTTTATGCAGCAACCTTAGTATCGATGCTCACGTTTCTAATGCTTTTAATTATGGGGTCAGAGTAAAAGCTTTTTACGAACTGTTTCGTCCTTTGTATCAGCGCAGGGATGTGTCGCCTCGTAATTTTGATCAAATTTAATTAAGTTAACTGCCTGATTTTATAAAAGTGAATTCCACTAGTTTTTTCTCAATTTTTTGATGCAGACGATGGTGTCGGATTCTTTTTTCAATATTTAAATAGATGAATCCTAGAGGAATAATAATCGCAAACCATACAGCAATAGATTGTAACTGCTGAACTCGATCAGCCCAATTATCGGTTGATTGATAAATCGCAAAAAATACAACTAGTAGAAATAACGAGAAAGTTGTTAAAACAAAAGCACGTCCTCGAGCAAAAATATCGACTTTGGATTCGAGATAACATTTATCACCATCTGTTGTGATTAGGTGGCTGATGATAGCTGCTTGACGAAATTTAAGCTCTCGTTTCGCGCCTTCAAAAATCAAGTTAATCGTCTCTGTGTCATTGGTAGCAACAGCGGGGCCTTTGGCGTTCAGTATTTCGGTTTGCATTATCCTACTTATCCAAGATGAATTCTGCGCCATGAGTTACCACGCTCAAGCGCAAATCCAAACACTATAGCGGTAATTACTGAGCCATTGCACTGCGCCGCGTCTCTGAGGCGCTAGTATGTGGATTATTGCGAGCGGACTTTAGATGGTCGCGTGATGATCAACCTAGGTCCGAAACGGACTTATATCGATCAAGCTCACAAGTAAAGCGGGGCCATAAGACGTCCGGAATTGGGCACCATAAGATGCCCTGACAGTCGCAAGCAGCTGAAAATAAAAGAATTAACGGAATTTAGTTACTCGCTGTACGATTCGCTTAAAGCTGATTAATTCAGTAAAAAATACCGTAATATGTTTCTGGTAAACACACTCCGGAGACTCACATGAAATTTCGATGTATCAGTGCTGTAGGTTTTTTTGTTGCCAGCACAACGATTGCCTGGGCCGACTATGATCTAACCATCCTCCATACGAACGATATTCACAGTCGTATTGAGTCAATAAACAAATACGACTCAACCTGTGATGCCGAAGGCGAGGCGGAAGGTAAGTGTTTTGGCGGTGTGGCCCGCGTCAAAACCAAAATGGATGAGTTGCGCTCGCAAATGGATAACCAGAACGTTGTGGTGCTAGATGCGGGTGACCCGTTCCAGGGCTCGCTATTCTACACGACTTATAAAGGCGAAGCCGAAGCCGAATTTATGGAATCGATTGGCTACGATGCAATGGCTGTTGGGAACCACGAGTTTGATGATGGTCCGGAAGGCCTTGCAAAATTCGTAGATGCAGTGTCGTTCCCAGTAGTGTCCGGCAATCTGGACTTGAGCAAAGAAAAATTGCTTAGCGGTAAAGTCAAAAACCACCTAATTCTTGAAGTCGGTGGTGAGAAGATCGGTATTGTCTCGGCACTTGCAACCGATACGGTTGATACATCAAGTCCGGGTGACAATATTCTTTTTGAAGACGAGATCGAGGCACTTAAAGCGGATGTAGCTGAGCTTGAAGCCGCTGGTGTGAACATGATTATTGCACTCAATCATGTTGGGCTATCTAAAGATCTGGAAATAGCCGAAGCCGTAGAAGGCATAGATGTGGTGATTGGGGGTCATAGTCACTCACTAATGTCTAATGAGATCGAAGGTGCGATGGCTTACCCAGCGATGGTGGGTACTACGCCTGTGGCTCAAGCCTATGCGTATTCAAAGTTCATTGGTAAATTGACTGTGTCTTTCGACGACGACGGAAACGTTACCGGCGCTGAAGGAGAGCCAGTCATTCTTGACGCTTCTGTGATACCGGACGCTGACATGCTTGCCCGCATTGCAGAAATGGGCGCACCAATTGAAGAGATGAAAAAGCGCGTTGTGGCAAGTACATCAGATGTTGTTGATGGCGATCGCAGTGTCTGCCGCGTTACGGAATGTCCAATGGGTAACCTGGTTGCAGATGCGATGCTTGACCGGGTAAAAGATCAGGGCGTTACAATCGCTATTCAAAATGGTGGCGGCTTACGTGCTTCTATTGATGCAGGTGAGGTCACAATGGGTGAAGTGTTATCCGTTCTGCCATTTCAAAATACCTTGTCTACGTTTGATGTTTCAGGGCAGGCAATTATAGACGCACTTGAAAACGGTGTTAGCCAGGTTGAAGAAGTCAAAGGACGTTTCCCGCAAGTCGCGGGCTTGAAGTTTACCTGGGACGCGTCAGTCGCTGCCAATGAAGGGCGCATTCAGGAAGTGATGGTGCAAAGTGACGGCGCTTTCGTTTCAATCGATCCTGCGGCAATGTATTCGGTCGTATCAAACAATTATGTGCGCAATGGAGGTGACGGCTACAAAATGTTCAAATCAGCCGAGAATGCCTACGATTATGGTCCAGATCTGGCCGACGTCACGGCAGAGTTCATGGCGGCTCAAGATAATTACACACCTTACACTGACGGCCGTATTTCACAGAAGTAAGCAAAGCCAAAGAAGAAGTCGCGAGAGTGAGGGCAGATTGTGTTTGTCCTCACTTTAGCTTTGTCGTTAATTGGGTAGAGCTTAGAGCCGATGAATGCCCATCCCCCGTTAATTGGGTAGAGCCAGATTGGGTTGGGCCAAAATCAAAGACCTGACCCCTGGAGGTGGTGGGCCCGGCAGGACTCGAACCTGCGACCAAGGGATTCACTTGTCCCGATCATTTCTGAACGGAGCGGACTATCTCATCACCCTTCGCTTGCACTTTACCAATGCTATGCGAAAGCGGGGAGGGTGCGGGACGCTCTAGCCTGTTATTAAGAACACTGAAGTTCTCAGGTAGTCTCTGCACCTTCCGAAGGTGTACCTTCGGCTTGGCTCAGGATTGCCAGCAGTTACTGCGACTCTACACGTGTAGAGTGGTTAACTGGTAAGGTTTCCCTGAATTCATCCCGTTCATTCTGTGTTTTTCAACACAGACGCACCATTAAGATGAGTCCCCTGCTCTAACCAACTGAGCTACAGGCCCACAAGTTTGCTATTTTACAACAAGCTGCCTCACAAATCTGCATATACTATTAGTATGCAAAACCAACCCGAAAACTCAACACCGTGGGTGCTTTACGCACTCATCAGTTTCTGCGCGCTGGTATTGTCGTTTCTAACCACCGAAGTCATCCGCAATTGGGACACTGTCAATACGCTATTTTACGAGGCCAGTTTGGCTAAGTATGAAGTCATGGCAGGGGAGCGGGGGCCAGCAACTTACCTGATTTTCCATAACGATTACGCCGCACTGGAATCCATGGCAAATCAACACGAAGGTATCCTAGGTGTAGAGCAAGCGCTCGGTAGTAACGTTGCGAAGATGGCGTTTCTATCGGCAAAGTCGCCACTGATAAACGAAGTAAGTGAGCTACCAGCAGTGCAAAGCATGATCAACCGCAACGTGCCGATGATCTGCCATTGAATGAACTATTGGGTTGAGCTAGTGGGTTGAGCTGGGAAGGTTAGAAAGGGTTGCCAGCACGCCCGGCTGACAACCGCAATTCTGGTACTACTGTGCGTTACTGCTCTTGTCCACTATCAAGAAAACTTCTCAACTGCTCCGACCGGGTTGGGTGTCGAAGTTTTCTCAATGCCTTAGCTTCAATTTGCCGTATGCGCTCTCGTGTTACATCAAATTGCTTGCCAACTTCTTCAAGCGTGTGGTCCGTATTCATATCTATACCGAAACGCATGCGTAGAACCTTGGCTTCGCGTGGGGTTAAGCTTGCCAATACTTCGTGGGTGGTTTCGCCTAAGCCTAAGCCCGTAGCCGTTTCAACTGGCGACAAGATGTTTTGATCTTCGATGAAGTCACCCAAATGCGAATCTTCATCGTCACCGATAGGGGTTTCCATTGAAATAGGCTCTTTGGCAATTTTCAGCACCTTGCGAATTTTATCTTCTGGCATTTCCATTTTCTCTGCCAGTTCCTCAGGTGTTGCCTCGCGTCCCATCTGTTGCAGCATTTGCCGTGAAATCCGGTTTAGCTTGTTGATGGTTTCAATCATGTGCACCGGAATTCGAATAGTGCGCGCCTGATCTGCAATAGATCGGGTAATGGCTTGGCGAATCCACCAGGTTGCATACGTTGAAAATTTATAACCGCGACGGTACTCAAACTTATCAACCGCTTTCATCAAACCGATGTTGCCTTCCTGAATTAAATCGAGAAACTGTAAGCCACGGTTTGTGTATTTCTTTGCAATCGAGATAACCAAACGTAAGTTGGCTTCAACCATTTCTTTTTTGGCTCGGCGCGCTTTCGCCTCACCGATAGACATCTTGCGGTTAATCTCTTTAATTTCGTTTATCGGTAGCATGGCGCCCACACAAATTTGTTCAATTCGTGTTTGCATCATTTCTATTTCTGGCTGACGATCTTTAAGCGCAGCTGCATATGGCTTGTCGCTAGCAACCTGTTCAGCAACCCAGGTAGTATCCGTTTCGCGCCCCGGGAATGACTGGATAAAATCGCGGCGCGGCATTTTGCAGCTCTTTACACAGATATCGCGTATCTGGCGCTCCAAAGAACGAATACGCTCTACTTGACCACGTAAGCCGTTGGTCAATGTTGCAACAAATGCAGGTGCGTATTTGAATTCGATAAAAATCTCGCACACTTTGTCCATGGCGGCTTTCGATTTCTTATCGTTGATGCCACCGGCAGCATCGATCACTTTTAACGCTTTGGCGTATTCTTTTTGCAGTGCTGCTAAGCGACGCTTCACTTCTTCGATGTCGGGGCCAGTATCGACCACTTCATCTTCGTCTTTTTTATCGTCTTTCTTATCAGCGCTGGGTGGTGGATTCGCTACACGAATCTCATCGCTGGTTTCGCGAAAGTTAACCACGATATCGGTTAAGCGCATTTGCTCTTCGGTGACTGCCTGATAGCGCTCTAACAATAGGTTAATGCTTTCAGGGTAGGTGCCCAACGCTTTGAGTGCTTGGAACAAACCGTCTTCGATGCGCTTGGCAATTTCAATTTCGCCTTCACGCGTCAGCAGTTCTACGGTGCCCATTTCACGCATGTACATACGCACGGGGTCGGTGGTGCGACCAAACTCTCCGTCAACGGTTGCGAGTACGGCGGCTGCTTCGTCGGCAGCATCGTCGTCGGCGCTGCTGTTGTTGTCATTGATAATGAGCGTGTCTGACTCGGGCGCAACTTCACCGACGGTGATGCCCATGTCGTTGATCATTGCGATGATTTCTTCAACTTGCTCGGGATCGACAATGCCGTCCGGCAGGTGATCGTTCACTTCCGCGTAGGTCAGGTAGCCTTGCTCCTTACCTTTTGCGATCAGTTCTTTTAAGCTGGACTGCTGTGATTTATCCATTGCCATGCGGTGGAACACTCTTGGTTGGCGGGAGTAACCTAACCCACTATTTTACCCAGATCTGCACTTCTTGTATATCAAAAATTGTGCAAAAGGCGGTTTTTGTCGTTCATATTCGTCATTAGAGCTATTACGACCATGAACGAACAGTGAAGTTCGTGTAAGTCATTGGAAATGCACTGATTTACATTGAACAAATGGTAGTGATGATTGGACGTTTTTAAAGGTCTATCGGGCTTGAGTGCGCTGGTTTATACTGCCCAACAGAATCTCACCCATTGTTTAACTTCGAGGACTCAAAATGTCTGATAGACGCGAACTCGCGAACGCGATCCGCGCGCTCAGTATGGATGCTGTGCAAAAAGCCAATTCTGGTCATCCTGGCGCCCCCATGGGCATGGCTGATCTTGCAGAAGTGTTGTGGAACAGCTACTTAAACCATAATCCTGGCAACCCGAACTGGGTTAATCGCGATCGTTTCGTGCTGTCGAACGGCCATGCGTCCATGCTGCATTATTCCTTGCTGCATTTGTCGGGCTACGATTTATCGATCAAAGAGCTGCAAAACTTTCGTCAATTGCACTCCAAAACACCGGGTCACCCTGAATACGGCTATGCCCCGGGCATCGAAACCACCACTGGGCCGTTGGGTCAGGGCATTGCGAATGCGGTTGGTTTTGCCATTGGTGAAAAAACACTGGGTGCGCAATTTAATCAGCCAGGTCACACCATCATCGACCACTTTACCTACGTATTTCTGGGCGATGGCTGCTTAATGGAAGGCATCTCGCATGAAGCCTGTTCGCTGGCAGGCACCTTGAAGCTGGGAAAACTAATCGCGGTCTACGATGACAATGGCATCTCGATCGATGGCGAAGTTGAAGGCTGGTTTACTGACAACACGCCCGATCGTTTCCGCTCGTATGGCTGGCAGGTCATCGAGGCGGTTGACGGGCACGATGCGCAAAAAATTGCAGATGCCATTGAAACAGCGCAGCAACACGCCGATGCCCCAACATTAATATGTTGTAAAACTACAATTGGTTTTGGCTCGCCCAATAAAGGCGGTAAAGAATCCAGTCACGGTGCGCCATTGGGTGACGATGAAATCGCGTTAGCACGCGAGCAACTGGGTTGGTCGCATGCGCCGTTTGAAATTCCTGCCGATGTGCAATCGGCATGGGATGCAACGGACGCCGGCGCCCAAAAAGAACAAGCATGGCAAAGCACATTCGATGCGTATGCTGCTGCACATCCCGAACTGGCCGCCGAATTTAAGCGCCGCATGAATGGTGAGCTACCGGCGAACTGGGCCAGCGAGGCCGATGCGTTTATTGCAGCGGTTAACGACAAAGCCGAAGTCATCGCATCACGCAAAGCATCGCTGAATGCACTGAATGGCTTTGGTCCATTGCTGCCTGAACTTATTGGTGGGTCGGCCGATTTAGCAGGCTCTAACTTAACCATCTGGAGTGATGCGCACGGCATTCAGGACAAAGCCGACGGTAACTACATTTTCTATGGCGTGCGTGAATTTGGTATGGCAGCCATTGTTAACGGGCTTGCGTTATACGGTGGTTTTAAACCTTACGGCGCAACCTTTTTAATGTTTTCAGAATATGCACGTAATGCATTGCGCATGTCAGCCTTAATGAAAATCCCTTCTATACAAGTGTTTACTCACGACTCTATTGGCTTAGGTGAAGACGGTCCAACGCATCAACCGGTAGAGCAAACCGCTACATTAAGGCTAATGCCTAACATGGCAGTATGGCGACCTTGCGATTCAGTTGAATCAGCTGTGGCTTGGCGAGCCGCCATTGAGCGCACCGATGGCCCAAGCAGTTTGATCTTTAGCCGTCAAAGCTTGCAACATCAAAACCGCACTGCCGAACAAATTAGTGCAATCGAAAAGGGCGGTTATGTCTTAAGTGACTCAGATGGCGAACCTAATGCCATCATCATTGCAACAGGCTCTGAAGTGCAGCTAGCCATTGATGCGGCTGCGCTCTTAAAAGCCGACGGTATTAACGTGCGAGTGGTGTCTATGCCGTCAACCGATGCATTCGATAAACAGTCTGCCGATTACAAAGAATCAGTATTGCCATTATCGGTGACTGCGCGGGTTGCAGTGGAAGCCGGTATTGGTGATTTATGGCGTAAGTACGTTGGCTTGCATGGCGACGTCATGAGCATCGATACGTTTGGTGAATCAGCACCGGCAGGCGACGTGTTTGCGCATTTTGGTTTTACTGCCGACAATCTGGCTGCAAAGGTTAAAGCCTTAGTGTAAGTAACCCTTCGGGTGCATGGATGCACCCTATCAATCTGTTTTAGCGGCGCAGGCACAACTTGATTGCCGTGTTTTTCACCCGCTCGCGCGCCAAAAATTCTTCTTTTTGTAGTAAAGTTACACGTCTTGCTAATAGCAACGAGTGCAGAGTTCTCTGCGCGCTCAACAACATTAAAATTTGGAGCAACTTTCAGTGGCAGTAAAAATAGCGATAAACGGTTTTGGTCGAATTGGACGGAATATTGTGCGTGCCATTTTCGAAGCTGGGCTACAGAAAGAGTTCGATGTGGTTGCAATCAACGACCTGGGCGATGTAGAAACCAATGCGCACCTGCTGCAATACGATACGGCACATGGCAAGTTCAGCGAGGAGGTCTCGGTATCCGGCAATGATCTGGTGGTCGGCGGTGATCGTTTTAAAGTGTTGTCAGAACGCGATCCAGCCAAATTGCCTTGGAAAGAACTTGAAATAGACGTGGTTATGGAGTGCACGGGCTTTTTCACTAACCACGAAGATGCGTCTAAACACATCAGTGCCGGTGCTAAGAAAGTCCTTATTTCTGCACCAGGTAAGGGCGACATTGATGCAACCGTTGTCTACGGTGTTAATCATGACGTGTTGAAATCGTCCGATACCATCGTGTCAAACGCATCTTGTACTACCAACTGCTTGGCGCCATTGGCGAAAGCGCTGAACGATAGCGTCGGTATTGAGTCTGGTTTAATGACCACCATTCACGCGTACACCAACGGTCAAAAATTAACCGATGCGTACCATAAAGACTTACGTCGCGCGCGTTCGGCCACCATGTCCATGATTCCAACCACCACCGGGGCTGCGAAGGCCGTTGGTCTTGTGTTGCCTGAATTGGCCGGAAAACTAGACGGGTTCGCGGTCAGAATCCCAACCATTAATGTATCGATTGTTGATCTGTGCTTCACACCGAAGCGCGCAACCAGTGTTGAAGAGATCAACAGTATTATGAAAAAAGCCGCTGACGACAAAATTCTTGGCTATAGCGAAGCACCATTAGTATCCATCGATTACAATCACACCAGTACTTCTTCCAATTTCGACGCCGGTTTAACTCGCGTAATGGATGGAAACCTGATCAAGGTGTGCTCCTGGTACGACAACGAATGGGGCTTTTCTAACCGTATGCTCGACACTGCACAGGCGCTAATGCAGGCAAAATAAACTATGAAGCTATTGACTGAGTTACCTCTGTCAGGCCAACGTGTATTAATAAGGCAAGATTTAAACGTACCGCTGGATAGCGGTGAAATCACGTCCGATAAACGCATTAGAGCATCCTTACCGACTATCCAATACGCAGTGGAAGCGGGTGCAAAAGTCATGGTCATGTCGCATCTGGCCCGGCCTAAAGAAGGCAAGCCAGATAAAGCAGCATCACTTGTGCCCGTTGCAGCTCGCTTAGGTGAATTACTTGATCAACCCGTTCGTTTGGTTGACGACTATCTCGATAATGCTCCCGAACTTGCCGACGGTGAAGTCGTGCTGTTAGAGAACGTACGCTTTAACGTGGGTGAAAAAGATGACGCCGAAGATTTAAGCAAACAATACGCAGCACTGTGCGATGTGTACGTGATGGATGCGTTTGGCACGGCGCACCGCGAACAAGCGTCAACTCACGGTGTTGGATTACATGCACCTATTGCGTGTGCGGGTCCATTATTAGCACAAGAACTTGATGCGTTGGGTTCAGCGTTAGAAAACCCAAAGCGTCCGCTGGTGGCGATTGTGGGTGGGTCGAAAGTGTCAACCAAGCTCACGGTGCTAGAAACCTTAAGTCAGAAGGTTGATCAACTGATTGTTGGCGGTGGCATTGCCAATACATTTATTGCGGCTGTTGGTGAGTCAGTTGGCGACTCCTTATACGAGCCCGATTTAATCGATAATGCCAAGGCACTTATTGCCAGTGCAAAAGAGCGGGGTGCTGCCATTCCTATTCCATCGGATGTTGTGTGCGCCGAGCAATTAAAACCGGATGCGCAAACACACATAAGAAAAGCGAACGAGATTCAGTCCGACGATATGGTGTTGGATATTGGTCCTGAAACGGCTGAACAGTACGCAAACATCATTCGCGACGCGGGTACTGTGGTGTGGAACGGTCCCGTTGGCGTGTTTGAAATTGACGCATTTGGCAATGGCACTAAAGCGGTGTCATTAGCGATTGCTGAATCCGATGCGTATTCTATCGCCGGTGGTGGCGATACTTTGGCGGCTGTGGATAAGTACGATATCGAAAGCCAAGTGTCTTATATTTCTACGGGTGGCGGTGCATTTTTAGAATTTCTGGAAGGCAAAACGCTACCTGCGGTTGCCATGCTAAACCAGCGAGATAGCTAGGGTCTTACGCATTTTGCGTCGCGATTCACGGGTAAAATTACTTATTGGCGCACCTGCTGCATTAATAATTACCTAAAATAACCTGAGACTGGCCGATAACCGGCTCATAATTCGACGTTTTTAGGACCCTGGACCCATGACGGATATCAATTCGCTGTTAGGCGACGAAGCATCATATTTACTTGAGCACACGTGTAGCGGTATACCGAAAGAACATATTCATATGCCTGGCCCGGATTATGTCGATCGCATTATGGCGCCAAGTGACCGTGGGCCTGGAACCTTACGAGCGATGCAGCAAATTTTTAACTCGGGCCGTCTAGGCGGAACGGGCTATGTATCGATGCTGCCGGTCGATCAAGGCATTGAACATTCAGCTGGCGCATCATTCGCGCCTAACCCAATCTATTTTGATCCAGCCAACATTGTTGAACTGGCGATTGAAGGTGGTTGTAACTGTGTTGCATCAACTTTGGGTGTGCTCGGTGCCGTATCGCGTCAGTATGCGCATCGCATTCCATTCATGGTAAAGCTGAACCACAACGAAACCTTAACGCTGCCCGCCATGTACGAACAAACGTTGTTCTCCGATGTGGAACAAGCATTCGATTTAGGTGCGTTAGCGGTTGGCGCTACTATTTATTTCGGTTCGCCGGAATCGCGTATCCAAATTCAGGAAATTTCTAAAGCGTTTCATCGTGCACATGAGCTGGGTATGGTCACCGTACTGTGGGCTTACTTGCGTAACCCTGCTTATAAGAAAGATGGCACCGATTATCATGTGTCTGCTGACTTAACCAGTCAGGCCAATCACATTGCATCCACGATTCAAGCGGATATCGTTAAACAAAAGCAAGCTGAAAATAATGGTGGTTACACTGCGATTGGATTTGGCCATACCAACGATTTAGTGTATTCAAAATTAACCACTGAACACCCGGTCGATCTGAATCGGTATCAAGTGGCTAACTGCTATATGGGCCGTGCCGGACTGATTAACTCTGGCGGTGGATCAGGCGATGATGATTTGAAACAAGCTGTACGTACAGCGGTTATTAATAAGCGCGCAGGTGGTATGGGCTTGATTTCAGGTCGTAAAGCGTTTCAAAAGCCGATGAAAGAAGGCGCAGAGTTATTACACGCTATTCAGGATGTGTATCTGGATAAATCGATCACGATTGCATAACTGTTTTATCGCTCGGGTGATCGTTCTGATCACCCGGCAGTCAAGCGATCAATCGCTTCTTGGTATCTCGCTAAACTTCCTGTAACAACATCGTCGGGCAAGGTTGGTCCCGGATGGGTTTTATCCCAATCTAAGGTTTCAAGATAGTCGCGCACGTATTGTTTATCAAAACTGGCAGGGCTACTACCGGGCGCCCAGGTGCTTGCTTCCCAGAAGCGTGATGAATCGGGGGTCAGGATTTCATCCATTAGTGTGAGCGTGCCGTTTTCATCTAAACCAAATTCAAATTTAGTGTCGGCAATGATGATGCCGCGCTCACGTGCATAGTCGGCGGCTTGCTGATACAACGTTAAGCTCACGGCTTTAACTTGATCGGCAAGATCCTGACCGATGGTTTTAACAACTTCATCAAAGCTGATGTTTTCATCATGGTCGCCGGCTTCCGCTTTGGTTGCGGGCGTAAAAATAAGTTCGGGCAGTTGATCAGCTTGGCGCAGTCCTTCTGGTAGCGCGATACCGCATACTTCGCCGGTTTTTTGATAGTCGAGCCAACCTGAACCAATTAAATACCCGCGCACTACTGCTTCAATGGGAAGCGGCTTAAGCTTTTTAACGATCATGCATCGACCTTCAGCCTGAGCACGTTCTTCCGCGTTGGGTAGGATATCCGCAAGCGATAAATCACTTAAATGATTTGGCACCACACCATGCATTTTGTCGAACCAGAACATGGCCAGCTGGGTCAGCAGCTTGCCTTTACCGGGAATCACATTGGGTAGGATGACATCAAATGCCGATACTCGATCGGTTGCGATAATCAGCCAGTGCTGGGTATCAATTTCGTATAAATCACGCACTTTTCCCCGATATTGCAAGGGCAGGGAGCTCAAGCTGGTGGTGTGCAGTCCATCGTTTTTCATGGTGTTTTTGTCTGCATGGCGTTGCGCTCAAGTATACTCAAACCCCTGACAGGAAAGGCGAATAACTCTTATGGCTGAAGTTCGGGTAGGCATCGTGATGGGCAGCGACAGTGATTGGCCTACTATGCGTCATGCCGCTGAGATTCTGGAATCGTTTGGAGTTGCAATTGAAACCCGCGTGGTATCGGCGCATCGCATGCCCAATGAAATGTTTGCGTACGCGGAATCAGCAACTGAACGCGGTCTAACGTGCATTATTGCTGGCGCGGGTGGCGCCGCCCATTTGCCCGGGATGTTGGCCGCCAAAACCACGGTGCCGGTGCTCGGGGTGCCCGTTGCGTCGAAATATCTGAAAGGGCAGGATTCCCTGTTATCCATAGTGCAAATGCCAAAAGGTATTCCGGTAGCCACCTTTGCCATTGGCGAGGCGGGTGCGGCGAACGCAGGATTATTCGCTGCCGCGATGCTCGCTAGCAACGATGACACGCTGCTGGCAAAGTTAAATGAGTTCAGGCAAGCCCAAAACGCTGCTGCCGCATCAAAAACACTACCGCCGGACACGAATACATGAGCATTTTATCGCCATTGTTACCCGGATCATCGGTTGGAGTAATCGGTGGTGGTCAGCTGGGCCGCTATTTTGTGTTGGCGGCGCGCACGTTGGGATACACCACTTGGGTGTTAGACCCCGATGCAAACGGGCCAGCAATGCAAGTTGCAGAGCATGGCATTGTGGCCGCGTACGATGATCCGGAAGCACTGCAAAAACTCGCCGACAACTGCGATGCAGTGACCACGGAATTTGAAAACGTACCGGCCAGTAGTTTAGAGCTGGTTGCCAAAACAACCCGAGTGTATCCACCAGCCGCCGCGGTCAGCATTGCCCAAGATCGACACAAAGAAAAAACCACCGCCACCGCTGCCGGTCTGCAACCCGTGAACTATGCGGTGATAACTGAGGCTGCCGATATCGATGCAGCGTTAAGCACAGTTAATTTACCTGCGATCTTAAAAACATCACGCATGGGGTATGACGGCAAAGGGCAACAAACCTGTGAATCTGCGAAGGATGTGCGCGCAGCCTTCGCAGCGCAGGGCGGTGTCACTTGCGTACTAGAAGAGCGTATCGAATTGGAACGTGAAATATCGGTTGTGTTAGCCCGAGGTTCCACCGGTGAGTCAGTGTGTTTTCCGGTTGCCGAGAACGTACACACCAACGGCATACTGGACACCACGGTAGTGCCGTCCAGTGCACCAAAAGAGCTGTTAACGAGCGCACAACATATGGCTGTGCGATTTGCTGATAGCCTCGACTATGTTGGTGTGTTGGCCATTGAGTTTTTTGTGACTACTGATAATCAAATACTGTTTAACGAAATGGCTCCACGTCCACACAACAGTGGCCACTACACCTTGGATGCAACGGCTGTGTGTCAATTCGAGCAGCAGCTTCGGGCATTATGCGCATTGCCACTAGGCTCAACAGAATTGTTATCGCCGGTGTGCATGTTGAACGTATTGGGCGATAGCTGGCCCGACGGCGGTATTCCCGATTGGCAAGCTGTTATGCGTGAATCCGGGGCTCATTTGCACTTGTATGGCAAGGCTGCCGCTCGCCCTGGTCGGAAAATGGGCCACATAAACTGCCTGCAAAATGACGCCGACCAAGCATTGGCGCTGGCAATGCGGCTTCGAAAGGCGTTGGCACAGGCAAATTAAAACAGCTGTAAAAATGTCTGAAACCCTTAAATAACCCTCACTTTTTGATGCATTTCGAATTTTGAATCTTTTGGTTTACTCCTATTTAAAGGTTAAGCCATCCGTTGGCCCAGTTTTCGCAATTCACACTGGCGAAACAAACGCTTCACGGATAAGAGAGTTACATGAGCATTGCCCAACGTCCGACCAATACGAATGATGAAACCGCCAGCTTTATACCTGTTGCGGTCGAGTCGTTAACGGCACAAAGCCGAGCTTTATCCATGGTAGCGGGCTACCTTGGTGCCGAGCTTGATGATGCAGTAAAACTGATTCTTGCATGCAAGGGTCGCATCATTGTTACCGGGATGGGTAAGTCCGGTATTGTCGGTAAAAAGATTGCCGCAACGTTTGCATCGACGGGCACGCCCAGTTTTTATGTGCACCCGGGTGAAGCGATTCATGGCGACCTGGGTATGATCACCGCTGACGACATTGTTGTGCTTGTGTCTTACAGTGGCGAAACTGAAGAGCTTGTAAAACTATTACCGTCATTGAAGTATTTCGGTAATCGAATGATCAGTATTGTCGGTGGTGCTGATACAACACTCGGTAAACAGGCTGACGTTGTATTGCGTGTCGACATCGAACGCGAAGTATGTCCAAATAATTTAGCTCCCACCACATCTGCTTTGGCCATTATGGCGCTGGGCGATGCGTTGGCCGTGTGTTTGATCAAAGCACGCGATTTTAAACCTTCTGATTTTGCACAGTTCCATCCCGGCGGCATGCTAGGTAGACGTCTGTTGTCTCGTGTAGGTGATGTCATGATTACTGACAACCTGCCATTGATCAGTTCGCAAGAGACTGTGCGTGAAGCGATATTCTGTATGACGTCCGGCCGATTGGGTTTGGCCATAATTG
>CAYMHU010000024.1:0-9934 GCA_964390335.1 uncultured Granulosicoccaceae bacterium | reverse complement strand
GTGCGTGAAGCGATATTCTGTATGACGTCCGGCCGATTGGGTTTGGCCATAATTGTAGAAGGGCGTAAGTTGCTCGGTATTCTGACTGACGGTGATTTACGTCGTGCGCTCATCATGGATCCCACCATGATGGATAAGAAAGTCAAAGAATTCATGACCCCGGTTCCGGTAACCATTTCAGCTAACGCCATGGTTTCTGATGCAGAAATCCTGATGCGTAAATACAAAATTCGCGCTTTAATTGTCACTGACGCCCGTGAAGGCGCAGAGGATGAAGTTTGCGGTCTGCTGGAAATTTTCGCTGATTGCGAATAATCAAGCGCTTACGCGTGCTGTATTGCACGCATCTTGCTCTGTAACACACATGGATTTATCTCACATTAAGCTATTCGCGCTGGTGCCTGTGCTGCTGACGGTGTTTGGTTGCGCCACGGTTCCACCGCCATCTCAGCCTCAGGTCGCCATGAGTCCGAGCACCGCTACAATGGTTGGCGATGCACAGCAAGGTGATCGCGTTCAATTGCCAACTGACAACGCGCTGGGTTATTCCACCGTGGTAGTGGGCCGCACTTATTTTGCAGCCAGTGGTCGTCAGTGCCGTAAATTATTCAGCACGAATGGCACGGCGCTACCGCGTGTTAGCTGCCTTGCAAAAAATGGTGTTTGGCAATTAGCTCGCAACTTACAGCCGGTGAGTGCATCGATGACATCGTCGCAATCAATGCAAAGCCGGAATCCGGTTATGCAACAGATAAGAACGTCCAAGCCTGCGCCTGCAAACTCACCAATGAACGATAGCAGGCAGGAGTCTATGTCTGTTGATTTAACTGATTTAGACAACGCTCGCGAATCAACTGATGTTGTAGTCGTTGAAAGCCATGCACAAAATGTGAAAGCAATTGATACGGTTGAAGATCGCTTACGCGCTAATGAAACCTTGTGGGCATTTGCAAAGCGCACAACGGGTAATGCGTTAAATTGGGAAGCCATTGCCGAACTTAACGGCATCAGCGATACCAATACCTTAGCGGTAGGGGCAAGCTTGTCCATACCGGCTAATCTGGTGGATCAAGGTGGTTGATTATGCAAAACAACCCTACGTTGGTCGAATCGAGAATTACCTTTGCTGATATTCGGCAAGCCTTAACCACACAAGTTCGTGTGATCAACGCGCTGGTTCTGCGCGAAACAAAAACCCGTTACGGTCAACATAAAATCGGTTTCTTATGGGCATTGATAGAACCAGTCATTATGGTTTCCGTGTTCGTCGCCATCTTTTCCAGTATGCGATCCGATAGCCCTGGTGGAATGCCATTAGTGCCGTTTATGCTGGCAGGCATAGTGCCTTTCTCGTTGTTCCGCGATCCCATGTCGCAAATGCAAGGAGCGATCAGACAAAACAAAAGTCTGTTTTCGTTTCCGCAAGTCACCACATTTGATGTGATCTTGGCGCGCGGCATACTTGAAGTGTTGATACTGTCAGGTGTGTTCATATTTTTGTTATTGGTGGTCTCGTTGTGGGGCTACGATATCCGGATAGAACGACCCTTGGGTGTACTGGCTGCGTGTTGTTTAATGGCCATGCTAGGTGTCGGAGCTGGGTTTATCTTTGCCAGTATTAGCCCGATATTGCCATCCATTCAGCAGATCTCCGGTGCGCTATTAGGCCGGCCTTTGTTCTTAAGTTCCGGTTTGTTTTTTACCGCTGAGTCCGTTCCGGCGCATGTGCGTGAGTACCTGTTATACAACCCAATTATGCACATCCTGGAGTTATTGCGATCAGCGTTTTTTTTCCAGTTTGAAACCACACACGGCAGCTGGTCGTACGCAACGGCCTGGTCTGTTTGTACATTAGTCATCGGCTTGTTGTTACATCAAGCCATGCGACGCAGAGCGATTATAGGCTTGTGATTAAACTGGTTAATGTTAATAAGCGGTATCGAACTGCAGCCGGTGTCAACACCGTGTTGAATAATGTCACTGCCACGTTCCCGGTGGGTAAGTCGGTTGGGATTCTGGGATTAAACGGTGCCGGTAAATCAACGTTGGTTCGGATTATTGGTGATGCCGAACCACCCGATTCGGGACACGTTGAACGCATCGGGCGAGTCTCTTGGCCACTGGGGTATGCCGGTGGGTTTCAAGGCAACTTAACAGCACGCGAGAACGCACGATTTGTTGCTCGTATTTATGGTGAAAGCACAGAGTACATTGAAGCGTTCACGCAAGAATTCTCCGAATTAGGCGACTATTTTGATGTTCCGCTTCGAAACTATTCAGCAGGTATGCGTGGTCGATTCGCGTTCTCAGTGAGTCTGGCCTGTAATTTTGATTACTACCTGGTTGATGAAGCATTGGAGACCGGGGACGCTCGCTATAAAGAGAAATTTCGATTGGCATTTGAAGAGCGTCGAGCCAATGCGTCTGTCATTCTGGTGTCACACAACGAACAAACCATTCGTCGCAACTGCGATATGGCCGCAATCCTGCATGACGGGGATCTGACTCTCTATGATGATTTAAAAGATGCGCTGCAGTTCTACAGCTACTTACAGACAAGGGCGGCCTAAAGCGTGAACACGATTCTACGTAGTCTGGCGGTTGTCGTTGGCATACCAACGTTGGTTGCGACTATCTACTTTGGCTTATTTGCATCCGATATATATGTATCGGAGGCGCGCTTTGCCATTAAATCGTCAAAGGCGTCCAGCGTCACATCGGGTCTTGCGGCGATGTTATCACCGATGGTTTCAGGCGGCGGCCAAGACTCTGCCGTGGTTGCAGAGTATGTGCATTCACAAGATATGTTGCAACGTATTCAGCAACGCATGAATCTTGTCCAACACTATAGCCATGAAGATGTCGATGCATTATCGCGTTTAGATGAAGCTGCATCGAATGAAGAAATGCTGGATCATTTCACCAAGCATGTTGATATCGTGCGCGACTCTGCCAGTGATGTTATTTCATTAAAAGTGCGAGCTTACGATCCAGCGGTGGCGAAGGAGTTGGCTGATAACATTATTCAGCTCAGTGAAGAACTAGTGAATACCATGTCTGCGCGTATCGAGGAAGATGCATTGCAATCAGCACGTGATGAAGTAGAGCGTGCTAAAAACAAAGTGCATACAGCCAGTACTCACATTACGCGATTCCAAAATGAAAACGCGTCGTTAAATCCAGCGGCCGAATCCAGCGCTATTCTTGGCATGGTAACGGGAATTGAAACCAAATTAATTGAGGCGCGCGCGCAGCTAAGTGAAAAGCTCGCGTATATGCGTGAAGATTCTCCTGAAGTGGTCAGTTTAAAAAATCGGGTAAACGCGTTATCCAGACAACTGCGTATGGAGAAGGGCCGAGTGGTTGGCGGTGATGGTAATCAGATGAATAATCTCATTGAAAGCTATCAACCACTGATGCTAGATCAGGAAATGGCGCAACAGCAGTACGCGTCAGCGTTGGTGTCGCTTGAGGCCGCTCGTATCGAAGCGCAACGCAAGAAGCAGTATCTGATTACGTTTATCCAGCCTACCTTGCCTGATCAGGCCATTGAGCCACGGCGCTTAATGGAAATCCTGACGGTGATGCTGTTTTCATTTTTGCTGTATTTGATTGGCGGGTTGTTGTGGTCTGCGCTGAAAGATCATATTGGCCGCTAAATCCATTGATTCGGCATTATTTCCCGTTTTAGCGGCTTACATTTTGCTACACAGTTGGCAGAATCTCACTGAATTGGAACACGCGTGAACAAACTGTTGTTGTTGTTGGCTTCGAGTATGGTGTCAGTGTCGTTGTATGCACAGTCGATTTCCAGCTCTGGTCTTGACGCCCAGTCACTTGCTGCCGATGAGGCCGCCAATCTGTTGCGTGCCGATACCGGCAACGCAGCACTAAACGAATCATCCACTGGTTTACAACCATTTGGCGCCAATCTGTTTCACGGCGGGTTTAGTAACGATCGCGAAGATGGCTTAAACCCAGATTACATTGTGCAACCGGGTGATAGCGTAAGCGTGCGTATCTGGGGTGCCACCAGTTTTAATGAACAGCTGAGCGTAGATCCACAGGGTAATATTTTTATTCCAACGGTTGGACCAATAAAGGTTGCCGGAACCAGCAATAGTGGCCTTAACGCGCGAGTGTCGAGCTCGGTCGCCACTGTTTTTACCGATAACGTTAAGGTGTACACCAGTTTAGACGGTTCGCAACCGGTTGCTGTGTTTGTTACCGGCTTTGTATCAAACCCTGGCCGGTTTGCCGGTATCCCATCCAATTCAGCCTTACATTTTATTGATCGTGCGGGCGGTGTGAATGCGCAGCAGGGTAGTTATCGAGATATCAGCGTATTGCGTAATGGTGACACGATTGCCACGCTCGATTTGTATGCGTTCTTACTCGAAGGCAAGATGCCCGCAGTGCAATTTAAAGATGGCGATACCATTGTTGTTGGCGCTCGCGGCAATACCGTAGAGGTCACGGGTGATGTTAGTAACTCTGCGATATTCGAACTGGCAAGTGCCAGCATCAGCGGTTCAGATTTAATGCGCATGGCATTGCTGGAGCCAAGCGTTGGTTTTGTCGGTGTTTCTGGGATTCGCGGCGGGAAGCCGTCTTCGAGTTATGTGCCATTGGCTGAGTTCGCACAGATGCAATTGCAAAATGGGGATTCAGTCCATTTTAGAATTGATCAACACGATGAAGTGATCGTTGTTGAAGTGGAGGGAGCGCATCGCGGGCCGTCGCGATTCGCTGTGCCACGCAACACCCGACTGCGTGAATTATTGGATTACATCGAAATAGATCCTGAACTCAGTGACGCTCAATCGGTTTCGCTAAAACGAAAGAACATTGCCAACCGGCAGAAAGCTGCGTTGGAAGAAAGTCTGCAACGGCTGGAAGCACGCTATTTAACGGCATCATCGCAAACCGACCAGGAATCGGTGATCCGAGCGCAGGAAGCAGCGCTTATCGGTCAATTTGTGCAACGCGCGCGTCGGGTAGAACCCAACGGTCGGTTGGTTGTGGCAAACAATGGCGAGATAGCCAATGTAATTTTGCAGTCCGGTGACACCATCAGCATTCCGAACTTTAGCGAATCTGTGCTGCTAAGCGGTGAGGTGCTGGTGTCGCAAGCCATGTTATACACCAAAGGTTTAACCGCTCTTGATTATATAAAACGTTCAGGTGGTTTCACCTCGCAAGCCTTAACTGATCGTATTGTGTTGGTACACGCAAACGGAGAAGTGTCGAGCGGTAAAAATCCGGTTGTACGCGCCGGAGATGAAATCATTGTACTGCCCAAAGTACCCGTCAAAAATCTGCAGATAGCGTCAACTATCGTTGATATCTTGTACAAGATTGCCGTTGCGGCCTCGGTAGCTGTCAGCCTGTAGCACGCCTTATCTGGCGTTATATTTGCATTTTTTAATACTCAGATAACCCGGTGTTTCAGCACCGGCGATAGCTTTGGATTTCTCGAATACTCGGATAGGTGGTCAATGTTTTTTAATCGCTCCATACACGATCGAAAGGTAGGAAGGGCATTCATGCCGTTGTATTCGCGTGTAATGAAAGAAACGTCGCGATTAACAGATTACTTACAGTCTGTTGAACAAGCTAATAACGCATCGTCAGCAGATTCGGAAGCGGTTCAGTTTGCCAACTTATACTTACGCAAGTTACTAAACGAGCTGGAATCTCCCCGCGAATTCTTCAAGCTATCTGGTGGCAGAACACTGGATTACAAACCAAAGCGAAAAAGTGTGGCTTACACAACTCGCTATGCTGCCGAAAATCTGCACCAACTTTTCTCTCGCATCAGTATTGACGATCTGAATACGTATACAGCCGGCGCGAGTAAGTCGCGTCTGTACAACAGTTTGTATTACTACCGTATGGCGCTTGTGGTTATGGCTAGCACCTTGGAAGTGAGCAATGAGAGTTCTAAGCGTTTGCGCGTGGCGCGAAAAACAGTAAAAAGTCGTGTTCGCGAATTACGCATTAAATCAGATCGCCTGGTTGCAATACCGGCAGATGTGGTTGATCAATATAATGAAAAGCAATATTTATTAGCCAACAATGATGTTCGCGCGGCTGTTGCCGAAGGCTCTATTACGTGTGGTATGGAACACTTTGCCATGCAAGGTGTCATGGAAGCCAAGGTAGGCGGACGCAGTGCTCCTGGTGTCGATCTAGACTTAGTCGCAAATGATACGAACGCGCTATCGGCAGAGCAGCGCAAAGAAGCAATGACGGTATTGCAGCAGTCTGGGATGTTTGATGCAAAATGGTACCAGTCGCAATACGGACGTAAACGCAATCCGCTGCTTGAGTATTGCCAAACCGGGTATTTAGAAGGCCGCGCACCTAATCCTGGTTTCGACCCCAAGTGGTATTGCGAGACTTACCCGGATATCAAGGTTGAAGAAACCATCCCTGCTTTTCATTATGCGGCCAGCGGTGAAGCCGAAGGCCGCATGCCATGCGAATTCTTTGAGCCAAAGTGGTATCGACAACAATACAATTTAGCCGATTCCGGCGAGTTGGCATTGGTGCACTATTTAACGAAGGGGATTGCACAAAAACACAGTCCGAACCGTATTCTGGATGTGAGCTACTACAACGCGCAAAATCCAGATGTGGTTAAGGCAAAGATGTCGGCAGTGGATCATTATTATCGCTACGGATGGAAAGAACAGCGTAGTCCGAGTGCTCAGTTCGATGCCATGCGTTATAAAAACGAAGCATTAAACGGTGCGCTGGATATAAATCCGGTCACTCATGCATTGTTGCACTACAACAAAGACCAGTCCGCCGCAAAACAGACTGATGCGAAAGTCGTTGATACTGTCGAATCAGTAACCGATTCCGACTTGCCGTCGTTGAACAACATTGCCGGCAACATTAAATACTTCGCGAATCCAGGTCCTGATTTTGAAGGTCCGAGCACAACCAATTGCGATAATTTAAAAGCCAAAGCGAAAACCATCGCATTCTATTTACCTCAGTTCCATGCGTTCGAAGAGAACGATAATTGGTGGGGTACCGGTTTCAGCGAATGGCGGAATGTTGCGCGTGGCACACCTCGGTACGCAGGGCATTACCAGCCGCGTATCCCAAGAGATTTGGGTTTTTACGATTTAAATGATGAAAGCGTGCTGTATCGCCAGTCTGAAATGGCCTTGCAGAATGGCATTGAGAGTTTCTGTTTTTATTATTACTGGTTTAACGGCAAGCGTCTAATGGATAAGCCGTTGGATATGTTTGCCGACCTTGATGTCGATCAAGAATTTTGCATCATGTTTGCCAACGAAAATTGGACCCGAACCTGGGATGGGTTTGATAGTGAAGTGCTTATTAAGCAAGATTACCGTGACGAAGACGAAGACGACTATTTAGCTGATACCGCGCAGTATTTTATGAACGAGCGCTACACCCGCGTGGATGGCCGTCCCTTATTCATTATTTATCGCCCCGGACTATTGCCGAACGCTCGCGAAACGCTGGCCCGTTGGCGCGCTAAGTGGAAGCAGTTAATTGGTGTGGAACCATGGATTCTTATGGTGCAAGGTTTTGGCGATGAAGACCCACGTGAATTTGGTCTTGATGGTGCGGTTGAATTTCCACCGCATAAGATCTGCAAAGACATGCCGGATATGCACGATACCCTAACCATTCTGGACCCAGCGTACGAAGGTCATGCTAAAGCTTATACAGATGTAATAAACCGCTCGTTAAGTGAAAAACCGCCGGCGTTTCCGTTGGTGAAAACAGTCGTGCCGCATTGGGATAATGATGCACGCAGAGAAGGGCGCGGATTTACCATGCACGGCTCCACACCGGCGTTATACGAAAGCTGGTTGCAGGGTGCGGTTAACTACGCCGAAGCCAACCCGTTCAATGATGAGCCCATTGTGTTTATCAATGCGTGGAACGAGTGGGCCGAGGGTGCGTACCTCGAACCAGACGTTCACTTTGGGCACGCGTACTTGAACGCAACAAAGCGGGCGGTACATGGTTTGACTAGTGTAAGGGATCGACAGAAACTGCTATTGGTTGGTCACGATGCATACAAACATGGCGCTCAGATGTTGTTGATGAGTTTGGCCAAAACATTCACCCGACAGTTCGGGCTCGATGTGACTATCTTGCTGAAAGATTCAGGTCCGTTGGTGCCGCAGTATCAGGAAGTGTGTAAAACCGTTGTGCTGACTCAGCTAGGACAGCAGAATCTTGAGGGTTGGTTGCGTCATGAAGGTATTGATATTGCCGTGTGTAATACCAGCGTTACCGGTGATCTGCTACCAGTATTAACCCGGGCCGGCGTTAAAGCGGTGTCTCTGATTCACGAAATGCCAAACCTGATTAAAGAATACGAGCTGACTGGCAATATTCAACATATTGCAGACCACGCCCGTAAAGTAGTGTTTCCATCCAACATTGTGCAAGACGGTTTTAACGAATTTGCCAATGATGGTTCAGCCGAGCAGATCATTAATCCGCAGGGCTTGTATTACCCCATTGCATACGACGCAGCAAAGCGCGCGGCTATCCGTGCAGAGCTGGGAATTCTGCCAAGCGATAAGGTTGTATTGAATGTCGGGTTTGCAGACTTGCGTAAAGGCTTTGATATTTTTCTGCAACAGGCTCGTTTGCTCATCGCCGAGCGGCCCGATATCCACTTTATTTGGGCCGGTGCATTAAGTGCCGACATGGAATTGTGGGTGCAGTCCGATTTGGACGAAGCGTTGGCCAAGCGGATTCACTTAATCGGCTTCACTAACAAAATGTCCGATTACTATTCGGCCAGTGATTGTCTATTCCTGACATCGCGTGAAGACCCGTATCCTTCGGTGGTGCTTGAGGCCATGTGCGTCGGCGCACCGGTCGTCTTGTTTAAGGCTGCAACCGGATTCGATGCGCTGATGTCTGAGTACGGTCACGTTGTAGATCGGAATGATACACAACAGGTGTCACGTGCATTGGTTCAGTGTTTATATAACGATTCTCGCGCCGCGAAAAAAGCCCGGGTTGAGTACGTTGATAAACACTGCCGCTTCGACGATTATTGCTTCGATCTACTGCAAATGCTCCGACCGGATATTAAGAAAGTGTCGGTTGTTGTGCCTAACTACAACTATGAAGAGTATATGGCATCGCGCTTAAACAGCGTGTTCGATCAAACCTATCCTATTTTTGAAACCGTGGTGCTGGATGATTACTCCAAAGATAACAGTGTCAAGGTTATTGGCGATACTGCGGAAGACGCAGATCGCATCATTGAGCTTGTCGAGAACGAAACAAACAGCGGCAACGTCTTTCGCCAATGGAAGAAAGGCGTGGATGCGTGTCGTGGTGAATTAATCTGGATTGCTGAGGCCGATGATTTAGCAGACCCACTATTTATCGCGCGTTCCATCGAAGCTTTTGATGACGATACGGCTATGAGCTTTACCAATTCTAAACAGATTGATACCAAAGATGAATTGTTAGCTCAGGACTACAATTACTACTACCGCATTGTCGATCAGACCCTGTTCGGTGCAGATTTTAACTTGACAGGTACCGAGTTTATAGAACGCGCTATGTCAACCAGGAACGTCATCATGAATGTAAGTTCAGTGGTTTGGAATCGAGAAGCATTGAACGATGCCTTAATGGCGGTGGGTGATGAACTATTCGACTTGAAACTCGTTGGTGACTGGCGCTTGTATCTGGAAGTGTTGGCTCAATCAGGTAGTTCAGTTGCCTATATCAGCGACTCATTGAATACCCATCGACGACATGCGTCCAGTGTAACGCATTCATTAGATCATCAAGCACACCTTGATGAAATACAAAGTATGCATACATTGGTGCATAGCATGATTCCGGTAAACGATCATCTAGAACACTCAATGGACAGCTATATTGCCGAATTGCGAAAGCAGTTTGG
>CAYMHU010000023.1:38024-62608 GCA_964390335.1 uncultured Granulosicoccaceae bacterium | reverse complement strand
GAACGCGAAGCCGAAGCAGAGCTAAAAGACAACCAGGACCCCAATGAGCAAATACTAACCTTAAGTGAATCTGCTATGGCAGCTGTGGCAAACACCATTGCAGAGCAGTTGAAATTCGAGGTCGATGACAAGCTGGATTCGTTTCATACCACGATGAATAAGCGTATGGGTCGCTTAGAGGTTAATTTATGGGGTGAGAAAAATCCTGTAAAAAGTAAGCACCTGCAGGTGCTGCTGCAAATTGGTATAGGTACAGAATTAGCGGTGGCCTTAGTTAACAGGGTGGATGCATCGGCATCGTTTGAAGAATCGATACGAATATCGCTGGCTGATTTGGCGAACACGTTGCCAGTGGCAGCTGATACCAGCCTAACTCAAGACGGGGTCACTTTTGTAGGTGGCCCTAGTGGTTCAGGTAAAACCACAACGTTGTTGAAATTAGCAACTCAGAAAGTATCTATGTCTGACGCTGATAGTGTCGTCATGATTTGCGCAGACGCAAATCGTTTAGGAGTATTCGAATCGCTTGCTGCTTACGGTAATAGTCTTGGCGTACCCGTTGTGTGTGCTAACTCGAATAAAGAATTGCAAGAGTTGTTGGCATTCTATTCCAATAAAGCGCTGGTGTTGGTAGATCAGCCGTGTAATACGGATTCCATGAATCTGTCTATTCCAGAAAATGAAAACACAGATATTAATGGTAGATCAGCACGACACTTATTAGTCGTTCCCGCAACAATTCAATCAACTGTTGCAGATAGTGTAGTGTCGGAAATCTCCAAGGTATCGTCCGCTCGTTGTGTAATAACGAATCTAGACCAACCTTGTCGGGTTGGGGAGTTATTTACAAGCATTATCAGAAATAATTTACGCGTTGCTTATTGGTCAGATTGTAGTGATATACACACACCACTAAACAAGGCATCCGCTCAAACCTTGGTTGCGAGTGCGATGGCAATGGCCAAGCGCTTGCCTACAACCGAAGATGAACGGTATCTCATGGATTTAATACACCCACGTTTTAGCGCCTCGGTTGTTCCGATGCTTCCTTCTTATATTTAGTTTCTGCGAGACGTAAATTAGACAATGGATATCGCAACCATTATAGGCCTGTTTGGGGGCATAGGCGTTATTGTCGCAGCGATAGTGCTCGGTGGTAGTGTCGGAGTATTCATCAACGTACCGAGTTTAGTTGTTGTAATCGGCGGCACATTCATGGTGACGTTGCTGCAAATTTCATTGGCTCAGTTTTTAGGTTCATTTAAGGTTGGTTTGACTGCATTCATGCATAAGTCCACCAAACCAGAATCGCTAATTGAAGAAGCTATTGAACTAGCGGATGTTGCCAGAAAGGAGGGCATTCTTGCACTAGAAAGTAAAGAGATTAGCGATCCATTTCTAAATGATGGCGTAAAGCTTTGTATTGATGGCCATTCTTTAGAAATAGTTCAGAAGATGCTGTCCAGGGATATAAATTTGGCTTTGGAGAGGCATACCAGCGGAATCACTATGTTTAAGTCGATTGCGATCGCGGCTCCGGCAATGGGAATGATTGGAACGTTGATTGGTTTGGTACAAATGCTTGCCAACATGGATGACCCTAAATCTATCGGACCTGCAATGGCCGTGGCGTTGTTGACAACATTGTATGGTGCCATTATCGCAAATGCTATAGCCGGACCCATCGCCGCAAAACTTACCGGAATTCGTGACGCCGAAAGATTAAATAAGCAACTGATACTCGAATCTATTTCGGGCATACAGGAGGGTATAAACCCTCGTGTTTTGCAACAGCTTTTAACCACATATCTGCCAGGTAATCGTCGTGAGGCTGTCTTGTCTGGAGATTCTAAAGGTGGTTAATAACTGTGAGTACTGATGATGATGCTCCAGAAGAAGAGGTAGAAGAGGGGGCGCCGGCGTGGCTTGCAACGTTTGCCGATCTTATGTCCTTGCTTATGTGTTTTTTCGTATTGCTGTTGTCATTTTCTGAAATGGACATCAGAAAATATAAGCAGGTAGCTGGTTCAATGAGCGATGCGTTTGGTATCCAGCGCGATATCCCTGCGGACGAAATACCGAAAGGGACATCCGTGATTGCGCAAGAATTCTCGCCTGGTAAACCTGACCCAACGATAATGGAAGTTATTCAGCAGCAAACCACTCAGGATCCAAGTCACTATTTGGAAACCATTTTGCCTATTAGTCCCGAGGTGAATGACTTGCTGGAAAAGGCAAGAGGCGAATTATCCGAGGAAATAGAACAAAAAATACTGGATGTACTTGCATATAACAATGGGGTAATGATACGTATTCAAGAGCAAAACTCTTTCGCCTCAGGAAGTGCAGATATAGACGCTGAGTTTGAACGAGTTTTAGATAAGATCATTACGCTGTTAAATAAGGTTGAAGGCGAAATTATAGTAGCAGGTCACTCGGACAATGTTCCTATATCGACATCCAGATTTCCATCGAATTGGGTATTGTCGTCAGCTAGAGCTTCATCGGTAGTCCACTATCTGTATACCAAAGACTTGCAGGATACAGAACGGTTGGAATTGCGTGCACATGCAGACACTCGACCCGTTGTTGATAACGATACGAAAGCGAATCAAGCTAAAAATCGTCGTATAGAAATAAATATTGTTGTTAATGAAGTTAATGAAACGATCAGCCGTGATGATTTGATTAATGGCGCCGACACTGAGAATCGCGGTCTGCCAGGTGAAGGCGATGAGGCTGAAACCCAAGATGTGGTTGATGCAGGAGAAGAACAGTGAGCATTGAAGAGAACAAACGAGGCTACTTCCGAGTAGATGACGAAGTCTTTTTACAGATTAAACCGATAGCATCGGAAGATGTGGTTGATATAGAAACATACTTTGAAAAGTTTCGTCAATCTACATTAATCAATGCAAGATTTCATCAGCAGCGCACAGCTATGGCTCCTGTTCTAACTGAAATTAATGCCCGTGATACTGCGGTAGCTGATTACCTATCTATGCTAAACAATCAGATAGATTATTTGGCTGATAAACTCATTGCGGAATCGATATTTGCTGCTGATGAGCCGCTACAGACCGTTAATTTATCGGCTGAAGGGATGCAATTTCAGACTTCTACAGTGCATCAGGTAGGCGACGACTTACAAGTGATTTTCGCTTTGTTTCCGGGCGGCGATTATATTCCGGTGGTCGCTAAAGTCACTCGAATTGATTTGCACCCAGATGGTCAGCACAATTCAGTGTCTGTGCAATATACGCATATTGATGACGATGATAAAGAGCTGGTAATTCACCATATGTTGTTCATGCAACGACAACAGCTACAGAAGAAACGTTTGAACGCGGGTTAATCAATTAGTAATAGCGTCTATACTGGCCCACTTGAGACCTGATGTTCTTGCTGAACTACGCCTTTCTCAAGCCGCTAAGTTTTGTCGCCGCTGCCTCTGCATCTTTGCCCATATTGCCTGGTTGTGCGATTCAATGTAAATCGCCATATGCGCATCGAGGCGCGATATTTTCTTCGACAAATTCCACGACTGACGCGTTAGGCGGCTCATTTTGTCTCGGAACATACCGAATGTTTGGTTAATGCTGAACAACGGATCCCGCCCGGTCTTTTTCATTTCGCCCTGGCCATTTGTTCGGCTTCGTTGGCCCTTATGAGTCAAATGAACCGCTTGTGGAAAGTGCTTCTTTAAGACGTAAGGATAGTGTTTGTGCTCATCGGTTCGGAACGTGACATCCGGATCGATAATCGCTTTTAGTCTCTCGAACAGCAGATGCCGTTGGTGTCGACTGTGGTCTGCTCGTTTACCGTATTTCTTGCGTGATATCGCTGCTAAATGCCCAAATGCGGGAATCTGTGCAACGGAGTAATCGATAATGATGCGAGTCTTCTCCTGCACCACAACGGTTGCCGACACCGGCTTGCACTTGGTATGTTCAGCGGTGATCAAATCATCAAATTGCAACTTATTGATAGGCCCATTGAGTCTTAGGTATAGCTCCAGAAATTCAGCGTTGCGGCGTCGTGCCTGATCGGCCAGAAAGAGCAGTCTTCTGTCTATCGTTGTGCGCGACACCTTAAAATGACGCGCGGCATCTCTTAACGATAAGCGCTTACACAGCAAATCCCGCAGGGGTTCATTGATGCGTCGTTTCTTCTGTCTATAGCATTCTGAAAACGTTGCTCGAGAGAAATAGCGTCCGCAGGCTTTACACTTAAAGCATTGAATTTTGCGAGAATCATCGCGACGAAAATAATGGCCATTACGCACCACCGAGGCGCTGCCGGCTGGGCAGTTGGGGCATGGTAGGTTCATTCCTTGTAACCTATTTGATATGAGTTGAGATTTAACTATACATGAAATTCACATCAGCAGCATTGTGGGCCAGTATTTAAGAGTCAAGTGGTAAAAGTATTTGTTTTGCAATCGCAATAAAACCGCACGGACGCCAGTAACCCGCTTCGACTGTTGGAATTAAAGTCATTACTTCACCCGTGCTATTACGCTCGCCAATCCAGTGCTGGGGTAGATTAAAAAACGAGTGATCGAGAGCCAGTGTCCCGTCTTGGTCGAGTGATAAGTGCACCTCGCCGGTTTCTGAGTCTCTGAAAGCCGGATACAATCCCTTCATAACCGGCTTCAGGTCATTTATCACTGGCGTAGATGAGTTATCAGTTGGCCTACTGTTCTGGTTTACTGCGGTTTGGAGCATTGTTTTAATTATCCGGTGCCAGTATACAGCGTTTGTTTATATTGCGATTGTGCTGCTTTTTGCGCTTTTCTGTGTATCTGTTTGTCGATGATCTCTTTGCGTTCCTTGCTAGCAATTTCCTGGATCTTAATATCCAGATCCAAAATTGTTTTTACCAGCGTATCCCTTGCTGCTTGACCTTCGTTGTCAGTATTGGTTTTTGCGGTGTTGTTGCTAAGCGATTTATTTTGTAACGACGCATCTTTAAGGATTTGAAGCCTGGTATTGTCGCACTTAAGCACAGCGTTCCAATCCCCCGTTTCCGCGAACGCTAGCATTTCAAAGCTAACCGCTTTAAGTTGCTTAAGCGATCGTAACTCTATTGTGTCGTGCTGCTTACGCATTATAATCCGTCAGGTCCGATTATCGTCCACGCTTCCTGTAGTTCAAGCAGGATGTCTTTACAAACCAATAGGTTCGCAGAGCTGTCATTCTTTCGAAACAAGTGCAGCTGATCTACGATAAATCCATATAAGGCAAATAAGTTACCGGCGATTTCATCGGTGGCAGGTTCATGAAGTGCTGCCTGTAGCTCATTGATAATAGCGATCCCTTTGTTAGCATGGTGTTGTGTTAATTGCAGATCATGCGAGTCATTATCAATAAGTGCTGAAATAGCATCAATTGCACCTTGGTACAGCTGAGCAATTAAGCTGTGTGGAGTACTTCCTTCCGATATTCCGGCGCGTTTAACTGACCGGTACGCATTTGTAGCTACGCTCGTGTTCATATTTGGTTATTGCTAAGTTGATCGACTAAATAGCTGCCAGTAGATTGCAGCTGCGAAACCAGTTGGTCCATTACCGTAAATTGGCGTCTGTACCGCTCTTCCGTGTTTTCAAGTCTGTATTCCAATTGTTCAATTCTGCTATCGAGCGTTCCTTGTCGATTCTCAATACCTTGCTCCCTACCGGCAATGACTCCATCAATGCTGGTAAACCGATCCAAGGCATCTTCGATTTTTGCCGCAAAGCCGGTTTGACTGGCGATAAACGCCTCAATAAATCCTTCCATTCCTCCCGCTTGCGCGCTATTCAAGCGCGTTTCATCTATGCTCAGTACACCGAATCTATCAAACGTAAATCCCATAGATAGTGGGCTAATGGTTTGTCCATTGGGCAGGTTAATTTCTTGTATGAAGATATTTCTTATTGCGGTTTCCACACTTCGGGGTAACTGGTCGCCTTGAAGTTCACCAGCGGATAAGCTTTCTAAACCTGAACGCAGTGAGTTGTAGTTCGCCACGAATGTATCCAGCGATTCACGTAGACTAGCCGAATCTCGCTCTGTTTGAATGTCAGATTTGCCAACAGACTTTAACTCCAGAGTGACGCCTTCAATGACATCGCTTACAGAGTTCGAGGAGTTAGTGACTGCAAACCCGTCAACGATTAATTCGGCATCGAGCGCCGGTGTGATTTCGGTTAATTCCGAAGCCATCGAACTCGAACCACCGATTGTAATTGCGTTCTCGGTACCGCCTTCTCTGGCGTTAAGTACCAGGCGACTCCCACCATCTACGTTTAAGATGCTTGCAGCCACAGAGCTGTTATCGAGTGAATCGTTTATTGCATCGCGTAAGCCAAGTAGAGTGTTGTTGCTACCGTCGATAGTAATATCGAAGCTGTTTTCTCCGGAAGAGAAAGTCAAAGTTCCAGAACCCACAGAAGCATCAATAGAGTCATACAATCCTGATGCTACACGATGATTCTGAGCAAGACTCAACACTTCAACTGAATGATATTCAGCAGAAGAGCCTCCTGTTGCAGTTGCTTCTATTACTTCTTCGTCAGTGCTACTCGCTTGAAACGGTCCGAACTTGGTGCCGTCGCCTAGCACACGAGCTGAAGTCGCAAGCTCATTCATGCTGCTTTTGACTCGGCCCATAGCGCTGAGTTCTACATCAA
Source organism: uncultured Granulosicoccaceae bacterium (assembly GCA_964390335.1). Classification (GTDB taxonomy): domain Bacteria; phylum Pseudomonadota; class Gammaproteobacteria; order Granulosicoccales; family Granulosicoccaceae; genus Granulosicoccus. The sequence continues at coordinate 55,935 of CAYMHU010000023.1, read as the reverse complement.
GTCTGCTTTTTTTCGTGTTTAATGCATTGATCGGTTGCCGTTCGATCTCCATTAAACTTGTTATGATGGATTCGACATCAATCCCTGAGCCTATACCTGCTGCAGTAATCATAGCCTTACCTCACAAATAAAAGAAAAGCCTCGGGACTAACGCCCCGAGGGTATCTCTATACTTCTTGCGGAGCTCGTTTAACCGAGCAGTTGCAATACACTTTGAGGAGCAGAGTTTGCTTGTGACACCATTGCGTTGCCAGCCTGCTGTAGAATTTGTGCGCGTGTCATAGCGGCAGTTTCAACGGCGAAGTCGGCGTCCATGATACGACCACGGGCTGCAGCTTGATTCTCCATACCGATATTTAGATTGTTGATTGCGCTGTCGAATCGACTTTGCACCGCACCGTATGCCGCACGTTGGGTTGTGATAGCGTCTAAGGCAGTATCAATGGCACCGATGGCAGTAGTTGCATTGGCTGCATCAGTGATATCTCCACCCACTGCTGCTACTGCCGTAGTGGCGATATCCAGAGTTTCACCGGCATTAGCGCCAACTTGGAAGGTGAACGTACCTGCGTCTGCACCCAGAATTGCACTGCCGTTGAACGCAGTTACGGTGCCTATTCTAGTGATTTCTGCGTCAAGCGCGATGAATTCTGCGTTAAGATTGGCTCGGTCAGACGCACTATTAGTGCCGTTTGCTGACTGAACAGCCAGTTCACGCATACGCTGCATCATGTTACTAACTTCTTGTAAACCACCCTCAGCAGTTTGCGAAAGCGAGATACCATCATTTGCATTTCGCATTGCTACATTCATACCGCGGACCTGAGTATTCATGCGTTCGGCGATCGCCAAACCTGCGGCGTCATCTCGTGCGCTATTAACGCGAAGTCCTGAAGAGAGTCGTTGCATAGACGTAGCCAACGTGGACTGTGAGTTGTTCAGATTTCTCTGAGCAGTTAAAGACATTACATTGGTATTTATTGTTTGTGCCATTTTTCTCTATTCCTAATAAGGTTCCGTATTATCGAAGCATGGAGCACCTTTTCCTAAGAATAGCTTTACTGAACGACTATCGCCCATGCCTTCTAGGTAACGGGCAGCGAAACGAAAACCTTAGTGATGTAGATCATGAAACGTCTTATATAAAGTTGAACAAGGACATGCTTTGCACACGTGAATATGTATTTTGTAATGCCTCTAACGAATTAATGTTTGATTGTAGTTGAATAATCGTATTTGTGATGTCAGCATCTTCGACATCTGCAATGGTACGATTTAATTGGAGGTTAACTGCATCGTTCTCTTCACGTGCAGCATCAATAGTGTTAAGTCTTGCACCTACCAGGCTGCGTTTATCATTTAAGTGTGATAAAGCCTGGTCAATGTTACTTAGGATGGAGTTAACGTTTTGTTGTTGTTGTGCTTTTTCTGCTGTAGTTATAGGGTTATTACTCATTGCTAATGAGAAATCATTAACCATAGAAAAGATATCTTGGTTATCGCTGGGGCGTATAACATACGCGTCGCCAGTATTTGCTGAACCTGTGATGTCGATACTAAGGCCTTCAAATTCGATTGTGTTCCCACTTTCATATGTAACACCTGTTTGAACAGCTGCGCCCGTGTCTGTGTTGGTTATATCGAACGTAGTAGGGGAAGTAAAACTTATTCTGTATTGAGATTGTGTATAGGTTGTTGCATCTGTTAGTTCACCTGTAGAGATAATGGCTGAGCCGGTGTTGGCGGGGTCTAACGATGCTATGAATATACCGTTACCATTTCTGATTCGTGTGAATACATCCGACCCCGAATCACCGAGTTGAATTTCGCGACCCAATCCGATAGGAATACGATTAACTTCGTCGCTCCCGTTATACTGAACGGGAACCCCCGCACTAAACGGTTTACTGGTGCTTTTGCTGCCGCTGAATAGGTAGTCTCCATTTGCATCCCGGCTGTTAGCAATATCGTATAGTTCTTTTGTCCGTTGTTCTAATTCTGCACCAATTGCGGTGCGGGTAGCGCTATCCACAGCTCCGTTGTTAGCTGTCAATGCGAGATCTCGTAGTCGCATGAGTGTATTTGCTACGGATGCAATGGCTGTTTCTTCCAATCCAAGGCGGGACTCAGCTGCAATCGAATTACGATTGTATTGTTCTAAAGTATCGGTTGCTTCTTGCATCCCAAGCAATTGTCCAGCAACAGCAGGATCGTCGGAAGGTCGGTTAACACGCTTTCCGGTAGAAACTTCTTCCTGACTCTTAGCAATATCGATGTGTCGCTGCATCATTTGTGAAGTCATGCTGTTGGCGATTTGATTCGTTGATATTCTCATATCTACCTCGCTACCGCAGACAGCACGGTTTGAAATAACGTATCAGCTGTAGAAATTATTTGTGCAGATGCCTGGTATGCTTGCTCATAGCGAACCAGATTGACGGCTTCTTCATCCAGATTTACCCCAGAAACAGATTGCTGTCTTTCTATCGCGTCTAAGCGTAAATTATCTAATGCCTCGCTGCGGGTTTGTAATGATTTTGTTTGACCACCAACACGGCTTACCATGGCGCTGTAACTATCATTAAATGTTGCATCACCTGTCATGACAGACGTCGTTTGTAATGCTGCCATCGCCAATCCATTTGCATTGTCGCCTTGCGCTGTGGTGTTTGCCAATACCGAAAATTCGTCACCTGCGCTGGGCTCACCATCTATATCGGCTTGCCAGCCGTTGTAACTGATTGGAGTGCCAGGCGTGTAGGTAACTCCAGCTGATAAAACAGCACCATTATTTGCATCAACTAAATCATACGAAGTGTTGCTAGTGAACTGAATATCCACTGGATTTCGTAGAGACACATTGCTGATATCTGTAACTTGAGGGGCGCTGATTGTTGCATCGGTTCTATTTGCAACATTGCTCGAGCTGCTCAATGGATTGGAGAAAGCCACAGACGATGCATCTGTTAGCATACTACTGATGGTTGCTGCAGCGCGGCGTACTGGTGATACGCGGAATGTATCGCCCGCGGCAGGCGCTCCGGATAAATTAAACTCCAAGCCATCTATTGTGATTGGCATATTGCTGCTAATCTGAGACTGATCGCTGAGCCTGGTCACCGTAAAATCTGAGCCCGTATAAAGAATATCGTATTCGGTTGCATGTACTTGCGATACATCTACAAACGTGGCGGTTACTGAGCCTGTGCCAGTATTATCATCATTGGCCATGGCAACTGGTTCAGATACGGTAAATATGTCTGAGCCAAGATTTCCGTTTAGATCCACACCTTGTGCATGCTGTGCGTTCATGCTGTCAGCGAACTGCAAGGCAATAAGACCTATTTGATTCATGCTTGGGCTAAGCGTCTGGCTTTCAAACTCCAGCAATCCACCAATTGAACCACCGCTTAATCGCGGCGTGATATTCTGCCATGTGTTACCGAATGAAAATTCTATTTTGAGCTGATTAGAAGACAGTGAATCTTCTGCGGTGCGGAGTTGGTTAGCGCGATTTCCGACAACCAGACCTACACCGGTTCCAATGTATACATTGACCGCACCCTCATCTTGTTCGACAGTCGTAATATCCGTGAACTCCGATATTTTTCCAATAATCGCATCGCGTTTGTCCAGCAAATCGTTTGGGTGGGAGCCGTTTCTGTCGAGTCCGGTAGAAGCAATTGTCAGGTTGAGCTCTGCCAGCTCATTCGCAAGTAGATTTACTTCCTCAATAGCTGCGTTCGTTCGTTGATTGACTTCCGTTTGCGCGCCATCCAACTGAGACTGTAATGCCTTGAGGCGTGACGCCACGTTTTCCGTGCTGCCGATGAAAATTTCTCTTGTTGCACTGGAGGTTGGATTCCCATTAACATCCTGAATGGCATCGAAAAAATCGTTCATTACGGGTGTTAAGCTTAGTGCGTCATTAGCAACCAAATTGTCAATACGGCTGGCCAACATCAGATGAGTATCGTGTTGAGCATGAGCGCTGGTCGAATGCAGCACTTGAGTCATGGCAAATTGATCGTGTAAGCGGGTTATATCGTCAGTTCTAACGCCGTTTCCAATAAAGCCGTTGCCAATAAAGCCGTTTAGGACTCTGGTGGGCTCTACGGACGAGAGTTCAACGCGCTGGCGCGAGTATCCTTCGGTATTGACATTGGCAATATTATGCGAAGTTGTTGCCAACGCTCGTTGGAACGCCGCCAAACTGTTGGTACCATTTCTCAAAAGATCTGTCATAGTGCAGTCCTCTGCCGGATGGCTTGTACTTGTTTCAGAACGTCAATGGCTTTATTGGCGTACTCCGGGTCAGTTGCATACCCCGCGCGTTGAAGTTCGCGTAAAAACTGTGTGTCGTCATTATTGGTTTCTAGCGCAGTTTTATACCGCGGATTGCTGAGCAGGAAGTCGGCAAAACCGTCTACAGCGGACGCGGTGTTCTCAAATTTTCTGAAAGGTTCGACAACCTTTACCGCCGCGTTATTTATAAATTCAGTTGTTTTATGCATTGTATGGGGCAAGTTTTTATCATGCGCTTTTATACCAAACAGGTTATGTGAACTCGCACCATTTATCTCCTTAATTATGTGCTTGCCCCAACCGCTCTCCAATGCGGCAATGGCTATGATGATTTCAGGTTGTATTCCCAGACGGGCAGCATTGCGCTTCGCATCTGGTAATAAAGTGTCAACGAAATCTTTCTTAATTTCGGAAAAGGGTTTAGCGTCTAAAGCATTGGGCAACTTCAGTGCGACAAGGTTAGATGAGGCAGTGTTCGCAGTCTGAGACTGAAGGTTTGCATCAGTGCTGTTTATAAGTGCTTGGTACTTTTCTATATCTTTAAACGCTGACGTTATTCGGCCGTTTCGTGCCAGAGTGCTGGGGTTATTTGATAATGCTTGCATACTTTGTTCAACGTTACTTAGTGCAGCAAGTTCTTGCTCCGGCTTGATGCCTTGTTGCGCGTTGAGTTGTCGACTTATTGAGCTAGCAATCCCTAAACCACCGGATTCAGACAAAAGCTTCGACAGATGCTGATCATACATGTCGTCATACATAGCGCGGGCATTGGAAGGTTTCTCGGCTAAAGTGGTGGTCCGCATTGCTTTCAACATATTGTGAATAAGCAAGGCTTCAAACTTTTTTGCAACGTTAAGCGTATCCTCAGCGGTAGTTGGTTGCGCACCAATTGATACGGCATCGCGACCGATCGACAAGCCGGACGCGTTGACTGAGTTGGGTGTCACCGCTATGGAAGGGAGCGTGCTCATACTAAATAATGATCAGTTGAGCTCTCAGTGCACCGGCTTGTTTTAATGCTTCAAGAATGGCTACTAGATCACCCGGTGCCGCACCAACATCGTTAATAGCCTGAACTATCTCTGAAAGAGTTGTGCCTTTGCTCAATTCGAACATGCGATTTTCTTCTTGTTCAACTGCTATATTGGTGTCTGGTGCTACTACGGTTTCACCTTCGGCTAACGGATTAGGCTGATTGACTAAAGTATCTTCACTGATGGTCACCGATAAGCTACCGTGAGTAACGGCAGCCGGTCCCACAGTGACGTTGTTGCCAATTACGATTGTACCGGTGCGCGAATTAACGATTATCTTGCCTGCACCTTCGCCTGGATCGACATTGAGCTCTTGCAGTAATCCAATGAAGGTCACTTTCTGCGTTATGTCGCTGGGTGCGGTTACAGAGATAGACACAGCGTCTAATGCCACAGCTGCCGACATATCCAAATAAGTGTTGATAGCCTCGACAACCCGATGAGCGGTTGTAAAGTCAGGCTGGTGCAAATTAAAAATGATGTTCTTACTATTTTCGAATGGTGTAGGAACCGTGCGTTCAACCGTTGCACCGTTTGGAATACGCCCAACACTGGGTATGTTGATAGATACTGAGGATCCGTCAGCGCCTGAAACTCCTAATCCACCTACGGCAAGATTGCCCTGTGCGATGGCGTACACTTCGCCATCTGCTCCTCGTAATGGCGACATCAGTAGACTACCACCGCGTAGCGATTTTGAATTACCCAACGACGATACGGTTATATCTATTTTTTGACCAGTTTTAGTAAACGGTGGTAACACCGCATGAATTGATACAGCTGCAACGTTTTTGGGTTGTAGTGCGACATCGGGTGGAACTGTGATGCCGTATTGCGTCAACATACTGCGCAGACTTTGTTCTGTAAACACAACCGAGCTAGTTTGATCCCCAGTTCCGTCAAGTCCCACTACCAGACCATAACCCAACAGAGGGTTGTCTCGTACACCTTCTATACTGGCAAGGTCTTTAATGCGTTCAGCATTCGCCGTTACGGGAATGAAAAATGCCACACTAAGAAAGAGCAGTCTAACGATAGTGGTCTGAATTCTATTCAATGTTATATTTCCTAAAATGGCCAGAAAGGGCTGTGAAATACTCGAGTCAGCCAACCCGCTGTATTAGCGTCGGCCAATAATCCCGTGCCGCCGTAGGTGATTTGTGCATCGGCGATTTGCGACGACAACACAGTGTTGTTGGGTGCGATATCGGTAGGGCGAATTTGTCCGGACACTTTGACTATTTCGCTGCCCTGGTTCAGGGTTAAGGTTTTCTGACCCTGTATCCATAAATTGCCGTTTGGGAGTTTATGCGTAACAGTCACCGCGACACTGCCACTTAATCGGTTGCTCTGCGTGCTATCGGCTTGACCGGAAAAATCGCTTGATGAGTTAATATCGGTGGATAAAATCTCGCGTCCAAGTGCTTGCACTTTTCCACCTAATAAAGTGGGTCCTGGTACGTTAACGCCGGATGCTTTATTGGTTGATGTAGAGGCAGCTTTCGTTGCATCTGTACGCTCTTCCAATACAACGTTAATAACATCGCCAATGCGCCTGGCTCTGACATCTTCAAATAAAAATCGATTATTGCTGTCGCGGTAGATAGCGCCGTCAATAATAGTCGGGGCAGGGTCCTGAGGTATAATGACCGGTGAGTTATCGGGTTCCTGAACAGGCACCGTGGAGCATGCACTAGTCAAGCAAACCAATAGTAGTGCCAATATAATTCGACTTATGATATTAGTCATCAGCTTATAAATTATTGTTGACATACTGCAGCATACCGTCAGTGGTTGATATGGCCTTAGAGTTGATTTCATAAGCACGTTGGGTTTCTATCATGCTAACCAGCTCTTCAACAATATTAACGTTAGAGGTTTCAACTGAACCCTGAATTAGATTACCCAGCCCGCCTATACTTGGCGTTCCTTGAATAGGAGCACCACTGGCCGCAGTTTCATTAAACAAGTTGCCACCAATAGCCTGAAGTCCCGCCGGGTTTATAAAGTCGGTAATGGTTATTGAGCCAATCTGTGTACCAGCGCTATTACCAGGAACTTGCGCAGTCACGGTTCCATCTTCAGCGATAGTGATGCTGAGTGCATTTTGCGGAATAGAAATAGCGGGTTGCAGCACGTAACCACTTGCGTTCACAATCTGACCTTGCGAATCGAGTTGGAATGAACCATCTCGGGTATAAGAAATACCGCCATCGGGCTTGAGCACTTCAAAAAAACCGCGCCCTTGAATAGCCATATCGAATGCGTCTTCAGTAACAGCGAGGTTACCTTGAGTAAATAACTTTTCAGTAGAGGCAACCCGTACACCCGTACCAACGTTTAAACCCGATGGCAGCTGAGTGTTTTGAGATGATTGCGCGCCAGGCTGACGAATAGTCTGATAGAGTAGATCTTGAAACACAGCACGGTCTCGTTTGAAACCGGTGGTGTTGGTATTGGCAAGGTTATTTGAAATAACTTGCATCCGCGTTTGTTGCGCGTCCAATCCTGTTTTGGCTGTCCATAAGGCACCGTTCATATTATATTTCCTTTCTTACCTATTTTTGTTTAACTATGCTGGTTCGTTGGTTGAGCTTCGAAGAGTGTGTACTTACGACAATTGCAATAATTTGCTTGCAGTTGTGTCGGCATCTTCGGCAACGCTCATCATTTTGATCTGTGTTTCGAATTGACGTGAAAGCTCAATCATCGTGACCAATGCCTGCACACTATTAACATTGCTTGATTCAAGCGCGCCCGATTCCAATTGCACTATCGCATCAGCCTCTTCAAAACCTGCTTCGGTAGTAAACAATCCGCGCTCATTACGAACTAGGGTTGTGGTATCAGGATTTACCAGTTTAATGCGGTCAATAACGGCTAATTCTGCGGCGCTTTGCCCAAGCGGCCTAATGGTGATCGTGCCATCCTTAGCAATTGATATTTCCTCATAGGGTGAAATGCTAATGGGGCCACCATTGCCAAGCACCAGGAATCCATCGGAGGTTTGTAGTAGTCCGTCTGCGGTCACATTGAGATCGCCGGAGCGGGTATACGCTTCATTGCCATCAGCGTCTTGCACGGCTATAAATCCATCGCCGTTTATAGCAACGTCAAGAGAGTTACCAGTTTGGATGATGTTACCTTGCTTATGGCTTGCACCAACGTGGTTGGTTAGCGCGTACACTCTATCCGGGTGTCCGGGACCATAAACTGGCATGGCCCCGAAGGCATCCATTTGCGCCTTGAAGCCGGTTGTGTTTGCATTAGCCAGATTATGGTTATTCGTACTCTGTTCAATCAATGTCTGGCGTGCGCCAGACATTGCTAAATAGACCATCCTATCCATCTGATTATTCCTCGTATAAGCCTAACTAATTAGCGCTTAATGTTGATAACCGTTTGAGTTAAGGTGTCGCCCGTGCTGATCACCTGGGCGTTAGCCTGGAAACTACGCTGCGCACCAATCATTGAAACCAACTCTTGTGTGATATCAACATTTGACATTTCCAGTGAACCGGCTTGAACAATGCCTAAGCTCCCACTACCCGGAACGCCGGTAACCGGCTCACCTGATGCATACGACTCAGCCCAGCTGTTGTTACCTATTTGTTGTAAACCTTGGACATTGGCAAACTTGGTTAACGTAATTTGCCCCATGATTTTGGCCTGACTATTGGTGAATCGTCCGAAAATAACGCCTTCCGTATCAATATCGAAATTATTTAATCGACCTGCTGCATAGCCGTCTTGCGAGATTCTGTTCACGCCAAACGGATTATCGTATTGCGTGGTCCCACCTAAGTTTATTTGGATTGACATAGGCGCACCGCCAGACGGTGGGGTAAACACATTGGTAGTCAGTGAATCATTAGCTGCCCCATTAACAGACACTAACTCACCTGAATTTGAAAATGTGAGTTCATCGCCACCCGGTTGGCTTACTTCAACGCCATCCATATAAGTGTAAGCAGACCATGAGTTAGGTGTGTCCTTATGAAAATAGATTGACGCCGCTTGCGGTGTGCCCAATGAGTCGTAAACAGAAGCCGATGTAGAAAAATTGATGGTTGACGGGTCGTTAATATCAAATGGCGCCAATACTTCTGTATTGGAATTCAGGTTCAAGCTCACATCGAGTTCTTCAGTCGCTTTTGGCTCGAGCTCAGAAAAATCGAATTGTAAGTCCGTTGTCAGCGGTATAATTTCGTTATTAGCGTCAGTAGAGTAGCCAGAAAGCCTGCCACCTTGAGCGTTAACAACGTACCCGTCTCGATCTAAGCTAAACACACCTGCGCGGGTAAAATAGGGTACATTGCCATTAGTCATGCGAAACATGCCCTCACCGGAGATAGCGATATCCATATTATTGTTGGTGAAGCTTACATCACCTTGGGTAAACTCCTGGCTTATCGTGTTGTTACTAACACCTTGACCAATTTCAACAGCTGTGTAGCCTAAGGTGCTTTTCGCAAATATATCCGAAAACTCTGCGCGAGAGCGTTTAAAACCCGTTGTGGCGTTATTAGCAATATTGTTTGATATGACGTTTAACTGTGAGGATGCAGCGTTCAATCCCGTCAGTGCGATTTCTGTTGTCATGATTTTCTTCCCGTATTTTTGTTAGATTTAGTGTTAGTTTGAAACAACGGATTGTTGGATTTGTTTTATTTCGTTCAGCAAGATGGTTTCGCCATTATCTGTATTGAGTTGTACTGCGCCATCATTACCAAACTCTACTGAGTCCACCTCGCGGGACAACAGCACACTTACCGCTTCGCGTGTATCACCGCTTTGGGCAGTAATTTCTATGGTGTACTTTCCGGCAGGCAATTGTTCGCCAGAAGAATCTTTACCATCCCACGTAAAATCGTGTCGGCCTGCGGATGTTTCGCCCATTTCGATTTCACGGACCAAGCGCCCGCTAATATCCATAATGTCAATCTTGACTGATCCGGATGACGCTGATAGTTCAAAACGACCATCGATTGCACCATCAGGTTTGAGATGAGCGATGGAATCCTCAACCAGAACGGATTTTCCAATCAGCTGAGAAGCCTGAAGGGTTTGGTTAGCGGTAAAAGATCCAGACATTTGATCTAATGAACTTTGCATCCCTTCGATACCTGTGACGGTACTAAACTGAGCCATCTGTCCCAGGAACTCGCCGTTTTCCATTGGTTTAAACGGGTCTTGGTGTTTCAGCTGTGCCATCATAAGCGTCAGAAAATCTTCTTGGCCTAATTCAGAAGAAGTAGTTTCCTGAGTTCGCTCATCAAGTTGGTATTTGGAAAGTGCAGCGGGTACGATTGAATCAACCACAATTATTGTCCCATCTTCAGTGTTTGTAACATCAGTTGTTTTGTTGTATTCAGTAGCTCGACGTTGGTTTGATAGCCACGTGACGCCGACATCATATTGGCCATCTCTTCAACAACATCTACATTGGACGAATAAACATAGCCCTGTTCGTCAGACATAGGATGGTCAGGTTCAAACCGCATTGTGGGTTCACGCTGGCTTTCAACGATACCCAAAGATTGCACGCCACCCATTTGATCTTTCAGGATTGCAGCAAACACAGGTTGACGCGATTTGTATGCTTCGTCGGCAGAGCCGGCAACAGTGTTTGCGTTGGCAAGATTACTTGCTGTCACATTAAGACGAATGCTTTGAGCTTGCATTGCGCTACCAGCGATATCGAAAATACTTTGCATGGTGCTTATTCTCCTCGCAGTGTTCTTATAACTGAACTAATACGCCTACCAATGAATTCAAGGCTTGCCTGGTAACGTATGGCGTTTTCGGCGAATCTTGCTTGCTCGGCATCCTTGTCAACGGTATTGCCATCCAACGACGCGTGATTGGGTTGTCGGTACATCACTGGTGACTGCACATTGTTGGTGTTCAATCGCATGTGATTCTGATGTGTTGTATTAATGCTTGCTTGCAAACGACTTGGCTGACTTGCGCCAATCATCGTACTGCTGTGCCAACCCGCATCTTTAAGCGTGTCAGCGAAAGCAATATCACGCGCTTTGTAATTTGGCGTATCACTATTTGCGATATTAGTTGCCAACAGTTTCGTTCTTTGGGCTCGTGTTTTAAGCGCCTCGCTGTGCACGCCAATAAGATTATCTATATTCATTGATTCGTTTTTTCTGTTGATAGATGTGAGCTATATCTATTAATCGACCAACTTTTGCAGACGCGTAGGCGTTTTATCTTTGTAACGGTTAGTCGAAACCTATTTCATCACTGCGTAGGCAAATTAATAAACTGTGGGTTCCAACGCGGAATAGGTGCGTCCTCGTATAACACCAGGTTTAGTGAATTGAGCGCGGATGGTGCTTGAGACGTTCTAAAGAAACTAATATTACCTGGTAATATAACGCCACTAGCAGTGGATGCCATAACATCGGCGAAGCCTGTTTCCGCACCAAGACCATGGGTTCGGCCGTCAAACTTTTCACCGAGTGAACCAATTGCTGATGCCCCGGCACCTAAAATCACATCCATGTCCCGAGTGGTTTCTAGATTAAAATTGACGTTTAAACGACCATTAGCGGTATACCCACCAACAGCAACTAATGTAAGAGTTGCGTCTTTTAAGCTGGACTGCCATTGGCAAGGTAGAACACCGGCACAATTAACCACCAGTGTATCTGGCATATCAATGGGTAAATTAATAAATCCAACCGTGCGTGGTAAGCCGTTGTCAATAACGGTTAAAGTCCAACCTGCCAAAGTGCCTGATTCTGATTCTCGATCGTAGGTGGCAGATCCCGTAACGATTTCCCCTGCCAATACCGATTGAGCGGTAATGCCATTGCTGTCACCAAGTGCTTGTTGGATAAGGTTAAATTCAGCACCACCAGGAGCTAAGGCGGATGAGCCGTTACCCAACATCATTTCGGAATCGTGTGATGCGCTCAGTGTGAATAGAATAGAAAGCCGGCCGAGTGTCCCTGTATTGCCAACATTGCCTACTGTCAGGTTAAAATCTTCATCAGTAGCTACCCATCGACACGGTAGTTTTAGTTCACAGTCAACAATTTCGCCTGCTTCACCAGTAACAGCTGGGGTATATATTGTGGATTCACTACTGCCAGCCGCATTTGCAATAGCAGCATTAACCTCAGCTGTATTTGCTCCAGCTGCGGCAATTGCTGAACTATTATCAACATTTTCAGTAGCAGCGGTTTCAGAAAGACTTTCAAACTGATCGCTCTTACTCGTTGTAGTAGCCGCTGTTTCTGCTGCGCTATTACCCGGTACGGTAGCACCCGTTGTCTGATCGCTCAGTACGTTAGTTGTTGATGTGCTGGTGCCGGGAATGGTGCCAGTTGCTGTTGCTGGATAAGGCTGATAAATAGTTTCAGTGCAAGCAGAGAGTATTCCCAGCATTGCTATGATGCATAACGTCTGTCTAGTGTGTTCCATCTTGCGTCCTTAGTCACAGTATCGATTAACAATGCCTGTTTCGTCTCGTTTTTAGTAATCTGTAGTTGATAACACCGTTGTAACTGTTAGAACCGCTTAAGTTTCTTTTTCGACGACATGATGGAATCAAATTTGCGAATCGGCAGTAATGAAAACTCCATCTTTTTTCCGTAGATGTGCTCTTGTCTTTTTTTTCATGTGGCAGTGTCCTGCGCATAGCAATACACAGAACAATGCACAAAGTCTTGCAACGATTGAACACGCGGCTGTGGAATTTATAAAGCAACAACACCCGGCAGATGCAATTCTTAATGTGAATCTTCAACGACTCGATAAGCGTTTAAAACTATCAAGATGTGATAATGACTTGTTGGTGAATTGGTCGCCAGGTAGTAAACAGATTGGTAGAACCACAGTCAATGTTGCGTGTACGGCTCCAAAGCCATGGCGAATTTTTGTTAGGGCAACCGTAGAGAAAGATGTATTGGCCTGGGTGCTTAACAATTCTGTTCGTAAAGGCGAAGTTCTGAGCCGGCAACTGGTTTCGCAGCAAAGCATTATGCTCGGTAATAGCGCGCTTTTAGCGCAACCTAACGGTGCGCCAATATCAGAGATTGAACCATGGATTGGGCAGGTTTTTGCAAGAGCGGTGCAGGCAGGCAGAGTCTTAACAGATCAGTCCTTGCAACTACCGATGCTGGTAACCAAGGGCGAATCAGTATCAATCACCTATCAGTCTGCTCAACTGGCAATCAAAACCAAAGGCGTCGCGTTGGAGTCGGGTTCGCTTGAGCAAAAGATTTCAGTAAAAAATACCGAATCTAATAAAGTGTTTGATGCGATCGTTGTCGGTCGATCAAATGTAACCATACTCAGATAATCTCGTAACTTGTGCAAGTAAAGAAATACAATGGCAAATTCAGTTGAAGTGGTAAAGCAGGTTTTTCATTCCGCCGAAAAACTAAAAGAAGTACTCAATCGTGAATACGACGCACTGTTGGCCCGTGATGTGAAGTCGATAAACAAGCTTGCGTCAGAAAAGGAAGTTCTGTTGAATTCGCTTGCGCAGTTAGAACCTCAATTACTCTCTGTTTACAATTCATCTGCAATTAAAGAAGAGGAGCAATCGGTACAACAGCTGATACAGTTGTGTCGTGAGCTTAATGGGCGTAATCATTCGCTGGTGATGATAGCAATAGATCAGAACCGCAAATCGTTATCATTGCTACGCAGTGTGCTTGAACTTGATCAGGCCAGTGAATACAGTCCCAATGGGGAACTGCATGCGGATCAATCTAAGCGGTATTTGGGCAATGCTTGAATGCAAATTGAATTTACACAATTAGATATCGGCGCTTTTATCATATAAAACGACTCAAGTGATCTGCGATCAAGTCCTTATATAACCGTTGTATTTCTTGAGTAACGGGACCGGCACCAGTTTGTTCACCAATGGTTTTGCCGTCAATTTCAGCTACCGGTGTTTGTGCTCCGAAGGTGCCCGTTAGAAACGCTTCATCTGCACCATAGGCTTCATACAATGAATAGTTTTTTTCAAATACGGGTATATCGTTGGTTTTACACAGGTCAATGACTTTTTGTCGCGTAACCCCGTTCATGCAGTAATCCCCAGTGGAAGTCCAAACTTCGCCGCCTCGTACAATAAAAAAGTTACAGGCATTAGTTGTGTTGACAAAGCCATGAGGATCTAGCATTAATCCTTCGTCGGCACCAGCTTGCTCGGCTTGTAAACAAGCGATAACGCAATTAAGTTTTGAGTGTGAATTAAACTTGGCGTCTTGCGAAGTTGGTAGCCCACGTACTTGCGGTACGGTTGCCAGTCGAATTCCCGCTGTGTGCAAGCTTTGTTTGGGCTTTGAATGCTCCATAATAATAACGACCGTTGGTCCGGTTCGTGAAAGTGATGGGTGCTGGAACGGTTTTACTTTTACACCGCGAGTGACCATTAGCCTGCAATGCACGTCGGTGTGCATATTATTGGCTGCAGCAGTAGCACTTAATGCCTGTAATACAGCAGCTTTGTCCATGCCAATGTCTAAGGACACCGCTTTGCAACTATTGAAAAGTCTGTCCATGTGTTCATCGAAGAATGCCCATACACCATTGTACAAACGCATACCTTCCCACATACCATCGCCCAGCATAAAGCCGCTGTCGTAGACTGAAACGGTTGCAGCATCCCGAGGCACGATATCACCGTTAACGTATATCAAAATGTGCTGGTTGCGCTCGTCTTCTTCTGCATCGTGTGTGGTTTGGCTGGTGTTTTGTTCTTGCATAGTCACTGTGTCTGGTAAAACCTATTTTTGCTAGCTTAGCATTGATAATTGGCCTTTGGCACTATCTACAGCTAACCTCTATTAATGCGATTGACTATTCAATAACTTATCATCATGATTAAAAACCTCATTCTGGATATCGGTAACGTCATTTGTGTATGGGACCCAGAGGCCCTTTGTGCATCTGCATTTGATGATCCGATAGAACAGCAAATTGCGTTGCAAGCAACAATAGAGCAGCACGACTGGAAAGAGCTTGATCGTGGCGTTATTAGCCGGGAAACCGCACTGGCTAATGCCATTAAGCGTTGTTCATTAGATGCAAACGGCTTGGCCGCTATCTACGAAAACTTACCGTCATCATTTCTACCAATAGAAACAACGGTTGCGGCGATGAATCGAGCTGCGGCCGCAGGCGTGCCGATGTATGTACTGTCGAATATGGCTTTGCCAAGTTGGCAGTGGATAAAATCCAATGTTGCTTGTTTTGGTTTATGCAATGGTATTGTAATATCCGGTGAGGTTCAGTTAATAAAGCCAAATCCTGATATTTATCATTACCTTTGTAATAAGTTTTCGTTGCAGCCCGAAGAGTGTGTTTTCATAGACGATATGCAAGAGAATATTGACGCGGCAGTCGCTTGCGGGTGGCGCGGAGAACTGTTGTCGGATAAATCTAAAGGTGGCGAGTTAATCGACAAGTTGGTAGCCGAAATAACATCATGAATATTAAGCGTTATACAAACGAACACTTTGATGCGTTGGTGGGATTGTTACAAGTCGTATTCCCCGACGAGCCAGCGCACAATGCTCCGGAAAAAATGATTACTCAGAAGCTTGGCGTTGATGATCTTATATTCCTCAGTTTCGACAAGCAAACTATCACTGGTTCATGTATGGCTGGTTATGATGGTCATCGCGGTTGGCTATATGCGGTAGCCGTACATCCGGATTATCGGCGTAACGGTGTCGGTCAAGCCTTAGTTCAACATGCTGTATCAGAATTGCAACAGTTAGGTTGCGATAAAGTGAACCTTCAAATCAGGCCAGATAACACAGCGGTAGCCGCGTTCTATCAATCGCTGGGTTTTAAAGTGGAAGAAAGGCTGAGTATGGGCTTCAAAATACCTAGTTAGCGTAATTAACTCACCCAAAAAAAACGGCCCCGAAAGGAGCCGTTTTCGTACCTACGTTTCAAACAATAAACTACTGGTCAGGGTACAAGCCATTACCGTTGTATTCTGCACGCTGGTAAGCGCGAATATAATCTATTTTGTATTGAATCGGATACTGACTATCGTCGCTTGATGGCGTTGGCGCCCAAGCACTTCCGGTTACCAAGTAAGTAACAATGTTCATCTGCTGTCGGCCAACTTGAACACCTGATAATCGTTTTATTTCTTTGCCGTCGATGTACCAAATAACCAGTTGAGGTTCCCAAAGTACGCCGAAGGTGTGGTAGTCCTCGTCGTATTTTGCACCAGTTGGGTTTTTGTACGACATTGTTGGTGCCGAACGTATGGTGCCGTGAGTAACATCAGCATAGTGGTACGTTTGAAATGCATCTTCATCGCCGAATGGGTTTTCACCAAGATACTCAACAATGTCAATTTCAGGTGCGTGCAGGTTTTTACCTGTGCCGGGGTAACGGTGGTACAAATAGAAACTTGAAAGTGCACCAGAGATATCGCTGACTTTCATACGGCCTTCTACATATCCGTAAGTCATACCAAATTTATCGTGACTCGATAATGCACCTGATAAAAATTCGCAACGGTCCAAACCAGATGGATCTTCCTCATTACATACAGGAGGCAAAGAGTCTCTGAACTCATCTGGAATTTTAATCGCTTCAATGACCAAGTCACCGTTTTCAAATTTGAATGGATCGTAGCCAAAGCCAGGGTTCTGTTGAGTATTAACGAAGTACTGTTGTTCGCCATTGATAATGTTGTTGTCACCCCAGGTTAAACCGGTGTTCCATTTCGTGCTATCAATTGCCGGGCCGTCAAAGTTATCTTCGAAAACCATGGTGAACTTATCAAGGAAGTAAGCTGTATTTGATAAGTCGTGATCTTGCGCGAATGAATCGTCAGGGTGCTTGTAGAAATCATCGTACTTGGGCACTGCTGCATTAGATTCCTGATGATACAAAACAGTCACCGAGTTTGAGCGTGGTGATTCTTGGCCATCGGCATCCACAGCAGTGATTTGGTAGCTGTATGTCTGACCAGGCTCTGGTCCGTTCAGATTACAGAAATGCACACGGTCTACAAACCGTGTGTAGTTACAGTCAATGAAAGATGTTGTGTTCCAGATTTTGTTTGCTTCTGCAACGACGCCAGCGTTTTCATTCTCGACATCGCCACGAATTGTGTAGACAACACCATCACTGCGGTATAAACGGTATTCGTCAACACCGATATCGTCGTTTGAAGGTGCCCAGTTAAGCTCAGCCCAGTCGTTCGATACTAAATCTACACGTAAATTTTTCGGTGTAGTCGGCGCGCCGCCAGCAACGGGCTCTTCATTGTCGATTTCTAGGTCTTGTCCAAACGGATCGGCAGAGTCCGGGCTAGGTATAGGAGCTGCAAACGGGTCCGCAAGTACTGGCGGATTGCCTAGATCAGATGTACCGGGTTCCGTGTTGCCAAAACCGCCATCGGCATTGGTATCGTCGCATGCGTCACCAACCGTATTGCCATCGGCGTCTACCTGATCAGCATTGGCAACAGCCGGACAGTTGTCAATATCGTCAGAAACACCATCACCGTCAGAGTCCAACGTGCCTCCACCGGCGGTATCGCCACCTGCATCAGTAGTACCAGT
>CAYMHU010000023.1:0-37924 GCA_964390335.1 uncultured Granulosicoccaceae bacterium | reverse complement strand
GTGGTATCGCCACCTGCATCAGTAGTACCAGTATCCGTTGCACCGGTGGTATCGCCACCTGCATCGGTAGTACCAGTATCCGTTGCACCCGTATCAGTCGCACCGTCGGTAGTGCCCACGATTGGATCATCGCTCGGGTCTGGGTTGGTGTTGGGATTGACGGTGCCCGGGTTGCTGTCGTCATTAGAGCCGGAACATGCAGCAAGTGTCAGGGTGAGCATGCTCAAGGCAACGATATTTGCGTACTTTCTCATGTGTTTATGTAACCTGAAGGTTGAATTCATTATTGTTATTATTGTTCTGGGGACGGATTCTAACACCGGAAGAGGACCATTCCGCGCGACAGAGGTCTTATTACCGCTGTGATCGGTGACACATCAGTAACTTCAGGCCGGAATTGGCCCACAAAGTCTCATATTCCCATGAATGGGCGCGATTTGGGTTGGTTTTGACCCGAAAATCTGCGTCAACTGCAGCAATTTGGCGTAAAGGTCTTAACCCCGTGCGCATGCGCTGGTATAGTGCACGGCTCCGGAAACTTCCGAATTTAATCCAGTTCTAGCCGCAGTCTGCGAGGGCGTTGCGGCGCTTTACTATCGGGTATTTCAAATATATGAAAGTAGCAAACATTACTGTCGCTGACTCTCTTTATCAATTCGTGAATGAAGAGGCATTACCAGGTACTGGCGTATCGGCGGATTCTTTTTGGCAGTCGATGGCGGACATCCTCGCCGATTTCAGTCCGCGCGACAAAGCGCTATTGGCTAAACGCGATTCGCTGCAACAGCAACTGGACGACTGGCACAAAGCCAATCCAGGTATGCCAGAGATGGACACTTATAAAAAGTTCCTGACAGACATTGGTTATTTAGTTGAACCGCCGGCAAGCGTTAACGTAAAAGTTGACAATGTCGATGATGAAATTGCTCGCGTTGCTGGTCCCCAATTGGTAGTGCCGGTCAACAATGCGCGGTATGCGCTGAACGCAGCGAACGCCCGTTGGGGTAGTTTCTATGATGCGCTATATGGCACTGATGCCATTTCCGAAGCAGACGGCGCGGAGCGTGCGGGCGGATACAACCCTGTGCGTGGCGAAAGAGTGGTTGCGTTTGCCAATGCATTTTTGGATTCAGCTGCTCCGTTGGTACAGGGGCAGTACGCTGATGTAACTCAGTTTTCGATTAAAGACGGCGCGTTACACGCTGTCTTGGCGTCCGGCAGCGAAATCGGTTTACGCGATGCGGGTCAATGTCTTGGATACGTTGGTGATGAATCTGCGCCATCAATCATATTGTTAAAACACAACGGTCTGCATATCGAGTTACACATTGATCGAAACCATCCCATCGGCAAAGAAACGCCATCTGGCATCAAGGATGTTGTACTCGAATCAGCCTTAACAACCATTCAGGATTGCGAAGATTCCGTTGCCGCTGTTGATGCAGAGGATAAGGTTCTGGTGTATCGCAATTGGCTTGGCTTAATGAAAGGCGATCTACAAGATGCGTTTCAAAAAGGCGGTAAAGAAGTTGTCCGAAAACTCAATGCAGATCGTCAATATTCTGCAATAGGCGGTGGCGAGTTGGTATTGCCTGGTCGTAGTGTGTTATTGGTGCGCAACGTCGGCGCACATATGATGACTGATGTCGTCTTAGACGCCGATGGCAAAGAAGTCCCCGAAACTATCATCGATGCCATGGTCACCAGCCTGTGTGCCATGCATGATCTGCAAAAATCTGACAGTGCGGCGCGAAACTCCCGCACCGGAAGTGTCTATATTGTTAAACCAAAGCAACATGGTCCAGAAGAAGTTCAATCATCAGTTGATTTGTTTGCTCGTGTTGAACAAGCATTGGGTCTTGCTAACAACACGTTAAAAATTGGCATCATGGATGAAGAGCGCCGCACGTCTGTGAATTTGGCCGCGTGTATCAATGCAGCCGCTAACCGAACTATTTTTATTAACACTGGCTTTCTGGATCGTACCGGTGATGAAATGCACACCAGCATGCACGCAGGCGTTATGATTCCAAAAGGTGAAGCCAAAACGGCTAAATGGCTCCTTGCCTACGAAGACAGCAACGTTGATGTTGGACTAGCCTGCGGCTTGCAAGGCAATGCGCAAATCGGAAAAGGTATGTGGGCAATTCCGGACGAGATGGCAGCCATGCTTGACGCCAAAATTGGCCATCCGAATGCGGGTGCCAATACCGCGTGGGTACCATCGCCGACGGCCGCCGTGTTGCACGCTACACATTATCATCAGGTAGACGTGACAGAACGTCAGTCCGAGATAGCCAAACGTGAGCCGGCCAAAGTAGAGGACATACTCACTATTCCACTGATAGAACCCGGACGCAATTTTTCAGCTGATGAGATTCAGCGTGAAATTGACAATAACGCGCAAGGTATTCTGGGCTATGTGGTTCGCTGGGTTAACCAAGGCGTTGGTTGTTCTAAGGTACCCGACATCAATAATGTTGGATTAATGGAAGATCGCGCTACCCTAAGAATCTCTAGCCAATTCTTAGCAAACTGGTTGCAGGCAGGCATCATAAGTGAAAGCCAGGTACGCGACTCGATGGAAAAAATGGCGCTGGTGGTTGATAAGCAAAACGCTGCCGATCCTGAATACGTTCCCATGGCCCCGAACTTCGACTCAAGCCATGCGTTTCAGGGTGCATTAGATCTTGTGTTAAAGGGAATTGATCAGCCGAATGGCTACACTGAGTTTGTGCTGACTGAGCGACGGCAAATGGTTAAGGCTGCTGCCAGTAGCTAAGCCAACTCCACGCAAAATCAGACCTCAGACAGTTTGTTGGCATAAAAAACACACTATTGGGGAATTTTCTATCCTCAATGGTGTCGTATGAAACATACAGCCATGCAAAAATGGCTTTCAAAAATGGCTTTTGTTAACTAAAATCAGTGTGTCTACATGAGGAGTCGATAATGAACAATCCATCAATCAAGGTGCTTTTAGGTGCGGGTGCATCGCTACTATTCTTATCAGGTTGCGCTTATAACAACCCTTTCGGCAGCGCCGATGAACGATGGGCTGATTTCAAAACATGGACCAAGGTGACAGAAGGCAGAGAGCCCACCGGAGACCCAACCGGCACGTTAGAGCTGGTTCATGAAGGTCCTAACGGATACAGAGACGTATACGTAAACGATATTGGCAAAGCAGTATTGATGGGTGAACCGCCGTATAAATTTCCTGCTGGTACGGTGGTTGTAAAAGAACAGTTTGAAAACAAGGCAGACTGGGAAGCCCAAAAGGGTGCGAGCGTCACCGTCGCTGTGAAAGTCGCAGATGACGGCAACATCAGTGGCGATAACTGGCAATGGGCTGCTGGTTATAAAGCAAAAGCCGGAGCGTCAGATTTTTGTTCCACTTGTCACATTGCAGCGATAACACCAATTTACCAATCAGACTACGTGTTTACCACAGCAGATTTCCTGGCTAAGCATCCTCAGTAATCTGCTTAGCGACTCCACAATTCGGATTGAATTAGCGCTGGCGCAGTCACGCCAGCGCTAAAACATTTGCATTTGTGCATCCGTGATCTGACTGAAACTCGTGCCCATGAATTTTAATATACCATCTGCTGCCGGTGCCAGTTGCTTGGTGAGGTAGTGGTCGTAATCCGGCGCTGCGGTTAATAGTCCCGCCGGTTCAGGCCCGTTTCGGGTTATCACATAGTTTATCCATCTTCCTGGCTTTCGTAATTTCCTGGCAGCACGAACATGGGGTGGCACGTTTTTCTTGTAGTCTTCAACATTCCGCCTTAACCGTTTGCGATAAACAATTTGATCGTCAAATTCACCTGCAAGTAAATCACTGGCTGTTTGACGTACATAATCTTGAAAAGGCTGGTCGTTAAAGATCAGTTCAAACAGTGCTTTTTGAAAATCCCTGGCCAGCGGTGTCCAGTCAGTTCTGACAGCTTCTAATCCTTTAACCACTAAATGACTTGTGTTGGTGTCATCCAACACCAGACCGGCATATCGCTTTTTGCTTCCCGTTGGCATGCCTCGTACCGTTGGCATCAGAAATCGCGTGTAGTGGGTTTCAAACTCGATTTCAAGATGGCATTCCAGATTAAATTCAGATTGTAGTTTCTTAAGCCACCAGGCATTTAGTGTGTCAGTTAAACGTGTGCCGATTTGTTGAGCGCTTTTCTTTGTATGATTGTCACCCAGTAGAACAAAAAGTGAATCGGTGTCGCCGTAGATAATTTTGTAGCCAAGCGTTTCGATTTTATCGCGCGATTGCATGATGATATCGTGACCTCTGCGGGTAATGCTCGATGCCAATTGATGACTATGAAAGCGGCAACCACTACTACCCAGCACACCGTAAAACGAGTTCATAATAATTTTTATGGCTTGCGAGAGCGCTTTATTGTTGTGCTGTTTCGCATCGTCGCGAGCCTGCCATAGTGACTCGATTAAGTCCGGTAGTATGTATTGAGTTCGTGAAAAATTTGCTTCCATAAAACCCGGTACAGGGTCCTCTCCCGGTTGGGCAAGTCCCATTGGATCAATCTTGAACGTGCGTATTATGCTGGGATACAGACTTTTAAAATCTAAGACCAACACGTTTTTATAGATACCGGGCAAAGAATCCAGTACATAGCCACCGGGACTGCCCAGGCCGCTATTGTCTGACGATACGTCGGGTGCAACAAATCCGTGTCGATGTAAGCGGGGTAAATATAAGTTATCCAATGCTGCAACCGATCCGCCAAGTCTGTCAATTGCAAGGCCGGTCAGGTTTGCACGCTCTACTGCGAAATCGATGAGATTCGCCTTAACGAAAATATCATTGACTAATTGACAGTCCTTGATATTGTAATTAGCTAGGCTGGGTTTATCTTCGTCAAACAACCTGTTAATAGACGCGACCTTATCTTCATTCGTGCCAATTAATTTTCCTTCCCCGAGTAGTTCATGCGCCACATTATCAAGCGAAAAACTACTAAAGCTCCAGAATCCTGCCTTTAGTAAATCGATTCCATCCAGTACCGCACGCCCAGGTAATCGAGCCATGCGCGGTTGACCGGGGGTAGTGGGTGCCAACACCGCCGCGCGCTCATGGCCGCGTCCCAAAAGCATATCTATTCCCAACGATTTACATTTTCGATCTATAAAATTTAGGTCGAAATTAACAATAGCCCAACCGATAATTAAGTCGGGGTCTTCTTGATTAACCCATTCAAAAAATGCGCTGAGTAAGGCTCGTTCAGTATTAAAAAAATGTAGCTTGTACCCGTTCTGGTTTATGGTGTCGCCGGAACCAATCATAAATACACGGTTTTGCGTGGCATCGCCAAACATCACCGAGCCTGCTATAGAGAACAGTTCATCTGAGCTGCCACGGGTTTCAATATCAACAGACAATGCTTTGAGCGCGGGCTTAACATCAACGGGTGCAAGCTTTGGATTGACGAACGTGCTAACACCGTTAATAACGCTAGACGTTCCGGTTGCACTAAACCCTGTTGTTATGAACCGCTCCATTAAGTAGCGATCATTGGGTTTTATATCTGATTCGAGTAATTCGTCTGTTGTTTGTCTGAATGTTTGCAGATCCCGTTGTTGAGCGAAGTAAATAGCATCGACTGGGGTTCCATCGAGGTGTGCGAGCGCACGTTGAACTCGACGCGCACGCGTGGGTAGGGTGAGTGAG
Source organism: uncultured Granulosicoccaceae bacterium (assembly GCA_964390335.1). GTDB lineage: Bacteria > Pseudomonadota > Gammaproteobacteria > Granulosicoccales > Granulosicoccaceae > Granulosicoccus. The sequence continues at coordinate 32,229 of CAYMHU010000023.1, read as the reverse complement.
CTGCTACGCTTAACAAAACACACAGACTCTTGCCCGGTGATTTGGACGTTTACAGGTCCCTGGGATGTCGCTCCCCAAAAACTTAATTCCACACCGTTGTCTGTGTCCCGCCAATGCCGGGTTAATAAATAGCCTGTAACCTTTTGCGTCATCTTTTCAGTTTACAAAGCTCATCGTGTACCATAACGATGTTTATCACGAAATGAGTATAGTTTGTTCAAATGCACCGATATTTACCGGTAATCGTATTAGTCCAGCTGGTCACAGCCACTTTATTGTGGGCGAGTCTCGATAACCCGCCGAAGCAGATGTTGATTCAATTTGGATTACCGGCACTGTTGGTTGCTGTTGTAACCGCACTGTGGTTTGCCAATATAGGACGCTTGGATTCTGAACGAGTCATCGCCAAGCTAAAGCTACAGCATGCGAAAGAACGTGAAAAGCTACAGATCAATGCCGAAAAAACCAAATCCAAGGTCATCGAGCAGTCTCATAAAGAAATCCGAAAACACGAAAAGCGCATTGGTCGTAAAGCCAGTCTAAAAGTTGGGTTGGCATTTTTTAGTGCCACGGCAGTTGGCGTGTTGTTTGTAATCACTGAATTTCTTATGTTTGGTCTCATGACTATCACAACATCTTTAGGTGGCTTGGGTGGCTACTTACTGCGTGCACGTCAGAGCTATGACGCCAAAAAAGCTTCCTCGGTGCCAGAAATTCGTGTTATCGATGGTGAGAGCACCCATACAAGCTTGCCAGCGCCTGAAACAAGTTCAAGTGTAAAAAGTGATTAACAATCTGATCGTTTAATATTACTTGAAACAACGAAAATTCTGCTGCAACGCAGCAAAATGTGATCACATGCACATTAGTAACTTGTCCGTGTCGGTCAATTGATATTCAAAACTTTTTTGGCTCATAGCTTGATATAACCGTAAGTTGTAAGCGCTTTGTATAGGGAACAGCGCTTGAAACTGTACAGGTTATATAAGCATGAACGTATTCAACCGCTCTAACAGATCCGCTGTTCTGGTCGCAGCCGTATTAACACCGCTGAGCGCATATCCGTTAACGTTGTCCGACTATCTGAATGAAGCCACCGTGACGGCGTCTTCGTCTCAATTTGAAGTCAATGTGGCGAACAACGTTGACACTATTCAAATTACGCCTAATGCCGAAATCATCATTGTGACTGAAGTGGTCAGTGATTCTGGTGGATTAGCTGTATTAAGCGACTACTCTGTAGCCACGGATGCCGGTAGCCTGAACTTTGATGCGGGCGTCGTGACTGGATCTACGACCGTTTACACCAGCGATACGCTTTACGTTCCACCTGGTACATATTCGTTAACGGAAAACGACGTCCCAGGCTACACGGAAGGTACTTGGTCTTGTACTACTGGCACTCTAGGTGACACCTCGTACAACTCCGGCTCCGTTACGCTTGCGTTTGGCGAGCAAACCGTTTGTACCATTACAAACAACGACATTGCACCAACAATCCAATTGTCGCAAACCCTTATCAGTTTAGATGGCGGGGATAATACGGTTGCAGATTTTGATATGCAGGTTGGTGGGGTATCGGTAGCCAATAACACTGCGATTACTGTTGATTCAAATACTCCTATTACTATCAGTGAGCTAGATTTGCCTGGATACACTGAAGGGACATGGAGTTGCTCTGATTCTACATCCTTAACAACGGGACTACCTGGCGCAGGTGTAGCCACTGGCACAAGTGTAACTTTGGCAGCCGGCGCTATTGTGACTTGTGCGATCACCAATGACGATATTGCACCAACATTGAAGCTGACCAATTTACTGACTAACGATGATGGCGGTCAACAAACAATAACAGATTTTAATCTAGCGATTGATGACGTTGGAGTAACCAGTGGTACCTCCTACAATCAAATGGCAAACCAGGATGTGAAGATTTCTGAAGATCTATTAGCCGGCTACACCGCTGGTACCTGGGAATGTTCTGATCTAATGAATTTAAGCCCCGATTTTCCACTAACCGCAGGTGTCGCTACTGGTGAGACCTTTCAGTTAAAGCAAGGTTCTGTGGTTGAGTGTACGATCACCAATAATGATATTGCGCCTACGTTAACGCTGGTTAAAAACCTGTTGAACAATAACGGTGGTGATAAAAATATTGAAGACTTCGATATCTCGATAACTGATTCATCCGGTACACTTGAAGTAGTCAGCGGGGCGGCCAATACGGTCAAAGCAAACGAGACAATCACCATCAGTGAATTAGATTTACCTTCATATGCAGAAGGAACCTGGTTTTGTGAGAATCAGAACGCTATTACCAATAGCTTACCCACTGCTGGCACGGCAACGGGAACGGAAATCACGCTATTACCAGGCTCTGTTGTACAGTGTTCAATAACCAACGACGATTTAGGTATCGATTTAAGTATCGCTAAGTCGGTCAGTGATAGCACTCCTAACATCGGGGATACGATAACGTTCACGTTGCAAGTGAACAATGCGGGTCCTGATACTGCAACCAACGTGGTTGTATCCGACTTGGTACCGGCTGGATTCACGTATGAGTCAGGCTCCATTTCTGGTGGTACGTCGAACGATGAATCAGATCCTACTGGTAGTGGCTTGTCTTGGACGCTGAATTCAGTTGCTGTTGGTACGCCTGTATTCCTGACTTTTGATGCGGTAGTGCAAGCGCCCTAAAATGAAAACAGCTTCCTTCAAGCTGTTCAATTTGTTCGCAGCCCTGATCTTCGGATTGGGGCTGTCGTCGGTTTATGCACTGACAGAAAGTGATTTCACAAACAACGGGACAGTCTTTTCTACGACGACTGAGTTCGAGGTCAATGCAAGCAACAACAACAGCGATGTACTGGTAAAGCCTAAAGGGCTTACCGTGTTACTCACTGCTGATGCATCCGGTCTATCGGTACCCAATGTTGCAGGCGATGTCATTAACTATACCATCCGTTTGGATAATATCGGTCTACTTGATCTTAACGATGTTCAACTTGATGACAGTATTATACCCGTACAAAATATTACGCTCGTTTCTGGTGATACCAATGGTGATAATATTATGGACCATGATGAGGTCTGGGTATTTACCGGTACGTACACAATTACGCAAGCTGACCTGGATTCATTCGGTGGTGGTGATGGTCAGATTGAAAATACCATTACTGTAAGCAGCAGTGAATTAGCCCCGCTTACAGATGATGCGTCGGTTGGCATCAGCCAAAATCCAAGCTTTGAAACGATAAAGACTGTTGATGAATCAAACATCACATCCCCCGGCAGTTTGTTATACACAATCTCTGTGGAAAATACTGGCAATATCTCTTTGTCAGGGGTAACGACTGAAGACACATTGCCCGATGGTTCCATACAAATATTAAGTGGCCCTAACAGTGACACCGGACTTCCAGGGTTTCTGGATGTGGGTGAAACCTGGGAATACACAATTCAATATGCTGTATCACAAACAGAAATTGATACCGGTACCAGCTTATTGAACCAGGTGTCAGTTACAACAATTGAAACGGGTACGGATGCCAAAACAGCTACAGCAAATACCGATATTGCAAAAACCCCCTCAATGAGCGTTGCGCAATCGGTTGATCTTCTCGATATTAATGCCCCAGCTACTTTAATTTATACGATTACGATTAACAATACTGGAAATCTCACGCTTAACGATGTGTTGCCCATTCATACGTTTCCAAACGGTGACACCACTGTGCTCACAACCCCGATATCGGATTCCGGTGTTGCGGGTGCGTTAGATGTAAATGAAACGTGGACATTTAATGTCGTTTATAACGCCACTCAATTCGATATAGATGATGGCAACGACTTAGTCAGCAGTGTGGATGCTAGCGCATTGGAAACCGCGGACGTCGTGGTGTCGGCTAATGTAAGCACAACGATTACTACCGAACCGGCTTTCACCGTTGAAAAAACTGTTGACACCGATTCATTGAATGCGCCGGGTACATTAAATTACGACATCACTGTTACTAATACGGGGAATGTCAGTCTAAACGATATCTCGGTTGTGGATGTATTACCTAACGGTGCGACTGCAACGCTGATTGGTCCATTAAGCGATTCGGGAGTAGTAGATGCTATTGATGTTGGAGAATCGTGGGAATTCGAAGGCACTTACGAAGTTAGTCAGGCCGAAATAGATCTTGGCGCAGTCAGAACGAATAAAGTGGATGTGACCACTCATGAAACTGGTGATCAGTTTGAAAGTGATGTTGCGATAACCACTATTCAGCGCAACCCGTCGTATTCAGTACTCAAGACGGTTAATCAAACATCGGTTGCATCTCCTGCGACGCTGGAATATGAAATCGAGCTGGTTAACACAGGAAACACCACCTTAACGGAAGTAGAGCTGGTGGACACTCTGCCAGATGGGAATGTCGGTGTGTTAACCGGACCGCTCAGTGATGCTGGGGCAAGTAATGCCCTTGATGTCAGCGAGACTTGGATTTTTACCGGAAGTTATGATGTCACTCAAACTGATATTGATGCGGGTGTGGTTTTAATTAATGCTGTTGACGTCAGCACGTTAGAGGCTGGCACGCAGCGCAGTACGGCAGCAACCACCGTCTCACAAGAACCCGGCATATCTATTAATAAAACGGTGAATGAACAGCTTTACACGGCTGCGGGCGAGATTATCAATTACTCCCTAACCATAACGAACACGGGCAATACCGCCTTATTCAATATTGTTGTATCAGATGATATGGCTGATCCAAACGGACTTAGTTGTGGTCTTCCTATACCGTTCACCTTATTACCGGGCGCACAAAATAATTGCTTTGTTCAACATACCATTAACGAAGATGATATTCGTGTAACCAGTGTGACCAATCAAGCTAGTGTAACGTCTGACGACCCAGCAGGAAATCCGGTTACTGCAGACAGCAATACGGTGATGATTGATATGCAACGCATTGCGCCAGTCGCTACCGATGATCAACTTGTGCAAGCCGAAAGTTCAGTCCAAGCGTTATTGGCAGGCGCAAAAAACGATCTGGATGCGAACGAAGATTTGCTTCCAAACACCGTGTCAATTCTGCATGTAGATGCAGTCGACACAGATGCCGACGGTGATGCTGATTCGTTAACCATCGCAGGTGAGGGTGTTTGGCAGGCCGATAATTTAACGGGTGAAGTCACATTCACTCCGCTAGAAGGCTTCACAGCTGACCCCGCATCAATAAATTACCAAGTGGCTGATGCGACTGGTTTGCTGTCTAATATTGCCCAACTTGAAGTAGATTATCCTCAAAATGCGCCGTTTGCGAAAGACGACTATAAACAAAATTTACTGACAAGCAGTCCAAGCAACCCAACTATATTAAATGTGTTGGCAAACAATACCAACGGTCCCGACACTGATTCAGAAAATGATATTAACGTAAACACAGTAACGTTTACGGCGCCTGATGCCATAGATACAGACGATGATGGTGACGCAGACACGCTAATTGTTGCTGGCGAAGGTGTATGGACGATAGACAACGCCACTGCCGATGTCACATTTACACCCGAAGCTGGTTTCCTGTTAGACCCGACCCCAGTGACTTATACCGTATCGGATAATAACGGGCTCGTTTCAAACATAGCGTTAATCATCATCGACTATCCCCAAAACGCACCAGTAGCAAGTGACGATAGCAAAATCGATCAACCGTTAGGCGAACCGGTCAATATTAAAACCGTTGCAAACGATATCGATCTTGATGGCAATTTAGATCCAGCTTCTGTGCTGATCATTGATTCAGCAACGGACAATGGCGTTACAGCCCTTACTGTGCCTGGCGAGGGAAGTTGGTCAGTGCATGCCGTTTCCGGTGACATCACTTTTACTGCCGAAGCTGGTTTTGTACAAGACCCCACCCCAATACAGTACACCGTAAAAGACACCACTGGCCTTGAGTCAAACCGAGCCAGCGTGACCATCACATTTGAAGAGCCCGTAACGCTTCAGGGTATTGTTTGGGTAGATTCCGATCGCGATGGATTAGTGGGTGCAAATGAAGAGCGTAAATCGGGGTGGACGCTGCGTGTGTATAACGATGCCAATGTATTAGTAGCAACAGCCATCACAGACGCTGACGGAGAATATTTCATCGATGATTTGATTCCAGGCGCTTTCACACTTGAGTTATACAACGAAAACAATGTGTTTATGGATTCACAGGAAACGGATGGAATAGTGCTGGCCGGTATGAATGTCAATCTGGCATTGGCTGTTGAACCCGGTGGCGTTGTTTACGACAGTATTTCCAGAGAGCCGATTGCTGGTGTAACACTGAATATTGTGAATACGAACGGTGATCTATTACATGAGGACTGTGTTGCCGGTAACCAACAATCGCAAACCACACTGGATGATGGTCTGTATTCATTTCATCTAAGACCTGGCGCACACGATACTTGTCCGTCAGAAGGGCTCTTTGTTATAGAAGTTGCCAGTGCGCCCAATAATTATCATCCGAACTTTTCATCGATTATTCGACAAGAAGGTGCGCAAAGCTGTGGCGATGCGACGTTGGGGTGTGCAGTGTCTGCAACGTTTGACTCGGACAATGATGAAGCTGGCTGTACCGTAGACACTTTACCAAACACCAATGCCTGTGAGGTACAGGAGCAGCCCGATCCGCCATCAGATGTGCAGAATACCCTGTATTTCGTTGAATTCTATTTAAGCGATGGTGATCGTAATGTGGTGTTTAATCACTTACCGCTGGATGCGCGTATCAATGATGCTGAAATCCTGTTAACTAAATCGGCTAACAAACGTGCTGTGTCTGTTGGCGATTTAGTAGAGTACACACTTATTGCAGAGAACACGAAAGATGTTCCCGCGGTTGATATCAGTATCGTCGATAAACCGCCCGCTAGTTTCTCCTTAGTAGCAGAATCGGTCAGGCTGCAAAAATCCGGGCCTGATGGTGAGTTTGATACCGCCGATGACTACAGCGAAGCTATTCTTGTGCGGGAACTGAGCCCCATACAGTTTAGCGAAATTGACTTACAAGCATCTGAACTGGCGCGTATCAACTATATTATGCGAGTAGGTACGGGTGTAGTGGCTGGTGAGTATGCAAATAAAGCCAGCGCAACTGGACCCAGTGGTTTAGCCAGTAACACAGTCACCGCAACGGTGCAGGTAGAACAAGATTCTGTGTTGGGTCAAGCGACACTTATCGGGAAAGTATTCCATGATAGAGATCTGGATGGTACGCAAGATCCTGCCGGTGCTACTGGTATAGCCCTGCGCAGCGAACACTATGGCGACAATCCGTTGTTGTTATCGCCATTGCCAGGCAGAAACAGCATCAATGAAGATCCGTTTGTTAACGTCACCACTGTTAACATGCCGCTTAGTGATAACAACCGATTCAAGGTCAGCACACGTGAAGGGACACGTATCAGTGTTGATGAAAACGGCACAATAACTGAAGCACATGTTGGTGATATTGCACGCGGCTTGAACGCTCAGGATATTAGAGTATGCGTAAGCCGAACCGTGGGAATACCCACAGATGCAAATGGCATCACGCCTCGCCGAGGCGAGCAACAGGACGTGTTAAAAATAGACGTAACAAACCACGGTATCAATGAGGAAGGTCTACCCGGTGTTCGCCTTGCCACTGTTACCGGATTACTCATCGAGACCGATGCCTATGGGCGATACAGTATCCCGGATGTGGCAATTGGTTCTACAGGTATAGGCCGTAATTTTATACTGAAAGTCGACCCGGCAACATTGCCGCAGGGTTCCAGGTTCACAACTGAAAACCCCTATATTTTACGAATATTGAATTCATCGCTGAACAAAATCAATTTTGGTGTTCAGTACCCTGAAAACGACCCATATCAAACGCAAGGTAGAGCTCATTGCGCCGTTGCCAGCGGCTCCCAAAGTATCACTCAAACGGTAGAGGTCAGTCTTGGGTCCGTATTCTTTAACGTGAATGAAGCGAAGGTGCGTACTGATCAGCGCGGTATCGTGCTGGATATTGCGAATAAATTACGTGAATACGGAGGTGGGGAGATTGTTATTGAGTCTCACACGGACTCAACTGGCAGCGCTGCTCATAACCTTAAACTTGCGCAGCAAAGAGCCCGGGAAATTCATAAGTTACTGAGCCAGCATTTGGGTTCTGACATGATGAGACTAATCAGTGTTGAGGTAGCAGCTGATGCTCAAGAGGAGCGTACAAAATGATCTTTCGAAGCTCTGCAACATGGCTAATTAAGATTGTGCTTGTATTATTAGTGCTGACAAACTCAAGCACGCTATATTCGCAAGAAAAGAGCGCAACAGACAACGCAACATCAGCTGAAGAGCCTGCTCCTTATGTGCTGCGCATATTAAATTCAGGTGAGTCTAAACCTCGCTCAAGCAATGACACTGAAGCGGGTCGGCAGGATAATCGTAGAACTGATGTGACATTAACACGCAAAGTACCCGTAGCAGAGGTACCCCAAGATGTACGCAAAGCCATATTCGGATCGGGTGGTACCTTATGGCTGTCAACAGTGCCTGGTTCATTAGACAGAATATTGCATGTGGATACAGCACCAACCGTTGCATTATCTGGTAATACTATTGAAGCGCCAATAGAGTTCAAGGCCCAGACTAACTACGCCAATTTCATTGATAAATGGGAAGTTCGGGTATTCTCTGCTGAATACGGCTCATCAAGCGAACCGCTATTTGTAAAATCTCTAGGTGATGTACAACCCTTTCAAAGCGTGGCAATAAGCGACGAATTGAAAGACTATGCATTAGACGTTGGTGCAGAGCTTCAGTATCAGGTTCGCGCTTATGATAAGCAAGGTCGTATTGATCAGTCAAAGCTGCAAAGTGTGCGGTTTGTGAAAACTGATGAGTCTAAACCAAAGCTTGCACTACCCGAAATTAATATCACACCAGAAATAGATGCAGAAGATTCAGCCCCGTTTGTTGAGCTTGACCGTATGGGAATCTCACTTTCCGGGGGTAAAGTGCGCCTGCATGGTCAGGCACTGGATAATGCTAAATTAGTAAGCATAAATGGTGTGAACATACCCAGCGTGAAGGATGGTCGATTTACATTGGAGTATATATTACCGCAAGGCAAACACAAGTTCGTTGCAGAGATATTAGGTAGCGACAGCAATATCTATTCTGAACAACTATCAATCGATATTGATGACAGCTATTTCTTTATGGTTGGGTTGGCCGATTTAACGGTGGGTGAAAATAAAGTCTCCGGTAGCATGGAAGCACTTGCTGTCGATCAGCACCATTATGGTGGCGATATCTTTGTGGATGGTCGGTTGGCATTTTATTTAAAGGGAAAAATAAAAGGTAAGTATCTGCTTACCGCACAGATGGATACGGGAACGGAAAATATCTCCAATTTGTTCGACAACTTTCATCGTAAAGATCCGCAAAGTGTCTTTAGAAGACTCGATCCCGATCAGTACTATCCAGTATACGGCGATCAATCTAAGCTGACAGACGACACCGATAGTCAGGGAAAGCTATACGTTCGCGTAGAGTGGGATCGTTCACGATTTATTTGGGGGAATTTTAATACCAACTTCACCGGCACAGAGTATGTCCCGTTCAACCGAAGTTTATATGGCGCTCAATTGCTGCATATTAGTCCACTTGATACCTCGTTAGGCGATGCCACACATACTGTAAATGCGTTTGCATCTAAGGCGCAGAGTTTGTTCAGACATAACGAATTCTTGGGTACTGGTGGTAGCCTGTACTATTTACGTGATTCAGATATCGTGGCTGGTTCTGAGAAGGTCTGGGTTGAAATACGGCAATCTAATTCAGAACGGGTATTAGAAAAAATACCGCTGGTTGACGGGCGCGATTATGATATCGATAACTTTCAGGGCAGGCTTATTCTGCACCGACCGTTAATCAGCGTATCAGCTCAGGGTTCGCCATCAATTATTCGCGATGAACCATTGGCTGGAAATCAAGCCTATCTTATTGTTGATTATGAATTCAGTCCGCAGAATCTAAACTTCGGGGACTCGGCGCTTGGCATTCGTGCCAAGAAATGGATAAACGATCATGTTGCAGTAGGCGCCTCGTGGGCTCATGAAAATCGAACCGGGGACGACTACGACATCAAAGGCACCGATCTAACGCTGAAACGATCAGAGAACACCTTTATTAAGTTGGAGTTTGCTCAAAGCGAGTCTGCACAAACCGGGGGAAGCTTTATTTCGACCGATGGCGGGTTAAACTTTGAGCCTTTTAACAGCAACACTCAAAGCGCCAGTGGTAACGCCCTTGGTATGGAAGCCCGAGCTTCACTAAAAGATTTTCGCGATAAATCCATGCCGGTCGAAGTAGGCGCATGGGCTAAGAAAAAACAAGCTGGATTTTCTACAGCTAACACTGACATTGGTTATCACACTACTGAAATGGGTTTTGAAATCGCCGCTAAACCTAAAGACAATATTAGCGTGTTTACCAAGGCTAGCCGATTAGCCAAACAAGATTTATCGACCGATACCAATGCGTCTGCGCAAATTGAGTATCAGCATACTGATCGCGTCGCCGTCTCTGGTGAAGTTAATAATCGTCTTGAAGAGAATATCCAGGCTGGTACCGATGGTAAGTCTACGTTAGTAGCGGGTAAGGTATCGATTGATGCGACTGATAGACTAAATGTTTATGGTATACAACAAGTCACTGTGAATCATTCCGGTACGCAACTACCGAACGATGCAACCAGCGTAGGTGCAAAATACAATGCAACCGATAAGTACACCTTAAGTGGTGAGCTAAGCACCGGTGATCGTGGAAACAGCGCCCTGTTGGGCACCGAGGTCAATATCAGTGACACCTACAGTGTTTACTCAAACTACACGTATTCATTTAACAGGCAACAAACAAAGAAGAACTCGTTTATCGTCGGCCAACGAAAATCGTTAAGTAATCAATTAAAGGTATTCACAGAACATCAATTTACAGATGACGATGACAGATCAGGGTTTGCACACACAGTAGGATTTAATCGTCAGTTAACCGATTTTGCTTCCTTGAGCCTATCCATCCAACGTTCGTCACTGGAAGATAACACGGCTGCTATTACGGAGCGCACCACGGTGTCAGCCGGGTATGCCTACCAACAGGACAAAGTCAGCTTTAGCTCTAAACTTGAATATCGTGTTGATAATGGCGACGATGTGGACCAGACGCAATGGGTTACCACGAATCGATTCGAATATCGAAAGACCCCGTCGTTTACGTGGCAAGGCAAATTCAATGCGTCCTTTACAGAAGACTTAATCGGAAATGAAGATGCTCGATTTGTCGAAGCCGGTGTCGGTTTCGCTTATCGGCCTGTGCAACACGATCGATTTAACTTGCTAGCAAGGCTAACTTACTTAAACGACCTAAAGCCGCTTTCGCAAAGCGATGATGCTGATGAACGTTCACTGATTGCCAGCGCGGAAGGCTTGTACGATATTACCAGGCGATGGAGTATCGGATCTAAACTAGCTCATAGGAGCAGCGAACTCAGACTTGCCAGAAATACCGGCATTTGGATCGGTAATGATGCGTCGCTCGCAGCGCTTCGTTTGCGATACAAGGCGCCATTCAAGCTGGACGTAACGGCTGCGTACCATTGGTTGCTGTCCGAACAAACACAAAGCACCAAACACGGTGCGTTGTTCTCAATCGGGCATCGGGTAGGCAATAACTTAACGTTTGCTGTTGGCTACAACCTAACAGATTTTGATGATGATCTCAGCTCAGACAGCTATGATGTAAAAGGCTGGTTTATCAATCTTATCGGCACGTATTAATAACAGCGTAAATAGCCCTAGATTGTGCAAATAAAAAGGAATTTCGCGCACAACCGCGTTATCTGGACGATAATAGTTGGATGCGACTTAAATACCAACTATTTCTAACGCTGCTAACCGCAAGCGCTGTACTGATTACGTTGTTCTATCTGATTAGCAGCTGGACGTTCAGCCGTGGTTTTTTGTCCTACGTTAACTCCAGTGAACTCAATCGTGTTGATCGATTTATCGTTACCCTGAGTGAACAATACGAGGAGTACGGTAGCTGGCAGTTCCTGATTGAGAATCCAGGCTTATACAGCCGCTTGCAACGCCCGTTCCGACGGGGTAGTTCATTCAATAATAAGAAAGGTCCACCTCCACCTAACAAGGGTAAACGGCCACCAAGGTCAGATTCGTCCGGTAGTCGATCAACTCGCTGGGTTCTTACCGATGCCCAAAAAAACCCATTGATGGGCCCGCATAACGATAACGCGGATATGATCTGGCGGGAAATTCAAAGTAATGAGCAATTGGTTGGCTATGTTGGTTTCCGCAAACTACAACGGGTTGATCGTCAATTTGATCAAGCGTTCGAGCAACAGCAAAAGAAATCCTTCGCTTTAACAGCGCTGCTAATGGCCCTATTTTCAGGCTTACTAGCAGTGCCACTTGCGTCTCGAATTGTGCGTCCACTACTGCGTGTAAACAATGCGGTCAGTGAAATCAGTGAAGGTAACTACGCGCACCGCATAGTTGAAAAGCGTAAAGATGAAATAGGCGATTTGGCCGCCAACATCAATCAGTTGGGCCATACGCTAGAACAGAACAGAGATGCTCGACAACGGTGGGTGGCTGAGATTTCTCATGAACTTCGCACACCGCTTGCTGTAGTCAATGCGGAAATTGAAGCTATGCAGGATGGTATTCGCGAACCTAACGCCTCGTCCTTAGATTCATTACACGCAGAAGTGGCAAACCTTGGCAGAATTGTAGAAGACTTACATACCTTGTCACTGTCTGATGTGGGTGCTTTGGACTATAAGATGACCCCGATGAATGTGAGTCGTTTAGTGACTGACTTCCTGGACAGTAACCAATCTAAACTGGATGCTATACCGCTGAGCTTGACGCTCCACGCATCAACAGAAAATACCACTGTGTTGGCAGACAAATTACGTTTGGAGCAGCTGCTAAGTAATTTGTTGCAGAACACGCTGCGATACACACATCAAAATGGCACGCTGGAAGTCAGCGTGGTACCTGATAACGACAAGCTAATTGTACTGTGGTCAGACTCAGCGCCTGGTGTAAGCGAGGATGCACTGACGAAACTGTTTGATCCGCTGTATCGCGCAGAAGAATCGCGCAATCGCGAATCAGGCGGAGCAGGGTTGGGCCTTGCCATTGTAGCCAAGATTGTCGAAGCACATAATGGTAGTATTAGTGCTCAACACAGCGATAAAGGCGGTATTACCATTAGAGTTGCACTACCACTACACGGTGGCCAAGCATGAGCACAGTTGCCATTGTAGAAGATGAGCCTAAGCTTGCCAGTGTATTAAACGATTATTTGATCCAGGCTGACTTTTCTACAGTACTGTACAACGATGGCAGCGAAGCACTGGAATCGCTGCAAAAAAACTCGGTCGATTTAATCTTACTGGACTTAATGTTACCCGGTACCGATGGCATGACAATATGCCGGGAACTACGCAAGGTCTCGAGTGTGCCTATCATAATGCTCACCGCCAGAGCAGAAGAAATTGATCGCCTGCTGGGATTGGAAATTGGAGCAGATGATTACATCTGCAAACCGTATAGCCCAAGAGAAGTTGTAGCGCGGGTAAAAGCTCTGCTTAGGCGCGTGTCAATGTCGAGTACAGCAAAAGAACAGAATAACGTTGGTTTCGAATTGGATGAACTGGCAGCGATTATGCGCATCAACACCAAAGAATGTGCATTAACTTCGGTAGAATTAAACCTACTCAAAACCATGCACGCGCAACCGGGTAGAATCTTTAACAGAGCTCAGTTAATGAGCCGAATTTATTCTGATAACCGGGTGGTTAGCGACCGTACCATCGATAGTCATGTTAAAAAACTGCGGCAAAAAATTGAGTCGTTAGATGCTGATAATGAGTACATTCAATCGGTATACGGCATAGGCTATAAATTCGAACCACCTGTATCCTAAATGCTTTCAAATTAGTTGCACGTTGCTTGCACAATTGCTTCCGATAATAGTTACACGTACCAGGCAAGAGCAAGTCTTTTACCTGGATCGAGACTGGACTAACTATTGGAACTCAAATTATGAACAAGTACATCAACAAGAAATCTTTACCTGTCATCCTGTTTGCAACTGTGTTCACAGGAACAGCGGTCGCAGCTTCACTGCCTGAACTCACAGACTTTGATGGCAATGGTGTTATCTCAGCTGAGGAAATCGCGCAAGCCAGAGAAGCTCAAAAAGCGGCAATGGTTGCTCAATACGATACAGACGGTGACGGTGAGTTATCTCGCGAAGAACGCAAAGTAGCAAAAGAAGCGCGCCGAGCTGAAATGGTAGCGGCCTATGATGCTGACGGTGATGGTGAGTTGTCTCGCGATGAGCGACGCGCAGCACGAGACGCACGCCATGATGCACTGGACGCTCAGTTAGATGTTAACGGTGACGGCGTGGTATCAGATGAAGAAAGTGCAGGCTATGACGAAGCACGATCTGAGCGCGGTGGCAAAGGCGGTAAAGGCAAAGGTGGTGGCGGTAAAAAAGGTGGCGGTAAGCGCATCTAAGCTGCGATCATAATATGGCTGAGTACAAGCACCGGGGAGTGTTTCTCCTCGGGCTTCTCAGTTAAAAAAATATATCTAGTTTAAATCAATCCAACCAATCGACGCCCTTCGTCAGTTTTTAACGAAAAATCTCCACCATCAAATTCGGATGCTGCATCGGTGCATAACCAAGCGATAGCTTTTGCAGGCCATTCCACCGGAATATGCACTGATGGGTCAAGCTCACTTACCGGGTTAATGCCGGATTTTTTAATTGAAACCTGCATATCCGTGGCAACAGTGCCCGGACTCATACCTACAACGCGAATACCATTTTCTGCTTCTTCCTTATGCGTGCATTTAGTCAAAGACAGCACGCCCGCTTTGGTTGCGCAGTAATGACTCCAACCTTCCAACGCCCCGGTTGCGGCTCCGGAGCTAACATTCACGATGACGCCGCCACCTTGTTGTTTCATTAAAGGTAGTACAGCGCGAATCCCGAAATACACACCTTTTAAGTTAACATCGACAACCTCGGACCATTGCAGTGGGTCTGAGTCTTCAAGACGGGCAATGGGATCGATTAGGCCTGCATTGTTAACCAGAATATCAAGCCGTCCAAACTGCGCAACGCATTCTGTAGCTGCTCTGGCGACTTCATCGTATTCACCAACATCGCACTCAACTGCGATAGCCTGGCCGCCTGACTCGACGATTTGTTGAACCGTTTTATCCAGAATGTTTTTACTGCGGGCAGCCAAAACGACTGCTGCGCCTTGCGCCGCCATCTCTATCGCAGTGGCCTGGCCAATACCTCGACTGGCACCGGTGATTAAAGCAACTTTATCTGTCAACATGTGATTATGCCGGACTGATACCGCGTAGGCGTTCGGAACGTCTGCGCAGCAGCTCCACCGTAGTGAGTAAAAGAATAGAGAACACGACCAGAATGGTGGCTACGGACAATATAGTAGGCGATATTTGCTCACGTATGCCATTCCACATTTGTCGTGGAATGGTTTGTTGATCATATGCAGCAACAAATAAGACCACCACTACTTCATCAAACGACGTCACAAATGCAAACAGGGCTCCGGAAATAACGCCAGGTAAAATAAGTGGCATAGTGATTTGCCTGAATACCGTAACGGGTGATGCGCCTAAATTTAATGCAGCACGTGTTAATGAGTGATCAAAACCAACAAGGGTAGCGGTAACTGTGATTATTACAAACGGAATACCCAAAGTGGCATGCGCCATAATAATGCCCGGATACGTATGTGATAAACCCGTGCTGGAATAAAAGAAAAACAAACCAGTGGCTGTAATAATTAAAGGCACAATCATGGGTGAAATCAGCAAGCCCATGATGGCGCGTCGGAATGGCATTTCAGGCCGGGATAATCCCAGGGCCGCCACAGTACCCAACAATGTGGCCAAGATGGTTGCTGAAATCCCAATAATGGCTGAGTTCTTGGCCGCATGTATCCACTGCGCATTTTCCCATACATCTTTCCACCAAGTACTATCGCGCGGTATATCCGGGTTAGCCATACCATGGGTAAATATACGGTCATACCAACGTAATGAGTAACCTGTTGGATCGAAACTCAGCATTTTTTCAGTGAAGCTGAAATACGGCTCCACATTAAACGACAATGGAATGACTAACAAAATGGGGGCGACCAGAAACAGGAAAATAGCGCAGCAGATAAGCAGATACGTGTAGTGCCAAATACGTTCTAGCGGTGTTGTATATGCCGGCAGTTTAGCCATGATGCATTTAACCTCTAACCCAATTTCATGTTATCGATGCCGATCAGCTTATCGTAAAGCCAATACAGCACAATAATAATAAACAGCAGGATGCCGCCAAGTGCCGCGGCCAACGACCAGTTCAGCGACTTCAACATGTGAAACGCAATCAAATTAGAAATCAATTGCCCAGAACTGCCACCCACAAGTGCAGGCGTTATGTAGTAGCCTACCGCTAAAATAAACACCAACAGAAAACCAGCGCCAATGCCAGGCATGGTTTGCGGAAAGTACACTTTCCAAAACGCAGTCCAAGAGGATGCGCCCAATGACCGGGCGGCTCGCACATAGGTGGGCGGAATGGTTTTCATAACCGAATACAAAGGCAACACCATAAACGGTAACAAAATATGTGTCATGGCAATGATGGTTCCCGTCTGGTTATACATCATCTCTAATCGCGACTCGTCATTGATAACCCCGGTAGTCACCAACACATCGTTAACAACCCCTTGCCCCTGAAGCAGTGCAATCCAGGCTGTTGTCCGTACGAGTAACGACGTCCAGAACGGTAACAGGACAAATATCATCAACAGATTAGAGTACCTGAGCGGCAGGGTTGCCAGTAGATGCGCAACCGGAAACGCCAGCACAAAGCACAACACACTGATTAACGCCGATAACCACAGGGTTCGATAAAATAAATTGACGTAAACGCGTTTTTTCTCTTCCGCTCGAACAATCTTGCCGTTCTCGTCGTACTTCATATCCAGTGCGGCTAAATAGAAGCTTGCACCATAAGGATTAGAAGCACGTTTCATGACATTCCATAGCAATGGATCGTCCCAGTCCTTATCGATATCTATTAGTGCTTCTTTAAAAGGTGCTTCCAACTTGGCTGCACGACGGGCCGTCTTCGTAAACTGACTGCGTGCACCAGGTACTTCATAGTTAACCCGCGTACTGACCATGCCAATGGTTTTTGCTTTACGCGTGCTGATTAAATCCTGAACCAGTGCTTCAAAACCGGCTTCATCCGGGACGCCAACCAATTCAGGATTGTCTTTAAAAAATTTGCCTACATTAGGCATGTTTGCTGAAAATGCATCGTTGTGAAAGCTGCGTTGCAGCATTTGTGCAATGGGGATTGCAAACGTGACAACGATGAACAGTAATAGGGGGAGTACCAAAGCGAATGCGCGCCATTTCGCGCGCCGGGTGGCCTTGGCCAGTGCAACGTCTAACGGTGTGCCATCGGCGGATGTCAGCACAGTGGGTCGCTCAGCAACAGTTGCGTTGTTCATATATATGTATTAATAGAACTTTTAACCAGGCAGCCGCACAATTGTGCGGCTGCAGGTTTGACTTAAACTAAATTACTGAAGTAACCAAGCGTTGAACTGCTCGTTTAATTCGTCATTGCGATCAGCCCAGAACTCAAAGTTATTAACCAGGGCTGTTTTCATGTTTTCTGGAGCTGTTGGCATATGTGGCGCCATATCGGTTTTGCCATCTTTGTACTTACCAACTAATGCTGCAGAAGAACCGCGTGCCGGACCGTATGAAATCCACGACGCTTGTGCAGCGAGCTGCTCTGTTGCTGTTGCGAATTTAATAAACTCCATTGCCAATTCTTTGTTTGGCGCGCCTTTAGGGATAACGTACAGATCGAAGTCTAAGATTTGACCGTCCCATACGATTTCGAACGGTTTGCCTTCGCCAACTGCGGCACCAAAGATACGGCCATTGTATGCGGTTGACATAACGACCTCACCGTCAGCCAGTAGCTGAGGAGGCTGTGCGCCTGCTTCCCACCAAACAACGCTATCTTTAATAGTGTCTAGTTTAGCAAGTGCTTGAGCAACACCCTCGTCGGTTTCTAACGTGGCATAAACATCAGCAGGTGCAACTCCGTCTGCAATTAATGCCATTTCAAGGTTCGCTTTTGGACCCTTACGCAGGCCACGCTTACCAGGAAATTTTTCGATGTCGAAGAAGTCTGCCAGAGAAGTAGGGCCACCGTCTGGGAACTTAGTTGTATCGTATGCGAAGACAGTAGACCAAACGATATTTGCAACTGCACAATCAGTGATTGCTCCCGGGATAAAATCGTCGACGGCGGGTGTGCCGTCTGGGGCTGCAGGCAATACAGAAGAATCAATCTCTTCTAACAAGCCTTCATCACAATAACGAACGGCATCTGAGTATTCCACATCGGCCACATCAATTGATACGTTACCGGCTTCCACCTGAGCTTTGATCGGTGCAGCGGGGTTGTCCGAATCGACTGAATTGATTTTGTTTCCGGTTTTTGCCATCCATGGTTTGTAGTAAGCCTCGGTTTGGCTGACGGTATAAGCACCACCCCAGGACATAACCGTGATTTCGCCGGCAGCAGTAGCAACCGACGATGTCAGCGCAGCCGCACTGACAGCGCTTGATAACAACAGCAATTTCATTTTCATTTATAACACTCCCAAAGAATGATTAGAGTCGACTCATGTCGACGTGTTTTTAGTATTACACGCTTTTACACAATCAGTGCAACCGGTGTGTAAACGGTTATCCGGTTTAGACGCCTAACTCGTCTAGGGCCCGGCAATCTTGTGGGCTCCAACCTACAGTAGTTTGTTGTCCTGCTTGTAAATCGCGTCTGCCAGTTCTGTTACGAACTTTTACAATGAATTCAGATGTACCAGCAACCGATAGCCGAACCCGGATATGATCCCCAAGGTAAATTAATTCTTCAATTTTGCCGGGAATAGTCACCGGTACCGACCCAGCCAGTGGTTCCAGTTCAATTCGTTCAGGTCTGATGGACAACGTTGTGCGAGTACCCACACCACCATCGACAACTTTATGCGCACCAACACGTTCGCCACCATCTAATTCAACAACACAGACATCGCCATTGATCTCTGAGATGGTGCCACTAAGCCGATTATTCTCGCCAATAAATTGCGCAACAAATGAGTTGTCTGGTCTTTCATATAAATCGGCGGGTGATGAAAGCTGTTGGATAACGCCATCTTCAAAAACCGCTATGCGGTCAGACATGGTTAAGGCTTCAGATTGATCGTGCGTTACATACACAACAGTAACGCCTAAATTTTCATGAATATGCTTAATCTCATATTGCATTTGCTCACGTAGCTGTTTATCCAAAGCACCCAGGGGTTCGTCCATTAATACCAGCTCTGGTTCAAACACCAACGCGCGCGCAACCGCAACACGTTGTTGTTGACCACCCGAAAGTTGAGCTGGTCGACGATCACCAAACTGCGGCAGTTCAACTAATTCTAAAATGCGCTTAACCTTTTCCTTAACTTCAGCGTCACCCATGTTTCTAACGCGCAACGGAAACGCAAGATTCTCTGCAACCGTCATGTGAGGAAACAAAGCATAGTTTTGAAAAACCATGCCAATACCACGCTTGTTGGGCGGCACATTATTGATGGGCTTTCCGTTTAGATAGATTTCGCCGTGGGTTGCAGGTTCAAAGCCAGCAAGCATCATGAGGCTGGTGGTTTTTCCGGAACCGGAAGGGCCAAGCATGGTGAGGAACTCGCCCTTAGCAATATCTACATCCAGGTTTTTAACGACCAGCGTTTTGCCATCGTAACTTTTCTGGACCTTATCGAAGCGAACCATCGGATTGTCTGAAGACACGCCTTACGCATTCCTTATTATTTATGTCGTAAGGCGTGATTCTACTACGAGAGGGCCTAATTTGACCAACTTTGTTGGATCAAACAGGGCTGACTAGGATGACTACATAAGAATTCGATCACGGGAATACAGCCTACAGGCCAATAATAGCAATAAACCGGCACAAAGTAGCGTACCGGCGACAGACAACATTACGAAAATTGCGGGGGTAGGGTCGCCTAATACTACACGCTCGAGCAGTTGATATTGGCTCATCATGGGAATAGGCATGCTATGCAACTCTGACTTTATATTAATAAATTGCAGAATAAAAAACGGTGCCATTGGAATGACCATCAACAGCCCGAGATAAGTCTGGGCCTCTTTGGAGCTGCGAGTAAACGCTGAAACGGTTATCAGCACCGCAGAGATAAATGCGGTAAGTGGGGAGGCTAACAAGAATGCTTTGAATAGTGTTGCTCCATCGAAGTGCAAGCCGCCTCCTAATAGTTCAGTTGGAAAAAACTGGAACAAACCAAACACGCTTAAGGACGTTAGGATACCTGACAACAACACAAAACAAAATGTAGCACCAAACTTTCCAAGCACCAGCTCCCAACGATTTAACGGTAGTCCTAATAATGGTTCCAAAGACTGTCGCTCCCGTTCGCCGGCAGTTGTATCAATCGCTAAATAAAATCCACCCATAACCATCGATACAATTAACAAAAATGGCAACAACGACGCCAACAGTTGACCACCAGCACCATCTTGCGACACATCTTCCCGACTAATATCCAAACTGTTAAATACATTGGGATCAATGCCGCGATGCTGCAAACGCAGCGCATTAATGGTTCGCTCATATGCTTGAAGTAGTGCAGTCACTTTGCGCGCTTCCTTACTCGACACCTTGTCACCATCGTTTACATACAAGGTAAGAGGCGCTGGCTGACCCTCTCGTAAAGCTTCATTAAAGCTAGGCATGATCTTTAACACAACCGGCACATCGCCACGCCGAACCGCTTTTTCTGGATCGTCAGGTGCAGATTCCACATCGATGTTATGACTGTATAGAAACTCCATTAAATTGGGCGCACTGTCGCTGTCCACAACAGCCAAAGGAGTCACCAGATCAAAGTCAATGGATAGCTGTTTTAGGCTTGCAATAATAGAACCGCCTAATATTAATGGCAGTAAAACAGGCCCAAACAACAATGCATAAAATACGGTTTGTTTATCGCGAAGATTATCAATAATCTCCTTGAACATAACGACCAGCCAGCTCATGGTGTTTCACCAATAGCGCGTACAAACGCATCTTCTAAATCATTTTCACCAGTAGTGGCTCGGATTCCCGCTAAGCTGTCGGCGATCGCAATTCGCCCATCCGATATGATGGCAATGTGATCGCATAATGCAGCAACCTCTTGCATAATGTGGCTGGAGAAAAGCACGCAATGGCCTTGTTGTGACAGCTCACGAATAATCTCGCGAAGTCCGCGCGTTGCCATAACATCAAGTCCGTTGGTCGGTTCGTCTAACATTAAAGTTTGAGGCCGGTGCACTAACGCTCGAGCTAGTGCAACTTTGGTTTTTTGACCTTGAGAAAACCCTGCAGCACGTCGATCAGCAAAACTTTGCATTCCAAGCTGTTCTACCAACTCACCAACACGCTGCTGTGCTTGCTGTCTATTGAGACCGCAAAGCCGCGCATAATAACGAACATTCTCTCGCGCCGTTAAACGTGGGTATATGCCGGCATTGTGTGGCATAAAGCCCATTTGCCTACGCGCTGCTAACAGTTCAGATGTCACATCAAACCCATCAATCTTTGCCACACCCGCATCGGGTTTGACCAATGTAGCCAGCATGCGCAAAGTTGTGGATTTACCCGCACCGTTGGGTCCCAGTAAGCCCGTGATTTGTCCATCAGCAGCTTGAAAAGTCACATCACTGACCGCAACAACCTGCTCACCGCGTTTGCTCGCACCAGGCTTTAGAAACGATTTTTGTAAACCCTGCGCATCTATCATGGTAGTGGTCCATTCGCATCGATAAAGAAGGCGGGGGCGCGTATTCGTTCTAAGCACGCCAGCGGAAGATCGGCTATCGACGCTGTATTCACAAACTCAGCCATCAATTGCGGCGTGCAACCCAGTGATGCTTGCATATGCCCCTGATGCGCATTAATCACATGTTTGGAATTGGATAGATGCTGCGCCACCATCTCACCATAATCAGGCGGTGTAATAGGGTCATCCGAGCCTGAAAATATCAACGCCGGCACATCAGACTTCACGGGCTGCTTGAAATCATCGTCCATAACCCCGGCATCCCATGCCTCGCAACTCACTTTCATTGCATCCAGTAGTTCTGCACCTAAATAGGTGTTTTCCAATTCAGTACGATCGATATCAGACGGTGTGTAGGGTTCATCTTCAGTGCAAATGATCGCATTATGCATACCGGTTGCCAGTGCCTGATCCAGTGTTGACACCTGCAATTCTGTTTGCCGTGCTAAAGAAGAAAAATTATTTTTGGCAATAGCGTCATACAGCATAGATGGCAATATCGCGTTTCCATGCGCGCTGTAAGACAACAGCCGAAGCGTTACCGCTAAATGCTTATCGGTAAATTCAACGTTACGTAGCTCACCTGTTGAGATATCTTCAAACGAGATATCCCTGGGCATTTGGCGCAAAGAATCCAGCAGATCTAAAGTGCCAGTTCGTAATTCAGGAAACGCCTCGGCACAACCCGAATTATCTTCGCAGCGATCAAACAAACGCGTTAATGCACGTTGCGCTGTGAGTGCTATATCCGGACCCAACGACAGCTCTGGAGGAACTACTGCATCCAGCATAACAGTGCGAACCTTAGCGGGATAGCGTCGTAAATAATGCAAGGCGACACGCGTACCATACGATACCCCGTAAAGATTCCACTGCTCAGCACCTAATGCGTTGCGCAGCAGTTCTAAATCTTTAACCGCGACACTGGTGGTAAAGAAGCGCGGATCAAATTCCAATTCGGCGCGACAGATTTCTGAATTAGCGCGAGTTTCCTCAGCATCAAACTCCAACGACAATCCGTTTTCAGTGGCGGGGCAATCCAGCTTATGAGACTGTCCAGTACCGCGTTGGTCAAGTAAGATGATGTCGCGCTCATCGCGGATATGTCGAAACGCATGTGCAACGGACGGAAAAGACTCGGTAGCTGACTGCCCTGGTCCGCCGGCAATCAACGTAAAGGGATTTGTGTTCGCATTTTTGCTGGTAGTGGCTAACTTTGCCACCCATAAATCCAGCGTATCACCGGCAGGCTCGTCGTAATCAAGTGGCACAGTTAGCGTGGCACACTGCGCGTCCAGCACGCCAGCACTATTGCCAATGGTGCAGGGCGAAAACTCGCTCAGTGAGCCCGATGACGCTGAGGCAGATCCTGCTAGAAAATACAGCGTCAATACCGCAGGCGCAGCAACACGCCTAGCCAGGCAAAAAAGGAATGAATTCATAGTATTAGGGACTAAGCAATCCCTGCGCCTAAAGGTCGGCTAACACGGCCTCTAATTGTGCTCTAGCGCCGCCAACCCAGTCATCACGCTCGATTCTGCCGGGAAAAATCTGCATGGCATCAGCGATCTTCTCGATATCGTGCTGTTTGAGCTCTGCAAGCTGCGAATAGGAGGTTATTCCGAGCTTATTCAGGGTTTTCTCGGTAACTGGTCCGATACCGAAAATCTGCTTTAAATCGTCGTGCTGCTCGACAGGCTCGAACATTTGCGGCACGTCATCCAGCTCATTGGGCCCATCGTCAGATAACTGTGATTGCAGCTCTTCTAATTCCTGAGCCGTTTCCTGCGCCGTAATAGCGCCAGTGTTTTCAGAGTCGTTGCCGGCATCATCGCTTTCAACAATTTCGGCGGACGATTCAGTGTCCGCCGGTGCCGCTTTTTCTTCAACCGGCTCTGGCTCCGGCGCTGACTCTGCCGCCGACTCCGGCTTCGCCAGCAATTGCTCCTTAGCGTCTTTCAGCGCTTCGCTTAACTGTTCTTTCTCAGCTGTGAGCTCGCGCGTTTCGGCTTCGTGCTTTTGCAACAATTGCCGCACCAGTAATTGGCTTTTTTCTAAATTTTGATTCAGCGCAGGTAGTTTGCGAACCTCTTGCTGCAGCTGCGATACTTCTTCCTGACTGCGTTGTCGAAGTTCTTCATAGTCGTCGGTTAAAATGGTGACGTCGGTTTTCGCCTGACTGACTTGCTGTTCTTGCCTGTTAATAACACCTTGCATATGCGCTATCGTGCGGCTTGCACGAACCCGGTGTAGTAACCAACCGATAACACCGCCAACAATACCGGCTAACAGCAGGCTTACGGCGATCTGGGAAATAAGATAGCTCACCCGAATCTCCAGATAGGTTTAGTAAAAGGCATAACGTCAAGGTACATAGTTAATTTCAATGCGTCGGTTTGCGGTGCGGCCAGCTTCAGTTGCGTTGTCTGCGATGGGACGAGTTGCCCCATAACCCTGCGCAATGAGCTGATCGGATTCAACACCATTTTGAGTAAGAAAATCGGCAACTGCCTGAGCACGTTCGCGACTGATCCGTAGATTCACTTCGGGTCTGCCGGTGTTGTCGGTATGACCAGAAATTCGGATGCGCGAGCTTGGGCTAGTACGTAGCACTTGCACCAGTTGCAGTAGCGCTACACGACTATCGTCGGTAAGCGATGTACTGCCTTGCTCAAACGCAACCCGAGAGAAATCCAGATTTTGCAGCGCGCGATTAAACGCCAAAGACTCAAGTTTCGCCTGAGCTTTGGGGTCGAATTCAACCATATCGTCAACCACAACTCGCATGCCTGACACGCGTGAGATGCGATCAACCAGGTCGTCGCGGTTGACACCCGCCGCCAGTGTGCCACTGAGGTTTAAGTCTCGCCCATTGATGGCCACTTTGACATCGCCCGCATTCGACTCGGAAAGTATGCTCTGCGCCTGGCTGGATAGCTCCGCAGGAATGCGATGCAGGGTGTTTTTAACGGTATAAACCAAAAGAACCAGCGCGATAAAACCAACGATCAACGGAATAATACCGTTGGAGTCGGGTTCATTAAAATCTATCGAAGGTGCTGCGTTTTGCATGCAGCGAATAATACCATTAGGAGGCGTGCGCAGCTAGTTTGCGCAACGGGTGTGCAAGCGGCGTTATTGTTCTGGTGTTGACGCTGAGTAGTTCAAATTTTGACCATGTGAATCTGTCGCATGGGCAGTGATACTGAGTTCCGCAAGATCGGATTCGCTCAGAAGCGCAAGCTGGTTTATATGATGGATACCCGCTGCATTCAACTTTTGTTCGTGCTTAGGTGTTAAGCCGTCAATCGCCTGCAAGCCCTGTCTATGCTTGAGCTTGCCTTCGTTACTGGAGCGCAGTCTTTTAAACCGGAGCTTGTCCCAATTGGACATTCGAGCAACAGATTCTGTCTTCTGCTCTGGCGCCATTTGATCAACAACTTTGACTGGCACTGAGTTAGCTTGCCCATACGATTTCGGTGGTGGCGCATTTATCGTTTGCGAAGCGGGCAAATATTTTTCAATTTGTTTTAATCGACTGGATGCTTTAGCAGCGATTTCGGTAGCGCGCTTGGCTTTGTCGGACGCGTGGGTGGCGACCAGGCGCAGACGCGATGTTTTAATGTAGTGTTGTTTCTCTACATGTTCTAATCGACGTGCCAACATTTCGGCGCGATCTTCTGATTTTTGCAGTTTACTTAGTGTGAGCTTCAGCAGTTTATCTTTGCGTTGTCCCTTGCCTAAATACTTGACTACTTTGTTCAACTCAGCTTTAGAATCCAATGCCTCAATACTTTTTGAGTTTAATTGTTTTTGTAGTTCGCGCCGGTGCGAGCGTGATCGCCTGGACCCGATGGCGTAGCCAAGCGCCAATGCAATGAGCGCATAGAGCGCGGTTATAGCGATGTTTGATGGTATTAAAGCTTCCATAGACAATAAACGTTAGAATCTAGTTTCCTAATGCTGTTCATAATACAAAAACCCTTGCTTGTGCGAAATCTGAACAGATCAATTTGTGGACTGATTCACACCAGAACACCCGTCCGATTCTAACGTAATTGCTGAGTGAGATAGAAGTCTCTATGGATAACAACGATTTACTGCGGCGGCTACGCTACGCACTGCGATGCGATGACGCCGAAACCTCGAGATTAATTCAGTTAGGCGGCGGCAGTGCCAGCACCCGGTTGGCCGGCAAATGGCGAATCAAGGAAGGCGAGGACGGCTATCAAGCCTGTCACGATGAGAATATTTTAGAGTTTCTGCGTGGCCTTATTATCGACAAAAGAGGTCCGAGAGAAGAAGAAAAACCCAGCCCGTGGCCGCAGAAAAAAGCATCTGCCCCAATCGAGAAATTAGATAACAACGTGGTGCTAAAACAGTTACGCATCGCGCTGTCTTTACGATCTGACGACGTGCATGCCATATTAAAAGCCGGCGGCAGTGCAATGTCTGCCAGTGAAGCAGGGGCACTGTTTAGAAAGCCCGATGCCAGAAATTATCGAACTTGCGGCGATCAGGTGCTAAGACAATTCATTGCTGGTTTAGTCAAACTGCGCGAACGCGAAGAAAGCAAAGATCAATTATAAGGCGAAACGTAATGATCATCGACGACAATGCAGTAGTATCCATGAGCTATCGCTTACTAAACGGCGACGGCGACGTTATCGATAGTTCTCAAGGCCAGTTACCTTTAGTCTACATGCACAACAGCAACAGCATATTAGCGAGTCTGGAGCGCGAACTAACGGGTAAAGTCAAAGAGGACACCGTTGATGTGGTTATCTATCCCGAAGACGGATACGGTTACGCCAAGGAAGAGCTTATCCAAGAACTGCCGCGCGAGCAATTCAAAGATATTCCTGGATTAACCGTAGGACAACGTATTCGTGCAACCAATAAAGAAAACAACGAAGTGGAAATGCTAAGCGTTGTGGAGATACGCGACGACACCGTATTGGTGGATTTCAATCATCCCTTAGCAGGGCAGGTTCTGAATTTTCAGATAGTGATTGTAGATGTGCGCGAGCCAACCGAAAAAGAACGGGAACAGGGTTTTGCCAGCACGACAAAACCGCTGCTTTAAACTAAGAAGCTTTCTTTAATGTCTCTTGTATACGAGGTTTCAGATCTTTTTCCAGTTCGGACAAAGCTTGTGGTTTGCTAAGTCCGTACCCTTGAGCGTAGTCAACACCGAAGTCTCTTAAAATCTCAAGTGTATCCTGATCTTCAACAAATTCAGCAATGGTTTTAGCACCCACGGTATGACCAATCTGATTGATCGCTTTAACCATTTCTCGATCAATTCGATCTGTAGCCAAGTCTTTAACCAGTGAACCATCGATCTTTAAATAATCGATTGGCAGGCTCTTTAGATACGCAAACGTTGAGAAGCCCGAACCAAAATCATCCAGCGCGAATTGGCAACCTAACGCACGAACCCGATCGATAAACACATTGGCTTTGTCGAGGTTATCTACCGCCGCGGTTTCTGTAATTTCAAACGCAAGATTTTTCGGATTGATGTCGCGCGTAATCAGCTGCTCAACAACGAAGTCGAGAAACTCTTCGTTAATAAAGGATAAACCCGATAAATTGATTAGCAGGTGAGGGGTTTCGTATTCAAGCTGATGTTGTTCAACCCAGTCGAGTACGTGCGAGAAAACCCAGCGGTCGATTTCGGTCATGACATTGTATTTTTCAGCAATGGGAATGAACTCGGCCGGAGAAAACAATTCACCGTTTTCACTGCGGATGCGCAAAAGTATTTCGCAATGCGCCATCTCCACGCCGTCTTCCATAATGCCGTAAACCGGTTGATAGAACAGAGCCAGTCGCTCTTCTGCCAACGCCAAACGAATGTTCTGCATACCTGCAATATCGTTACGGTACTTAACCACCTCAGCATCGTTTTCCTGAGTCACGTGTACCCGGTTACGCCCCGATTGCTTGGCCACATAACAAGCAGAATCCACATCGCTCAAGATGGCTTCCATATCGGTTGTTTGCCCGTCAAGCGGTAGCACACCGATACTCAAGCTTACATTAAATGTTTGATCGGCATAATGGAACGTGTAGTTATTCACTAATACGCGCAAATCTTCAGCCAGCTGGGTAATAGACTCAAAGTTATCTCCACGCGCGATAATCGCAAATTCATCGCCACCCAATCGAGCAAATAGATCGCCACGACGCAAGCGTGCCTGAATCATGGCTGTTAGCTGAATCAGTAACTGATCGCCAGCATGATGCCCACAGGTATCATTAATAATTTTAAATCGATCCAAATCGACAAACATCAAGCCGTAGCATTCTTTACTGCGTTCCGCGATCGCAATCGTGTGTTCAAGGCTTGCTTCAAACGAACGGCGATTACTTAATCCTGTGAGATCATCATGTGTAGCCAGATGTGCAATCTTGCGATTTGCAGAAGTGACTCGATTGACAACAATACCCGAAATTAAAATAGACAACCCAAATGCAGCCAATACCAAGGTCAGTATGACGCCTTGCGTTTTTTTATACCGGGCCTGCATGGCAACCATGCTTTCATCAGCAAGGGTTTTCTCCAGCTGCACCAGATCATTTAAATGATTGAGTAAAACCAATTCGTGTAGTTGAACATCCGCCAATGCCGATTTTAATTGGTCGGGTGAATTATTCATGCTATGAATTTTATTATTGGCTTTGTCATAAACTTCTGCCACTCGAATGTCAGCTTCGCTTATTTCATCGAGAATCTCTTGTTCACGCTCGTTAGCGCCAAGCTTGACTAATTCGTCACGACTTTCTAGATAGGACTGTGTGCTGGTAATCAGCTTGTTGAAAATTTTCTCGCGCTCTTCAGGCTCATTGATTTGCAGTAAAGATTTAACCGCAGTTGAGCGTAATCGAATAACATCGCGCATTTGATACGCGCGCGCGGTTTTTTGCGCCGTGCTTTCCATGATGGACGACATTTTCTGATTGGCAGAAGACAAGGTTGTCATGGACAAACCCATCACCAATCCCATCAAAGTGAATATGGCTAGAAAACCAACAATGATGATGGTTTTTGTATTGTCTTTTTTGATTGAATCAGACACTGAGAGATCCTTCACTCATAAGTTTGAAACTGCAGGCGTGCGAAAACAACATCAAGCGCGTCATTGCGCTCATGTTTCTACAAGCCGTTAAAGTTTCGTTGCTGGGCATCTTGCGTGTAGCTCGGTCCATTTTTCATTCGCATTCAAGGGTTTGGCCTAACGAAAAAAACACGCGAATGTTCTGTTTTATTAGTACTGTTAGCGGCGATTTAACATTTCCTTTGACTATTCTTTTGGGCTATCGAGCACATAAGAAAAATCGTTGAAAAATCAACAATCTAGAGTAGGTCTTCAGGCGAAAATACCGTGTATATAGAGCACTGAGGGCTCATTACGAAGTGTAAACACCCAAAAGTAACTGCCTGTGGCGTTGTGTGCAATGGAATAATCGCGACGTACGTCACAGTTTCCCCACCAACCATTCTCGATGCGTTCAGGATAAGTCAGTAGTTCCAGCGGTTCTGATGCTGGCCGTGGTTCTGGTAACAGCCATAATGGTCTGGCCGGCCATGCGCTGGGTGCTTGTTTGGATTCAAGCATGGCAGCTAACCAGGCTTTTTCAGGTCGGTGATCTTCATCCGGCATGGCGGTATACAGTTGGTCTTTGCCAAGCCGTGCCATCAGATTTTCGAATACTTGTTGAATGCTGTGCGACTGTGCCTGACTTTTCTGAAACAGGTCTTTACCATCACGTTCAATATCGGCTAACTCGGTTGCATGAATTTTCAACCGTGTTACCGGCTCAGCTAAAACCGTATTCGCTAAACGCTCCTTAGCCACTTTCAATAAATGCGCATGATCGGCCGTTGCACTCAAAAACCGGATAGGCACAATAGTGGGTGCACTACGAAAATGATACATTGTAATATCGAGTGACTTAACCCCCCGATCACCCGTTTTTAAATACCCGCCTAATGCACTGAGTAAACGATTCAACGGAAACGTTAAAGCTTGCGTATCTGGTGCCTCAAGCGCTAAATCGAATGCCTGCGAAAAAGTATCGGGCGCAATAAACGCCGGACACGGATCGGGCAGTGTGCCATTTAATTTATAAATTAGATCGGTGCATTGATGGCCGAATCGGCGCGTTAATGCTGCTGGCGGAATGTCAATTAACTGCTGCAGTCGTTTTATGCCAGACGAGCGCAAACTGCGCAGCGTAAAATCATCTAAGGTTAAATACGCAACCGGAATATCAGCCAGCTTATTATTCATGGCTTTTTTCGTACGCGCAGGTTCACTGATACCGGCATAGGCAAACAACGCCGCAGCTATAGAGGTAGGCGCAACGCCCACTTGAACATCAAGCCCCTGCGCAGCACAACCTTCTTTTAGTAAGTGTAATAACGCATCAAGCCCACCAAACAGCTTTAAACTCGATTTAATTTCTAATAACACAGACGCGGGCATACGCGGCGTAACCCAAGACGAATAAGCCATTGCCCATAACGCAATCTGATGAAGGTGTGTGCGTTGATCTTCTTCAATGTAGTCGTTAACGTGCAAGTCAGGTGCAATAGCATAGGCACTGTTCAGCGCCAAGCCGCAATGAATCCCAAGACTCTCTGCAACATCATTACAAGCCATAATGACTTTACGAGGTCCGTGCTGCGCAATAACCGCGGTGGGTGCCTCGGCTTTGCCCTGCCTGTTAATAGGCAGCTGCGGAAAATACAGACAGGCCCACAGCATGGGTTAATTAATCCCCGGCCACTCAACACCCTGAGAACGATCAAACTGTGACTGATTAATATGCACGGTATGCTGTTTTCCACCGCGCGATTTAATGATATTCAACGTGGTTTTGCCGGCAGTTGCAGTACCCAGCACAATACGAAAAGCCGCAGGTGAGTGTTCTGTTTGTGCTGAACTGGGTCGATAAACCGTAGCCCAGGTTTTACCCATTTCAGCTGCCAGTTGTAATCGGCGTTGTTTTTGCGCCGTGCTATGCGTAACCCAGGCAACAACGGATGCAAAAATACCGGCACGCAATAGTTGTTCTGTTGCCCACAAGGTATCAGTATCGTTATCGCTATCAACAATGAGCAGTCGCTCAAGATTAATACCCGCATTAGCCAGTGCCGGTGCATAAGGCAAGTAAGGCGGGTTTACAAACGCAGCCCATTGATTATCGTGGGTGACTTGCTGTAAGCCAGGCAATAACAAGCTGAGCTCTCCAATACCGGTTTGCTCTAACAGCAATTCGGTTACGCAACCAATGCTCCATCCGCCTGATGGCAATACTTTATCGAGCTGATCATACCCAGTGGGTATTGACGCATAATCGTTCTGCTGATCGCGCCCACGCCACAATGCAGGCTGCGATTTAAGCAGTTCATTGAGCGCAGTGTTCACATGCATCAGCTAGTGTTCGAGCTAGTGTTCGAGCCTTAATACACCCACGGACACGCCCTCGATGGAGAAATCCTGTTCACGCAGATCGACTCTGATAGGATCGAAGTCTTCGTTTTCCGGTAGCAGTGTGACAATGTTGCCGCGCTGGCGAAACCGTTTAACAGTGACTTCATCATCGACACGGGCAACAACAATTTGGTTGCTATGAACATCGGTAGTGGCATGTACAGCGAGTAAGTCGCCATCGAGAATGCCCACATCGCGCATACTTTGACCTTTTACACGTAGCAGGTAGTCGGCATGTGGGTAAAACAGATCGGCATTAACTGACACGTATTCTTCGATATGATCGCTGGACATAATGGGCTCGCCAGCAGCAACCTGACCAACCAATGGCAAACCATCTTCGGGTAGTTCATCGACAACGCGGATACCACGCGATGTGCCTGAAATAAGTTCAATAGCGCCTTTTTTCTCCAACGCGCGTAAGTGATCTTCGGCTGCGGTTGGCGAACGAAAGCCAAAGTAGTCGCAGATATCGGTGCGAGTGGGCGGGAAACCTGTAGACGCAATGTGGGTTTGGATCATGCGTAGGATTTCTTGTTGACGCTTAGTTAAGCCTTCCATGAGTGCCTCGTTAAGAAATAATGTGTACTGATTATATATACAGCAAATTAAAAACGCAAGCGGTGCTAAGC
>CAYMHU010000022.1:62775-65045 GCA_964390335.1 uncultured Granulosicoccaceae bacterium | reverse complement strand
CAATGAAGTATATTGACGAATTTGTGGTTTTATGTGACTAAGACGGTTCAGTATTTTTTAAAATAACTAGATTTAGCAAAGAGTAATGACATGTTTCGAGGGCTATGCAGCGGGATTACTTTTTTACTGGTGGCGAGTTTTAGTTTGCCCGTCATAGCTAATAGCGAGTGTGACAGTAATGACAATTTAACGATAGTATCCGCAACAGACGATGGCCTCTACGAAGAAACACACGGGCCTGAAAATACCATTGATGGTGATTTACAGGCTGAGTCACGTTGGTCAAGTCAATCTCAAGGTACGCTTAAATCATTGCTGATTAATCTGGGCGCGGTTCAGAATGCTAAGTCAATCAATATAGCCTGGCATAAAGGTGATACGCGTAAATCAGAATTTTCTGTAGAAGGATCTGTTGATAATGAAATTTTTAAAACGGTTATCCCTACGCAGCAATCTTCCGGTACAACTAAGGCACTTGAGAATTATGCGTTTGAATCGGTCAAAGCGCAGTACCTAAGAATAAATGCAAACGGGAATGAAAGTAACGATTGGAACAGCATTTTAGAAGTCAGCGTTACCGGCTGTGGCACCCCTGTTGAAAAACCAAGTAGCCCGATACTCACAGAACGCCAAGGGCAAGGTGTTTTTAATTTAAGAAAAGACCAACCACCTGGTAAGAACTTCGATTTGAAAGGCTGGTACATGACAACACCGGCTGACGATAATGGTGATGGTAAATCGGATAGCGTTTATGAGACAGAGCTTGCTGCAGGATGGGAAGATCCGCGTTATTTCTATACCGACCCGGCCACGGGTGGCATGGTGTTTAGGTCGACACCAGCTGGTGCAAAAACGTCAAAAAATACTAAATATACTCGTTCAGAATTACGCGGCATGTTGCGCCGCGGCGATGAAACCATAGAAACACGCGTTGAAGGCGGGTATCCCAACAAGAACAACTGGGTGTTTTCGTCGGCGCCACTATCTGCGCAAGCAAAAGCCGGGGGTGTTGATGGCGTGTTGAAGGCCACCTTGGCCGTAAATCAGGTTACACGATTAGGTAAGGCGTACCAAGTCGGTCGTGTGATCATAGGGCAAATTCATGCAAAGGATGATGAGCCCATTCGCTTGTACTATCGAAAATTACCGCAAAATAAATACGGTTCCATTTTTTATGCTCACGAACCCGCTACGGGAAAAGAGCAATGGATAGAAGTCATCGGCTCACGATCAGATCGTGCTAAAAACCCGGATGATGGCATAGCGTTGGATGAACGATTTAGTTATGAGATCGAGGTGAAAGGAAAGCAAGAAGGTTCGCTTACCATCCCAATGTTGTACGTTAAGATCATTCGAGATGATGGCAGTGTTGTGGAGACTGCACCACTGGATATGCGTGACAGTGGATTTAGCGTTGAAGATGACTTTATGTTCTTTAAGGCAGGTGCATATTCGCAGAACAACAGTAGTCCGATCCCTGAACAAGATTTTGATCGAGTCATTTTCTATGAATTAGAATACTCGCATTCAGCACCTCCCAAAGCCAGCGATGTTATTGCAGCTTTACCGGATGCTGCAACCACTACCGCAGAACCCACCGCCAGGCCAGATGTCCAGCCAGCAAAACCCGGTGTGGTCTTTGACGATAATTTTGCTGATGGTGGGCGTGATAATGGTGTAGATCCTCAAGATGCAAACTGGTGGACAAGCAGTAACAGCAGCGCTATTGAAGTAGAGCAAGGTATGCTGGGGCTTGTGACGGGCGGGTCTGGTCGTGGGATCCGAACTACGTTTGATCCGCAAGCTATCTCAGAGGGGCAAACCTTGAAAGCCACCTTCAGTTTTACTACCCCTGATACTATCGGAACAGACAGAGATTCAGCGCTGCGATTTGGCTTCTACGATAAATTGGGGCGTGTTGATCTTGAAAAAGATCAATCTGCATCATCTAAAAAGCCAAACTCGCTTTTCGATGGCTTACCAGGATACATGATCGATTTTGATATTAATCTAAGTAACGCATCAGAGAGCAATATTGATATTCGCAAGCATAAAAATGATACGCAAGGTCGCTTACTGGGCACCACGAAAGGGTACCAGCGTCTGGCTGGTGGCGGTTCTAATTATCAGATTGAATCCAATCAGAACTACCATGCAACCATTGCGGTTAAACGCGTAGCATCCGGTATAGAAATATCCGGCACGTTGTCGCAAGGTGATATTTTGCTCACTGAATTTAGCACGACAGACGACACAGACGACACAGACGA
>CAYMHU010000022.1:53619-62675 GCA_964390335.1 uncultured Granulosicoccaceae bacterium | reverse complement strand
ACAGACGACACAGACGACACAGACGAGACGATGAACTTTGGTATGTTGGCTATACACGCCAACAGTAAAACGTTTGGTTCTTCAAAAAAACCGAATACTCCTGATAATGGTATTGACTTTACTCGAGTGAAGCTTGAAGTGCTGCGCTGATACACTTTTGGATAGTGCACTTTACTGGTGCATTACAGTTACGGCTATCAACTGATCATGCAATGGTAATGTGTTACGGTTTAATCACACCGTTTAAACCACCATAACCACTGAAAGAGGTAATGAGCATGTCTTTGAATGTCAGTAAAGTGTCTGAGTCTGATGTTGATATCGAAGATCTTGAAATAGACCCACGGATATATGATCTTTACGATCGTTATTGTCACGGATTTATTTCACGGCGTGAATTTCTAAAACGCGCGGGTGCTATCACGGTTGCAGGCGTTTCCGGATTAACCATGGCTCAGGCTTTATTTCCACGCTATGCGTTAGCGCAAACCATCTCGTTCACCGATGAACGAATGAAAGGTCAATATGTCAACTACCCATCTCCAGGTGGAAACTCAGGTGAAATGCGCGGTTATCTGGCGGTGCCAGCTACCGACGGTCCGCACCCAGCCGTTTTAGTTGTACATGAAAATCGCGGCTTAAACCCATACATCGAAGATGTTGCGCGACGCCTTGCGGTTGATGGGTTTATAGCATTGGCACCCGATGCGTTGTATCCAGTGGGTGGTTACCCCGGTAATGATGATGACGGTCGGGCATTACAAAAAGAATTAGACAGAGCCAAGATCATGATCGATATGATGAACGGCGCGAAGTTTTTACAATCGCATGAATTATCAACCGGACGTTTAGGTGCTGTTGGTTTTTGTTTTGGCGGCGGTGTTGTTAATTTCCTGGCCACTAAAATGGGCACCGATTTCCACGCGGGCGTGCCATTTTATGGCAGTGCACCACCTGCGGAAAATGTAGCAGCGATAAAAGCGCCGTTATTAATTCAAGCAGCGGAAAACGATAAACGTATTAATGCGCAATGGCCTGAGTTTGAAGCAGCATTACAAGCCAATGGTGTTGACTACGAGCGGCAACTGTACCCCGGTACAGGCCATGGTTTTCATAATAATTCAACCAAACGCTACAATGAAGAAGCTGCAAAGCTTGCGTGGGATCGCACCATTGCGTTTTTTAAGGAACATCTATAATTGTTAAACTAAGTACGATTGGTTATCCAGCAGCACTGATACGGCGCTAATTGTAAATGCGTAATGCCTTCGGCTAATACTTGCCCAGATAACAAGTCCATCCAATGCTCGTCTGCAATTAAATTAAGTTTGTCGAGAGGTACATCAATATGTTCCGCGCTGACGTTATGCAAAGCGAAAATGGATTGCGATCGATCAAGCGATTGTCGCCAGACAATAAAAACTCGATCGTCAATTCTAAGCGTAAATTGTGTGGCATTTGGGTGGAACGCTGGTTGCCGTGAACGCAGTCGTAACTGTTCGGATAGTGCTGCAAGAACTTTTACCTGGTTCGAATTGGGATCGGCTAGTTTTGCTCGCAAACTAGGGTAGTCCCATCGATGCCGATTAATAGCTCGATTCATTTTACGCTTAATGACACCATCTTGATCGTTTGGTGTTGCCAACATGGCGTGGATATAAAATGCTGGGATACCTTCAAGCGACATAACAATGGTTTGCGAAGCAATAAAGCGTTGTAGGTGATGATCTTCGTTGCCATCGAATGTTTTGCTCATTGCATCGAAATAGGTGCTGTTTAGTTCGTAAATAGACTCACTGCCATCAGGCATTGATCGCATTGAAGCCTTACCACCTTGCGCAACCACGGTATCCACCATACGATCAATTTCTGCTTCTGGTAACAGCCCTTCGACCGGTCGCATACCAATGCCATCGTGGCTGGCTGTGAAATTTAAATAGCTGCAGCCCATAGGAGCCGGTGGCATGGCGGTTTGCCAATCGGTCAAATGTTTTGCGGTACCAGCCAGAAGCGCATGCAGAATAAGAGGCGGTAGTGGGAAGTTATAGATAATATGCGCTTCATCGCGCTGACCAAAGTAAGATAAATTCTCTGCCTTGGGAACATTGGTTTCTGTTAATAGAAATACTTCTTCTTCTGCATAGTCTGCAAGCACTCGCAACAATTTAATAATGGCATGGGTTTGCGGTAAGTGAATGCAACTGGTTCCAGGTTCCTTCCATAAAAAAGCCACCGCATCGAGTCTTATTATTCGAATACCTTTGTCGAGATGCAGTCTGATAATGCGAATCATTTCCAGCAACACTTCGGGGTTGGTATAGTCTAAGTCAACTTGATCGTGGCTGAAGGTACACCACACATGACGCTCACCTTGATTTGTTTCTATCGTTTGCAACAGCGGTGTTGTTCGCGGTCGAACGGTTGCACTCAAGTCATCGTTAATTGACCCCTCATAGAAGAACTTATCGTAAGGGGCGTGGCCTTGACGATAATCGACAAACCATTTTCCTTGACTGGATACATGGTTTAACACCAGATCAGACATAAGTTTAAAATCTTGGGTTATGCGAGTGATATCTTCCCATGCCCCTAGGTTTGGATTAACTTTTTCAAAATCAGAAACAGCGAAACCATCATCTGATGTAAACGGAAAGAAGGGCAGTATGTGTACGCTATTAACAACTCCGCGCAGGCGATCCAAAAGAAAGTCGCGTAGCAAATCTAGCGGTTTGTGTTGTCTGTCCAAGATGCTGTCACCATAGGTGATAAGCACGCTGTCTTTTTGGGACCATAGGTTGTTGTCAGCAATTCTGCCTGCCGCTTGTCGTGCGGTATTTTCCGGCCAAAAGGTCTCAACAATACGACTGGCTAGTTCGTCTGCATTTTGTTCAGGGTAGATCTGCTGCAGATAGTGTTTTAATTTCTCTTCGATCACAATGATTAAACTAACGGTACAAGGTTTAACGGTTCAAGATAATTTAATACAGACTGTACGATCATTTCTAATATAAGTATAGCTTTGCTTTATTCAGATAGTTTTTTAGTGCAGCCGCACCGTTAGTGAGCAAATCCTAACCGGCCGACATGCGTGTCGTAAATTCCCATCAGTCCTGTATCGGCAGCCTAGACGGTTAAGCCACTCAGTCGAGGTTATCAACCCACGGAATGACTCTCTACGCTCAATTCGTTCGGACTGCTACAATCCTAGGGTTATGTTAAATCCTGGATTAATCTGTGAGTCAATCGGTAATTTCTAACGCGCGGGTTGTTGTCATTGGTGGCGGTATTGCCGGCTGCTCAACTTTGTATCATCTGACGCAGGAAGGCTGGAGTGATGTGGTGTTGGTGGAACGGGACGAGCTGACCTCAGGTTCCACTTGGCACGCTGCTGCACAGGTCACGCAGTTTGGTGGGAACCAAACCATGATAGCGCTGAAGCGTCATAGCATTGAACTGTATCAAAAGCTCGCCGCCGATCCAGAACACCCGTTTGCGTATCACATTACCGGCGGTATGCGCACTGCTTACACTCAAGATCAAATGGATACCTATCGGTTTCACGTGGGCATGGCTCGTGGTATGGGTGTCGATATGGAAGTGATTGACCCTGCTGAAGTCAAACGGCGTCATCCGCTGCTGGAAACAAACGACATGTTAGGTGCCTGGTGGGATCCACTGGATGGGTATATCGACCCGTCCGGAATCACGTTTGCGTTGGCTCGCGAGGCACGTAAAGCGGGCGCCACCGTATCGCGTTTCAATCCGGTTGAAAATATTACTCGCAAATCGAACAATGAGTTTATTGTGCACACCAAAAACGGCGATATCACTTGCGAATATGTTGTCAACGCCTCCGGTTATCGGGTGAACGAAGTCGGTCGGATGCTGGGTGTTGAGCACCCGGTTACGTCAATGGAGCATATGTATTTTTTAACAGAGCCTATGCCTGAACTGGAAGCACTGGATTTCCAAGTTCCAGTTATCCGCGACCCCGGTGATGATTTTTATAGCCGTCAGGAGAAGAAAGGCCTGCTGGTGGGTGTGTACGAACAGGGTTGTAAAACCTTCGGTATGGACGGTATTGATCCCAGCTTTACCAAAGAACTTTGCCCGTCCGATTTGGATCGCTGCCTTGACAACATGGAGCGTATTTTTGAACGCATGCCTGCATTACAAGAGGCGGGCATTCATACCGTTGTTAACGGCCCCATAACGTACACCATTGATGGCTTGCCTTTGGTCGGGCAAATACCCGGCATTCAAAACGCGTATTGCATTATTGGATTGCGTGCGGGTATTGGCGAAGGCGGCGGTCACGGAAAAATTCTGGCGCAACTCATGGTGCACGGGGAATGTGAATGGGATGCATGGTGTTTTGACCCACGCCGGTTTACTGCACATGCGAACACCGAATTAACCAGTCTAAAAGCCATAGAAGATTATCAGAACGAATTTCATTATCACCTACCACACGAGCATCGACCAGCGGCACGATTGGCACGCACTACGCCGTTGTATTCAGAGCTGAATAATGCAGGTGCCATATGGGGTGTGGTGAATGGCTGGGAACGTGTGCTGTGTTTTAAG
Source organism: uncultured Granulosicoccaceae bacterium (assembly GCA_964390335.1). Taxonomy (GTDB): domain Bacteria; phylum Pseudomonadota; class Gammaproteobacteria; order Granulosicoccales; family Granulosicoccaceae; genus Granulosicoccus. The sequence goes on along the minus strand of CAYMHU010000022.1, from coordinate 58,088 downwards.
CCTGAAGATCAACCGGATTTTAAAGATAAGCATGGTTTTCGATTTACTGACACTGAAAAGGTTGTTGCCAATGAGATCAAAGCACTGACCGAACATGTTGGCATTATGGAAGTATCGGGTTTTAACCGGTATGAAATCAGCGGGGCAGGTAGTACTGCATTTTTAGATAAGCTGATCTGTGGCAAGTTACCAACACAGACCGGTAAAGTGCGATTGTGTTATATGTTAAATGAGCGCGGACACATTTTATCTGAAGCGACCATTGCCAAGCTGGGTGAAGAACAATACTGGTTTGGATCGGCAGCCGCTGCCGAGTGGCACGATCGGGATTGGTTAAAACGGTTTATGCCAGCTACGGTTACCCTGACTGAACTCACATCCAGCCACACTATATTAGTGGTAGCAGGCCCTGATTCCAGAGCCTTGCTGCAATCAATCTCACCGCGCCGCGATTGGTCCAAAGCTGCGTTCCCGTGGATGAGTGTGCAAGAAATGGATTTAGGGTTTTCTCGGGTTATTGCCATGAGCGTCAGTTTCTCCGGCGAGCTTGCGTACGAATTGCATGTACCCAACGATCGCTTGTACGTGGTGTGGCGGCAAATTCAACAAGCCGGGTCAGCGTTTCAGTTATCCAGGTTCGGGTTGTACGCAACCGAATCCATGCGTTTGGAAAAAGGCTATCGCCATTGGAAAGCAGACCTGACCTATGAGCGCAATCCGTTTGAAGCTAAACTCGACCGGTTCATCGATATGGATAAAGGCGACTTTGTTGGCAAAGCAGCGTTGCAAGAACAGCTAGAGCGCGGTCCTAAAAAAGAATTTGTCACCATGACGATAGATGGTGATCTTGCGCCATCGCATATTGGGGACTCTGTATATCAAGGCGATAATCTGATTGGTACCGTCAGCTCTGGTGGGTTTGGTCATCGCGTAGATAAAAACATTGCGTTTGCGTTTGTTAATCCAGATTGCGCGGCAATTGGAACGCCGTTATCAATAGAGATACTGGGTCAGCATTATGCAGCAGTGGTAACAGAGCCGTGTCTGTACGATCCCGATAACAAACTAGTACGAAGTTAAGCGTAAAACAATGAGTTCAAAGCCACGACGCAGAAGTAAAGTCAGGGCGCGCGATATCATGCGTGCCAAGCGGGCCAAAGCGCCAGAAATTAATCCGTGTCCGGCTGGTCCTGCCGGTGGTCAATACAAACCGCTCACCGATAACGATATTCAGCAAATTTATAAAAACGCGCTTCGGATATTGGCAGAAATTGGCATGGGTGAAGCACCCCCTGCGCTTGTAGAACAGGCTGTGAGCAAAGGTGCGCAGATGAATAAAGCGGGTAGGCTTTGTTATCCCGAGTCCATGGTTGAAGACACCATTGCAGGCGCATGTAAGCGTTTTGTTTTGCACGGACGGGATGAAAAGCACGATTTTGAAATTGGTGGGGATTCAGTGCACTTCGGTACAGGTGGTGCTGCTATTCAAACGCTAGATATTGATACGCATCAGTACCGCGCCGCAACGCTACGCGATCTGTACGATTTTACAAGGCTTGCCGATCATCTGACTAACGTGAGTTGGTTTACCCGTTGTTGTGTCGCAACTGACGTAGAAGATATTTACGACCTGGATATCAATACTGCGTACGCACTTATTAAAGGCACCACTAAACCGATAGGCACCAGTTTTACCCTTGCTAACAGTGTTGATCCCATCGTAGCGATGTTTGATATTGCGTTGGGTGGAGAAGGCAAGTTTAAACAACGTCCATTTTGTAAAGCGCATATAAGCCCGGTTATTTCACCGTTGCGTTATGGCGATGATGCGTTCGAAGTGGCTATGGCCTGCATGCAGCATCGGATGCCATTGAATAACATTATTGCCGCGCAATCTGGTGCAACAGCACCTGCAACCATTGCCGGGATGTTGTCTTCCACGTTAGCCGAAACCTTAGCAGCGCTGCTGATGGTAAATGTCTATGAACCCGGTTACCCAATGATATTTTCTAACTGGCCTTTTGTGATTGATCTGCGCTCGGGTTCGTTCTGCGGAAGCGGCGGCGAAATCACATTGCTGAATGCGGCTTCTGCGCAGTTGTCTAACTGGCTGGGTTTGCCATCCGGTGCGGCATCGAGCATGAGCGATGCAAAGGCCGTGGATGCACAAATGGGTTTAGAGAAAGCAATGTCATCACTTGGTGTTGGCTTGTCGGGTTGCAATATGATTTACGAATCATCCGGTATGATGGCCAGTTTGCTTGGCGCATCTTTTGAGGCCATGCTGATTGACAATGAAATGTTATCGCAGGTGTATCGCATATTGCGTGGTGTGGAAGTCAATGAAGAAACCCTGGGCTATGCTGCAATCGAGGAAGCCGTGTATGGAGAAGGCCACTTCTTAGGCAGTCAACATACTATGGATGCCATGCAGCGAGATTACTTTTGGCCGAGCGAATTGTCTGATCGCAACCAGCCAACTGTATGGCAAGAGGCGGGGGCTACCGACATGTGGCAACGCGCCACTGAACAAGTGCGGCAAATTTTGGATATGCATCAACCGGAATACTTAAGTGCGAGTGCTGATAAGGCGATACGGAATAAATGCTCAATCTTATTGGATGCTTAGTGGTCTAGTTTAATTTGAACGTCAATCATAGGAGACATCGTGCAAACTATAGGAACAGAAATTGACATTGAAGCCCCATGTGAGAAAGTGTGGGCGATCATTACCAATGTAGACAAGTGGCATGAATGGAGTCCGACCATCAATGCATCAGAGGGGAAAGCAGAAGTAGGGTCAGTGGTTACCATTACCATGATGAGCAAAGAAGCTGGGAAAGATGGTCCTAAATACAGCCCTAAGATTATTAAAATGGATGAGCCAAAATACTTTCACTGGCGTGCCCATATGATGGCTGGCTTCATCTTTACGAACGATAAAATTATAGAACTTGAGCCAACAGCAACCGGAACTAAAGTTATTCACAAGGAGACCTTTAAAGGACTAATGGCAGCGTTAATGAAAGGACAGATGGAAAAAGGTGTTCCAACTATGTTGAATATGATGAACGAAGCGTTGAAAGAATTAGCTGAAAAGTAAATCGAAATCGAGTAGTTAGGAAGGCCAGTGTGACTCAAGAACCTAATCACTTCGCCCCGTTGTGTGCCGCAGCAGACCCGTTGCCTCGACCACCGTCGTTCCGCATACCATCAAAGGCATGCGATACACATGCACATATTTTTGGTCCGCAAGATTGTTACCCACTTGTTTCCAACCGGGCTTATACTCCGCCTGAAGCACGACTCGAGGCATACAACTCACTGTTAAAGACTCTTGGTGTCGAGCGCGCCGTTATCGTGCAACCCAGCGTTTATGGCACGGACAATCGCGCCACGCTGGATGCTGTGTCGGCAAGTGACGGTCGATTTCGCGGAGTAGTTGTGGTTGATGATGATTGCAGCGTTGAAGAACTGTTAAGGTTACGGCAAATAGGCGCAAGGGGTGCACGGGTAAACCTGTTGTTCCGCAGTGATGCGGAACTTGGGAATCTGCAACGTCTTGCGATTAGTCTTGCGAACGCAAGGATGCACATGCAGATGCTGGTCGACGTATCCAAAGTTGATGGGCTTTATGATTTAGTGAGCAATTTGCCGGTGCCAATTGTATTCGATCACATGGGGCATATCCCAGCTGGACTGGGCATCAATCACCCTGGTTTTCAAGCCTTGTTAAGATTGCTTGGTGATGGTAAATGCTGGGTAAAACTGTCCGGTTCTTATCGATTCACTGAACAATTGGATACGCCTTATGATGATGTACTGCCGTTTGCTCGGGCACTGGTTGCAACCAACCCTGACAATTTGCTTTGGGCTACCGACTGGCCTCACCCGCACATTCCATTGACAATGCCAAATGATGGAGATCTGCTCAACATGTTGTCTGATTGGGTTCCTAATGAGAATACACGCAACCGCATATTGTCAGATAATCCCTCTCGTCTTTACGAATTTGATGAACCGTGAGTATTGCCTTTCTCTCAAGATGAATAGAATTAGAGCGCTTTTAATATGAGCCAATCCAATCAGAAGCTGACTGGTGCGCATGTCGACGCAGCACTAGATGTTATGCACGAACATATCAAAGCGCTCAACTCACGTGACAGTGAAGCCATCGCCGCAACTTTACACTTTCCGCACTATCGGCTTACTGGAGGTCGGCTGAAAACCTGGCAAACCTACCATGACTACTTAGACGATTTTCAACAACGTGCAGGCACCGAATGGGGTTATTCTGAATGGGGTGGACTGAATGTCATCCATGCAGATGAGACCAAGGTACATATCGATGTACGGGTTGATCGATTCCGTAGCGATGGCTCATTGTTGACTAGCTTCCGTTCTATTTGGGTGGTGTCTCAAATAAATGGTGTTTGGGCTGCCCAATTACGATCATCTTTCGGTAAATA
>CAYMHU010000022.1:23549-53519 GCA_964390335.1 uncultured Granulosicoccaceae bacterium | reverse complement strand
TGTCTCAAATAAATGGTGTTTGGGCTGCCCAATTACGATCATCTTTCGGTAAATAGGTTGCGGGCGCTGGTTCTTTGCATTGCCAATGTGTTTAATGGCAAATTGAGTCAGAAATTGAATTTGAGTCTACGCATGCAGAGTCATCGTGCATTGTTTTTGCTGGGTTAGTAAGGTTCCGGGTGCGCTAGAATTATATGAGCTTTCATTTCATTGCTCCCACCAGGGATTTGATTCAACTTGGCCATCGATTTCAACAATGTCACCAATGGTCGGCGTGAGCAATGGGTAATTACTCTCTTTGGCCAATGCTGCAATTCTTACAGCAGGCTCGTACCAGCTATGAAATGAGAGTTCAAACATACCCCAATGTACTGGCATTAGTGCTTTGGCTTGTACGTCTTTGCTGGCTTGCAACGCTTCTTCTGGAAACATATGCACAGCAGGCCAACCTTCGTTGTACTGTCCGTTTTCCATTAAGGCTAAATCGAACGGCCCGTATTGTTCACCTATGGTTTTAAAGTGAGTGTCGTACCCAGAATCCCCACTGTAGTAAATGCTGGCGTTCGATGCTTTGACGATCCAAGATGCCCACAGTGTTTTATTGTTGTTTACACCATCGCGACCTGAGAAATGTTGTGCGGGTGCAGCAACAAACTGTACCTCGTTGACACTGTGCGACTGCCACCAATCTAGTTCGGTTAATTTGCTGTCGCTTATACCCCATCGTTTTAAATGTAATCCCACGCCTAATGGCGTAATAAATTGGGTGGGTGTGTTAACGAAGTGCTGTGCTGTAATTTTATCCAAGTGATCGTAATGATCGTGCGATATTAAAATGATGTCGATAGGTGGCAGTTCGTTCAGTGTGATGACGGGTGCTTGAAACCGTGGTGCAAGAAAACTAACGGGCGCTGCAGCATTAGAAAAGATGGGGTCAACCAGGACGACAGTGCCGTTGATATTTAATAAAAACGACGAGTGTCCGAGCCAGATGAGTTTGGTGCTGTCGGAACTGGCTAAAAATGCTTGAAAGTCGGGTTTAACTTCTGGGAGAGGTTCGCTTGGCCTGGAGTCGACACGTTCTTTAAACCATTCACGCAGCATCTCGGGGATAGATGAGTTCTCGCGCATTTGAGTAAACAATTCTGGACGTCGATTTTCGAAGCTGTTGTTCGAGCGATTAAAAGCGGGTGAGCTTGCGAAGTTTGCGTAGTCAGCATTCGATGGTATTGCACCAAATACCGGCAGCTTGAGGGCTAACCAGGCTGCCACAGGTAGCGCTAGTATAAAAAGCAGCGGAATCAAGTATCGCTTTTTCAATAGTGTGGAAAATCCGGTTAACTCAGGTGTTGTTGCAAGGCTTCGATTTGGGTAGCGTCTAATTGCAGTCCTTTTTTAGATCGACGCCACAGGATATCTTCAGCGGTTTGTGCCCATTCGTGTGTTTTTAAATAGTCGACTTCAGCTTCATACAAGAGCCCACCGAAGTGTTGACCTAGCTCATCCATGCTGTGCCGATTTTCCAGCAGTTTGCTGATACGTGTGCCGTAGTTGCGTGCATAGTCGTATTGCATGTCGGCAGGTAACCACGGGTATTGTGTTTTTACCGTTCTTAAAAACGCATCAAAGTCGGCGTTAGGGATGTCGCCACCTGGTAAGGGTTGCGTTGCTGTCCAGTCATCATTGGAGAAGCTCAGAAAATCGGATAACATTTTAACGGCGTCATCAGCAAGCTTTCGGTAGGTAGTTATTTTTCCGCCGTATACCGATAACACAGGTGCATTCTTGCGATCATCCAAATCCAGTTTGTAGTCTCTGGTGACTTTAGATGCGTTTTCTGATGCGTCATCGTATAACGGACGCACACCCGAGTAAGTCCAGACAACGTCCGTCTTGTTAACAGGCTTTGCGAAATACTCGCTGGCAGCAGCACAGATGTATTCTATTTCTGAGTCATCAATCTCGACTGCACCAGGCTCGTCGTCAATTTCCATATCGGTGGTACCGAGTAATGTGTAGTGCTGCTCGTAAGGTACCGCGAAAATGATGCGGTTATCGGCATTTTGGAATATATAGGTGTAGGGATGATCGAATAGTTGCGGCACGACAATATGGCTGCCTTTAACCAGCCGGGTTGCATAGCGGGCATCGTGCTCTTCGTCTAGATCAAGTGTTTTTTCAACCCACGGGCCGGACGCGTTAACAATGACTTTCGCCGTGACGGTACTGGTTTCACCGGTGTTGTTGTCTTTCAGGTTCACGCTCCAGCTGCCGTCGTGGCGGATAATATCGGTGGCTTCGGTGCGCACTCTGACGTCGCAGCCACGCTCTGCCGCATCCATGATGTTTAGCGTGACTAATCTTGCATCTTGTACCCAGCAGTCAGAGTATTCGAACGCATGGGTGAACGCTTTCTTTAATGGCTTGCCGGATGCATGGCTGGTTAAATTAACAGAGTGCGACTTTGGCAGTAATTTACGACCACCGATGTGATCATACAAAAACAGGCCAAGCCGAATTAACCAGCGCGGACGAAGCTCTTTATGGTGCGGCAGTATGAATCGCAGTGGCCAGATAATATGCGGTGCAGCTTTGAGTAGCACTTCGCGTTCTTGTAGCGCATGCCGAACCAGCATGAAGTCGTAATGCTCCAGATACCGCAGGCCACCATGAATCAGTTTGGTGCTGGCCGACGATGTATGCTGCGCAAGGTCGTCTTTTTCGCATAGCATGACCGATAAACCGCGGCCGGCAGCATCGCGGGCGATACCAGCGCCATTGATTCCTCCGCCAATAATAACGATGTCGAAATCACTCGTGGCCGGGTTCTGGGAATCCTGGGTCATTAGGGTTAAGTTTTAGCTTGTGTTGGCTCGTATTTTAATACGTTTAAAGCCAAAGATAGGATGTTATTTAATCAAAAATCTGGACGGATTGCAGATAAGAGCGGATTTGTCTATGAGACAATACAGCCGTCATTAGGTACCAGCATTGTTGTAGGTCAAAAAGCCGCAGATTATGTCAAATTTAAGGTTCGCCGTTTAGCGTGAAAAAACTGCTGCTATCGTTATTATTGGTTTGCATTTTCGTAAGCACTGCGCAATGGATGCGTTCTAATGTCACTCCGTTTTGTCACGTGCTGTATCGGCATGCAGCCATTTACACATTAAATCCGCAACAGCCTGTGGCCAGTGCCATGCTCAGCAATTGCGGTCAACTGCAGTGGGTTGGTGATAACACTGACGCGGAATCAATTAAACGGTGGTACACAAAAGAAGTAGACCTTAACGGTGCAGTAGTTTTACCCGGCTTTATCGATTCGCACAGTCACTTTCCGCTTACTGGCTTAAATAACGTCGCTCTTAATTTAAACCCACCACCAGATGGCACAGTGGATTCACTCGATAACCTATATCAACGGGTTCAGGTTGAAGCGGCAGGTATGCCTACTAATGAATGGATTTTTGGCTTTAACTACGACAACACGGCGTATGAAGGTGGACGACACCCGGATAGATTTGAGTTGGATGCAGTGGCTCCTGATCACCCGGTGTTTGTGCGACATAACTCGGGCCACATGGGCGTGGCAAATTCAATTGCGTTACAACAATTAAATATTAGTGAGGATGAAAGTAATAACAACCCCAACATTGGTCGATACCCTCAAAGCGGGGAACTCAACGGATTACTACAAGAAAACGCCGCACCAAAGTTAACGCGCTTTATAAAAGCGTTGTCGCCCAGCTCATCGTGGCAACTTCGATCGGCTGCAATAGAGCACTACGCCGAAGCTGGCTACACCACGGTGCAAGCAGGTGGTATTGATTCACGAACAGCTCAGGTTTTTCGTTGGGCTGCACAGTTAAACGTATTTCCGCTTCGCATACACGCATGGTTACACGGTGATGCTGCAGGAAACGCTTCAACTGAATATCAAGCAAACACAACAGTTAAATTTTCCATCGGCGCAATAAAACTGTATGCCGATGGTAGTCCGCAAGGTTATACGGCCTATTTAAGCCAGCCGTACCACACACCATTGGGGCACGATGCAACTTATCGAGGGCGGCCACTGATAGACAAGCAGGATTGGCCAACGCTGTTACAACGCTATCTAAGTCAAGGCTGGTCGATTGCCATTCACACTAACGGTGATGCAGCCATTGACGATGTGTTAGCCGCAGTTGAAAGCTTATCGCAAACGGATGCAGCGCAATGGTTGCACCGTTCATCAACTGAGCAGCCTGCCATTACGTTGGTTCATGCTCAAGTGATGCGGCAGGATCAAGTTAAGCTTGCATCTGAACTAGGCGTGAGCACGACTTTTTTTGTTAGCCACACGTACTACTGGGGCGATTGGCATTATGTACGCGCGTTAGGCCCGGAGCGTGCGAAAAATATAAGCCCGCTTGCATGGGCAGATCAACAAGGTTTACGGTATACCATTCACAGTGATGCGCCCGTTACATCGCCTTCGGCATTGCAATTAATCTGGAGTGCGACGCAGCGCGAAACAGCCAGTGGCAAAATACTTGGCGCAGATCAACGCGTTAGTCGACGACGAGCTATTGAAGCGTTAACACTGGATGCTGCGTGGCAAGCTGGGTTGCAGAGTTCGCGCGGCAGTTTGGTCGCTGGCAAAATGGCAGATTTTATTGTGCTTGATAATGACCCGTACACCATAGACGATGTACGGGATATAAACGTATTGAGTACTGTGGTGGGTGGTAAGGTCGTGTTCGCCACTACACAGTAGCGTCATCACCCCAAATAGCTTTCAATCGTTTATCCCGACCGCAACCCCAACGGTAGGTGTTGTACCGTACTGGGTTTTTCTTGTAAAAATCCTGATGATGAATTTCGTTACCGGTGATTGGATAGAAGGTAGCGGCATCCAATATGGGTGTAACCACTGTTTGATTTGGGAATCTATCTTGAACTGCTTTCTTTGACGCTTCCGCCAGTTTACGCTCTTCTTCGTTAGCCACGAAAATAGCGGCCAAATACTCTGAGCCCTTGTCACAAAACTGGCCTCGTGCATCGAATGGATCGTGGTTCACCCAGAAATGATCTAACAGTTGTTGGTAGGATACAACGTCCGGGTCGTAGGTGATTTCAACGGCTTCATAGTGGCCGGTGTGATCACCACGGTAGGTTGGATTAGGTGCGGTTCCGCCCGTAAACCCAGAAACAGCTTCGCTCACACCGTCTAATGATTCAAAATCTTTTTCTACGCACCAAAAGCAACCGCCGGCGAAAACGGCTTTGTCTGCATGAACGCTGGTACTAAAAAGTGCTGCCAGTAATATTCCAATACTGAAGGCGATGTTTCTCATTATTTTCCCGCGAATTGATGGACTCATAAATATGAGTACAAGCGCGTCATGGAGTTCAATTCAATCGTTGCAGTACGCGCTAAAGCGCTAGAGCTTCACGTCTTGGGCGGATAACTGCACATTCAGTTGCAAGCTGCCTTCGTTCACTAACCAACGCCGAATGGTGTACTCGCGCACCCCGGCAGCATGCATGGGGTCGTTATCAGCAATGGTCTTTGCCGCATCTAAGGACTCAGCTCTGTACACAATTAAACCAACTCCTTCCATAAGCTCTCCTGTTAAATCCGATAATGGTCCCGCCAGAAACAGACTGCCCGCGCGTTCTTGTTCGGCTTGATACGCAAGGTGCTCTGGCAGTTTTTCCTTCAATTCATCGGGTGTTTTGACTGGCGTACTCACCACGCAGTACAGTTCCAACGCCAGGGAACCGCGTTCTTGTGCGGCTGTTTTGTATTCTGACCAAGCGGGCATGTTTTTATTCCTTGAAATATCGATATTATTTGACAAAATAACAAAAAATCGTCAAAACTAACAGACACCAATACGAATACACTAGAAGCGGTCAATTTATGAAATTTATTGTTGGGCATAGTGCTGCAAGTGCAAATGGTGCACCTCATGTGTTTGCTGTTAATGGCGATCAGGCTGTTGATCTGACTGAGGCTGATGCCGCAATCGGCCATGATCTGATGGGTCTTATTGCCAGTGATGACTATGAGTCTTGGGTCAATAAACTGGTTAGCGGTGCAAGCACGATTGCGCTTGCAGACATAACCCCAGCCTTGCCGGTGGCTCAGCCCTCGAAGATCGTTTGCCTGGGTTTGAACTATGTCGATCATATAAAAGAGGGTGGCTACGATGTACCGGAGTACCCGGCGCTTTTTATGCGTGGCCTGAATTCGATGATGCCGGCAGGTGCACCCATGATTCGGCCCAGCTGCTCTGAACAATTGGACTACGAAGCTGAATTGATGATTATCGTCGGTAAGCAGGGTAAGCACATTGCTGAAAAGGATGCGCTAGATTATGTGTTTGCTTACACCTTATTTAACGATGGTTCGGTCAGAAATTATCAGCGTAAAACGCATCAATGGACGCCGGGTAAAAACTTTGATGCAACGGGTCCCATAGGCCCTATATGCGTAACCCCTGATGAACTACCAGCTGGCGCATCAGGTTTAAAAATTGAAACCCGGGTTGGCACCGAAGTACTGCAGTCGGCGAACACATCAGAAATGTTATGGCCGGTTGCCAAAACAATTGCCACTTTGTCTGAGTACTCCACGCTAATGCCCGGCGATCATATAGCAATGGGCACACCTCCCGGTGTGGGTCATGCACGAACCCCACAACGATGGTTGCGTCCTGGCGAAACCGTTGAAGTTGAAATTGAAGGTATTGGTATTTGCGCAAGCCCGGTTGTGGCTGAAGAAGACATGGCGTCGCTAAGCTAATGGCCGCTTTAACAGGAGAAGAGCTGGAAAAAGCTCGCGCGCTTGCGCAAGAAAACTACCGGACTTTGCGCGAGAAAAAACCTCGTTTAGACGACGATTCAATAGATGTGATTCTGAGAGCTGCGCGTTCGCACTATGCGTGGAAAGCCTCGCCCGTTGAAGATCATTTACTGGAAACCTTGTATGAGATAACCGCCGCTGGCGCTACTAGCATGAATTGCTGTCCGTCGCGGTATGTGTTTGTAAAGTCTCAGGCAGGAAAGGAGCGTCTGGCAAAATCTTTAAAAGATAAGAACGTAGACAAAATGATGCAAGCCCCTGTAACGGCTATTATTGCTTACGACTTGGAGTTCTGGACAGATTTACCGTTTCTGTTCCCGCACGAAGATCGCCGACCATTTTTTGAAGGTAAGACAGACTACATAGAAAGCACTGCGTTCAGAAACTCTACATTGCAGGGAGCTTACTTTATGATTGCAGCTCGAGCGCTTGGCCTCGATGTAGGTGCAATGTCCGGTTTTTCAAATGCGGTGGTCGATGAAGAATTCTTTGCCGGTACATCGTTAAAATCCAATTTCTTATGCAACCTTGGCTACGCCGATGAGTCGGCATTGTTTCAGAAATTGCCACGGCGTGCATTTGCCGATGTTTGTTCATACGCTTAAGCGACGATTATGACTATAAAACAAAAAACCAGTGTGACTTTGAAAGCATCTGCTGAGTGTCCAACTCATTCGCTAGCCAATATCTCTGTTAGAGATTTAACCTTTAGTATCGACGAGCCTGTGGAACGCGGCGGTAGCAATACAGGCCCAACCCCAACTGACGCAGCCATTGCAGCGCTTGTCGGCTGTACAAATGTAATTGGTCATAAGTGCGCGCAGTCGCTGGGTATCGATATAGGTCATCTGACTATTGATGCGGCGTGCGAGTTCGACCGGCGCGGCGTCATGCTAAGTGAAGAAATCGATTTACCGTTCGTAAAAATAATTTTAAATATCAGTGCCAGTGGTCCGGCAACGCAACAAGAGCTTCAGCAAGTGGCCACGGAAGTTGCAAAATACTGCCCGTTGTCAAAACTATTTAAGCAAGCCGGTACTGAAATCGTAGAAAACTGGCAATCGTCATAACTTGCCAAACTGGAGGAAGTGAAATGAAGTTAAAAGCGTTAATGAGTGCTACCGCAATTGCTGTATCAGTTGCCGCACCGATGTCTGTCAACGCCACCGAAACAATCAATGCGGTTGTTATCGATGGCTATCCCGCTAAAGCCATGTGGGTAAAGGAGTTCACGAACTTTTTTATTCCCGAAGTGGATAAGCGCTTGGCCGAGTCGGGTAATTACAAAATGAATTGGCAGGAAAGTTATGGCGGTGCCATTGTTAAACCCAAAGGTGTGCTTGAAGGTATCAAGCTGGGCCTTGGTGATATTGGTATCGTTACCACCATATTCCACTCGTCAAAATTACCCAGTCAGGCGCTGGCGGCGGTCACTCCGTTTATTGCGGCCGATGCTGAAGTCGTCGCCAAGGCGGTTGATGAGATTGCAAAAGAATTTCCAACCATGCAGAAGGAGTTTAATAAGCAGAACCAGGTTTATTTAGCGACAGGTGTCGTATTAGATACATATCAAGTGTTTGGCAGTAAAGAAATCAGTTCAGTTAAAGACATGGAGGGTAGCAAGGTCGCCGGTGCTGGGATGAACATGCGTTATTTAGAAGGTATCAATGACGCTGTGGGTGTACGAGGCGGTTTAACTGATTTCTACAGTATGCTGCAAACCGGTTTGGTTGATTTTGCGATGTTATGGCCTGAAGCTGCGAAGACCTTCAAAATCGCTGACGTTGCACCGTACATGCTACGCGCAGATCTGGGGGCGGTTAACTCTAAAACGGTAACAGTGAACGCCGACTACTGGAAAAAACTACCAGACGAAGTTAAAGGTGTTTTAGAGGAAGTGGCTGTAGCGTACCGTGACCACGTGGCCAGCGTTGCAATGGGAAGAGCCACTGAAAGTCGTGATGCTTATATTGCGGCTGGTGGTAAAGTGGTTGATGTTGATCCTGCTGAGCGCGCTGCCTGGGCTGCTGCCATGCCTAATATCGCCGTAGAATGGGCGAAAGATTTGGACAGCAAAGGTGAGCCAGGCTCTGAGATGTTAAAAGCGTACATGGACAAGCTTAAAGCTGCTGGATTTACCCCGTCGCGGGACTGGGCTGCTGAGCTGTAATTCGACCATAACAATCTGAACGTTAAGTATGTCTGTACTTAAAACAGCATCGAAGCTTGCCGACCGCATTGCCATTGTGGCCAATGCGGCCGGTACGCTGGTTGTATTGGCGTTGGTTGCCGTGGTTAACTACGATGTCGTTGCCAGAGGTCTGTTTCATGCGCCGTTTATGGGCGCAGTTGAACTGGTGCAGTTTTCCATGGTGCTCATCGTGTTTCTACAACTACCCGATGTTGTGCGTGTAAACCGGCTGACCCGCTCAGATGGTTTTTTGGCTATTACCGGTAACCGTTGGCCGGTATTTTCGCGAGTCATTGGCCAGTTTATCAATACGATTGCCTGCGTTTTTATGTTGCTTATTGCCATTACCATGTGGCCTGAGTTTGTGGACATGTGGGAAACACAGGATTTTTTTGGCGTGCCGGGCGTGTTTACTGCTCCGTGGTGGCCAATCAAATTAGTGATTTTTATCAGTGCCGTACTTTGCACTATTTTGTTTGCGCTTAAAGTGCTCTGTGCGCATCATGTAGATCCTCTTACAACAAAAACTAAACCACCGACCGTAAGCTAATGGGCCCCATTGAAATAGGTTTGATATCGGTCGTCTTCATTGTACTGCTGATTTATTTAGGCGTGTACATCCCCATTGCGTTGGGAGTGGTGTCCTTTGTGTCTATCTGGTTAATGCGAGATAACTTTGATCTTGCAATGAACCTGTTAAAGGTCGCACTGAGCGACAGCGTCATGGAATACACGTTTGCGACGATACCGCTGTTCACGTTTATGGGATTAATCGTTTCCAAAGCGGGGATGGGAAGTGATATCTATGATGTCATGAACGCCGGTTTTCGCAAGATAAAAGGCGGTATTGGCATGGCAACGGTTGGAGCGAATGCAGTATTTGCCGCTGTTACCGGATCATCTATCGCGTCTGCATCGGTGTTTACGACCGTTGCGGTACCGCAAATGTTGAAGTATGAATACAACCCTCGATTTGCCGTGGGTGTTGTAGCCGGGTCTTCCGTTCTGGGCATGATCATTCCACCATCGGCCATGCTTATTATCTACTCCTTCGTTGCCGAGCAATCGGTTGGGGATATGTTTCTGGCCGGTATCGTACCAGGCATCATGCTGGCCATTGCTTATATTGTTGCGATTGCATTTGCGGGTAAGTTCTTTCCTGGTTTTGTGGGCGGTAAGCCTGCCGAAGAATTTCAGCCGATGCCTTGGAGCGAGATCTTAGTTAAAACCCTGCCACTTGTTGGGTTGATTGTTGTGGTGCTTGGCGGCATTTACACTGGCTGGCTAACGCCGGTGGAGGCGGGTGCGGCTGGTGCTTTGGTTGGTTTGATCGTTGCCATAGTACGACGCAAAATCACCTTAAAAGGCTTTTGGGACGCACTGCTTGAAACCGGTCATATTACTGCGGCAATTTTATTTCTAATTACAGCCGCTTCAATTTACAGTCGGATGCTTGGGCTGGCCGGGCTGCCGAATGAATTAAGCAATATCATTGAGCAAAATCAGCTTACCTTTTTTGGCATCATGGTAATTTATGTGTGTTTGATGTTGTTTTTGGGCACGTTACTGGATACCGCTTCCATAATTCTTATTGTTGTGCCACTGTTTTTGCCATTAATCGAGCCAATGGGGCTAAGCTTGGTTTGGTTCGGCATTGTAACTGTAGTTGGCGCGGAAATTGGCTTGTTAACACCGCCCCTAGGCATTAGCTGCTTCGTTATTAAATCGTCGATTAATGATGATCGAATTAAACTAAAAGATGTGTTCTTGGGCGCATTGCCGTTTGCAGTGGTTATGCTGTTGGTGTTAATTATACTTATTCGATTCCCTGAACTCAGCACGGCCATACTGAATCGATAGAGACCATACAAATGAGAAATGTCACACCAGATAACTTGACCGAAACTTTTCTAGGGTACATGGGCGACGATACAGACCCAAGACTCAAGGAGATTATGCAAAGTCTGGCGCGCCACTTACACGATTTCGCCGTTGAGACAAAACTGACTCATGCGGAATGGCAAACCGGGCTGGATATCTTACGACGTGCCGGTAGTATTACAACGCCCGAACGAGATGAATTTGTATTGCTCTCTGACGTACTGGGATTGTCTTCTCTGGTAGACATGATTAATTCGTCTGAAGATGCCACTAACTCAAGTGTGTTAGGTCCGTTTCATATCTCTAATCCGCCCAAAATGCCGATGGGCAGTGACTTGCGCGGCGACTATGAAGGTGAGCTCATTTTGGTGCAAGGCACAGTATCGGACAGTGATGGTAACCCGATAGAGAATGCCACGTTAGATATTTGGCAAACAGCGCCTAATGGGTTGTATTCATCGCAAGACCCAGAGCAAGACACCTACAGTTTCCATGCACTGTTCACAACCGGTACGGATGGTAAATACACTTTTACAACCGTACGCCCTGTTAGCTATACCGTGCCAACCGATGGCCCTGTGGGTGATTTTCTAAACGCTACCGGGCGGCATCCGTGGCGACCATCGCATTTACACTACATTGTAAAAGCCGAGGGTTTTCGCTCTTTGGTTACGGAAGTTTTTCCAGACGACGATCCTTATCTAGATCAAGATACCGTGTTTGGCGTTAGAGACGATCTGGTTATGCATTATGAGCCGCAACCTGCATCCAATTTTCCAAAAGCTGGTTTGGCTTTGTCTGGCAAAGTAACAGAGGATTATTCTTTAGTGGATTTTGATTTGGTGTTGGGCAAAGCCTAGTGCTCAGACTAACCCTAAAATGCTAATCTTGAAACTGATTCGCCAGAAAGTCACCGGTTAAATTATAGTGTTTGGCCAGTAGCTGCGATGCCGTATTGGCGTCGCGAGCAATAGCAGCTTCCATAATGTCTTTATGTTCTTGTGCCACGTTACGTTGGCTATAACGATTTGAGCGGCCAGCCAAGAACCGATACCGGATATTCAGATCATATAGTTGGTCGCAAAATTTAAGCAATATGGTAGAGCTGCAAGCGCTGAGTAGGGTTGTATGAAACGTTTTATGTCTGCTTTCCCAACCCACGAGATCTTTTCGGTCTGCTTTTGCTAATCGGTGGTTTGATAGCAGCAGGTTTTCTTCCCAGATTTCATCGCCCGCCGCAATACTTGATCGCAGAGCAATATCATCGAGTTGACACCGCAACATCAGGATTTCGAGAAACTGTTTTTTATTCGCAGGTGCGGCTCTGAATCCGCGTTGGTCCAAGCGTTCAACTAATTGATCTGAGGTGAGTAAACTGAGCGCTTCTCGTATTGGGGATGCGCCAACATCGAGCAAAGACTTGAGAGATTCTACTTTTAATTTTTCGCCGGGTGCGATATCGCCATGGATAATGCGCTGGCGCAGTTCGTCGAAAGCCCGCTGCGTTGCCGAGCTGGGAATGGCAGGTGTGTCTTCTTCAGTATCGGTGTGAATGTGGGTTAGATCTACAGATTCCATGATTTAGCTGCAGTGCGTATATTGAATAGAAAATATAGCGTTTCTGCGTTGCCCATGTAAAGCAGTATTCCGGTTTTAATGCCGATTTGATTCCTCAACGATGATATCTGCAATTAATGCGCAGTCTTCAACACTAAAAGTGAGTGGAATTCGGCAATCGTATAGTCGGCGAAGCACCTCGTTGGTTTGTGTTAAAGAGGTAGATTCGACATACTGCCAACTTTCGTATCGGCTTGTATAGCCTACTGGGTCTATCGCGCCAAACCATTTCAATTCCACGCCTCGATCAAAACAGCGTTTTAAAAAAGCTGCATTTTGTTCGTCGGTAAACGCAGGAATGGAAAACTGGAAAGAGCTGGACACTTCCACCGCTAAGGGATGAGGTTTGGGTAACGTAATGCTGTTACTGTTGGACAGCCGTTCCGTAATAGTTTTAAATCGCTTGTTCCAGCGTTGGCAGTTAGTGTCCAGCTGTTGCAATTGAATGCGAAGGATGGCGGCGCGCAGGTTATCCATCCGGCCACTGCAATTTGGCGTTTGTAATTTTATAGTATCGATGACGGATGCAGCCGGTGCAGCCTTGTGTCGCTGGTACAGCATGTATGAACCAGACAACACAATGCACTTGGCCATCAGTTCCTCATTGTTACTGGTAATAAAGCCGCCTTCGCCAGAGTTAATGTGTTTATACGTTTGCGTGCTGAAACAGGCCAATGCGCCATGTGTGCCGCTCTTTGCTCCATCAAAGCTTGCCCCCATGGTATGCGCGCAATCTTCAATAATAGTGACATCGTGCTCCTTACATAAATTACAAAGCGCATGCATATCCACGATGTGGCCACGCATATGGGATAACAGCAATACTTCAGACTGTGTGTTTTCGATAACTGATTGCAGATGCTGTAAATCGAGTACAAGATCGTCGGTGGTCTCTATTAGTATTGGTTTACCACCCACTGCATCAATAGCACCAGGAACAGGTGATAAGGTAAAGGCGTTTGTCATTACGCTCTGACCAGGCTTTAAACCAAGCGCACGCAATGCGGTTTGAATAGCGTAGCCACCAGAAGCCATTGCCAAACAAAACCGCTGTTGTTGATATTGTGCAAATTCAATTTCTAATTGGGCGGATTCTGATATGTCGGCATCGGATGCCACATTGTAGCGATGCAGTCTGCCGCTACGCATAACCTCCACAGCGCGCTCTATGGCGTCTTCAGGTATCGGTTCTTGCTGAGTGAAGTTGCCGGTAAATTTTTGCGAGCTTGTCATGTGCTTATTGTTCAGTTGTTTGTGAACGGGCGATGTCTGTTCTGTTCATTACGTGTTTCAGCTACCAACAGTTTTGCGCTGAATAAAGCCACTAAGCCACCCGCAATAGCCCCAAACAAATGCCCATCCCAAGAGACACCTTGTTGGAAGGGTAAGACCCCGTTGAATAAAGTACCTGCATAGAGAACACCAACAATAAGTGCGATAAGAATGGATCTGAATCGTTTTTCAAAAATGCCGGAAAAAATGTGGAACGCTATCAAGCCAAACACTAATCCACTGGCGCCAATATGCCGTGCCTCACGTCCAAATAACCACAATATAATTCCACCCAGAACTATGATTAACAAAACTATAGCACCGGAGTTGGCTCTGGAACCAGCCAATAGAAGGAGTGTTACTGCAAGTGGAATCGTATTGCCGATAATATGGGATAAATCACCGTGTAGAAACGGCATGGCAACAATGCCATACAAACCATGTAAATCTCGTGGTACCAGACCATAGCGTTCTAAGGTCATAAATTGGTCTAGGAAAAAAACTATCCAGATTATTGCAATGAATGCAGCGATAGAGACAAAGTCTCGTTTAATGGTGTGTACATTGCGAGAGTCGACGAACGAGTTAAGAATGGTTTTTGGCATGATCCTAGTGCAGCATCTTTTTCAGTTTGCCAGCCACGTTCACTATTTTCTCAGGTTGCACATCTCCAGGTTGTCCGGATTTGAGTTGCGAATATTCGTCGGTATCAATATCCAATCGAGGAGAGTCAGTTTCGCGTAAGTTCAACTCTTTGAGCATTTCGCTGATGTCCATGGTGATATCACCAATATCCGCCACTTCATCCCATTCGTCTTCGTGCGGGTCGTGGTTTTTGTCTTCACTATTTTCTTCTGCAGCAGCGGAACTGGCGAACAGTAATGATGGGGCTTCGTGCGGTTTAACATCATTCTTTGGTAATGGCGACTGTGGGCGCTGTGGAGCCTGGTGATATTTAGCCGATGTGTCGGGCGAATTGGTTGGCGCGTCGATTTCCGACTTGATGGGCAATTTTATTACCGTATTGGAACGGTTAGTATGTGCGGATAAGGTTTGCCTTGCGCAATATACGATGAGTAATAAAGCCACTATAGGTATTAGCCAAATCATGTTGTCACCTGGTTGTACCTTAGTGCGTAATAGCTTGCTTATGAGTCACGCAGTTGAGGTCTTGGCAAGTGCTAAACTTGTGAGTGTGGGTTAATTATAACCTGTCCTTGACAACAATACTTACCTGGAGAAACTCAGCCCAAATGGCTAAAGCCGATAAATCAGTCGTTAAGCAATTTAATAGTTTAAAGCAGCATCTGAAAACTGAGAACCCTGTGTTGGTCGAAGCGGTAGCTGGCTTTGAAAAGCTGGATACCGTTGCCTATCGCACCGGTGTTTTGAATACAAATGAATCCTTTGCCATGCAAATTCCATGGTGGCCGCTGGTGTCTGTATTGGGCGTGTTCTCAGCAGGGAAATCGTCGTTTATTAACAGCTATTTGGGACGCACTTTGCAGAAAACGGGCAACCAGGCAGTGGACGATAAATTTACTGTCATTTGCTATGGTAAGGAAAAGGCCGGACAAGTGCTGCCTGGTTTGGCATTGGATGCGGATATGCGATTTCCTTTTTATCGCATTAGTAAAGAAATAGAGCAGGTGTCCAGTGGTGAAGGTCGCCGTATTGATGCGTACCTGCAATTGAAAGTCACTGATGCCGAAATATTGCGCGGTAAAATACTAATCGATTCCCCCGGGTTTGATGCCGACGATCAACGCACGGCGACCTTGCAATTGACCAATCACATCATCGATATCTCCGATTTGGTTTTGGTGTTCTTTGACGCAAGACACCCTGAACCGGGTGCCATGCAAGATACCTTAACCCATTTGGTGGGTAATACCATTGACCGCGCCGACAGCAACAAGTTTCTATACATTCTGAATCAAATTGATACGGCTGCGCGAGAAGACAATACGGAAGAAATTACCGGTGCATGGCAACGGGCGTTAGCGCAAAAAGGTTTAACCGCAGGGCGGTTTTACACTATTTATAATAAAGAAGCCGCTCAAGCCTTTGCGGATGACGCAACGCAAAAACGATTTGAAACGAAACGCGATGCAGACATGGCAGAAATACATACCCGCATTAATCAGATTGAATCGGAGCGGGCTTACCGGATCATAGGTTCAATGGAAAGTGAAGCTTATGCCATACGCGATCAGTTTGTACCATCAATAACGCGTCTGAAAAAGTTGTGGGCAAAGCGCGTTCTAAGATTCGATCTTATCGTGCTGGCGCTATTACTGGTGTGTGTGTTGGGTGTGGCATTGGCAACTGGAACGCTAGGCCCCCTGTTCGCTTTGGTGTTAGGAATGATAAGCAACCCTATGGCGATGATAGGTGTGTTGGCGGGTGTTGTGATAGTGGGGCTAGGGGTGCATTTTGCCATTAGGCATGCAGTTGCCACTTATATGATCAGAAAAATGCAATACACTGACGACAGCGCCTATATCAGCGCATTTAAAAAGAATACGCGGTTCTTTAGAAGCCTGTTTCGCTCAACACCAGTTGGTTGGAACAAAAAGAGTAAGATAACCGTCGATAACGTGCTGGAAGAATCTTCGGATTTCGTGCAGCGCTTAAACGATCAGTTTACCAATCCTTCTGGCTAATTAATAAACAGAGTGGAGGCGGGGATTTCTCGCCTCATCAACGTTTAGTCTTTACCCGTTTCGGTAGCAGAAGCGTTTGTGGTTTTTTGCTGTGGACTGCCTACGTCAGGCACCTTGCGCGACGCAAAAGATAATCCACCACTGCTGTTACTTTTTTCGTCTTTATTGGCCAGTGACTTCACTGTGCTTTTTAGCTGACTGGGTTGGCGTTGCGATACTCGAGGAGAATCAGTATCGCTAGCACTGCTTGACTCACCGTTAGACAATTCTGGTGCAGGTTTAACCGATTCAGACTTTGTTGACTCTGCGGTAGCGCTTGCGTTTGAGATGGATGCCACCGATGATTTGTTATCCGCAAAGTTCGCAGCTGTTGCAGCTGTGACACCGGCAGCAGCTGGCACCTTTACTACTTCACTGGTTTGAGCGCTAGCAACGTTTGCGTCCGCACCTTCTGATTCGGGCTTTCCAGCTTTGTTGTTAGCGCGTTGGCGACGACGTCCCGGACCACGACGACGACGAGATTGATCGTGGTCGGTATCGTCTGCGCGTTCAGCGTCAGTGATTTTGTTGCCGTTAACGTCTGCTGGTTCAGCTATCTTGGCTGCTGCAACATTGCCATTGGGCTCCTGATTGTCAGTATTACTGATATCAGTTGCCGATGCGCCTGCAACAGCGCCAGTCGCTGCACCGTTTTCAGTGTTGGCATTGTTATCTTGATTTTTGTTGCCACGACCTCGAGAAGGGCGTCGACCCCGGCCGCGTTTCGGCTTCTCGGAATTGTTGTTATCTGATGACTCTGCATTAGCATTTGCTGCCGATTCAGTTGAATCCGCAACCGCATTGTCGTTTTTGCGTTCCTGATTAGCACCACGTCCACGACTGCGACCCCCTCGGGACGAACGAGACTTGTTATTCTCGTTTTCGGTTTGCGTCAGTTCGTCTTTGTTTTTCGACTGTGCATTGTTATTCGACTTGGCATCGGATTTTTTAGCGCCACGCTTTTTACCTTGTGATCGCTGTTTTTTCTCGCCATTACGATTCGACTGCCGATTGCCTTCGTTGTTCTTGCCGCTACGTTGTCCTGATCGACCGTTGCGATTGTTGCCGCCGCGCGAACGCGTTGGCTTCTTGGCAACTTCTTCAACTTCAGCTTTTGCGTCAGTCTGGCTTGCACCAAATAGCGAGGTTATAGAGCCGATAAGGCGTCGGCTGATACCGGGTTTGTCAGTAGCAGATGTGCCGGCATCGGCGCGAGTCGGCGCTGGCATATCCGGAACAACCCGATTAACGGCTGCACGCTCTATTGGTTTTGCATCGCGGGCTTCAGTGGGTGAATACACATCCTCGCCATCCGTTTGCAGCTCGTAGCTTTTCAGTTTATTCGCGTTGTGCTCAGCTTCTGAATCGCGTACGCGTTCCAGGGTGTAATTGGGTGTTTGTAGATTTGGGTTCGCTACAACCATCAGTGTGACTGAATTACGTGATTCGATTTCGCCGAGGCTGGTGCGTTTTTCGTTTAATAGATACGTTGCCACTTCAACCGGTACTTCAGCCAGTACGCGGCCGGTATTCTCCTTCATGGATTCTTCTTCGAGTAATCGAAGAATGGAGAGTGCGGTGGATTCAATGCCACGTACCGTGCCGTGACCCTGACATCGTGGGCACACGTTTTCGCTGGTCTCTCCCAGAGATGGACGTAAACGCTGACGCGACATTTCCAGCAAACCAAAACGCGATATGCGGCCAACTTGTACGCGTGCACGGTCCTGTTTCAACGCCTCACGTAAGCGATTTTCGACCGAACGCTGGTGTTTACTGGACATCATATCGATGAAGTCGATAACCACTAGTCCGCCCAGATCGCGCAGGCGCAATTGGCGCGCAATTTCATCAGCCGCTTCAAGGTTGGTTTCGGTTGCGGTTTCTTCGATATCGGACCCTTTGGTAGAACGTGCCGAGTTGATATCGATAGAAATCAATGCTTCAGTGTGATCAATGACCAACGCACCGCCTGAGGGTAGGCGAACTTCACGTTGAAATGCAGATTCAATTTGCGATTCAATTTGGTAGCGATTAAACAGCGGCACATCATCGGTGTGCAACTTTAGCTTGCGCTTGTTTTGCGGCATGTACATGCCGATGAAGTCAGATGATTGATCGAAGGTTGCTTGTTCGTCGGCAATGATTTCGCCGATATCGCTACGGAAGTAGTCGCGCAGTGCACGAACGATAATATTGCTTTCCTGATAAATCAGAAACGGGGCCGATTTGTTTGCTGAAGCTTCTGTTATGGCTCGCCAGATTTCGGCTTGATAATCTAAATCCCATTGCAATTCTTCGCTGCTTCTACCAACTCCCGCAGTTCTGACAATGGTGCCCATACCTTCCGGTACATTGACCTCAGCCATGGCGGCTTTGAGTTCGTTGCGGTCATCACCTTCTATGCGGCGAGACACACCGCCAGCACGAGGGTTGTTGGGCATCAAAACAAGGAACCGGCCAGCAAGGCTTATGAACGTGGTAAGTGCCGCGCCTTTATTGCTGCGTTCTTCTTTTTCAATTTGGACAACAATTTCTTGTCCTTCTTTGATGCCGTCGCGTACGTTTGGTCGTGCGCCGTCAGATCGTTTACCGTTGTCTTTAATATACTCGCGCGCAATTTCTTTAAACGGAAGAAAGCCGTGTCGCTCTGCGCCGTAATCGACGAACGCGGCTTCCAGGCTAGGTTCTACTCGGGTAATTTTTGCTTTGTATATGTTTGACTTTTTTTGCTCTCGGTTTTTACTCTCGATATCAAGGTCTATAAGATGTTGGCCATCGACGATGGCTACGCGCAACTCCTCTTCGTGAGTCGCGTTGATTAGCATTCTTTTCATGTAAGTAGTAATCCATTGCGGATTCCAAATCAGCTCTGATATAGGCGCGCGCCATGTTATGACTGGCAGGGTGCTTCTTGCCCCAAACGACCAGTAGTAACAGGATTGTAGAAATTGCGAATGCCATGATTATGAGTGGCTGGATTATCCAATTATTTTTTTGTGGTGGAGGCCAGTGCAATGTGTGCGTTGGCTTCCCATTAATTTTTTGGCCTGCCGGGGCGGTTTGTTAAGACCTGCACCGACCAGCGATCAAACTGTGTATTGTTGCCCGATAACTCGTTTACGATGTCTTAGGTTCGAGTATCGGCTCGATAACGCCTGTGGCTTCCTGTACGTCATCTGCGGCTGAAATCCGTGTTGCAGCCGATCATGTAATATAGCAGTGGCGGGGCCTTTCGGCAATTGTAACTCGTTATTCCGCACACATTTAATACGAAGCAACAATCATGCAAAACGGTTCAAATCCCAGTGCTCAGGTTCGTCACGCTGAGGTTGAGTCGGGTGAGAGTGGTCAAAGGATTGACAATTTCCTGCTGCGGCGAGCACCCGGGGTGCCTCGCAGTCATGTGTACCGTTTAATCCGGACCGGACAAGTCAGGGTCAATGGTGGTCGGGTTAAACCGACGCGTAAGCTGGCAGTCGGCGATAAAGTGCGTATTCCTCCCATGCACGTTAAGGCCAGCGGTGAGGTCAGTGTGCCGGACGCATTGGCCAACACGGTGGCACAGGCCGTGGTGCACGAAACAGATGACTTTCTGGTTGTGAACAAGCCGCCGGGCCTTGCGGTGCATGCTGGCAGTGGATTGGCGTTCGGTTTGATTGATGCGCTGCGCCAAGCCAGAAATGAGCCCGGTTTGGAGCTTGTGCACCGATTAGACAGAGGCACCAGTGGCTGTTTGTTGATTGCGAAGGGCATCGGACAAGTGCGTTCGCTGCAGGATTTATTTCGAACCAAAGATATAATTAAGTCGTATCTGGCTCTGGTGGATGGCGTTTGGAAATTAGGTGCGAAAACGGTAGACGCGCCGTTGCAGAAAAACAAGGAGCACGCTGGGGAGCGGCGAGTCATGGTCAGCGCTAGCGGTCAGGCAGCAGTGTCCCACTTTGACTGCATGCGGTCATTTAACGACGCATCGTTAATGCGGATAAACATTGAAACTGGACGCACACATCAAATCAGGGTGCACGCCAAACATTGTGGGTACGCGGTTATTGGTGACACGCGTTATGGAAACAATGCCCGGAATGCTCAGTTCAAGCAGCGGGGTTTGGCCAGAATGTATCTGCACAGTGCCGCATTGCAATTCGAGTGGCAGGGTGACTCTTACCATTTGGAAGCGCCGACCGATGCCGATTGGACACGCGCCGAAGCTATCTTAAACTCAAGCGAAGGGTGAAGGTCATTGCAACGCGAAATACGTAGCGAAGCTGAGATGGAGGCTCTGGGTCTAGAGTTGCTCACAACGCTGGTTAAGCCTGCGGTGGTGTTTTTAACCGGGGATCTTGGCGCTGGTAAAACGGTGCTGGCGCGCGCCATGATCACCGCGCTTGGGCATACAGGTGCGGTAAAGAGCCCTACATACACGCTTTTAGAAAATTACGAGCTCGACGGTTGGCGCGTGTCGCACCTCGATCTGTATCGTTTGGACGACCCGGAAGAGCTGCATTACATAGGATTCCGGGATATCGTGGCCAATAGCGATTTGGTCATTATTGAATGGCCCGAAAAGGGCCATGGGCAGTTGCCAAAACCGTCATTGGAGATCACAATTACGTACTCAGAATCGAATCCCGGTTCGTATCGAAGTGTCTCAATTAACACGCCCTCGTCATAATCCCTTTGCTTTTCTCAAATCTGTACTAAGCTTTAATCGGCAGAGCTATTTTTAGCTGTTTGCTGTGCTTGAAAATCGGTAGTAGAACATTTGGGGGAACCATGAAGCAAAAGCTCGAATCCACGCGGCGTCGAAGTTTGGTCAAACTGATCAGTGGCTCAGCATTGTTAGTGGGCCCTTCCAGTGCCGTATTTGGCAACACGGCGTTGCTCGGCTTTCGCATGGTTCAGCAAGAAAACGTGATGTTGCACTTTGATCTTGATCATGTTGTGACTGGGGCTAAGCTTTTCGCGCTGAGTAATCCCGAGCGACTTGTGATTGATTTACCCGGTACAGCATTGTCGGCTGCGGTTGGTCCGCAGGAATTTGCTCAAGGCGCGGTGAAGGGTATTCGCTTTGGCGTACACAATGACAAGGACTTGCGCATCGTTGTGGATTTGCATCGCCCTGTTGCGCCGTCATATCACGTTGTTAACCGTCAAGGTGGGCAGCGGCTGATCATAGACTTGGGTGTAAAAGGCAATCCGGAGTTAGTGGATTACAAAGCGCGTCTGACGGAACCAAGTCAATTACGTGATGTAGTCGTTGCTATCGATGCTGGTCACGGCGGAAAAGATCCGGGTGCTATTGGACAGCGCAAAACGCAGGAAAAAGATATCACGCTTAAGGTCGCGCAGCGCTTATACAAACGCTTGCAAAAGCAAGAAGGTATTAAGCCGGTATTGATTCGTCGCAACGATACTTACATTGCATTGCGTGAGCGAATTCGTCTTGCGCGTGAGAAAAACGCCGATTTATTTGTATCGATTCATGCTGATGCATTTAAACGCAAAGCTGCCAAAGGAAGTTCTGTGTTTACGTTGTCTTTAAAAGGTGCGAGCTCGGAAGCTGCGCAGTGGTTGGCGGACAAAGAGAACGAAGCCGATGCCTTATTCGGCGATATAGCACTTGATGGGCTTAGTCAGGATCTCAAAGAAACATTATTAGACCTTGCACAGAACTCAACAT
The DNA here is from genome assembly GCA_964390335.1 of uncultured Granulosicoccaceae bacterium. Taxonomy (GTDB): domain Bacteria; phylum Pseudomonadota; class Gammaproteobacteria; order Granulosicoccales; family Granulosicoccaceae; genus Granulosicoccus. Next base: position 31,320 of record CAYMHU010000022.1, on the reverse strand, counting down.
TGGAGGCCAGTCTTGAAGTGGGTGATGAAGTCTTGTCTGAGCTTAAGAAAATCGGTTCAGTGCATAAGCCGCAGGTCGAGCAGGCTAATTTTGCCGTGCTTAAATCGCCCGATATCCCATCGGTATTGGTCGAAACCGCGTTTATCTCCAATTTAAGCGAAGAGAAGAAGTTGAACAGCCCACGCTTTCAGGAAAAATTGGCCAAAGCGATTCAATCCGGCGTTGCACATTATTTGGCTCGTCGAGCACCTGAAGGAACCGCCTTGTACGCTAAGCGTGGAACGGGATAAGCACTGTTTAATCAGGCGTAGATGAAGTGTGTGAAAGCCGGTAAACTAAGCGCTACCCGCAGCGCGGTATGCACACTTTTTCTACAATGGCCATTCAACAACTACCTGATCATCTGATAAACCAGATTGCTGCTGGCGAAGTCATCGAGCGGCCAGCGTCTATAGTGAAAGAACTGTTGGAGAACAGTTTGGATGCCGGTGCAACTCGTTGCCTGATTGATATCGAACAAGGTGGGCTTGAACGCATCCGAATACGCGATAACGGTTCCGGCATTGCAGCACAGGAGCTGCCTCTGGCATTGAGTCGGCATGCCACCAGTAAAATCAGTTCGATGAACGACTTAGAGTCCGTTGCCACAATGGGCTTTCGCGGTGAAGCTTTACCGAGTATTGCGTCGGTATCCCGATTGGAACTTATTTCCAAAACACCAAATGCAGATACGGCATGGTCGTTAAAGTATCGACACGACGGTGGGCTGGATACGCAACCCGCATCACACCCGGATGGCACAACGGTCGATGTATTAAACCTGTTTTATAACGTACCGGCGCGCCGGAAGTTTATGCGCACACCGCGCACCGAATACAGTCGCTGCGAGTCGGTTGTAAAAACGCTGGCAATGTCCAATAGCCATTGCGCGTTTACCTTATCGCACAACGGCAAAATAACGTTTGAGTGTCGGTCGGCTGATACGCAAGCACTACGTAATTCTCGGATCGCACAAATTTTAGGTAAGCCGTTTGCCGAAGCTGCACGTGTGGTTGAATTAGAGGGGCCTGGTTTGAGGTTGCACGGTTGGGTTGCCGATCCCACGTTTTCTCGCAGTCAAGCTGATATGCAGTACTTCTATGTCAATAATCGAGTGGTACGTGACAAAGTCATTGCTAACGCTGTTAAACGCGCTTACAGCGATCTTATTTATCATCAACGTTTCCCGGCGTTTGTATTGTTTCTTGAAATGGATGCCAAAGCCGTTGATGTGAATGTGCACCCGGGAAAACAAGAAGTGCGATTTCGTGATTCTCAGTTGGTACATGGTTTTGTGCGACGATCCTTGGCCGACTTTTTAGCTGCAATAACACCTGCGGATGCAACAGGTGATGTGGCCGTTGCCGAGTTGGAAACCGAAGCCAGTGGTTTTAACGATACAGCGGCTGCTGCTAGAACACCCTATCAATCAGCAATCCCTTTAGGTGTGCGAGAACAGTTTGATTCTTTATCGCGATTACATGCAGATCTTTCAAGTGCGCCCAAACCAATAGATCCATACGCTCGGGCAACATCTGATCGTGCTATCGATGATGAATCGGACAGCGGTACCGAAACACCACCATTAGGTTTTGCGTTAGCGCACTTGCACGGTGTATACATACTGGCGCAAAACAATGATGGTTTGGTTGTTGTTGACGCGCACGCCGCACACGAACGCATTACCTATGAGCGACTAAAAGCCGAGTACGCGGAAGGCACCGTGAAAACGCAAACTTTGTTGGTGCCGATAACCGTTACTTTAAGTGAGAGCGAAGCGGATTGTTGTGAATCACACACAGAAATACTCAATCAAATCGGCTTGCAGCTTGAACGGTTAGGGCCGGAACAAGTTCGAGTGCGCGCAGTACCGGTTGTTTTAGGTCAAGCAGACATAGCTTCGCTTGTGCGCGATGTTGTATCCGATTTAGTGGAGTATGGCAGCACCGAGCGCGTAAAGCAGGCGGTGGATGCTGTGTTGTCATCCATGGCTTGCCACGGCTCGGTTCGTGCCAACAGAAAACTCACGGTACCCGAAATGGATGCGCTACTCAGGCAAATGGAAACGACGCCCAACAGTGGTCAATGCAATCATGGGCGACCCACCTGGACTCAAATGGATATGCAAGCCTTGGACGCGCTTTTCCTGCGTGGACGCTAAGCATGGATCCGCAAACCGTTGTATTTCTGTTAGGTCCAACTGCTGCCGGTAAAACGGCTTCCTCTTTACAGATCGCTGCGGAGCTAAATGCTGAAATCATCAGCGTTGATTCTGCATTGGTTTATCAACACATGAACATCGGTACGGCAAAGCCCTCACACGATGAGCTCAAACAAGTACCACATCACTTAATTGATTTATGTACGCCAGTAGAGGTTTACTCGGTTGCACGATTTGTTGAAGATGCGACAGCCGCAATAAACACGGTTCAAGACAAGGGTAAGGTGGCTTTGTTAACCGGTGGTACTATGATGTACTTTAATGCGCTGGAATATGGCATCGCGCCGATGCCGGATGCTGACGAACACGTCCGCGAAACATTGGCAACGCAAGCGCATAAAGTTGGCTGGCAAGCTATGCACGAAAAATTAGCGGTAGTAGACCCGGTTGCTGCTGCAAAAATTCACCCTAATGACCCGCAACGTATACAACGTGCATTGGAAGTGTATGAGTTAACAGGCGAGCCATTGTCTGAACTGCAAAAACAGACTCAAACAAATTTGGAGGTGAAGCCCATCAAGCTCGCATTGATGCCTGAATCCAGGTCGTGGTTGCACCAGCGTATTGAGCACCGGTTTGCGCAAATGGTGGAATCCGGGCTTATCGATGAGGTCGCTCAATTGCAGCAGCAATTTAAACTTGATTCGAATCTGCCATCCATGCGAAGCGTTGGTTATCGACAAGTGCTTGGATTTTTAAACGGTGAATACGATAAGCAAACCATGCACGACAAAGCAGTTGCGGCCACACGGCAATTGGCCAAGCGGCAGATGACATGGGTTCGAGGCATGCAGAACCTGAATGTTATTGCTTGCGACAAACTCAATACAGATAAACAAGTTGGTGCTATGTTAGCAGCGCTAAATAACGATTAATATCATGAGCAGGATATATGTCTGAATTAACTATTCCCACGCTAATAGAACAAGTTGGCGACACCCGACTAGTGCCAATACAACGGCTGGCAAACAACAGCCGAAACAACAAGGTGTTCAGCAAACTTGAAGGCGATAATCCGGCTGGTTCAGTAAAAGACAGGCCTGCGGCAAACATGATTGTTCAAGCACAAGCGCGCGGTACCATAAAACCGGGCGATACCTTGATTGAAGCAACCAGCGGTAACACCGGAATAGCCTTAGCAATGGTCGCGGCAACGATGGGCTACCATTTGCGACTGATCATGCCGGACAACATGACCCAAGAGCGTCGTTCGTTAATGATGGCTTACGGCGCGGAACTCATTCTGGTGACACAAGAACAAGGCATGGAGTATGCGCGAGACCTTGCGCTGGACATGGAGGCTAAGGGCGAGGGTATGGTGTTAAACCAGTTTGCAAATCCCGATAACCCGCAGGCGCATTACCTGAGCACCGGCCCGGAAATCTGGGAAAAAACCAACGGTTCAATAACGCATTTTGTGAGCTCCATGGGCACCACCGGCACCATTATGGGAGTCTCCCGTTTTTTGAAAGAAAAAAATCCCGATATACAAATTATTGGTGTCCAGCCAGAGGATGGCGCCAGCATTGCGGGTATTCGTCGCTGGCCAATTGAGTATCTGCCGGAGATTTACGACGCCAGCCGAGTCGATAAAATCATGGACGTAGGGCAGGCAGAATCAGAGGAAATGGCCCGAAAATTGGCTAAAGTGGAGGGAATACTGTCGGGAGTGTCGACAGGTGGCGCGATGGTTGCTGCACTGCGTTTGATGAATGAAGTGGAAAACGCAGTCATCGTGACCATTGCCTGTGACAGGGGTGATCGGTATTTATCAACTGGATTGTTTCCTAGCTAACAGGTAGTACTCGAAATTTATGGAACGGTGCTTGTCGATTCAACGGGGTTGTCGCAGCGCATTGTTGATCCTTGTGTTTGGATCGTTGTTCCCGATGATCTCGTTCGGCGACACATTTCGTCCGCAAACCGTTGCACAGTTATACAGCGCTTTTGATGAAGCCGGTAGCAATGATCAAAACGACGTAATCGATTTGGGAGGGGCTACCTTCAGTCTTTCAAAGACACTCGTGCTGCGCGCCGATGACGGCTTTGGTCTGGTGCTTCGCAATGGCACCATCGAAAGTGAAGCGTCAATCCAACCTTTTCGACTCTTACACATACTGCCGTCAACTAAACCAATTGAGCTTGATCGTAAGCAGGTCATTATTGATGGTTTAGTGTTCCGCAACGGATTGTATCAACAGTCTGCAATTGAAGACTATGCCACCGGCGGTGGCGCAATCTATGTGGAACGCAATCTCGTTATTCGTAATTCCACATTCCGTAATAACGTCGTGTTGGGTAATGGTTACGGCGGTGCGGTGTACAGTACGCAACGCTTGAATATCAGTAACAGCGTGTTTGTTAATAACAAAGCCAGTACCAATGAATTCGGTCAAACCACACAAGGCGGCGCAGTGGCCGTTGAAGCTGGCGGTAGTCTGTATAGCAACTATAACTATTTTTTGGAAAATTTCGCCGATGAAGGCGGCGCTATTTATGCGGCCAGTCGAGTCACGCGCTTGAACATCAGTAACACCACGTTTGCAGGCAATAATGCAGTGACCTTAGGCGGTGCCATTTGGTCAAACGTCGCTAATGGTTCAGTGCGGGTGAGTAACTCAACGTTTGTCTCTAACGAGGCGGCTATTGGCGGTGGTGCAATTTATTCGCAATCACTGAATGCAACCGTGGTACTTATGCATAACAGTTTTTTTAATAACAATGCTGTGGGTGGTAATGGCGGGGCTATTCGAGCCATAGTGCCAAGTTCCGGTAGTTTGGTCAGTTTATACAATTCCGTGTTCATTAATAATGATGGTGACGCTTGTGCATCTGATTCCAGCGATACACTGGCATTTGCCAATAGCGCTAATAATTTAGTCGATGATGACAGTTGTGGTGAAGAAGGCGTAAGCCGAGTGTACGCTGTGTCGCAAGTATTTAATGGCACGTTAGAGTACCAAGGCAGCACAGTACCTTCACTGGCCATCTCTCCCAAGAGTCCGGCTTATAATCTAGTTCCTCGTGAAGATTGCCTGGATGCTGATACCCGCGGAATCTCCCGGCTGGATAACCATAACTTGAAAGATAATTATTGTGATGCCGGCGCATACGAATACATATTAGATTTGGAATCAGATCAAGACAGTGACGGCGTAGAAAATAATTATGATAATTGTGTAAACACTATTAATCCCTTGCAATCGGATATTGATCAAGACGGTATTGGCGATGCTTGCGATTCAAGAGACGATCGTGACAGTGATGACGATTCTGTTTTGAACTTTAAGGATAATTGCCCGGTTGTTGCGAATTTTATGCAGTTAGATTCCGATGGTGATGGGATCGGTGATGCTTGTGATCAGGTTGATTAAATTTAGAAGCTTCAATAAACAAGAAAATTGTGTTGTTGTGCAAAACTGGAGAATGGAACTATCAGAAACTACAGCATACAGGCAATGTCAGACTGAGTTAGAACCGACAGGAAGCACACTGCCAGAGATGTAACTAGAGAGAATATGAAGTTTTTCCTGTGGTAGCCAGTGCTCTCGCTCTGATAGCAGCCTTGTTTTCGCCTTCAAACGTTATCCTGGGCATCGTGTTTCTGTTATTGATCGCTATTGATATGTATATGTCTTTTTTTGGTCCCAAGCGTTGTGAATTTGATTGATCGTTAGCTGTAGAGAATAGTTTAATAAGGCGATTTATCTTCCGGTTTAGGTACTTAGCTGCCAAAAACGTTCACATAGAAACTGAATTCGCCGCTTACGTTGCAAACTGTATAAACATACAGTTGTTTGATGCGCCGGTGCGGTTTTCCTGTTACGATGAATTTCGTCAAGGGAGAACTGTTTTATGGATAAACCTAACCAGCCCAGTAATAACGACAAAAATAATAACGATAATAAATCCGCATCCTCTTTTCAGCTCGGCATGAGCTCATTCAATGCCGCTGACCGTGAGCAGTTTGGTCAGCGTGTTCGGTTGGCCATGGCCTGCATTGAAGGTAAGCCTGAATGTTCTAAAAACGATGAATGTACTGAACAAACTGAACGCACTGAAGGAGAAGAGCATAACGAAAGCATCAACCGCAGCGCATTACCGCAAGATGCACAATCCATCCGTGAACGCTTAAAACTACTCTCACAAGAAATAAGCTCGCAACATGCCGACCTGTTAGAACTGCTAGTCCGGTTTGATGATCAACAAGCCTGGAAACAAAGTGGTGCGAACCATTGCGCCGCGTGGATGAATGCAGAAATTGGCATTAGCACCAAACTAAGCTGGGAGTACTTGCGCGTGGGTCGCCAACTGCAGTCTCTGCCGACGCTACGAGCACTGTTCAGGGTCGGCAAGTTGTCTTGGTCGAAAGTACGGCTGATTACGCGCGTGGCTGATGGACATAACGAAAAAATCTTGTGCCATGCTGCGTTGGATGCATCCGTATCGGAGGTTAAACGCTTATGCGATGGTTATCGATGGTGTGATAAAGATGGCGATGACGGTGAAAACGCGGAAAACACCCGCACAATGCAGCAATGGAACTCCCGCTCATTCACCTGGCGCGAGGCCAGTAACGGCAGCACGCAAATCCAATTGGTGTTACCACCGGAACTGGCACAAGCCTTTCTAAACAGTGTTGAACATTGCTTGGGTGAGTTGGGTGCATCCGATAATACGATGTCACAACGCAGAGCAGACGCAGCAGTATTAATGGCAGAGTCGAGCCTGCAAGGCGCCGGTAAAGCCATTGCGACGGCTGATCGATATCAAGTTAGTGTGTCTGTCGATGAAAGTGAGCTTGCTTTAATAAAAAACAGCTGCAACACTCACAGCATAAACCCAGACCACTTATTCACCGACCAAAATCCCGTAATACCCGCAAAACGCCCCACCATAGCCGGCGCTGGACCCATTGGCCGGGAAACAGCCCGGCGCATTGCTTGCGATTGCAGTATCTCAGTCAATAAAACAAAGAACGGCGAGCCTATCGATATTGGCCGTAAATCCCGCATCTGGCCAAGTGCCATGGCTCGCGCCATCAAAGAACGTGATCAACAATGCGTGTGGCCAGGTTGTGATCATTCACGGCACTTGCACATACATCACATGCAACACTGGGCGGATGGCGGCGCAACATCAGTTGAAAATGGTGTTTGCCTGTGTTCCTACCATCACACACTGGTGCATGAAGGCGGGTATAAAATCGAAGCGGTTGCACAGGACAAAGACGGCGTGCATAAGCAGTTTTTCCAACAGCTCAATTTTCAAGATCTCAATCAATTTGACTTTGAAGAGTCATTACGCAACGATCGGGAGTCATTTAACACAATACGGCAGCTATCACCAGAACGATTCCGGTTTCGCATAATAGATAAAAACGGGTACGATATTGCGGATGCAGCAGTTGTTGATACTTGCTCAGCACAAAACACGCACGATGCGTCTACACATATCGAGTCTACACGAACCGAGTCTACACATATCGACTCTACGCAAAATGATTCAACT
>CAYMHU010000022.1:0-23449 GCA_964390335.1 uncultured Granulosicoccaceae bacterium | reverse complement strand
CGAGTCTACACGAACCGAGTCTACACATATCGACTCTACGCAAAATGATTCAACTCGTATAAATTCAAAAAAATTATTTGGACCTACACAAATTGACCCAAACTGTCATTCAACACATTGGCAATGCAAGGAGCCACCGCCAGCAATGTATTGTACTTAGCTTGAAGTTTGGAATTGAGAGCAACTGATTAAACCAAAAACGGCTTAACCTGCACACCTTGATCTTCCAGTTGCTGCTTTAACGTCCGAGCCATTGCAACTGCTGCTGGATTGTCACCGTGAATGCAAATGGATTCTGCTTTTAATCGCACGCTGCCGCCATCAATAGTCGGCATATCGCCGGTTTCTAAAAACCGTAGTAGGCGTTCGCTGGCAGCTTGAGCATCTTTTATAACAGCGCCTGCTTGTGACCTTGGTACTAACTGACCGTTAGATTGATAAGCTCGGTCGGCGAAAATTTCAGAAAACGTATTTAATCCTAATTGGTTACCGGCTTTTTCAAGTTCAGTACCCGAGATCGCTAACAAAGCACAATCAGGTGCGGATTTTTTGACAGCGTTAGCTATTGCCTGCGCGATGGTCTGTTCAGCCGCTGCCCAATTAGCGAGTGCGCCGTGTGCTTTAACGTATCGCACTTTAGAATCTGTGAGGTTTGCCATGCCTATTAAGGCACCTATTTGGGATGCAACCAGTTGTTCAACATCGCTAGCGCTCATGGGGATTAGTCGGCGACCAAATTCTGGCTTGTCGTCAAAACCCGGGTGCGCACCTATCGTAACGCCGTTTTGTTTTGCAAGTGTTAACGTGTCGTGCATGGTGTGAGCATCACCTGCATGTCCTCCACAGGCTATATTGGCACTGCTAACAATGCTTAGCATGCTTTCATCGTCACCCATTTTCCACGGGCCATAGCTTTCACCGAGATCTGAATTTAAATCGATAGTTGTCATAGCTGTTACCGTCTACTCTATATGGGTAATTTTAACTGACGCTTGTATTCGCTATAGTTAAATCGTTGGAAGTAGTTCTCCAATTTGGTGCAAGGCAATTTTAAACCCGATCAATTGTAGGTCGGGTTTTTTTTTGTCTTCTTTTATGTCTGGTTTGCACCAACTCCGCCACTATCGATATCGCTATTTCCGCCGAAGTACGACTGCCAATAGACAACCCAGTCGGGCTACGAAGTTTGTCTAAATCATTTGGGTTTAACAGTGGCGCAAGTCGCTTGCACCGTTTTTCATAATTTCGTGTGGAACCCAGTGCACCGACGTAAAAGCATGAGGAAGGCAGTGCTTCGAGTAGCGCTTCGTCGTCAAGGTTGGGGTCATGTGTCAGCGCCAATACAGCGCTACGACTGTCTTGAGCATGTTGCAGTACGGCTTCATGCGGAGGCAGATCAATGAGCTGCGTGTCAGCGACTTGCCAAGCTTTGCGGAATTCTGCGCGTGGCTCACACACCAATACATCGAAATCGGTGGCAACCGCAAACTCGGCAACGTATCTTGAGAGTTGCCCGGCGCCGATTAACAGGACCCGCCAAGAAGGTCCGTAGATTTTAGTGATCGCATTACCGTCGAAGCTGAATGCGTCAGAATCAGTGGCTGGTTGTATTGCAGGTTTAGTGTCACCGAGCGTGATCGTTCTGCTGATGCGTTGGCGATTGTCCAGCTGCTGAAGAATGGATTGTAATTCGGCCGGCTTACCAAGTCGTTCGAATACTAATTCGAGTTGCCCGCCGCAGGCGAGACCATAGCGACGTGCTTGTTCATCATCGATGTGATGAGAATGAACCCGCGTATGCTGATTGTGTTGAAACGATTCTGCCAGTTGCTTTTCAATGCAGCCACCCGAAACAGAACCCACTAATACGCCATCGTCTCTGACTGCTGCGTGCGAGCCGGGAGGTTTTGGAGACGAGCCCCAGGTTTTGACGACGGTAACTAAGTCTACCGAGTGGCCTTGTTCAAGCCACTCGATACAAGTTGATAGTACTTCGCGATCACTACTGATTGACAATGCAGGTTTGCCTCGCGCACGATACAGCGATATTAGCTGCGTATCGCACGAGCGGTTTCGTTCACTTCATTACTGCGGAATCGTGCAACCTTGTTACTAGGTGGCAGCGCTTCATCATAGAAGAATGCGGGCAGCTCGTCATCGGCATCTGTGAATCCGGCTGCTTTATTGAATTTGTCTTCCAGTACCAGAGTTTCGCGACCCAGTCGTGCATAGAAGTCACTGTCTAATTCAATGCCATGCGCATCATTGATGGCTGCGGTTAAGAAATCCGTATGCGTATTGGTGACTGAACGTCCGAATATACATAGGCCGAGTGAATCTGCCGATGCACACATAATTTGTAAATCGATGCTCGCGCCAACCAGTTCTTTGGCATCTTTATCTTTGCAATCGTATTGCGGCGCATTGCCAGCGGTGTGATCTGCACCTTGAGCAGTCATCATCATGGTGATGCCAGTGACTTCAATAACGCGAGGATCGTAGGCGCTGATGGCTTGGCGTTTGATTACCGGAATGCGCTCGACTTTAAAATGTTCTCCAACGACAGCTGTGCCCTGAGCGTATAACTTGCCTTCTTCCGAGCCTTTTCTCATTTCTTCAAGCACGCTTTCCATAAATTTAACATCGCCGAATTCACCTTTGCCAGCTTCCATGAGCACACCGATCATGCCGCCGAGTTCAATGGTATCAACGCCCAGATCGTTAGCGATTTTATTCAAGTGAGCTAGCTCGTCGGGATCGGTTAAGCCGCAGTTAGTGCCTAATAAGCCGATGGTTTCATATTCCACCGGTGACACTACTTCGTTGCCGTCTTTGTCGGCGTACACGTTACTGCATTGGATGGTACAACCCGGCATACACGCATGTGTTTGGATGCCGCCGCGTTCCAGGTTTTGTTCGCGTAACGCATCGCCACCGAGTTTAAATATTTCTTTATCGGTATCGACTGCGCGGCCTACGGCAAAGTTTTTAACCGGCAGCCCGCCAACGTGATTGGTGTAGTCGGCGACCATCGCGGTTCCGAGTTTCTGGAAAGCTTGAATTGCAGGTTCCGCATCTAACTTCTTTTTGTATTCCTTTACCGCGCCCATGACTTTTTTGCGATCGTGCAGGGTGGGCATTTTATTCAGATCGAGCACAATGGCTTTTAGTTTTTTGGCACCCATTAGCGCACCAACACCACCACGTGCGGCTAATCGAGATGGTCTTAGATCGACGTCACTGAATGCGATGCCGGCAGTTAAGCCTTGATACTCACCCACGGGACCACACAAGCCCAAGCTGACTTTCTTGCCAAACTTTTCGTGTAGTTTTTCTGCGGTTTCAAAGTTGCCCATGCCCATGAAATCATCGGCATCTTCAAACGAAATTTCACCTTCTTTATTGATGTGCATGATTTGCCAAGTATCGCAGGCATTGTGAAGTGTGAATCCTGCGATGTGCAGTTGCCCCATTGCAAAGGCAAACGTACCGCCGCCATTGGCTTCTTTGATACCGCCGGTTAGCGGGCTTTTACAACCCACGCTGACTCGGTTTGCATTCGAGAAATTAGTGCCAGCGAACGGGCCGGCGGAGAAGATCAGGGGGTTGGCGTCTGATAAAGGATCGACAGCGGCAACGCCTTTTTCTAATAAGGTTTTGGCGATAAGATAGCGACCGCTTCGGACGATGTCTTCGCCATGAAGCTCATCGGTTGTTACGTTCTTGTTAGCGAGATCAATTTGGTGGTAGTAACGCATGTAGTCGTGCCTGCACTGTTTTTGTTAATGCAATATAGCACGGGACCCGCGGTTTACGGTGTTGCAGGTTTAGCTTTTAACGCTAGGCTGTCTACGACAGCATAAATTCCACATCGATACCGGCAACATTCAGGCGATCACCACTTTGCAACATAACCGGCTCGTCGCCGATGGTGTCTCTGTTGAGCGTTGGCATATCTACGCTGTCGTCACTTTCGATGTGCATCAGAAAGTACCCGTCGGGCTTACGCATAATGGCAGCGATCTGAATACCGGGGCGCCCAAGGGTGGTTACTGGTTTGTCGATGGGTAGAATTTGCCCAGACTTGGCGCCATTCTGAATTTCAATCACCGCGCCCGCCGTTTTCATCGGAGAGCTGCTGGGAGTGGAGGCTGGTTTTGCAGCTTCAGCTACCGCTTCCTGGACCGGTACATTTTCAATGCCGTCCAGTGGGTGAGCGTCGGCTTGAGGAATTTGCTCTAGCTCCGCACGCTCCACTGCTTTGCTTTCGTTGACTAAGTCTTCGGATGCAATGGCCGCGACGGCAGTGTCACCTTGTTCCTGCTTTTGCAAGTTGAGCCGGCCCAGATCTCTGCGGCTGCTGACATGTCGATCCATATCTTGCCGACCTAGAGCAAGCTTCGCTTTATCCGATAATGACATCGGCGCGTCTTCGTAATGATTATTTTGCACTGAGTCGCGTGAACCAGGAACGAAACTGTCGTCATGATCTAATTGCAGATCTGAGGCAATGTCCAGATCTTCATCGTCGGACGTCTGAACTTTATTGGCGGTGAGAACGGGTGGTTCCACGTCTTGCGCTTCAAGGTTAACCATGACGCGGGTTTTGCCGATCACAATTTCATCGCCATCATTGAGTAGCTGTCGGGAGATTAATCGCCCGTTTACGTAAGTGCCGTTTGTGCTGTTGTTGTCTTCAATGCGAGCAATGTTGTCTTCGATGGTTACTCGGGCATGCACACCACTGACAGACAAGTTAGGGATGCAAACATCATTGGTAGAGCGTCTTCCAATTGAGATGACTTGTGGTCCATTGTCAAAATCAAATTCATCTACTTCGTTATCTTCGTGTGTAACGATTATGGTTGTCATGATGTTTCCTGCGTTGTGCATTCTTTAGTGCGTGCTTTTTTGCATTCTTGGTGCAAACGTAATGCAAATGGACAGAAATCGAATTGGATTTCTGTTGTTGTATAAGATTCGTAATTATTGTCATTTCAGACGCTTACGTCAACTGGGCTAAATACGGGGTTTAATGCTTCTAAGGCCGGTATTGTTCGCATTTGGACGCAAAAGTGAGCACATCTGGTCATTTATATGACACCTGTTTAACTTTATCCTGAAGTTTGTGTATTAACCATGATGTTTAATGTATCGCCCGGGTGTATGACATCGTCGTTTAGTGGCTCGCCACTCGATTTAGTAATGTTGCGTACTTTCACCGAAAATTTGTCCGCTATTGCCGACAGCGTATCGCCAATACTGACAGTATATTGAACAACAGAATCGGCCATATTAGTCCCGTGAGTGACCGCCAGTTTCTGTCCTATTTTAATATTTGCGTTATCCAGGCCGTTCATGTCCAGCAGGACTTTTTGCGACACTCCGTATTTAAGTGCGATGCTACTGACAGTGTCACCAGCTACAACTTGATGTGTTTTCGGTTCTGAGAAAAACTGAGCCGTATCGATATCGGCGAACGCCGCTTGAAATTGTTCGCCACTGCCACTTGGGATTAATAAATGGTGCGGTCCATCAGGAGGTGTAACGCCATGAGTCAGTCCAGCGTTCAAGGCTCTCAAAGTGCTTTCATCAATGCCGGTAATTTTCGATACTCGATCAAGGCTCACGCGAAAGCCAACATCGATAGAATCAAATGCGGTTTCCAATGGTACGGGCTCGATATCGAAGCCACCAAAGTTTGAATGTTTGATTAAACTGACGAGCGCAACCAGTTTGGGTACGTAGTTCTGTGTTTCTTCGGGCAGCGTTAATGACCAGTAGTCAGTTGGCAAACCGGCTTTTTTATTTTTTCTAACCGCAGCACGTACTCGACCTGGTCCGGCATTGTAGGCAGCCAGTGTGAGTTCCCAGTCGCCGTTAAACTCTGCGTTTAAATAGCTGAGGTAATCAACAGCTGCCGTTGTGGATGCGATGATATCAGCTCGACCATCGAACCATACGTTGCGTTCAATGCCGATTTCTTTAGCCGTAATAGGCACTATTTGCCACAAGCCCAAAGCCCTGCCAGCACTGCGCGCTGTAGGTTGAAAACCGCTTTCTATCGCTGGCAACAATGCAAGCTCCACGGGTAAAAACCGTTGATCGAGAGCGCTAACTAAGTGCGCCAGATACGGTGTACCACGCTGCAGGATCTTACTGATCCACATTGACTCGCGTTTGTATTGCTCTTGGTAAAAGTTGACGCGGTCGTGTGCGCGCAGTGGCAATCGATTTGATTGTTGAATTATGGCCCACACCGAGTCGGTAGTGTCGGATGATCCTGTAGTTACCGGCATCGGTGCAGCGGTAGCAGGCAACAAGTCTTCCGCTGGTTGTTGGGCTTGTGTTGCTGGCGCGTCAGTGTTTTTGGCTTCAAGGCCAGTTTCGGTATCGAGTACCACAGCTGGCTTTGCTTCGTTATCGATCAAGACCTGCGGGGAGTCCGGCATATCGTGCTGTTTGCCTACCACATGGTCATCCGTGATTTCCCGCATCAGAATGCGGTCTAGTTCTGCCGAGTTTTCTAGCGGTGGTAGCACCAGTTCGGAAGCACTGGCGGTGTGGGCCAGAGTCAAACTGGAATTGAACACCACAAACAGAGCTATACTATGAAGAGTGTGGTTAAACTGCGCGGATAACGGCATTGTGATTTGGTGCTGTTTTCGAGAAACCTATGAAATCGACATTTTTCCAGGCACCCAAATGGCTTACGGCCCAGAAGTCCCTTGCGCAATGGTACGCAACCGGACTCGGACAGTCTATCTTAGATGAGCTTGAATTCCGTCTTTCTGATCGATTAAACGACGTTTTCGGGTATCAAGGCCTGATTATTGGCAATTTCGATACAGATCGCGACCTGTTAGCGCACGCTGGATTACACCGAAAGTTAACATTGGACGCGCCGGGTCAACCGGCCGATATTAATGCGGACGTGCTGCACCTACCCGTTGCCAGCGATTCGATGAAGTTAGTGGTGTTTTTTCATACACTCGATTTTTGTGATCAACCACATCAGGCGCTACGCGAAGCTGATCGTGTGCTAATGGATGATGGTCAACTTATTATCATTGGATTTAATCCGCTCAGTGCGTTTGGGCTTCGACACTTATTGACAGGGTGGCGCAATCGATCGCCATGGAATGGGCGGTTTTATTCACGCATGCGATTGAAGGATTGGCTTTCTGTATTAAGTTACCGAGTGTTGCACAGTCGTGGCACGTTCATACGCCCCCCGATTAACAGCGAAAAGCTGTTACGCAGATTGCGGCGCTTGGAATCGTTGCGGCCTTGGATTGGCGGCATTGGTGGGTTGTACATTATGCAAGCGCGAAAACAGACGGTGCCCATGACGTTGAGTCGCCAGCACTGGCGCGGTAAGCGAAAGGGCCTTCCTGTCGGTACAATAGCGCGCACAGCTGACCAAGTGTCAAGACAAAAAAGCCCCCCTCCAAAGAAACATTAAGCACTTTTTAAAGCATGTCAAAGGTTGAAATTTTTACCGACGGTGCGTGCCGCGGAAATCCCGGTCCTGGTGGCTGGGGTGTTTTACTGCGTGCCGGTAAGCATGAAAAAGAACTGTATGGTGGCGAGCACCATACAACCAATAATCGCATGGAAATGACGGCGGTTATAAAGGCCCTGGAAGCACTGAAAAAGCACAGTGATGTTAAATTAACAACGGACTCACAGTATGTGCGTAAAGGCATAACCGAGTGGATTCAGGGTTGGAAGCAAAAAAACTGGATGACCAGTGCCAGGAAGCCTGTTAAGAATGTCGATCTGTGGCAACAAATCGATAGCTTGACGGCGCAACACAACATTGAATGGTTGTGGGTGAAAGGGCATAGTGGGCATACAGAGAATGAGCGTGTAGATGATCTGGCTAATCGAGGTATCGATGAACTACCTCCAAGCCCGTAATAGGTTATGAAGTCATGAGTAGGCAAATCGTATTAGATACCGAAACTACCGGACTCGATCCGAAAACGGGTCATCGAGTTATTGAGATTGGTTGTGTCGAGATGCGTGAGCGGCGTTTAACCGGCAACAATTTACATATTTATTTGCAACCCGATCGCGAGATAGATGCAACTGCGATTGAAGTGCATGGCATCACTAATGAGTTTTTAATCGACAAGCCGCGGTTTGAGGAAGTGGCGGAAGAACTCAAGAATTATTTATCCGATGCTGAGTTGCTTATTCACAACGCACCGTTCGATGTTGCGTTTTTAGAATCCGAATTTGCGTTGGTAGGCGAAGCATTTCCGTTAACGAAAATCTGTACGGTCACAGACACACTGTCTATGGCCAGAAAAATGTATCCCGGCCAGCGAAATAGTCTGGATGCGTTGTGTAAGCGTTTGGGTGTTAATAATGGCCATCGTACTTTGCATGGCGCATTATTAGATTCTGAAATTCTGGCCGATGTGTATTTAACGATGACGGGTGGGCAAACCGCGTTGTCTTTAGAGTCAGAAAAATCCAGTTCAGACGCTGACGCCGGTGCGACAGCTAGTCTCGATACCAGTGGGTTGCGAGTAGTAGCCGCCAATGAAGCTGAGCTGGCAGCGCATGATGCGTGGTTGCAAAAACTGGACAAAGCATCAAGTGACGGTTGCGTGTGGTTTAGCCTAAATCAGTGAACGCGAACAACGCGCTGCTTGTCTCGCTGCCAATCTCGCTCTTTCATGGTTGCGCGTTTATCGTATTCCTTCTTACCTTTACCCAAGCCAATTTCCACTTTGACACGGCCGTTTTTCCAGTACATTGACATCGCGACAATGGCGTAGCCTTTGCGCTCCACAGCGCCGATGAGCCTGGATAATTCTCGTCGATGTAAAAGTAACTTACGTCGCCGAGTGCCTTCGGTGGTTCTGTGTGTGGATGCGGAGATCAGCGGTGTAATATTGCATCCGTACAGCCATGCTTCCATTTGATAAATCTGTACGTAACCATCGGTTAGCTGCACTTTTCCTTCGCGCAGACTTTTGACTTCCCAGCCTTGCAGGACTAAACCAGCCTCGAATTTTTCATCGATTTTGTAGTCGTAGGTTGCCCGTTTGTTTCTGGCAATCGTTGCGCTCGGATTTCCTTTCGATTTTTTGTTTTTTTTCTTTGCCATACAGGCATTATAGGGGCACTTGTTCCAAAACAACTAACTATGCCCACGATTTCTCGCTCAGCACTAGTCGAACACTCGGCAGAATCCATGTTTGAACTCGTTTGCGACATCGAATCGTACCCGCAGTTCCTGCCCTGGTGTAACGGCTCGCAGATTAATGAGCAGTCGGACACCCATCAATTGGCGTCGGTCTCGACTGCTGCGTTTATGCAGCAATCCACGTTTAGCACGCGCAATCGGTTGGAATTTGGGCGCCTGATTGCGATGGAACTCATCGATGGCCCTTTCAAACACCTAAGCGGAGAATGGCGATTTACCGAATTGAGTGCCGATGCCTGTAAGGTCGAGCTTGATATCGAGTTTGAATTCGCCAGTTCAATGGTGAGCAAACTATTGGGACCTGCGTTTAGCCGTGTTTGCGATACGCTGGTCTCGGCGTTTATTAAAAGAGCCGATCAATTGGCTGCGCGTGATACTTAGTGTTGAATCGGGGTAATGCGTGAGCAATCAAATCTCCGTGTCGGTCGTATTTGCGATGCCGGATGCGCAGCATGTGATGCAATTATATGTTGACCAACCTTGTACGGCGCGACAGGCTGTGAATCTTGCCATTGAAGCCGGGTTAGCAATTGACGGCGCGGACATTGATATTGCTAATGCACCTTTGGGGGTATACGGTGTTAAGGTTTCCGATGCAACGGCGCTTAAATCAGGTGATCGGGTTGAGATCTACCGGCCGCTTAAGCAGGACCCTATGGAGTTACGTCGCCAGCGTGCAGCATCAGAGGCCAGTCGGCGCACGTTTCGGCGGAAATAGCTTTTCCCACCAATTGCTATGGCCCTTTAGTTCACCCTCTTGCTCCGCGGCATTTGTGTCGATTTTGCTGACCAGCTCGTTCTCAAAGGTGATAGCCACTCTCTTGGCTGTTACGGCAGCACCGGCAGGCGCCTGTGTATATAGGTAATCCCATCGATTTGCATTAAATTGCGTGTTGGCAACAGGAGAGCCCAGCAGGGTGCGCACGGCGTTTTGGTCCATGCCGACTTCGATGGCGCTTAACTGGCGTTCCGATATCAGGTTGCCCTGCTGTATCGTGATTCGATGCGCCCGAGGCAGCCAAAATGGGTCGCCGCCACAGCCTGAGACCATGAAAAGTACCGTTGATAGCAGTACACCTCTTACCAGTGTAAAAATTGACAGACGCATAGATTTAAAAAGTACCTGTATAAATTCCATGAAATTTGTGGGGTTGTTGACGTATACTGTAGCAAAGCCCACTAGTAGCGGTGATTACACAGCCGTTGGATAGTAGTTTAGATGCAAAACACCTCAACAAGCGAACTAAAAAATGCTGGCCTGAAAGTCACATTGCCTCGACTGAGCATACTTGAGATTTTAGAAGATGCTGAGCAACATCACCTGAGTGCTGAAGATGTGTACAAAGCGCTGTTGGAAAAGGGTAGCGATATTGGCTTAGCCACGGTTTATCGGGTGCTAACTCAATTCGAAGCAGCTGGCTTGGTAACCCGTCACCACTTTGATGGCGGCCAGGCGATATTTGAACTCGATACGGGTGACAATCACGATCATATCGTGTGCGTGAAAAGTGGCAAGGTGAAAGAATTCAAGGATGAACAGATTGAACAGCGGCTGCAGCAAATTGCAGCTGAGCTCGGTTACAGCTTAACCGACCATAAAATCGTGCTGTACGGTATTTTTGATGAAAGCGCTAACGCGAAACCGAAAGTCGGGCCGGTGGAGCGGTTAAAAGATAAATCCAATAGCTAATCTATCGCGCTATCCAGCATTTCCTGCGCATGCTGCCTGCTCTTCTTGGTAATTTTTGAACCACCCAACATGCGCGCGATTTCTTCGCAGGTTTCTTTTTTGGATAACGGCTCGAGTTGAGTCCGGGTTAAGCCTTTGTCCACGTGCTTGCTAACGCGATAATGATTGTGAGCTTGCGATGCCACTTGAGGTAAATGCGTAACACACAGCACTTGAGCGTGTGAGCCTACTTTGCGTAATAAACGCCCAACGGTTTCGGCAACAGCGCCACCAACACCCGCATCGACTTCATCAAAAATCAGGGTATCCACCGGCTGGCTGTTTATGGTGGCTAACTGGATGCACAAACTGATACGTGATAGTTCTCCGCCTGATGCCACTTTGGCCAAGGGTGCTGGTTTAACACCGGGGTTTGGGCTCACGTTGAACACGATAAGGTCTTGGCCATGACGCTGAGCGGATTTTTTATCGGTCGTAATATCGATTTGCATAATACCGCCCTCCATAGCCAGCGTTTGCATAGATTCACTGATGGTTGCGGACAGCAATTTTGCGTGCTTTTTACGTAAGCGTGTTAGTTTGGTTGCCTGGTCCAGATACACCTGTTGCAGTGCGGTAACTTCTTTTTCGAGTTGCTCACTTGTCCCTTCGGGGGTGGTGAGATTTTCAAGTTCTTCGCGTAATGCCGACTCTACGGTGTGTAATTCATTTACGGACACTTGATGTTTTTTAGCCAATCGATGCAGACCCGATAGTTTATCGTCTAGCCAAGCCAGACGTTGTTCATCGTGTTCCATACCGGACGCATGGTTACGCAGTAAGCTTGCGGCTTCAGTTGTTTGAATTTGCGCAGACTCGATAAGGTCTAGTGCTTCTTGTAAGCGGGCATCTATTTTTGTGAGTTCAGTTAATGGCTCTATCGCTTTAGACAATGCATCCGATGCGCTGTTGTCTTCATCTAATGCAACAATGACCGAAGCGCTGAGTTGCATAATGCGATCAGCATTAGCAAGCCAATGGTGCTCTGATTCAATATCGGCGATGGCAGTTGCACCAATATCTAATGACTCAAACTCCTGTAACTGAAATTGAACCAAATCGAGTCGGTCTTGCGACGCTTGGGAACTGCTGGTGATTGCCTCGTAGCGTTTAAGTGTGTCTTGCCACGCATCGAATGCCTTGGCAACCTGGGAAGCAACATTGCTATTACAAAATGCATCTAACAGTTGGCGTTGGGCTGCCGGGGTGGCCAGTAGCTGGTGCTCGTTTTGGCCGTGAATGCTCACCAACTGTTGTCCCAATTCTTTTAGTTGTTGCACTGAAACGGGCGTGCCGTTTATCGATGCACGGTTTTTCCCGCTTGAGGTTAACACCCGACGCATTAAACATTCGTCTGAGTTGTCCAGGTCTTGAGATTTAAGCCAGCGCTGTATAGACGGGAGTTTATCGATATCAAATGTGGCGGTGACTTCTGCTCTGTCAGCACCTTGCTGAATGTGGTTGCCACTGCTGCGAGCACCTAATACCAAGCCCAATGCATCCAGCAGGATGGATTTGCCGGCACCGGTTTCCCCGGTGAGTGCGGTCATTCCTGATTCAAGTTCAAGCTCGGTCTTATCGATGATTGCAAAGTGACGAATATGCAAATGAGTCAGCATGTGTATCCTTTTCTGCTTAGCCCCAGTTTAACTTTTCGCGCAAAATCTGATGGTAGTCGTAAGTTTCCGGATGCAGTAGTCGAACCCGTTTATCCATGCAGCTCACTTCCACCTGATCGCCAAGGGTTGCATCCATGTACACCTGACCATCACAAACCACTTGTGCTTCCAGTACTTGATCGTCCCAAAGTTGCATTCTGATTCTGCTGTTTGAATCAACCATGAGTGGGCGACTGGTTAATGTGTGAGGGCAGATCGGTTGTAGTACTACGGCATTTACCGTTGGCCCGACGATTGGGCCTCCATTACTTAATGAGTACGCGGTAGAACCGGATGGTGTTGCGACTATTAATCCATCGGCGCGTTGATGTGTAACCAATACATCGTCAATCATGATATCGAAATCCATGATTTGCAAAACATCTTTTACTCGAACAACGGTGTCGTTAAATGCATAGGCTGAACTTATGCATTCACCTTCACGTAATATTCGTGTGTAAAGCATGAGTCGCTCTTCTTCGATGTACTGACCTTTAATAATGTCTTCAAGTTTGTCTAATCCTTTATTGGGTGCTACATCAACAAGGAACCCTAGACGCCCCCGGTTAACACCTACAATAGGTACGTCATAATCGACTAACTCTCGTGCTGCATGCAGTAAGGTACCGTCGCCACCGATCACTATAGCCAGATCGCATTTCTCGCCAATTTCGCTAGCGGATACTGTGGGGCCTTCAACCAAGCCTTTAACGCTGTGGCTCAGCAGTGTTTCAACCCCCATTGCTTCCATACGCTGCATAACTTCGGCAATCGTGGTTGCAACGCTTTCGTCGTCAATTTTGACTAGTAATCCAACTCGTGAGAACTTATTCATACGCGCAAAATACCATGCCAATGAGCGGGTGTCATGGAAACACGTATAAGCTTGACAATGAACTGCTATTTAGTTAGCTCATTAACTCAGTCAATTTGTATAGGTGCTCTAGCGCGGCGCGTGGCGTTGTTTCGTTGACATCCAGCGTTTTCAGGTATTCGCGGAGCTCGTCGGGTTCTGCAAATAAATCCAATTGAGGACGATTTCGTGCATTCTCGGAATAGGTATTTATTGTCGTTTGAGTCACGTTATTGTCATTCTCATTTTCAAGGCTATTGAGACGTGCTCGTGCACTGGCCAGTACAGAGTCCGGCATGCCAGCCAGTTCGGCAACCTGAATACCGTAGCTACGATTAGCAGCACCAGTTTTTATCTGATGCATAAACACGATTTTACCGTTGTGTTCAACCGCATCCAGATGCACATTTTGGATGTTGGAATAACGTTCTGATAATTCGGTCAGTTCAAAGTAGTGCGTTGCGAATAAGCTCATAGCATTGTTGGTTTCACTTAAATGCTCGGCGCAGGCGCTCGCTAGTGACAGCCCATCGTACGTACTGGTACCGCGTCCAATTTCATCCATTAACACAAGGCTTTGTTCGGTGGCGTTACGCAGTATGTGTGCAGCTTCGGTCATCTCAACCATAAAGGTGGATTGACCGCTAGCCAGATCATCTGATGCACCTATGCGTGTGAAAATTCTATCGATAGGACCAATAGTCGCTTGCGTTGCTGGTACGAAGCTCCCGGTATAAGCCAATAACGCAATGAGCGCGTTTTGACGCATGAAGGTTGATTTACCACCCATGTTCGGGCCGGTAATCAATAGCATGCGAGTTTGTGAATCGAGATGCAATGGATTAGCAATAAAAGGCGTGTCGCTTATAGCCTCAATAACCGGATGGCGACCGGCTTCAACTTTCATTCCCGGTTCATCAACCAACACGGGGCAATGCCAGTCTAGCGAGTCGGCGCAATCAGCTAAAGAACACAGCGCATCCAGTTCAGCAATGGCAGCTGCAATCTCAGATAACAAGTGCAATTCTGGCTGTAGCTTATCGAGCAATGCGGTAAACAGTTCTTTTTCGCGCGCTAATGCTTTTTCCTTTGCACCGAGTACTTTATCTTCGTGTTCTTTTAATTCGGGTGTAATGTATCGCTCGGTACTTTTTAACGTTTGGCGTCTAATATAATGCGCTGGTGGCTCCTGAGCTCGACTGGTTTCGATATAGAAACCATGCACTCGGTTGTAACCGACTTTAAGTGAACTAATGCCGGTGGCATCGCGTTCGCGTTGTTCCATCTGTTCAAGGAATTCGCTGGCATTGGAACTTAGGGTGCTGAGTTCATCCAGCTCGGCATCATATCCCCGGGCGATAAAACCACCGTCTCGGATTAATGTTGGCGGGTTCTCGATAATAGCCTGTTTAAGTAAGTCGTGAGCCTCGGGCATTTGTGAGAGTGCGTGTGCTAGGCGTTCAAGTTCCGAGGACTTCATAGCCTTTAAAGAAGTATGCAGCTGTGGCATTAGCTCAAGGCTTAAGCGTAGCTTTTCAAGTTCGCGTGGTTGTACGCTGTTTAAATGTACACGCGTAATAATGCGTTCCATATCGTGCATTTGTTTTACTAGCGGCTGCAGGTTGTCGAATACTCTGGAGTTGATGAGCGCTTTAATGGCTTTTTGTCGTTGCAACACCACGACTTTGTCGCGTGTGGGTTTTTGCATCCAGCGGCGTAACAGCCGCGTGCCCATTGGGTTCACGGTTTTATTCACTACCGCAAACAAGGTGTGTTTATCGTTGCCCGAAACACTTTCGGTAATTTCCAAATGGCGTCGGGTGCCGGGATCGAGCATCAGTGTTTGTTCACTGTGTTCAACTCTTAAAGTGTGAATTTGCGGCAAACGACTCACATGTGTTTCGCGTGCATAACCCAACGCCACAGCGGCAGCGCTGATGGCTACGGGAAGATCTTCACAACCGAACGCGCGTAGGTGTTGAGTGCCAAAGTGCTCCAACAATAAACTTCGGCTGGTGTCTTGATCGAACAACCAGGGGGCTCGGTGCGTGATGTGTTGTGCATTGAGTAGCGAGGTCAGGGCACTATCATCTGATAACAGGATTTCAGCCGGTGCAAGGCGTGCAATTTCTGCCTCGAGTGCTGCGGCTGTTGTTAATTGCTGGACACTGAAATCACCGCTGGCTACATCCAGCGCTGCCAAACCGAACTGGTTGTTGGCTTCACTAATGGCTACGAGCAGCGCGACTTCATTCGCACCTAACAAGCTTTCCTCGGTTAAGGTGCCGGGCGTAATCACACGTACCACTTCGCGCTTTACCGGTCCTTTGCCAGTCACGTCGCCTACCTGCTCGCAAATAGCGACTGATTGGCCGCGCCGTACTAAGCGGCCTAAATAGTTGTCTGCTGCGTGATAGGGTATGCCCGCCATCGGAATGGGGTTGTCACCGTTTTTACCTCGAGCGGTTAACGTAATATCGAGTATGTCGGCGGCTTTTTTTGCATCGTCGTAGAACAATTCGTAGAAATCACCCATCCGATAGAACAGCAGTGTGTCGGGATGATTTGCTTTAATGCCGAGATACTGTTGCATCATCGGTGTGTGGTTGCTTGCCGCCATGAGTGTTAGTGTAACAATCGAAATCCCGAGTAGTTTATATAAGGAGGCTTTACTTGCGTGCTTCTACTGACAATGCTGCAGCGCTTGCTGCGGATCTGGGGCGCTTGCTACAGGCGAATCAGCTGAGTATCACTACGGCCGAATCCTGCACAGGTGGATTGATCGCAGCGGCTTTAACCGATATTGCTGGCAGCTCAGGCTGGTTTCATCAAGGGATTGTGAGTTATGCGAACAGTGCCAAAATGGGGCTGCTGGGTGTGGATAAATCGTTGCTAGATCAGCTCGGTGCGGTCAGCGAGCAGGTGGTTTGTGCGATGGCTGTCGGGGCCAAACGCATTGCGAGTGCGAATATTGCTGTGGCTGTGTCCGGTATTGCCGGGCCTGGTGGCGGTACGCCGGAAAAACCTGTTGGCACCGTTTGGATAGCCTGGGATATTGACGGGTTGGGTGTGCAATCTGCCCAGTTTCTGCTAAATGGTAACAGGGTAAGCATTCGCGAGGCGGCTTTGTGTGAATCGCTGCGTGGTACCATTTCAAGACTAAAATCCGTTCTAAACGAGGATTAACAATGTTATTCAGGAAGTTAACTGGGGTTGTTCTGGTTTTAACCCTCTCTGCCGTCCACCCATTGGTTATGGCTGCCGACCCGGCTGCAGAAAAAGCCGCGCTTGAGGAAAAGCTAAAAGCAGCCATTGCTGCGTTGGAAGCTGATAAAGCCAATTACGCTGAAACCAGCGAAAAGTTGCAGGCGATTGAAGCAAAATTGGCTGAGCGAAAGAAACGCGAAGAGCAAATCAAGGCTGAAATGATGCAACTTTGTGAAGAGCAAGAGAAGCTTAATCCTGGCGCCAAAGCCGAGTGTGTGGAAAAACTGAACAACTAAAAATATTTACAGTGTTTTTTTGTCGGTTTGCACACAAAGTCCCGAGTTTGTGAAATAATTGTCTTACGGTTAAACGCCCAAGGAGTGGTATTTCCGTAACGCATTCACAAAGGAGAAGAACGTGGACGACAATCGAAAAAAAGCCCTGTCAGCAGCACTTGGTCAAATTGAAAAACAGTTTGGCAAAGGTGCAATTATGCGTATGGGGGACGCGACGGATACGCGCGATATTGAAGTCATTTCAACAGGTACGCTTGGTTTAGATGTCGCCTTAGGTATAGGCGGTTTACCTAAAGGACGAATCTGTGAAATTTACGGCCCAGAATCATCGGGCAAAACAACCCTAACCCTGCAAGTCATTGCAGAATGTCAAAAAAATGGTGGCACTGCCGCTTTTATCGATGCGGAGCATGCGCTCGATCCCGTCTACGCTGCCAAACTTGGCGTTAATGTTGACGATCTGCTTATTTCGCAACCCGATACAGGCGATCAGGCGCTTGAAATTGTCGATATGCTGGTTCGCTCTGGTGGTATCGATATCATCGTCGTAGATTCGGTAGCAGCGCTCACGCCCAAAGCCGAAATTGAAGGCGATATGGGCGATTCGCATGTTGGTTTGCATGCACGTCTTATGTCTCAGGCGCTGCGCAAACTTACCGGTAACATCAAAAGAACGAACACGTCTGTCGTTTTCATCAATCAAATCCGCATGAAAATTGGCGTTATGTTCGGCAGTCCAGAAACCACCACGGGCGGTAATGCGCTGAAGTTTTACTCGTCAGTTCGGCTCGATATCCGTCGTATTGGCGCTATCAAACGTGGCGATGAAATCGTTGGTAACGAAACGCGCGTCAAAGTTGTTAAAAATAAGATGGCACCTCCATTCAGACAAACTGAGTTTGAAATTCTGTATGGCGAGGGTACGTCTCGGGAAGGTGAAATTATCGATCTGGGTGCTAAAAATGGCATCATCGATAAATCAGGTTCCTGGTATAGCTATAACGGCGATCGTATCGGTCAAGGTAAGGAAAATGTGCGGCAATTTCTCAAAGAGAACCCGGATGTCGCCGACGAGATCGACCAGAAGCTGCGAAGCTTGTTGTTAGTCTCAGCTGTCGTTGAAGAAGACGAAACAGAAGCTGAAGCAGAGCTCGAAGAAGCTTAGGGGGTTACCGGCGTACATGCGGTTAATTAGAATTAGCGTGTACGCCGGTTTGTTAAATTAGTGCTAACCTAGTGCTAACCCAATAATGGCGTTTAATAAGCAAATTGATCCCAATCTGAAGCCTGAAGAGCTGACCCGCCAAGCCTATGCCAAGGCAATTAAGCTGCTTGGGGCTCGGGAACATTCCAGTTTTGAACTGAGTAATAAGCTTAATCGAAGCGGATACGATTCTGACACCATCACAGCTACGCTTCAGAAATTGGTCGATGCCGGCTATCAGAGCGATGAGCGCTTTGCGTGTCTTTATGCCGAGCAGCTTTATCGAAAATGCTACGGCCCGTTGGTAATGAAATCCAAATTGGCGCAACGTGGCGTACAGTCCGGACTCATCAACGATGCCATATCAAGCTTAAACGCCGATTGGGCTCAACATGCAGCGGATGCGCTGTCGGCTAAGTTTTCCTTGACCGAGTTATCAGATTCCGATCAGTCGCAAGTAGGCAAGGCCGCCCGGTATTTAAATCGACGTGGATTTTCGTCCACTGATTCCATCAAAGCAATACGATTAGCCGCAGAAACCGTATCAGAATAGGGTCTGGCTGCGTTACAATTCGCGGTATCGAATTTTGGGCTTAGGCGCCAAACATGGTTTCTACATCAGAAATACGCGAACGTTTTTTATCGTACTTCGCTAAGCAAGGTCATCAAATTGTTTCCTCCAGCTCCTTGGTACCCGGAAACGACAAAACCTTGTTATTCACCAATGCGGGTATGGTTCAGTTTAAAGATGTCTTCACTGGCGATGAAGTGCGCGACTACGTGCGCGCCACTACCTCGCAACGTTGTGTACGCGCTGGTGGAAAACACAACGACCTCGACAACGTCGGGTACACCGCGCGGCACCACACCTTTTTTGAAATGCTGGGTAATTTTAGCTTTGGCGACTATTTCAAAGAAGATGCCATTCAATTTGCGTGGGAGTTTTTAACGCAGGAACTTGGGTTGCCAAAAGAGAAACTGCTGGTCACGGTTTTTGAAGAGGATGACGAGGCGGAATCCATCTGGATAAACAAGATCGGTGTACCGAAAGATAAAGTCATACGTATTGGCGCGAAGGATAACTTTTGGATGATGGGCGACACCGGTCCGTGCGGTCCTTGCTCCGAAATATTCTACGACCATGGTGAAAACATCTGGGGTGGTCCTCCAGGTTCACCGGAAGAAGATGGCGATCGCTTTATCGAAATCTGGAACCTGGTTTTCATGCAATTCGATCGATCTGCCGATGGCACGCTTACGCCACTGCCTAAACCTTGTGTCGATACTGGTATGGGTTTGGAACGAACGGCTGCCGTATTGCAACATGTGCATAACAATTACGAAATCGATCTGTTTGAGAATCTAATAAAAGCTGCGGCTAAATTAACCAACGCGAATGATCTAACAGACCCGTCGCTAAAAGTGGTTGCCGATCATATTCGTTCTTGTGCGTTTCTCATTACCGATGGTGTCCTACCCAGTAACGAAGGCAGAGGCTATGTGTTGCGCCGCATCATTCGTCGTGCGGTTCGGCATGGACATAAATTGGGTGCCAGCGGCAATTTTTTCCACAAGTTAACCGATGCACTCGTTGCAGAAATGGGTGAGGCTTATCCGGAATTAGTTGAGGCTAAAGATCGCGTCAGCGAACAATTGCTAAAAGAAGAAGAGCGATTTGCAAAAACCTTAAACGCCGGTATGAAAATACTCGACGATGAAGTGGCTCAGTTATCGGGTAGCGTTATTCCCGGCGAAGTGGTGTTCAAGTTATTTGATACCTATGGATTCCCTGTCGATCTAACAGCAGATATCGCTCGCGAGCGCAAATTAACAGTCGATCAAGAAGGTTTTGAAGAGAACATGGAGTTGCAGCGTGAACGGGCGCGTGCAGCCAGTAAGTTTGGATCCAGTGGTGGTGAAACGCCTGTATCCGATGCTCAAACTCAGTTTGTTGGCTATACGGAAAATGCCTGTAAGGCAACGGTTATTGAACTGTATGTTGACGGTAAAACTGTGCAGACAATTGAGCCCGGCCAAGATGCTTGGGTTGTACTGGATAAAACACCGTTCTATGGTGAATCCGGTGGTCAGGTTGGCGATACAGGTCATATTGAAACCGTGACGGCTAAGTTCACTGTTATGGACACACAAAAATCGCGCGCTGCATTTATGCATGCCGGTGTTTTAGAAAGCGGTAGCTTATCGCTTGGCGATGTAGTGGATGCACAAGTTAGCGAGTTGCGCCGCGCAAAGATCAAACGCCATCACTCCGCAACACATTTGTTACACGGCGCTTTGCGTGAAGTGCTCGGTGCACATGTAGAGCAAAAAGGCTCTTTGGTTAATGATCATCATCTGCGATTCGACTTTTCGCATTCCGGCCCTGTGACCACCGAAGAAGTAAAACGTGTAGAGCAATGGATTGATCATGAAGTCAGACGCAATAGTCCGTGTGTTATTAAAGAGATGAGCATGGACGAAGCCGTTGCGGCCGGCGCTATCGCGTTGTTTGGCGAAAAGTATGGCGCAGTTGTTCGAGTCGTCACCTTGGGCGATCAATCGGTTGAACTGTGCGGCGGCACGCACGTAAGTGCCACCGGAGATCTAGGCATAGTGAAACTTGTCAGTGAATCCGGTGTTGCTGCTGGTGTTCGCCGTATCGAAGCGGTCAGTGGTGCTGCTGCACTTGATCATATTCAGGGTATTGAACAACAGCTGGCCGCCGTTGCCAGTAACTTGAAAACCGCCCCGGCGGATGTGCTGCCAAAACTGCAACAGTTGCAAGAAAGGCAACGTGAACTGTCAAAACAAGTTGAAAAACTGCAATCCAAATTGTCTGCTCAGGCAGGTTCGAGTATGGCTGATCAAGTGGAAAACATTAATTCGATTGCGACGTTATTTCAAGTGGTTGAGGGCTCCGATGCAAAAGCGCTTCGCACGTTGATGGATGAGTTACGCCAAAAAGTCGGGGATGCGGCGATTGTGCTGGCAAGCGAGCATCAGGGAAAGGCAGTTTTAGTGGCCACTGTGAGTAAATCGCTGCACGCACAAATAACGGCCGGTGATTTACTCAAAGTTGTTGCTGAAGCGCTTGGGGGACGCGGTGGCGGCCGACCCGATATGGCTCAAGGTGGGGCTGACTCGCTCGACAATGTCGAAGCCGCATTTCAAGCAGCCAGGGATTGGGTGTCTTCAGCATCTACCGGTTAATTTTTGCTCCAGAAACACTATGGCCTTTTTAGTTAAGAAATTTGGCGGCACCTCCGTCGGTACCGTTGAGCGCATCAAAAATGTTGCGCGTATGCTGCAAATAGCCAATAAAGCAGGCGATGACGTCGTAGTGGTTGTGTCTGCTATGTCGGGTGAAACCAATCGTTTGGTGGCCATGTCGCGCGAGATGATGCCGGGCGTGGTCGACACTCGCGAATTAGATGTATTACTTGCCACCGGTGAACAAGTCACCATTGCCTTGCTTACAATGGCTTTAAAAGAGCTGGGTATCGATGCCATTTCATTCACTGGCTTTCAGGTGCCCATACTCACCGACAGCTCGCACAGTAAAGCGCGCATATTAAGCATAGAAAATGAGCGCATCATGAAAGCCATTGATAACCGACAAGTGGTTATTGTTGCAGGCTTTCAAGGCATAGATGAACAAGGCGATATCACCACGTTGGGCCGTGGCGGTTCGGACACTTCAGCGGTTGCATTGGCTGCTGCACTAGGTTGCGATGAGTGCCAGATTTTTACTGACGTGGATGGTGTGTATACAACAGACCCGAGAGTTGAAAAACGCGCCCGTCGATTAAACCGAATTACGTTTGAAGAAATGCTGGAAATGGCCAGCCTTGGATCGAAAGTATTGCAAATTCGGGCTGTTGAATTTGCTGGTAAATACAATGTGCCGCTACGGGTATTATCCAGTTTTGAGCCTGGTGAAGGCACATTAATAACGTACGATGATGAGGATAGTGATATGGAACAAGCCCTGGTTTCAGGCATAGCGTTCAATCGGGACGAAGCACAAATCACGATTGGCGGTGTAGCTGATAAGCCCGGTATTGCTTACGCCATACTCGGACCCATTGCCGAATTGAACATAGAAGTCGATGTCATATTGCAAAATGTGGGTGAGAACGGTCTTACTGATTTCACGTTTACGGTTCACCGTGATGAATATTCACGGGTCATGGATTTTTTAAATTCGAAACTTGATGAACTGGGTGCACAGTCAATTACCGGTAACGATCGCATTGTAAAATTGTCTATTGTGGGTGTGGGTATGCGCTCGCATGCAGGTATTGCCAGCCGGATGTTTAAAGCACTGGCTGAAAACAACATCAATTTACGCATGATCACAACGTCAGAAATCAAAATTTCTGTTGTTATCGATGAGAATTACCTGGAATTGGGCGTGCGAGCGTTACACGAAGAATTTGAACTTGCCGAAGAGAGCGCGGCCAGTTAAGGATATTTTTTAAAAAATTAGTTGTTCCGGCTTGACACAGTTGCTGTGTGGAAACGTCTGGTGTTTGTTTAAGATAGCTACCCGATGGATGTGTCACAGTGTGAATTTACAACCATGCAATGCCCTGAATGCGACAAAGCAGGCTCTAAGCTGCGATACTTGCGGTATACAAATGTTGCTAAGTTCGCAAAGGAACGGAGGTCAATAGCATGTTAATTCTTACACGTCGAATTGGCGAATCGCTCATGATTGGTGATGAAGTAACCGTGACCGTGTTGGGCGTAAAGGGCAATCAGGTCCGTATTGGTGTGGATGCTCCTAAAGAAGTCGCGGTACACCGAGAAGAAATTTACGATCGCATAAAAAACGAGCAGCCGGCGGTCGCAGATACAGTCGCTTCTGAGGTCGCACATTCAGACTGAACCTGCTTTTATTGTTTAGCGCACAACCGTTTTATTCAAATCAATCCGTTAAATTATTGCCATTCTTGGTTGACGATAGCTAATGTAAACGCCATACTTCTTGCTCTTGGAGTTACGCGCCCGTAGCTCAGTTGGATAGAGTACCTGGCTACGAACCAGGCGGTCGGAGGTTCGAATCCTTCCGGGCGCGCCATTCTCCAAGCGATCATCTAGAAAAACTAATCTAGAAAAATTAAAAAAGGCGAGTGTAATTCGCCAATCCCGGAGAGGTGGCTGAGTGGCTGAAGGCGCTCCCCTGCTAAGGGAGTATATGGGAAACTGTATCGAGGGTTCGAATCCCTCTCTCTCCGCCATTACTTAGAAATAAAAATTAAATACAAGTAACAGCC
>CAYMHU010000021.1:51044-66144 GCA_964390335.1 uncultured Granulosicoccaceae bacterium | reverse complement strand
ACGTCGGAATGTACCATGCCTTACCAACCAGCATCATCAGTCCTAGAAAACGTTAGAGTTCTAGACTTAACCCGTGTTCGCTCTGGCCCAACAGCCGTTCGACAACTTGCCGACTGGGGCGCCGATGTTATAAAAATCGAACAACCGGAGTCCATTGAAGCAGACGGTGCCCTCGGCGCAGCACGCCATACCGCCGATTTTCAAAACCTGCAACGTAATAAACGCAGCATCACATTAAACCTTAAAACCGACGAAGGCTTAGCTCTGTTTAAAAAGCTTGCTGACACAGCCGATGTGATTGTTGAAAACTTCCGACCCGATGTTAAAGAGCGACTTGGCATCGATTACAACGCATTGTCAAAAACCAACAAGCGTTTAATTTATGCCAGTATTTCAGGCTTTGGTCAAACTGGTCCCTACGCCAAACGGCCAGGGTTTGATCAGGTTGCTCAGGGTATGGGCGGGTTAATGTCGATAACAGGCAATCCGAATGATGGCCCTATGCGCGTGGGCATACCAATAGCCGATCTATGCGCCGGACACTTCTGTGCGCAAGGTATTTTGCTTGCGCTATACGAGCGCGAGAAGTCTGGTCAAGGTCAATGGCTGCATACGTCATTGCTGCAAGCTATGATTGCCATGCTCGATTTTCAGGCCGCTCGCTGGACGGTCAATCAAGAAATCCCTGTCCAGGCTGGCAACAATCATCCTACCAGCATTCCAACCGGTGTATTTCAAACCAAGGATGGTCACATTAATATTGCTGTAGCCGGCGAAGCAACATGGCAGCGCTTCTGTCAATCGGTTGGAAAGCCGGACTGGCAAGATCACGAAAATTTTAAAAACGCAAAACTCCGTTCGGACAATCGTGATGAGTTAAACACGCTTATTAACGACGTAACTAAAACCCGGACAAGTGAAGAATGGATTAATACGTTTACCGAAACCGGTGTTCCATGCGGACCAATCTACTCAATTGATAAAACATTCGACGATGAACAAGTCAAGCACTTGGGTATGAGTTCATCTGTGCAATCTGCTGTAATGGGCGATATCGATTTAATTACTCAACCGGTCGTTTTAGGTAGAACCCCTAGTAGCTTAAAAGTAGCTCCACCAGAGCGTGGCGACAATACCAATGAGATCTTATTGGAACTGGGTGTTGACGAAGACGACATAAGCCGCATGCAGAACGAGCAAATAATCTAGCATTTGTAGAACTCATGCATGTCCTGCACTACTAAACCGAGTAAATGACGTGAGCAAAACAGACCAGCAAAACACGCGAGCAGCGCTGATTACCGGCTCGGGCCGAAATATAGGTCGAGCCATTGCATTGGAGTTAGCCAAACGCGGCTTTAACATTGTGCTTAACGGCTCAACCGACCAAGCTGCTTGTGAGTCTGTAGCTAGTGAAATAGAAACACTTGGATCAAGAGCCGTCATCGCTATGGGCGATGTTGGCATTCAAGAAGATGCGCTAAACGTCGCGCAAACCGGCCTTAAGCAATTTAACACCATTGATGTATTGGTTAACAATGCGGCTATTCGCCCATCGTTTAATTTGCTAACAGACAACGAAGATGATTTTCAACGCATCATGAACGTCAACTTCTACTCTGCATGGTGGTTAACGCGCGCCTGCCTTCCTGGCATGATCAACAACAACTGGGGACGCGTGATTAACTTTACTGGCATGAATGCACAACAAGGGTTTACTGGTAAGTCAGCAGTAAGTATTTCTAAGCATGCGTCATGGGGTTTAACTAAGTCGATAGCCAAAGAATACGGTAGAAATGGCATTACGGCGAATATTATCTCACCCGGTACCATTGTTGGTGACGATGAAATTGACAGCGCAAACGACAGTTATGTACAGCTTAAATCGCAAAATCCGTCTGGCAGGCTCGGCGATCCAATCGACATCGCTAACACCGTGGGCTATCTGACCAGCGAGGATGCGGGTTTTGTGAATGGTCAGCTGCTGCAGGTCAATGGCGGAGTGGTCGTTTAAGCTACACCGCCTAAGTTTCGGACTTCATCAGATGGGATTCGCTAAACAATTTTAGCCGATTTAGTTGCCCTTAAATTCAGGCTTACGTTTTTCCATAAACGCTTTCCGACCTTCAATATAGTCATTAGAAGCAAAGCAAGCTGCAACCATTTCATCACATCGAGCTAAGTCTCTGCGTTCCGGAGTAGGCTCCATGACTTGCGTGGCAATGAATTTCATTGCACCAATGGTTAACGGGGCGTTACCGGAAATAGTGGTGGCTAGCTCGTTAACGCAATCGGTCAAGGCATCCTCTTCAACAACCTCTTGTACCAAGCCTATACGCAGCGCAGTTTCCGTATCTATTGACTTTGCAGTGAACATCAGCTGTTTAGCGGCAGCTGGACCAACCGCATTCATCAAGCGTCGAATGGCGTCAAACGGATACCCCAACGCCAGTTTAGCTGCAGGCATCGCAAAACGAGATTTACTAGAGGCAACTCTAAAATCGACACAAGTTGCAAGGTTTAAACCGCCGCCAATGCAATGCCCATTGATCATGGCAATAGTTGGCTTTGGAAAATGCTCAATGAGCTCGTAAACGACTTTCAAGCGCGCATTATAGTGAGCCGTGGCATCTTTCGATCCGCGCTCTTTTTCAAATTTTGAGATATCAGCTCCGGATACAAATGCCTTACCACCAGCACCCGATAACACAACTACCCTCACCTGGTCATCTTTTGCAAATGCAGACAAGGCCATTTCAACCGCATCCCACATTTCTAATGAGACAGCATTGTAGCGCTCTGGGTTGTTAAAGATCACATGACCAACAGTGCCTTCCACATGGGCAATGATTTTGTCGGTTGGCAGCGATAATGTGTTTGTCATGTCGTCGAATCCCTGTTAGCTCAGCCCATTATAGTAGTTTTAGCCTACAAGCTACAGACTTGTATTAGTATTAAGAGACACCCTGCACTTCTAGAACAATTCGAGACTCTCATCATGCAGAAAATAGCCTTGTTTGGAATTGGGGAAGCTGGTCACCTAATAGGTAAAGACCTCGCCGACGCAATTACCACCTCCAGGAAAGACATCAAACTGAGTGGCTATGACCCAGCCGATGTGAAGACACCTGCAGGCATTACACGTACCTCTACTGCTGCAGAAGCCGTAACTGACGCTCATTTTATTTTATCGTTTACCGGTTCCGTGGACTCCTTAACCGCAATGAATCAAGCCATAGATTCCATCCCCAGTTCAGCAATTTATGCAGATTTCTCAAGCGGTAGTGCAGGACTTAAACGTGAACTTGCTGCAACTGCAAACTCGGCAGGCTTTAAGTTTTGCGACGTTGCGCTAATGGCGATGGTGCCGGGTAATGGCATCAATACACCAGCGATGTTTGCCGGTGATGGTGCACAAGAGTTAAATGCATTACTAGATGATTTCGGTATGCCAATCGATATAGTTAGCGCACAGGCCGGCGACGCCGCTGAGCGCAAATTGCTGCGCAGCGTTGTTATTAAAGGCTTGGCCGGATTGCTCATCGAAGCGTTGGAGGGCGCACACGAAGCCAATATCCAAGATTGGCTTTGGAAAAACCTGGTGGACGAATTTACTGCTATGGATCACCGGATGTTACAGCGACTGGTGCAAGGTACTGAAGTACATGCAGAACGGAGATACCATGAAATGATAGCGTCCAGACAGCAATTAACCGAATTAGGCGTGGAGCCACTAATGACAACGGGCACCGTGGCGAATCTAGATCGGGTTAAACAGCACGGCGTACCGGATGTACCTCAGCTCAAGCCAGTCGGCTAGATATTGGGGCGTTTTTTATCTATCTACTGACGAGTGCTGCACAGATCACGCTTGTTCATTGGGCTGTTATCATCGCAGGCGATTGGGTACAGCCATGCATCGGTCTCGGAAAAGGTGTTGTTGCCATCGAAAACCGTATAGCTACTAAACATAGGATCTGTATCTGATTGGGTCACAGTTACGCTCTCACCTGTTTCCAAACTATAAATGATACTACCCGCTTGAATATCATCATCATAAACCGGAAAATTTGACGTGTTCAATTGACTACTGTATTCCAGCGTTGGGTCGATCAGTATAGTGTAGTTTGCAGGCTGATTAGGAGTTGCACTCACGGCGCTTAAAGTTCCACTCTCCGATAATCGAAAGTAGTAGTCATCTTCAAAGGTGTAGTCAGAACCAAGCTCCTGTATGTAAATCGCATCGTTAATGCTTAATTCGCTGTTGATAGAAGTTTCTGTGTACACTTCGGTTCTGTATTCATGTTTGTAAGCAATGCCGCCGCCTTGCCACCCAGATCGGTTTTTAAAACTGCCAGTCAGCTGTTGGGCAACGGTTGGCGAGACATCACTGTCAATTTGCATATTCGCAAATTGCATCATAACAATACCCCGCTGCCCTCCCAAGCGAGACGGAACATCACCGTCAAGCTCTAAGGACACGCTACCATTGTGCAATCGACCATTCAATGAGCAGTCTGTGAAGTTAAAGTTTGCATTAATGGTCTGTAAGAGCTCATCAGATGCTGTTATATCGCGAGTAACGCTGCCACTATCACAATTGGCGGTTTCGATGCTCGTTGGGTACGGTTGCGGGCCAAAATACGATGTTGCATCAGGCAGTGGAACAGCAAAAAGATTATTAGCTAATTCAGGGGCCGCTACAAAGTGCTCGAAGTAGTCCGCCCGCAAGCGACTCAACGCGGTTAGTAATTTAGCTTGATAATTTCCTGCATCTATCGTGACAGGCAAGTCCTCAATTGGCGCTGAATCTGAATCCGTGCCTTCACCGCTGCAGGCAATAAGCGATAAAGACAGAAAACCCAGCAGGACGATTCGTTGAATTTTCATGCTTTGGCATCTTCGTGATGGCGATGCCTGAAGTGTAAACACTTGCATGGGTTAAGGTGAATGGTAATTTTACCGCTTAAATGCGACCGGTTAAATCACAACGATCTCAAACTACTAGGCCAGCCGACTGGATTGCGGACTCTCATCCATTTGCGATATCAATTGTTCAGTTAACAACTCAAAAAGCTCAGACTTTTTTGCTGCGTGCTCGGCACTGTTCCAAAGATTGTGCGTTTGCAGTTCATCGTTCTTTAAATCGTACAACTCACCCCAATCCTGATCTTTATACACCGACAACTGCCAGTCATTCGTAATGAGAGATCGAACGCGTGCGCTTTGTTCAAATCCGTTACGTGCAAAACCATCGTTAAATTCAACCATCAGGTTATCTCGATGCGTGTTCTGACCATTCAAAATGCACGGCAGAAAGCTTTTACCTTGAATCCCGAAATACGGGTCGACCCCTGCTCTATCCAAAATACTGGCAGAGATGTCAATCGTTGAAGCCAGCGCCGATGTAGCACCTTGGGTGCGAGAATCCGGGTCTGACCAAATCATAGGAACCCGGTTAATAGACCGAGTATTCCACGGCCCTTTCAAGAGCATATTAAAATCACCAAGATAATCGCCGTGGTCAGAATTAAACACGATAACGGTATTGTCGTACTCACCCGTTTCTTTTAGCGTTTGGATTACCTCACCAATCGCATCATCTAACATGGTGATCATGCCCGCCGTGAGCGCCATTGCTTCGCGCACTTGTTTGTCGGAAGCCATAAACGCATGCTGAGGCGTTTGCTGTCCACCATGTTCCTCATAATATTGCTTGGCATCCAATAACGGTGGCGGTGGATTCTTATGATCATCAAAACGTGTTGCTAATGTAAAATCATCAGGTTTATACATATCCCAATATTTACCCGGCGGATTAAACGGATGATGCGGATCAGGAAATGATACATAGGCGAAAAACGGCTTCTGACCGCTTGCATGCTTGTTTAAATAATCCTTTGCACGGTCTCTGATAAAAGCTGTGCTGTAGCTGTCTTCCGGAATAGGTGTTCTATAAGCCTGCGGGCAAGTGTAGTCATGCGGCAATTCATTTGCCGGGTCGTGCAGCGCTTGCCAATCAGGGTGTTTTTGTCTGAACCACTGTCGATAATGGCCACCGGCCTTATCTCCATGCGAGGTCACCATATCGACATGATCAAAACCGTAATACGGGCTGGGTAGATCGTAGTGATCCGACTCGTTATATTTCTGTGGTTCCTCGCAGCCGTAGTTCGCGCCATCTTCTTTCCAGGCTTCTTTGATTGGCCCATTTAAACCGGCATCGGGATGCCGCGCCTGCATGGCGGTCATAGGTTGCAAATGACTCTTACCAATAGACGCAGTCGCATATCCGCTGGCTCTCAGTACATCAACAAACGTATTGGCCCGTTGTGACAAGGTACAACCGTTGTACCGCAATCCGTGCACCGAAGGCATTCTACCGGTCATGAAACTGGCGCGATTTGGCATGCAGATGGGTGTTGCTACATGAAATTCATCGAACCGGGTGCCGTTCGCGGCAAGCGCATCAATATTCGGTGTTTTAACCACCGGGTGACCATAACAACCCAGCCAGTCTGCCCGGTGCTGATCAACCATGAAGTACAAGAAATTAGGCTGCTTGCTCATGAATACTTACCGTCTAAGTGTTACGCAGTTTGAAGCGCTGTCCGATTGCGACCAATGTGGAAACCAATAAGCAGAACCGCGGCCACAATTGCAGGTGTATACACTTCAGCAGGTTTAAACAAGATGAGTACAGCAATTGCCAACCGTATAAAAATTTCCACTGGGTTCAGTGCTTTGTGATCGTAGGCAGATAATGCACTTGATACAAGGTACAAAGCCAAGGCCACTCGCGCAAGTAAGAAACTTAACCACGCCCAGTCAGTTGTGCCGTCATAACCTGCCAGGAACAAACCGGATTCTGGATCAATCACCGCTTTGTCGATAAGCAATAGCTCTGGGTAGGTGGCAAACACGAACGGCAGCGTAAACATCACAATTCCGGACTTTACGGCTGAGAATCCGGTTTTCATGGGATCGGCTTTGGTGATGGTTGACGCTGCGAAAGCTGCCAAGGCTACCGGCGGTGTAATAGCAGACGCAACTGCAAAATAAAATACGAACATATGCGCTGTGAACGTCGCTAAACCCAAACCGACTAACATTGGCCCCATTAACAACGCTACGTTGATATACGCCGGTACAGCGGGCATGCCCATGCCCAGCAGCACTGCCAACAACATGGTTAGAAACAACGCGAATAGTTGAAATCCAGCGGATGTTACAGACACATCAAACG
Organism: uncultured Granulosicoccaceae bacterium; assembly: GCA_964390335.1. Lineage (GTDB taxonomy): Bacteria > Pseudomonadota > Gammaproteobacteria > Granulosicoccales > Granulosicoccaceae > Granulosicoccus. The sequence continues at coordinate 58,898 of CAYMHU010000021.1, read as the reverse complement.
ACTTTAAGTAGCCCAGCACATCCACTGCAACAAATTTTGATAATCCAGTGAAGGTTAAGCAAACGTCAATTACCGTCACGGCCAGAAACATTAAGTACAGGGTAGATAACGTGATACCCGCCTGAGATAACCCTGCAAAGATCTTCTTTGGCTTAGCACGAAACTCTTTATCCAGCAGCATTAAAAACAGCAGTAACATCACTGCCCACCAACCAGCGGCACTGGCATCACCAGCCGCATTCTGGATAAGCTGCACAATCCATGGCATCGATACCACATTGCAGACATCGCCATTGCGCTCAACCACACTCCCCAGCAGCACCGATAACCAACTACATCCAACGGCATCTTTTGGTGTTAACAATAAGACTAATACCAATAATATCGGCGCAAAAATTTGCACTAAGTGAAGTCGATCTTCACCAGTAAGGCGCATATCATCCGTTAATTCACCAACGGCTTGAATGTTTTGCTTGCGTGCTTGAAACACCACAGATAGGAACAGGCAAAAGAAATAAAAGGCAGCGGGAATGATCGCCGCAATAATAATTTCACGATACGGCACGCCGGTCATCGCAGCCATAATGAACGCGGCAACCCCCATGATAGGCGGCATGATAGAACCACCTGATGATGCAGCAGCCTCTACACCACCTGCAAATACTTTTGAAAATCCGCGCTTGAGCATCATGGGTATAGTTAACACACCCGTTGACAACACATTAACAACCGGACCACCCGTTATAGTGCCAAACATCGCGGACGACACGACCGCGGCATGAGCGGGGCCCCCGCGCAAGTTTCGTGTGACAGAAAACGCGAGTTTTATCAGTGCCTGACCGCCAGCACAGCGACCAAACAGCGCACCTAGAATGATGTATGGAAAAACCAATAACAATAAAATATTAATGAAACGTCCAAGAATACCGGATGTGTTGTTGATTAATGCATCTCGAACAAATTCGCGTCCTGACGCCAAGCTGCGAGGTTCCTCGCTACTGAGTATGGTTATCAAGTATTTGTTTTGCCCGTCAGCACCATTAAAATACCAATTCATTACAGTGACGAACGTGTAGGTGGCAATTAACAGCGACACCAACACCAATGGCAAGCCCCAAACCTTAATGTTGTAAAGCAGGAAAATAACTATTGAACCAAACAGAATAAACGGCAGCCAACCGGCCGTTGTGCTTTGACAGGATGGATCATCAGCTGAATCGGGAATCGGTAAACCCAACAGTTCTGCATATTCGATATCGGCCTGCAGTGCTTGCGCAACCAACGCTGCTCGATCACCTTTAATCACATCGATTAAACAAACTGCTTCCAGTTCCGTTAGATAACTCAAAGAGATAATCGCAGCGCAGAATACCAGTGCGAAATCAAGGAACAGCCCAACACGCCGGGCAAGCGGCTTTTTATCTGTCCAGCTTCGCCACATTGAATGCTTCAATGCAACAATCAGCATCATCCAGAAAAATGTAATGGGGTAAAGCCATTCGGTTGGAAAACGACGGATTTTGAAATTATCAATACCCGTTATCGAACGCCATAGCTCATCCCAGCCCGGGATAGACGGCGTTACATTGAGTAGGCCAACAACAATCAGCACTAAACCAAGCCAGTAAACAAGATCATCCACAAAGGAAGGGTTTTTAGCCGCAGCAGGGACTTGATTCTGTTTAGCCATCTTTGTGTTTTAACTTAATGTTTTAAATAGTGTTGGATTTGCTGATAGCGTGTAATAGTGAGAACAAACAAGGTACGACTTCAAAAAATAAGACGGCTAACGCTGCTGTGATAAAACCAGATTGGGCAGCTATTGCTGCCCAATCCATTCACTATGCAACTAAAAAGTCACCCTTTATGGTTTTGCACAATCAACAACCGTGTGCCCTGCTTCTTCCCACGCACGTACAGCTCCGGGATGAAACTTAACCGGGTTCGGACCACACAATCCAGCCACTTTTGGATCCAGTACACCAAAATTCAGGGAAGCCATAAACGGCGCAAGTTTCTTATGCGACTCGATGTTCTCGATATGTGCTTTTGTTAATTGATAAGCAAGTTCTTCATCCATGCTTTTATTCACGAAATCACCACCGGTTACAGCCATACCCCGAAATGTTTCATCCTCTGATAATACAGTCCAACCAGAACCGAGCCCTGAAATGGCTTCAGCAGCCGGGATGGTATACGCGACTGAACCCGGTTTGTTTAGTAGCTTTTGACCTGCTTCACTTTCGAACTTATCTTTTGGCATGGAATACATCGTCATTGCACCAGCAGCACCGGCCTGTGTAACACGAGGCCCAGGAAACGCAACTGGGATAACGGCAACATCCGCAGTGCCATCTATAACTGCTGAAGCAGCTTGATTCCAGTTAACGGTAACCGATTCATAATCCGTTTCAGCTTTTGCACCACCGAACAACTGAATTAACGCACGCGAGTTAGTAGTAGCAGCACCTCGAGGTGGGCCGTTAAGGATTTTTTTACCTTTTAAATCACCCCAACCTTTGATGCCCTTTGCATCGTATGCATACATACTGAAAATACTGAGGGTATAGGGATACAACAATCGAATGTTGGCGCCAAGCTCCGCGCCTTTCTCCTTACCTAAACTGGCATACGGGCCAGCCGCTCGAGATAACAAAAACGGCAAAATGAATGGACCGTTGACAATATCTACTTTGCCTTCCGCCACAGCTTGCACGTAGTTTGTTCCGGTTTGGCCGTCCTTCAATTGAATGTTGGCAATACCACGATCACCCGCATACTCAACCAAAGCGGTTGCCGTTAAACCCGCCGCGGTGCCCGCACCCGCCGTATTCGATGTTAAGTTTGCCTGCGCCAGCACAGCTGATGCAGGAAGGGTCAGCAATAAAGCAAGGCTCGCTTTTATTGTTGTTTTAAGCATAGATTCCTCCAAATACACAAAATTAAGTTGAGCCTTGGTCGGCCGTGCGGCCTTACTCGATTTCTTCGAATCTTCCAACACCCGTTTAAGTACATACACCCAGCAAAGCTTAACTCGGGATCCCATAAATATAAGACGAACACGCGGATTTTACTAATTTCAATAACTTACGTGCAATATACGATGCAGTTCATCCATATTGGAATCCCAATATAGCCTAATGGCGTAATAGAGTCCATGCATTAAGCATCTGTTTTGGCACGAATTGCGGCAAATTTAAGCGATGATAGGCCGTAGCTGTAGGTCGTCGGGAGATGAGTCTCGCTTACTGTTTCGTCGGCATAAAGTCGAATACTCGCCGCGACAGGAAGTTTGCGAAAGAAACGGTTAACAAGATCCGGACAAGGTGATGCAACGCAACCACGACAGGATTAAAGTTTAGCGACAAGGCTATCAAGCTCATTTCAGCCAGGCCACCGGCTGCAAAACTGATAAACATCGCCCCAAAGTCTGCCGGTACGTGTTGCACTAGTAAGGCAGCAAAGGAAGCTGCAAGCGTGAGCATGAACGCACCGGCCAGCAACCCCAATCCCAACCCGCGAATAAGTAATCGCCGAGAAATACCTGAGAACTGCGCACCAAGTGCAGCGCCAATCACATACTGCGCCACATGCACTAACCAGGGTGGAATATCGATTGTCACAACACCACTAACCGACAGCATTAAAGCCAGGATCAATGGCCCCAACATATGCGACACCGGTAACTTCAATTTCTGACCAAGCAACAATCCAAGCAGTGCAATGCACAAAAGCACCAACACATCCATAAAATCGTACTCGCTTGATGCCAAACTTTCCCCACCGAGCGAACCTACCGCATCGCCTTGTATCAATAGGAACAACAATGGCACCGAGGTCACGACCAGAATGATTCGAATAAAGTGTTGCGCGGTTACGATACGTAAATCGGCGCCAGCCTCTTCAGCAAGCGCAGCAGAATCTATTATCCCACCAGGCAAGGCGGCGAAATACGCATCCTTCTTTTCATAGCGGCCAAGGCCACGCATTATCGCGTAATTGCCGCCGTGAGCAATGAGAATAAACGGGATTAAGGCAAGCCCCGATAACCAGAACTGTGGCAATAACGTAATCAGTTCCGGGGAAAAACGCGAGCCAATAATAGCCCCGATAATAGACATAAACACCAATCGCAGCCAGCGCGATTGTTTAGGCAACCGCTTGCCGTCGCGCTCATACCAAAGCACAAAGCTTGCGGCCCCCACAATACCACCCAACATGAATGGCATTGGTGCGCCAAGCCAATAAGCCGCGATACCACCGATCAATGCACAAGCAAAAATCGGGATAAAGCGTACGTCGAACCCAGCCACAGAAACGCTAGTTGTCCGCCGCTTTACGTGCTTTGTAACCTGACCAGGAGCGGAACAATATAACCGCAGCAGCAATCATTAGAAAAATTGGCGCGTACGAGAACTTACCTTGATATTCAAAGCTTGTAAAAACAAAGAAGCCTTTATCGGAAATAATCATGGACTGGCGAAACGCCTCTTCCATACTGGAAGTTAGAACAAAAGCAATGATAAACGCAGCCGCAGAAAAGTTAGTGCGTCGCATGGCGTAACCGATAACGCCAAACAGCAATGCAAACCCAACATCCCAAATGGATGCACGCGAAGAATAACTGGCTGCCAGCGCGGTTAAGAAGATAAACGGATACAAATATTGCGTAGGCAAAATCGCAATCATGCGACCAATAAACGGCGCAGCAAAATAACCAATAATGGCGTAGCAAGCTATGCCGATTAACCCTGCAGCGAATATACCGAAAATGAATTCGCGTGGGCTAATGAGCTGACCACCCATAAAAAGCGGCGGTTCAGACGCAAAGATGGATGGTCCGGGCTGTAATCCGTTAACTAAAAACATCCCAATAAGCACTGCCGCTATCGTAGAACCTGGAATCCCCAAGGTTAGCAGTGGAATCATGGACGGTCCGGAGACTGCATTGTTTGCTGATTCGGGGGCCGAGATGCCTTCAACGACTCCGGTTCCCCATTCATCTTTATTTTTAGCGCGGCGCTTTTCTTCGCCGTATGCAACAAAACAGGCAACAGACGAACCCAGCCCCGGCATCATGCCAATGAGCGAGCCGTAGATGGAAGAACGGAACATCAATGGCACACAACGTTTGAATTCAGCCCAAGTGAAGTAGTGATCGGTTGGATCGGCAATCTCGTCCGGAGCAAGGTCAATCATTTTGACTTTGGCAGCCTTCTCGGCCTGAATAATGACCTCGGAAATGACAAACACACCAATAAGCAGCGGCACCAAAGCCATGCCCGACTCCAGCTCATCGATGCCCATGGTCATTTTGAATTGGCCTGTGATGATGTCTTCACCTATCAGACCAACAACCGCACCAAACAATGTGGAAATGATGCCCTTAATAATGCTATCGCTGACCACTGACCCAATAACAATAAATGCCATCAGGTAGATTGCGAAGTTTTCAGGCGGTCCAAACTGACGGGTAAACGCGGCGATGGATACAGCACCAAATATCAGCACGAATTCACCGAAATAATCTCCGTATGCCGACGATACTGTTGCTGTTTTTAATGCTTTACCAGCCTGCCCTTTTTGTGTCATTGGGTAGCCGTCTTGCATGGTTGCTGCAGAAGCTGCAGTACCTGGCGTATTAAAAAGTATGGCAGCGATTGAACCTCCATAGCGACCGGATTTACCTATCACGTACAAGAACGCGAGCCCAGCAAGTCCACCAATTTCGTCGTTATACGCAATGAGTATCGGTAACATCATGGCAATGGCAGCGGCGGCGGTTAAACCCGGCAAGGCACCAAACACAATGCCCACAAACGCCGCCAACACGACGAACATAATTGCATATGGATCATTAAACAGAATGACAAAACCACAGGAAATATCAAAGAAAATAGATAAAAATCCTAATGATTCAAAGAACGACTCGACGCCAGCGCATTGGTTTTGCAATTACTTAGCTCCTGTAATCCAGTTTGTGTAGGGTCGCACATCGAAAATAGCGCCTTTAGGATCGTTCAGTAACATCACGCCCATAAAAACCCATTGAAAGACAATGGCAAGGCTAATTGCGCCCAGTATCATGGATAACCAATTGCGTACACCAAACGTGTAAAGCATGGCGATAAGCGTGACAATGACTGCCGAAAAATACCCGAAACCCCAGAACGTCAGCACAAAGATAACGCCGCATCCGACGACCATCATGATGCGCTTGAGGTTACTTTCCCGGAATCCGTAACCGTCTTTCAGATACCCGGTTTTTCCCAACAAAGCTCGCAGGAATAACCAGACACCACCTATTACCAGTGAAACCGCCAGTATAAGTGGCAGGGTTCGCGGTCCGACAGACTCACGCGAGGTTTCAATAGTGAATGCCTGGAAGATAAAAAAGAGACCAACCAGTAGCACTACAACGCCAACGCCGTATTCCACTCTGGTTTTGTAAGTTTCATTGTCCATGTGCCGTACCTGTGAAGATTGTACCTACCAAGATCGTACCCAGAGGTCATGCATATTAGAAGCATGCATTGAAGAGCTGTGCCTGTGAGTACCGTACTTTTGATCGAAGCAACACCGGTGATCGATCGACACCGGACACAAATAAAAAGAGGCAAGCCCAACAGGGCCTGCCTCTTGCGAACATCACAAAATTACTGGTTTGCGATAATTTCTGCTACAACTGGGCCCATGACACTGAACATAGTGTCTTGCGCTGCAGTCGCTTTTGCAGAGTCGGTGTAGAACGACGCGAGATCGTTGCCACCCATATAACGCTGATATCCTGGGATTTCAGCGATGTGCGCGATTGCAGCACCAACGTCTTCCTTCACTTCATCAGGAATACCAGCTGGGCCAAACAAACACATCAGGCCAGTGAAATCGATTCCATCGGTACCTTGCTCAGAGAATGTAGGCAGATCTGGCGCCATCGGATCACGCTCTGCACCCGCAGAAGCTAGTGCACGAATGTCGTTTTCGAAACCAACAACAGTGTTCACACCGCCAAACACGGCATCAACTGACTGAGATACCAACGCGGCACGGGCTTTGGAACCACCTTTGAAAGGTACTTTCTTGTGCGGAATACCGTGAGTATCAAAGAAAATGTGGCCGATAGTTGCGTGCATGGTTGCTGCACCAGAGGTGCCCCAAGTCACTTCCTCACCTGATTCTTTAAGGCTAGCAATGTACTCTTCCAAGTTGGTTGCTGAGTTTGAAGAATGGACTTGCAGTGACGTTACCAGCTGAGAAGCACAACCTAAGTTTACGAAAGCTTCGGGGATGTGGTAAGGACGCTCATCGCCTTTGGCTAATTCACCAGCGATAAAAGTACCAATGTTAATCATATACAGCGTGTAGCCGTCGGCATCTTCACCAAGTACTTCTTTTGCCGCTTTCTGGCCAGATGCACCAGGCAGGTTCACGATGTATGCAGGCATGCCGTTCATGCTTGGCGCTTCGTGCATATAAGATGCGAAACCACGTGCGGTTGTGTCAGTACCACCACCGGCTGAGAAGCCAACCATGATCTTGACGGGTTTTTCGGGATAGTCAGCCAATGCAGCTGTGCTAACCAGCATCGCAGCAGTCGCGACACCTGTAGCGATTTTTTTAGTTAAATTCATAATTTCTCCAAGATAGTGCAGTACGCTACTATGACTAAGCACACTGCCGGAACCAGCATTGTAAACAGGAAATTCAGTTTGCTCAAATATCTTTACTGTATTTTCCAAACAATTGCGTAACGACCCAGAACTAATTCACACGCAGACATTTAATTGAGGCCCGAATGTCAAAAAAACATCCATTAGAAGGTCTATTAGTCGTCGATTTCACACATGTATTAGC
>CAYMHU010000021.1:48858-50944 GCA_964390335.1 uncultured Granulosicoccaceae bacterium | reverse complement strand
CAAAAAAACATCCATTAGAAGGTCTATTAGTCGTCGATTTCACACATGTATTAGCAGGGCCGGCTTGCTCATACTACTTGAGTTTACTGGGCGCAGACATTATTAAGGTGGAGTCGGCAACGAAAGGCGATGCCATAAGACATCGAGGAGGCACCGATAGCGAAGCCGCTAACGCAGGCATGAGCACGTCCTATTTAACGCAAGGTGCCGGTAAAAAATCCATCGCGATTGACCTTGCATCATCACAGGGCATAGCGCAGTTTCATCAGCTGCTGTCGCGTGCCGACGTGCTGGTAGAAAACCACGTTCCAGCAACCATGCATCGTTTGGGGTTGGATGAACATAGTTTGGCGACTCAGCACCCTCACCTAATTCATTGCGCCATGACAGGTTACGGGCGCGGGGGGCCACAGGAGAACACCCCGGCATACGATGTGAATATTCAAGCTTCCTGCGGATTAATGGATGCGACCGGCACTCAGGAAAGCGGCCCCATTAGAGCTGGTGCTCCTGTGCTTGATTATGGAACTGCCATGGCTGCAAGTTTTGCCATTAGCGCTGCATTGTTCGAGCGCGCAACCAGTGGCCGCGGCAATTTTATAGATGTTTCTATGTTGGAAACGGGCTTGTCTCTCATGAGTTCGACTGTTTGTGATTATCTTAAGACGGGTAACGCACCGAAACGTCGTGGCAATCTTGCTAACAGTCGCTCTCCTGGCGCTGGTAGTTTTCCTTGTAAAGACGGTGTTGTGTCGCTGGGTGTTAACGAAGAATCTCATTTTACTAATCTTGCAACAGCACTTGGGCGCGAAGATTGGACCAGTGACCCGCGTTTTAAACAACGCGACCAACGTAAGCAACATGCGAAGGAACTTAGCGCTGAAATTGAAACTGAGCTATTAAAAAAAACGGCCGAACAATGGGAACCCATTTTGCAATCAGCGGGAGTACCTGCCGCGCGACTCCGATCTATGTCGGAGGCATTAAAGTCCGATCAGATAAAGCAGCGTGGCTTCGTACAAAATACGCCAGACGGCACCGCTGTTCCAACGCTGCCATTCAGGATGGGTGACGCAACGGCCTATTCCCCATGCTCCAATGCACCTACCTTAGGTGAACATACGCGTGAAATACTAGCCTGGCTCGATACAGACTCTTAATTAATTTATATAGGAATCTCTCATGAAAACTCGCACTATTGCCTCGTTAACTGTCTCTGAAATCGGGCTGGGCTGTATGAACATGTCTATGGGCTATGGCAAAGCCGACGATCGAGAATCAACACGATTACTCAATGAAGCATTGGATGAAGGCTACACTTTTTTGGATACCGCACAGGTATATGGTTCAGGGCACAATGAAAGTCTTATTGGTGAGTCACTGAAAGGCCGACGTAACGAATACATACTGGCCACCAAATGTGGTTTGTCGCGTGAAGATGGTATTAACGGCGACCCTGCTAAAATTATGCAAAGCTGTGACAACAGTTTAAAGCGTTTAAAGACTGACGTTATCGATTTGTATTACTTGCATCGCGTCGATCCTAATATTCCTATAGAAGAAAGCACCGGCGCTTTATCGAGACTTGTTGAACAGGGCAAAGTACGCGAAATCGGTTTATCGGAAGTGTGTTGTGAAAACTTACGCCGTGCGCATAAGGTTCATCCGATTGCTGCACTGCAATCGGAATACTCTTTGTGGTCCCGAACACCAGAACATGGCATTTTAGATGTGTGCGATGAACTCGGAGTCACTATGGTGCCTTTCTCACCTCTGGCCAGAGCATTCTTAACAGGCAAAGCGACCGACATCACTCAAATGGAAGAAGGTGATTTACGCACCAGCATTGCCCGTCCAAGATTCGAACCGGAAGCGTTTAAGAAAAACAGTGAACTCCTAAAACCTTACGCCGAGATTGCAGAACAAAACCACTGTACCATGGCGCAACTTGCCATAGCTTGGTTACTACACCGAAAAGGCAGTGTCCCTATTCCGGGTACCAAACACATCGAATACATGAAAGAGAATGCAGGTGCTTCATCGGTAAGTTTAAGCGATGCAACGGTGGCGGCGCTTAATGAATTAA